>WYBX01000115.1 GCA_011525695.1 Verrucomicrobiia bacterium
AGTTTGCCGACGGTTCGGTTGTATCGGGTTTTTGTTTTTCATCCCCTGCCTTGTGGCAGGTCTAACCCGTGCAGCCGAACCGCTTTTCTCCCTCCGGTTTCACAAATTTCTGTGGGACGACAGTGAGATGATTTCATTTTTTTACAGGAGGACGCAGAGGGAGCAGAGGAATAGCCGGGAGGTTTCGTTTACGAATCTGCGCCTGGAAGGATAAACCGCGAAACACCGTCGGTCAGCTTGGTGGCGTTGAAATTGATCAGAAGACCGAGCGGCACATCCAGTAGCTTCATGTAACTCAAAAGCTGGGCCTTGTGGATCGGAAGAATCTTCTCCACCGACTTAGCCTCGACCAATAGGCAATCTTCGACCAACACGTCGAATCGCAGCGGTTCGACCTTCGTGAAACCTTTGTAATGGATTCGGACGGCCTTTTGATTTGCCGCTGCAAGGCGACGCAGTTCGAGTTCACGCATCAGGCACCACTCATAGATTGACTCAATCAGGCCTGGTCCCTTGTCGCGATGTACTTCGATCGCTGCGCCTATAACGTTCTCTGTGAGCTTCGACGCTTTCAGATAGAGCGCTTTGCATGGTCTTTTCTCTGCTGCCTCCTGTAAAATGAATCTAACGGGTTGTATTGCGGCGATCATGCAGCGCCATGAAAGATCCGGGCCATCACATGACTGACGACGGCGTCCACATCCAATGGCCCGACGGCAGCCCCGAGCTCCGGCTGCCGCCGGCGTCGCCGCTCCACGGAAACCTCGCGGAACGGATCGCACGTGCCGGACGGCCGCTCAACACCCGCTGCGGACAGCGGGGGCTGTGCGCGGGCTGCACGGTCGAGCTCGTCACGGGATCATTTCACGAGAAGAACGGCGCGGTGATCCCGGCTCCCGCGGCGGTCAAGGCCTGCCAGGGGGACGTTTCGGCCGGGGAGGGTGCCACGATGGTCGTGCCGATCCGATCGCTCGCGGTCCATTCGCCGCAGGTGGTGAGCAGCTTCAAGGTCAACATTCCTGCCGCACAGGATCCATCGGTTCCCGTGGTGGCGGGGTCTCGCGATCATGGGCTCGCGATCGATGTGGGAACGACGACGGTCGTTGTCGCCCTCGTTGATCTCGCCACTGGTGCGATCGTAGGTGACGCCTCCGCGCTCAACCGGCAGGTGGAGATGGGCGACAATGTTCTCACCCGGATCCAGCTCGCAGGGGAGCAGAAGGCCCGGATCGCGCTCCAGGACGCGATCGTCAAGCGCACGATCGAGCCGCTCGTGCGTGAGGTGTGCTCCGCAGCCGGAGTAGGTCCCGAACGTCTTGCCGGAGCTGTCGTCGCAGGCAACACCACCATGCTCCACCTGCTGACGGGAACCGATCCGACGCCCATGGGTGTGGCGCCATTCCGGGCTCCCTTCACAGATCATCGAATCCTTGCTGCGGGGGAATTGGGGATGCGGGAGATTCCCGCAGGTGCGCCTGTGCACCTGCTTCCCGGATTCAGCGCCTATGTGGGTGCCGACCTGGTTGCGGGCGCCATGTGCACCGGACTGTTCACGGAGCCGGGTCCCAGCCTGCTTGTGGACATCGGCACCAACGGTGAAATCGTGCTCTGCCATGACGGCCGGCTGCTCGCGACCGCGACTGCGGCCGGACCCGCGTTCGAGGGCGGCAGGCTCTCCAACGGCACGCGGGCCGTTGCGGGCGCGGTGGAGCGCATCGCGTTTCCCGATGGGAGATTCCCGCCAGCGATCGAGGTCATTGGCGGGGCCCGGCGTGCGATCGGAATCTGCGGGTCGGGCTATGTGGATTTTCTGGGGCTGGGCCGGAGGATTGGGTTGCTCACTCCCAACGGACGCCTGAACGGCGACGCGTGGGAGGCATTGCCGCCGGAGCATCGGCATGCCGAAGGCGGCAGCCGTGGAGTGGTGCTGAACCCCCGCGAACCCGCCACGACCATCACCGAGGCCGACATCGCGCACCTGCTGCAGGCGAAGGCGGCGATTGCGGCGGGAATCCTGGCACTGTTGCGACGGGCGGGATTGGCGCCGGGTGACATCCGTCGCGTGCATCTCGCGGGCGGGTTCGGACTGCACATCGATGTCGCGCATGCGATCGGCTGCGGCCTCCTCCCGGGTTTCGTTCCATCCCAGGTTGAGGCGGTCGGAAACACATCACTCGGCGGCGCCTGGCTGGCCCTGGTCGATCGGGGCATCCTGACGGAAATGACGGCGCACGCCACCGCCGCGGAGATTGTGGAATTGAACCTCGAACCCGGTTTCGAGGACAGCTTCATCGACCAGCTCGCGCTGCCATGAAACCACGTATCCCATCCATACACCATGTCACCCGTAGGGGCGCAGTCTTGCCCGTTCGACGAACTCAGGGCCCCGAGCCTGCCGAGGGACTGCGCCCTGAAGAGGTTTCCGAATCCAATGAGGGCGCAGCAAGACTGCGCCCCTACGGGAACGAAGGTTCAACTCGGGGAGAGGGCTGACCGGATGAAGCCTGATGCGACGAATGATGTATTCCAGGGCCTCCTGGGTGCCGCGGAATTCGACCGGGTTGCTGCAGGTTATCGTCGGGCTACGGGATTTGCCCTCTGCGCGGTCGATGCCGATGGACGTTGGCTGCGCGGGAGGCCGGGACCGGGTTCCTGTGTGAGACGGGAGGCTTGCCGGCCATTCCGGGCAGAGGCGATTGCCGAGGCCCGGCGCTGGGGGGAGCCCTGCGTGCTCTCGTGCGCGTGCCACCGGGCGCTGTGGGCGGTGCCGGTGATGCGGAACCAGAGCCTTGTGGGCGGGCTGCTCGTGGCGGGAGTCGCCCTCGAGCGTCCGCGGCGGCGCGGAAGCCTGGATCGCCGGGTGCTGGGTGCGGGCCGGCGGCTCCTCGAACTCGCCACCGAGAACAATCTCACCAATGCCGCACTGCTCGCGGAGCGCCGGCAGTCCGCGCAACGCGAGCGCGAGAAGGCGGAGGCCATTCACGAGATCAAGGATCGGCTGCTTGACGACATCCGGAGCACCTACCTGCACGAGGAGCCCGCGCTGCTGGCGTCGATTCGCCGCGGTGAGCGGACCGAGGCGCGCCGGATTCTCAACCGGATCCTGACTGCGATTTACCATGTCGGTGGCGGCCACACGGCGCTGCTCAAGAGCCTCGCGCTGGAACTGGTCGTGATGATGACCCGCGCCGCGGTGCAGGCCGGCGGCGAACCGGAGAGAATCCTCGGGCTCAATTACCAGTCGCTGACGGCGCTCGCGCAGGTGCCGGATCAGGAAACGCTCGCGCGCTGGCTGTGCGACATGCTCGAGCAGTTGATCGACGCGATCGAAAACAACACCCGCCAGCCCAGCTCCGTGCAGCTCGGCCGCGCCCTCGAGTTCATCGAGGCGCATCTCGCCGAGGACATCACGCGTGTGGAGGCCGCACGAGCCGCAGGGCTCTCTCCGAGCCATTTCTCGCACCTGATGCGCGCCAAGATCGGGTGGTCATTCACCGAATTGGTCATGAAGCTCCGCGTCGATCGCGCCTGTCACCTGCTCGCGCACACCGACCTCAGCATCGTGCAGATCGCCCTCGAATGCGGCTGCGGGGACCAGAGCTATTTCACCCGCGTCTTCCGCAAGCGGACCGGCCAGACGCCGGGGGAATACCGTCGCCGCCGGCGGCCGGCCGCACCAAAGTCCTAAAGAAAAGCATGCCGGTTCAAGCCGGCCGCCGTGGCATTTGTTAGGATGGCGTCAATCTCTACACCCGTGGTGAAAGGGCAGGTTTTCCCAGGCCAAATTTAACCGCAGATGACGCAGATGAACGCAGATTGAGACCATCAGGACCGTGCTTCCGATGCATCACGCAATTTCCCGACTCGATCATCTGCGCCGTCTGCGAAATCTGTGGTTAAAGGGAATGAGGATTTACTCGCTGCGATTCGCCAATACTTAACACGCCACCACCATGACTACACTGGAACTGCTTTCTGAAGCCGTCGCCTCCGGCAAGAGCAAGGATGCGAAGGCGCTCGTCCAGCGCGCGCTCGACGAGGGAACCGCACCGGTCGAGATCGTCGACCGGGCCCTCGTGCCCGCGATGGCCTCCGTGGGCGAGCAGTTCAAGAACAACCTCATCTTCGTCCCCGAGATGCTCATCGCGGCCCGGGCCATGAAGGAAGCCATGAGCCTGCTCGAGCCGAAGCTGCTCGCGGCCGGCATCACACCGAAGTACACGGCCGTCATCGGCACCGTCCAGGGCGACCTTCACGACATCGGCAAGAATCTCGTGGCGATCATGTGGAAGGGCGCGAACTTCCGGGTCATCGATCTTGGCACCAATGTGTCCCCGGCAAAATTCGTCGCGGCCGTGGTCGAACACAAGGCCCAGCTGGTCGGCTTGTCCGCACTTTTGACGACGACGATGCCCGCTATCGTGGAGACGGTTAAGGCGATCCGAGGCGGCGTCGGCCAGGCCGTGAAGATCATGGTGGGCGGCGCCCCGGTCACCCAGCAGTTTGCCGATGAGATCGGAGCCGACGGCTACGCGCCGGATGCGGGTTCGGCCGTGGATCGGGCCCAGGCTCTCGTCGGGGCGGCGTGAGGAGTCAGGACCAAGGACCAAGGACCAGGGACCAGGGACCAGGGACCAGGGACCAAGGGACACACCGAATGCACGCAGGAATACAACCTTCTGAATCATTGAGTGGGAGATCATGAACACATCCGCCATTCCCGCCGGTGAAACGATCCCGGGCGATGGTTCCGCATCCGTGCAATCAGTGGCCAAGGCGAACTTCGGGGTATCCGTTCCGCTGAAATTCCGCGAGCTCGCGATCCCGCGGGCCGACGATCTGCTGTTCGGCACGGCACCGAGGCCGCTCGTGACCCGCCACGGTCTGAGAATCGGCGGCGGAATGGTTTATCCCGAACTGAATTTCACGCTGCCAACGATGGATGTCTCCGCGGCGACCATGCCGCTGGTCGCGCGACACTATCGCGAAATCATCTCCGACGCGCTCCGTCGCGCCGGGGAGCTCGAGGTTCCCGGGGTCGTGATTGAATTCGAGACCGTGCCGCCGATGACGGCGACGCCCGCGTTTGGGCTCGAGATCGTGAACATCCTCCTGGAGGGGATGGAGGCGGCGCGGCAGTCGCACGGGCTCCGCAGCGCGCTGCGGATGACGCCGAACGACAATCGCGAGTTCGCGCGGCCGCCTGTGATGCGCTCCGGGGAATATTGGGAACGGATGGTGGAGCTGTTCGAGGGATCCGCAGAGGCCGGCGCGGAGCTCCTGAGCATCGAGTCGGTGGGCGGGAAGGAGCTGCATGATGAGGCGCTCATGAACTGCGACCTCGGCCAGGTGATTTTTTCCCAGTGCGTGCTGGGGGTGCGGGACATGGCTTTTCTCTGGGAGAGGCTCTGCGTCATCGCGCGCGCCCACGGAGCGGTTGGCGCTGGCGACACCGCGTGCGGGTTTGGGAACACGGCAATGGTGCTGGCGGAACAGAAGATGATTCCGCGCGTGTTCGCCGCGGTGGTCCGGGCGATTTCCGCGGTGCGGACGCTGGTCTGCTACGAGCACGGAGCCGTGGGTCCGGGCAAGGACTGCGGTTACGAGAATCCGATTCTGAAGGCGATCACCGGCCGACCCATGGCCATGGAAGGCAAGACGGCGGCGTGCGCGCACCTCAGCCCCTTGGGCAACATAGCCGCCGCTTACGCCGACACCTGGTCGAATGAGTCGGTGCAGAACATCAAGCTCCTCGGCGGGATGGCGCCCACGTGTTACCTCGAACAGCTTGCGTACGACTGCCGGCTGATGAACCGGGCCCTCGGGGAGGGAAGGGAGTCGGCGCTCACGCTGAGACGCTGGCTGGTCGATTCCGATGCCGGATTGGATCCCCAGGCATGGATTCTCACCCCGGAGAGCGTCATCGCGATTGCGACGGCGATTGTCGACGCTCCTGATCATTATCGAGCGGGGCTGGCCGCGGCACGCTGTGCGCTGCGGCGGCTGAAGGAGGCCCATGCCGGCGGCCGGCTGAAGATTGTTCCCCGGGAGCTCGGGTTTCTCGATTCCATGGAACGGCAGCTCGACGAACTGCCCGACGCGGAGGGCGATTTCATCGAACAGCAGATGGCGCTGGCGGATCCCGCGAAGTACCTGCCGGAGGAATACGGACTGTGATGATTGCACCGGAGCAGCCTGCAGTGACCGCCGCTCCGGACTCTGTGCGGGGTTCCGTGATGCCGCACTGCGTGGCGGTCACCGGACCGCGCGGCGCGGGAAAGACGCGCTGGCTGCAGCAGTGCATACGGGAGCTGCTTGCCGAACGGCCCGGCGTGCGGTGTGCCATCCTGCTGGCGGAGGAGGGGAGGACGCGGATGGAGTCGTTTTGCGCCGACCTGCCCCGGCTGAGCCTGCGCAAGCTTTTCCTGCCCTGCCTCTGCTGTCCCGAAGCTTCAGATCTTTCCGGCGCGGTTGGCAGGCTCGTAACCGAGACGGGGGCAGACTGGCTCTTCCTGGAACTTCCCGTAATTGCTGCCCCGGGGCTCCTGGCCGTATTCGATCGTCAGATCAGGATTCCGCGAACCGTCGTGATGCGACTGACGCCGAGTTGGGCCAGGGCGGTGAAGGCAGGAATGCTATCACCATTTCAGTCCGGGATGTTTGATGCGGCCGATGTCGTGATCACGAATCCCGACGGAACCGAACGTGCGGCGAGGCTGGTCCTGGAGGCTACCGCGCCGCATCCAATGCCTGCAGTATTTTCGCCTTCATGAAACCTCACCTCCTCGCCCTCGCCCTGATTCTCGCGGCCGCGCTCTGGCGGATCGCGACCGTATACCAGCCCGCGTTGTTCAACGTGGCTCCGATCGCCGCCCTGGCTTTCTGTGGCGCGGTCTACCTGCGCGACTGGCGCTGGTGGCTCGTTCCCTTCGCGGCGCTCATCCTGTCGGACGTTTGGCTGAACCAGTACCATGCCGCGCACTCGGGCTACGCCTTGTCGGCTGGTGAAATGACCCTTCGCGGGGCGTGCTTCCTCGGTGCAATCGGCATCGGCCGGCTGGTGGCGCGTCGGCGAAGCCTGTCCAACCTTGCCGCCGGGGCGATCGGCAGCTCGCTGATATTCTATCTCGGCACGAACAGCGTCTGCTGGCTGACCGATCCGTTTTATCCAATGAGCTTGGCGGGATGGTTGCAGGCCATGACGGTGGGCCATCCCGAATTTCCACCGACGCTCTGGTTCTTTAGGAATACACTAGTGGGCGACCTCCTGTTCACGGCAGTGTTTGCGATCGCGTTCGGGTATGCCCAGGCGCGTGAAGGCACGCGGGCGCGGGTGACCTCGTGAACCTGGCGTCGGAATGTACAACGTACCTGGAGGGCCGTTCCTCCATGTACGAGCATCGTATTTGGAGGGCCGTGCTCCGTCACGGCCACGAAGTTCCATCGGCTTCGCAATCGGAATTTTCGGTTCGATTGTGGACGCCACGGAGGGCGTCCCTCCATGTCGGAGCGTCGTATTCGGAGGGCCGATGTACGAGCGTCGTATTTGGAGGGCCGTGCTCCGTCACGGCCACCAAGATGTCCCGAAGAGCGTGAGGAGGTCTCTCATGGGCATCCCGGACCCCGTCTGTCTTCAGTTGCGGTCAAGACCCGACGCAGGAACAACACTCTGAGGCTCGACGCAGGAAAACGGGAAATATTGCGATGAGCGAGAACGATGAAAATCATCGCGAAGTGGCGCGTTCTGGCTCGAGAATGACTCCGCCAGCGAAAATGAACACACCGTCTGTTGCGACAGCAGGAGCGCGCGCCTGCATCGAATCCGTGCTCCGGGGACACTCTCCGGCACGCTTCGTCTACGCGCCGAACTACTGGCAATGGTTCACCCATCACCGCAACCACGGGCTCCTGCCGGAGGAGCTTCGCGACTGCGATTCGCAGCTCGAACTCATCCGCCGGCTCGGGCTCGATGTTTTCAGCCGGAATCTCTACTGCGATCCGACCCGTTGCTGGTTCGGCGGGCTTGCCGCAGCAGTCTGGACAGACGTGGACGTCGAGGTGGCCCGCCGGACCGAGGGGCGCGATATCATCAATGAAATCACCTATCGAACGCCACGCGGTGTATTGACGGAGCGGCTGCGGTTCGTGTTTTCGGAATCCACGCTGGTGCAGGAGAAATTCCTGCTGGACGATTTCGAGACGCAGCTCGACGCCTTCGATGCGCTCGTGCGGGGCCGGCGCTGGAAGTTCAGGCGGGAGCGCTTCGAGGGCTGGCAGCGCGAAGTCGGTGACGACGGGCTCGTCAACGCCGGCGAGCTCTACAGTCCGCTCAAGCTGCTGCACCTCGCGGCCGGCGCCGACAACGCGGTCTACCTGCTGGAGGACCATCCCGAGCGCTGTCGCGAGTGGATGGCATGGCATGAGGAGGTCCAGCTGGATCTTGTCCGCCAGATGCTGGCGGCCGGAGTTCCTGCGATGATGGCCATGGACAATCTCGACGCGGCCTTTCATTCGCCGCGCTACATCGAGCGGTGTTCCGCCGGCTTTTACGAGCGGGCGAGCCGGCTCTGCCGCGAGGCGGGCAGCGTCTTCTTCATCCATGCCTGTGGACGGCAGCGGGCCATCCTGCCACTCATGGCATCGCTCGGCGTCGGCGGACTGGAGGGCGTGGCGTTCCCGCCGCTGGGCGACGTGGAACTTGACGAGGCGATGCGGCTGGCGGGTGATTGCATGATCCTCACCGGGGGCATCAGTGCGATGGAAACCGAGAAATTCAGGACCCGCGACGAGGTCTTCCGCTACACGGAAAACCTCCTGCGGCGGCTCACCCCCTGGCGGCACCGCTTCATGCTCTCGGCGAGCTGCAACACCTCCATCCGGACGCCCTGGCCGGTGCTGCAATGGTTCCGCGATGCCTGGCTGGAATTTCAATGATGAAACGTATTGATGCCATTACCCGCGCCCTGACCACCGCGGAACGGAAAGGGACCAGCTGATGACCGGCGAAACCGTGGCGGTATTCTCACGACTGGATTGGATCGTGCTGCTCGGATACTTCGTGGGGATCACTGTCTTTGGCCTCTGGATATCACGGCGGGTCAAGAGCAGCGGGAGTTATTTTCTCGGTGATCGCCGGCTGCCGTGGTGGATCATGGTTGGCCAGTCGTTCGGCACCGGCACCAATGCGGAGAATCCCGTCGCCCAGACGGGGGCCAGCTTTGGCGGCGGCTTTGCCACCATCTGGTACCAATGGAAGAACATGCTGGTGACGCCCTTCTACTGGTTGATGGCTCCCTGGTACCGCCGGAGCGAGCGGACCACGGTGGCCGAGATGATCGAGGATCGGTACGGCCGGGCGATGGCACTGTTGTACACGGTCTTTGCGATCGCCTTTTTCGTCTTCATCCAGGGCGCGATGCTCAAGGGGGCCGGCAAGATCATTTCGGTGGCCACGGGCGGCGAGATCATCAGTCCCAACGGCGTCGTGCTGGCGATGACAGTCGCCTTCATTCTCTACAGTTTCTTCGGCGGGTTGATTGCCTCCGCCTATACGGACTTCATCCAGGGCCTGCTTATCATTGTGCTGTCGTTCATGCTGATTCCGGCCGGTCTCTCGGCGGTCGGTGGGTTGCACGCCATGCGCGAAGCGCTCCCGGCGAATTTCTTTGAACTGCACAACGAAGCGAGCGGACTCGGTGTATTCACGATTGCCATGCTGGCGATCAACGGGGTCGTGGGCATCACCGCGATGCCGCATACGCTCGCCATGAACGCGACGGGCAGGTCCGAACGTGCGGGCCGCGTCGGCCAGACCTACGGGTCGCTGGTGAAACGATTCTGCACCATTGGGTGGGCTTTCACCGGGCTGATTGTGGCGGCCCTGGTCATCAAGCATGGCGCAACGCTGCCGGATGCCGAGCACGCCTTCGGCTACGCCGCGCTGCATCTGCTCGAGCCGGGATTCATCGGACTCATGGTCGCCTGCGTGCTGGCGGCGAACATGTCCAGCTGCTCCAATTTCATGGTCAACACCGGCGCCCTGTTCACCCGGAACATCTACAAGGCCTATCTCCGCCCCGCGGCGGACGACCGCCGGCTCCTGTGGGTGGGACGGATCTCCGGCCTGAGCCTGACGATTCTGGGTGTGCTTTTCGCCCTCATGGTCGACCAGGTGTTGCAGGCCTTCCTGTTCACCGAGACCATCGCGGCGCTGATGGGCATCATGTTTCTGGGCGGGATTCTCTGGAAACGTGCCAACCGACAGGGTGCGTTCGCGGCCACGCTGGGCTCGTTCGCGGCCTACTATGCCGTCAACGCTGCGCAGACCGGCCAGCTGCGGCTCGTCTATACCTGGCAACCGGCCCCCTTTGCCTGGGCGATGCTGGCCGGGACAGCGGCATTCGTGATTGTGAGCCTGCTCACGAGGCCCGAGGATCGGGAGCGGATTGACGCCTTCTTCGACCGGATGCGGCATTCGACCGATTCAGAGGGTTTGCCGGGGGACGCAGCCAAGCCGCTGGCCGCCTCGTGCGGCCAGGACTTGATCCTGCTGGATTTGCCAGGATGGCGGGAGAAGGCGCGCTGGAGCAATTTCTGGTCGCGCTACCGCGAGGACCTGGTCGGATTCGGGCTCGCATGGCTCACGGTGGGATTGCTGATCGGTCTCGCCTGGGGGCTCATGCAACTGGGCCGGTGAGATTCGCTTTCTGCCATGAGCTATCGTGAACTCCGTTGCGACGACCAATGAACCCGTGGCGCCATGCGGTCTGGAGTGAACAGCTCTGCGCGCTACGCGCGGAGCCGCTGGAATTCTGTCCGCGATTCCCGGAAATCGCGGCCCGCTGGGAGCGCTGGTGGAACTTCTCCGCCGAAAGGCCGCTGCTAATCGCCGCCGCCCCGACCGGCGCCGGTATTTATCGCGGCAAGGCATTTCATTTGATCGACCGTCCGGTGGAATGGCTCGCCGCCCAGCGGCTCCAGCTGGAGCATACCCACTTTGTCGCCGATACGCTGCCCCGCATCCGGGCCGACATCGGACCGGTCTCGATTGCGGCGTTTCTCGGTGCACCGCTCACCCTCTCGGAACCCGAACAGACCTCCTGGCAGGAACCGATCATCACCGATTGGGACAACCCGCCCAACCTGGCATTCGATCCGGAGAACCCTTGGCTCCGGCGCGTGATGTCGCTGCTTGCGATAATAGCCGACGACGCTCGTGGACGGTATGTGGTCTGCACGCCGGATCTGACGGGGGCGATCGACACGCTCGTCAACCTGCGCGGGCCGGACCGGATGTGTCTGGACCTGTTTGACCATCGGGACGCGGTGATGGCGGCGGCGGAGAAGATCATGGATGCCTGGGGGCCGATATATACGCGGATCATGGAAACGGTGCTGGGCCATGGAGCGGCCATCACGCAATGGCTGGCCTGCTGGTCGGACCGGCCTTTCACGATTCCGACATGTGACTTCACTGCGTTGATTGGGCCCGATGACTTTCGCGAATGCTGCCTGCCCTCGCTGCGGCGGCAGGCGGCGATTGCCGGCCGGCTGCTATTCCACCTCGACGGACCGCAGGCGGCCCGCCACGCCCCGGCACTGGCGGCGGAACCATCGATTACCGCGGTGCAATATACCCCCGGTGCTGGCACGCCATCGGCACTGGCACAAATCGATTTGCTGCGGAGCCTCCAAGCCGCCGGCAAGCCGGTGCTCGTGATCGCGCCGAAGCACGAGGTTGCCGAGCTCGCGCGACAGCTCGATTCGCGGGCCACGGCGATTCTTGTCGAGGACCGGTTGACGCCGACGGAGGCGGACGAACTCGCCGGGATTGTCGCAGCCCGGGTGGCGCCGTCGGAGTCTTTTTCCAATTGTCCGGCCGTGCATTCTTTGGCCGGCAGGCCCGAATGAAGGGCGTAACGTGGAACCCCTGGTGCGAGCCGATGCAGCTTTCATCATGAGCGGAGTCGAACAAACTTACCTCCCGGGCACGATCCGGAGGACGATATTCCTGGCTGTCGCGCTGTCCTGCGCCGGGCTTTCGCCGGCCGTGGCGTTTGTCCCTCCGGACCGCGACCCGCAGTGGCAGGTTTCCCTCAATGGTGCGTGGGCCTTCCAGCTGAACGGTCCCGCGGCGGAGTTCATCCAGCCGGATTTCGACGATTCGGCCTGGGACCGGATCAGGGTGCCGGGGAATTGGGAGACGCAGGGATTCGAGGAGCCGATCTACCGGGAGCCACGCTTAGGGCAGGGGCTCTATCGCCGAAAGTTCGAAGTCCCCGCTGCGTGGCGGGACCGGCGGATCCTCCTTCGTTTCGAGGGGGTGCTTTTCGGATACGAATGTTGGCTCAACGGAGCGCGCGTCGGGAGCTTCGAGAGTAGCTTCAACCGCTGCGATTTCGATGTGACGCCGCTCGTGAAGCCCGGCGCGGCAAACACCCTGGCGGTGCGGGTCTACCGGCGGTTCCCGGGCTGGCAGTTCGACACGAACGACGACTGGGCGCTTTCGGGGATTTACCGCGATGTCACGCTCTTCTCCGTTCCGGCGACGCACATTCAGGACTACACCGTGGTGACCACCCTGGATGCCTCCGGCAACGGGGCGAAGGTCCGGTGCGACCTCAATCTGGTCACGGCTGCCGACGGGCAATCCGAGGTGACGATTGTGGGGACGCTGCTGGATCCCGATGGCCGGGTGGCTGGCGGATTTGAGACCAGCGCGGAATTTTCCGGCCCTACGGCCGCGGCTTCAGCTTCGATCCGGCTGCCAGACCCGTTGCTCTGGACGGCCGAGACGCCCGAGCTCTACACCTTGAGCCTGGAATTGCGGCTGGGCGGCCAGGCAATTCACACGACGCGCTGCAGCGTGGGCATCCGCCAGTTGTCGATCGATGGCGATGTCCTGAAGCTCAATGGCGTGGCGATCAAGCTGCGGGGCGTGAACCATCACGATCTCCATCCGGAGGTCGGCCGCGCCATGACCACGGAACACTACACGCGGGACGTCAAACTCATGAAGCGGGGCAACATCAATGCCCTGCGCACGTCGCACTATCCGCCGGCCCCGGCACTGCTGGACGTCTGCGACCGGCTGGGAATTTACGTGATCGACGAGGTGCCTTTCGGGTTCGGCGACCGGAACCTCACCGATCCGTCTTACCGGGACATTCTCCTGCGACGGGCCGAGGCGACGGTGGCGCGGGACAGGAACCATCCGTGCGTGCTGATCTGGAGCGTCGGGAACGAAAATCCGATCACGCCCCTGGTCGTGGCGACGGCGCAGCGGGTGCAGGCGCTCGATCCGAACCGTTATCGCTTGTTGCCAGGCGCCCAGATGGATCGCGGCAAACCGGCGCCGGCGGATGCGGATTTGACGGAGTTGGCGGAGAAAACGCCCTTCGTTTACAATCTCCCCGACGGCATCGAGATCCTGGCGCCGCACTATCCCTATGCCGTCCGGGTCCCGGGCCGGAGCCGCACAATCAATCTCACGGACCTCGCGAGCAATTCCGATATCAGATCCCCTGTAATCATTACCGAATACAACCACGCGCTCGGGAATGCGTTCGAAGGACTCGAGGAGCGCTGGGAAATCATCCAGCGCGAGCCGCGATTTGGCGGCGGGTTCATCTGGCATTTTCAGGATCAGGGACTCGTGCGGAAGGTGCCGGCCGGCGCGTTTCCGGGCCTCCCGCAGGCGCTCGACGAAGCGCCCATGGCGATCGACGACATCAGCGTGAACGTCTGGCTTTCCGAATCCCTTGTGCTGGACGGCGGCGGCGACCGCGGCCAGGACGGCATCGTGTATGCGGATCGATTTCCGCAGCCGGATTACTGGCTCACCCGTAAGGTATACTCCCCGATTGTGATTCCCGTTGATCGCGTGAGCATCCGGCCGGGCGCCCAAAGCGTCGAATTGCCGGTGGAGAACCGATATGATTTCACCAATCTGGCCCAGGTGGCGGCGGCCTGGCGGATTACGGTGGATGGCGCGAAACAGGAACGACAGCCGCTGAAGATTGCACTGGCTCCGCGGACAACCGGAAGGTTCCGCCTCGATCTGGCGCTGCCGGCGGATCTGGGGAACCGTGAAGCGGTATTGGGCCTCGCCTTTCACGACGCGAAGGGTCGTGCGGTCTACGAAAAAGCCATCCGCCTGCTGCCCGGGGGCAGGAAGCCGAATCTGGCCGCCCGGCTCGAGCGACGTGGCGGAGTTCCGCTGCAGACGGAGCAGCGGGGCGGAATGACGCGGGTGATGCATCCACTGTTCGAACTGCGCGTGGAGGACGCGACGGGACGCATTTCCCTCCAGCGTCCGGGTGAGGCGGGTGCGATGCTCGACGGACCGATCGTGCGTGTCGGGCGGAAGGCCACGATGGCTGAGATCAGGAACTATCCACCGGAGAATCGATTCTGGGAAAAGTATCTGCTGACGGACGCCCGCCTGCGCAAACAGGAAGTGATCGCGCAGGATGACAAGGTCCTGATCCACGCGGTCCGGGAGTTTCCGCGCGCGGATGCCGGACACACGGGCGAGTTCATCGAGGCGGATGTGACCTTCACGGTTTGGCCGCAAGGCTGGATCGATGTGGCGTTCGCCCTGACCCCGCGGAATGCCACCGAGCACTTCCTCGAGTTGGGCCTTGGCGTCGCCTTGCCGCGCGAGCAGCGGCACCTCACCTGGCTTGGCCAGGGACCGTATGCCGGCTACTGGCACCAGAACGAAGGCAACGAGCGGGGGACCTGGCACATTTTTCCGCGGCCGATCGAGGATCCGGAAGGACGGCTTTATCCCGGCAATCGCGAGGGAGTGGATTTGGCGGCGGTGACCACTGCAGCGGGCGAGGGGATGGGAGTGCTGGCGGAATCGGCGACGGTTTCGCTCGAAGACACGGGCGAGGGAATGATCTTCAGCCAGGTGGTGATCTCAGCGGGGCGCGGCAACAAGACCGGCGGCATGATGACGCTGCACCCGATTCCGGCCGCCGGGGTTGGGACGGTCAAAGGCGCGTTTCGGATCGTCCCCCTGGAAAAGCAGTGGGCGGAGCCGTTCGCGACGCTGCTGCAGCCGGCGTTCGTGGAGCGATAGCCCACATCTTTACCCCCGCGGCAACCGCATACCGCGGCACGTTGGCCGCAACCCAAGTTCAACCCAGGCAAATAGCCGCAAAAGGCTCAAGATGCGCAAGAAATCCAACTCCTCTTTGCGCCTCCTGCGCATTCTTGCGGCCATCAGAATCGTCGCGAGCTTGCACTAAGCGAATCGATACTGGCACCTGTCTCCTGAAAGCCGAAGAGGTATCGCTTTTTCGATCCTAATGCGGGGCTAGCTCATCATGAAAATTCCATTCACACCGGCCGTCTATGAAAACGCCGCGCGATTCACGGGCCGCAGCCCGTGGGAAGTCTCGCGGGATCCCGAACTGCTCCACGCCGGGCATCGTGCTGCGTATCTCGAATACCGACACCAGCCGATCGCGGTTGGCATCGACATCTACACGCTCGAGGCCGAGGCCTACGGCGCCGTGGTCGAGAAGCCGGTGGGCAATGGGATCCCCGCGGTGCATGAGCCGCTGATTTCCACGATCGAGGAGGCGGTCGGGCTTCCGCCCTTTGACCCGGCGCGTGATGGCCGGATTGCGATGGTGATTGCCGCCGGCCAGCGGCTGAAGGCGGAGTTTCCCGAAGCCGACGTGCGGATTCCCGTGGCCGGCCCGTTCTCGCTGGCATTCAATCTTCGCGGCATCAACGGGCTTTGCGAGGACGTGGCCCTGCTGCCCGAGGAGACGGCCCGCGCGCTGATGCACCTGGCTGAAAACCAGGGGCCTTTCTGCCGGGCCGTGGCCGACGCCGGGCTCGACATCGCGTTCTTCGAATCGGCCGCCGCCCCGCCCATCCTCTCACCGCGGCAGTTCCGGGAACTCGAGCTGCCGGCGTTGCGGCGAATCCTGGAAATTGCGGCGGATTGTGTCGGACACCCGCTGCCTTGCATCATGGGCGGCAACACGTACCCGATTCTCGGCGAGTTGTTGTCCACCGGGACGACCTTTCTTGTGAGCAATCCGGAGACGGATCAACGGTCCTTCGTCGAGGCGGTTTCCCGCACCCATCCGCACGTGAAGGTGCGCGTGAACATGGAATCCGGGATCGTGGCCGGCAGCGACATGGAGCGGATCTATCGCGAAATCGATCGAATCCTGGAATTCGCCGGCGGACGTCCCAACTGCCTGCTCGGCACCGGCGCGCTGCCGTACGAGACGCCACCGGAGAATGTCCGGCTGATCAGGGAATACCTTGCGTGAGGTTCCCGTGATGAGTGCCGATCAACTTTGAGCATCCTGCAGCATTCAGTAGGAACCGGTGCCGCCGCAATCGAGCAGTGTTCGCAGCCATAGATTCCAAGGGTGGCACCGTACGGACACGCGCACCGCGTGCGATCAATGGCA
This sequence comes from Verrucomicrobiia bacterium, assembly GCA_011525695.1. Lineage (GTDB taxonomy): Bacteria > Verrucomicrobiota > Verrucomicrobiia > Opitutales > Opitutaceae > ER46. The sequence continues at coordinate 16,446 of WYBX01000115.1, forward strand.
TCTCATGCCGCTGCCATTTTCATGATGGCTGGCCTGAGAGCCATTTTGTCCAAGAAAAGCCGGAGATTTGTGGAGCAAACTGGGGAAGGAACGCATCCGGGCCCCAATCTTCTTCACGGTCGGTGCTCCTCTCTTGGTTTCTTGAAACATCCTGGGATGCGTTCCGGGCAGCATCTCATTCAGGGTATGGTGCGGTTTAAATGCGTTTCGCACCGATTGCGTTTGCATACCTGTCACAGCATTCGCCTGGGACTGTCCTTGCAGGCCGGCCTGCGCTGAAATTCGTTTCAACGACCTTTCGACAACGTCAGCCGGAAGGTCGAAGGATTTCCTTATCGCAGCGGCCATGCGGGACAAGGTCCAGGATGCCAACGACAGCAACCAGAACCCCAGCCGGTTCGGCAGGCGGATGTTGCGGCTTGCTGGAGGAAGCGGAGTTGCAGGATGTAGGATAAGGCGGGAAGTAGACGGCATATTTTGCGATGGAGTTGGCGCCCGGTGACAACTCGTCGGGTGCGCTCCATAAGCTGAGACAAGCCAGCCGCAAAGATCAGATACCCAAATCTTTCTTCACCATGGAGGCAGCGTCGATGGCATCCGCTGCTTTTGGGAAGCGACCGGCGTTGTCGGGTGGCGCAACATGGTCGCTGCGCGGCACCCCATTCAAAGATTCAGGTGCGCACCCGGTTTTCGCGAGGCCGGCATATCCCTTCAGGCGCCCGCGGGCGTCATGTCATCGAATCGGCTTCAGGTAGTGGGACTCGATCCGGCCGAGTTCATCCGAGACAGCCCGGCTGAGGAGGGGTTCGCGGGGAGCGGCGAGCAATTGCGCCGCGCGCTCTGCGGCGCGCTGGGACAGGTTACGGCTGCCTTCGGAGATCCAGCGGTTGCGCGTAACCCGGCAAAGCAGCCGCGGCTGATGCAACTCGCTTCTGAAATGGTCGAGCGTGTGCTCACTGTCGAGAAACTGGCCGGTGATTCCGACACTGCGAACCAGTTCCTCCGCCAAAGTTTCGTCGTTCACCTCGATCCCACGGATATACCGCAGGGCCATGGCCGCGATTGCGTCGTCCATGACTGCCTTCGCGGGTGAAATTGTCTTTTCGGATTCAAGTTGGCCGACTCCCCAGATCACATTGACACCCGCGCTGGCGTGGGTGACGGCGGCGAGCATGGACTCGGCGGCCGCTTGTTCGTCGGGAGCCATGGAATCTGTACACATCCATGACGCGGAAGGCAGTCCATGGCGCTTCGCCAGCGCCGCGCCGACGGCCGCCAGCAGGCAGGTCTCCGGACCGCCGGTCACTGCAGACGCCGTTCGCATATCCATAATATGGGAAAACCCGAGATTGTGTATGACGGGACGGCCAGGCTCCAGGATCTCGTTGACTACAATGCCGGCGAGAATTTCGGCGTGCCCGACGGCGGCTTCGCCGGCAAGCGTTACTGGTGCCGACGTCCCGGCCATCGGTTCACCATTGACCATCAGCGGAATTCCCGATCCGGCGCTACGGACAAATATGTCCAGCGCAAGGTGCGTCCAACGCAGCGGGCCATGAGCGGTGAAGCCCATGCTCAAGACAGGGCAATCCTTCAGCGCCCTCTCCGCCGCCAGGACAGTGCCCATCTCCTTCATTGCTTCGGCCCCCATCGGTGAAAATGACAACGCCCGCAGGTGCTTGCGACAGTTCTGAGCCATGATCCGAAGTCCGACAAAATCGCGCGCTTGCGGAGCTATATCCTCCAACGACGTGCCCACGATTCCGTGAACGCTGTCGAGCGCCTCGGTGAGGCGGGCCCAGTCAGCGAGCACGTTCGAGGTGAATGGCGCGCACTTGCCCAGCAGATCGGCCCAGTTCAGCGCCGCACCGGTCCAAAACAGACTGGGGCCACCGGCGGCGATCTCGGTGATCGTCCCGTTCAGGTCAGCCAGGCGAATCACCCGTGGAGCCAGCGCCACCCGTTCACGGACCATTTCCCTCGGCAGACGGATCACCTGTGCGCCGATGCCGGGCCTGGCCCCAGCAGCCAGCAGCCGGGCGACGACGCCGTCATGTTCCAGCCGCACACCGGGGTCGGCCAACAGCCGCAGCGCTGTCTCGTCAATTCGCTCGATGTCGGTTGTGGAAAACATGCCGTGCTTCATACTTGATCTGTTCGACCCCTGCGAGTTGGAGACGGACTTCGGCTGCGTGTGAGTTTGCATATTGCTGCCGGAAATATGACTCGTGCCACTGAGAGCATCACGCGGCATGGCCGCAACCGGAATATTGGCGCGTGGTCATGATGCGCCCTCGAGCCATGCCATGTCTGTGTGAGGTGGAGCCCGCTTGCGAATCCCGCGCCCAAGTTTCCGCATCCGCATGAAAACATCTATCGCACCAAAACAATCCTTGTAACTTCATTGAGTTTGTCACACACGCTGCGCGCAGGCCCCGCAGTGAATCCTCCCTCTTCGCTCCCCAAGCTTTCTCCCAGCGTCGACCAAGGTCGCTGGTTTGCGGATGAAGTCCATGCACATGATGCTTCGTTGAAATCGTATCTGCGTGGCGCATTTCCGGCCGTCCGCGATGTCGATGATGTCGTGCAGGAATCGTATCTTCGCATCTGGAAGGCCCAGGCGAGCCAGCCGATTCAATTTGCGAAGGCGTTTCTCTTCAAGGTCGCCCGAAACATCGCGATCAATCTGGTGAACCGCGAGCGCGTTTCGCCCATCGACGTTGTAGCTGATCTGGCCGCGTTGACTGTCATAGAAGATGGGCCCACCGCTGCCGAAGCCGCATGCACCCGGGAGGAAATCCTCCTGCTGGCAGACGGCATCGAGACGCTACCGACCCGTTGCCGTGAAATTTTCATCCTCCGCCGTATCAAGGGAATCCCGCAAAAGGAGATCGCAGCGTTGCTCGGCATTTCCGAGCAGACTGTGCAGGTTCAGGTGCAACGCGGCGTGAGACGCTGCGAGGAATTCCTGCGCCGCCACGGAGTTGAACGAGGCCATGGCCATGCTGAGAAGCACTGAATTGATGTTCCGCCGGGCCAGGAAGACTGCCGCATCGCCGGATGATTCGGCGGCGGGAGCCGCGGCGGCGGAGTGGTTCGCGCTACGCGATGCGGGGCTTTCGGCTGAACAGGAGCGGGAATTTCAGCACTGGCTGGACTCCGACCCCCGTCATGGTCCCGCGCTCGCTCGTCTCGACGCAGCATGGTCAACATTTGGGCGGCCAGCGCGGACAGGAGCGGCCGACGAGCTTTTCCAGGAGTTGGAGATTCGCGCCACCCGCCGTCGACGCCGGCGCATGAGCGCCGCCGTGGCGACGCTGGTGGTCCTGTTTGCCGTGGGCTCATTCTGGCGTGTTCCACGCGAGAAGATGTTGGCGACGACAATTCCCCAGACAGCGGTGATCCTTGCTCCGACAAGGCGGGAGCTTCCCGACGGGTCGGTTGTCCTCCTGAAGGAGGGAGCGCAGATTGCCCAGTCGTTCAGCGGGGCATCTCGGCGCGTCGAGTTGAAGCACGGCGAGGCAATTTTCGAGGTCGCAAAAGACCCGTTGCGCCCGTTCGTGGTCTCCGCCGGCGTCGTCGAAGTCCGTGCCGTCGGAACCGCATTTGCCGTTGAGATTGCGGACAGGGCAGTTGAGGTGCTCGTTACCGAAGGCACCGTATTGGTGGGCGCGGGGGAGCGAGCGTCGGATTCCAGCGAATCAGGGCGGGACGGGAGTGAACTCGCCTCCTCCACGAACCCAGCCTCCTCGTCTGCAACCGCCACTGTCGCGGCCGGGCATCGCGCCTTGGTCGACACCGCAGCGTCCGTGACATCTCCCGTGGTGACTCCAGTCACTGATACGGAACGCGATGCGCGACTCGCCTGGCGCAATCGCCGCGTCGAGTTTTCAGGAACCCCGTTGGAGGAAGCTGTGGCGCTCCTGAATCGTGAGGCTGCCGATTCGTCGCGGATGAAACTCGATATCCGTGGTTCGGAGCTCATGGCAATGCGGGTCAGCGGAATCTTTCGAACCGACAACATGGATGCCTTCGTGCTCCTGTTGGAGGCCGGCTTTGGGGTGAGGGTGGAGCGGTCGGGGAGAGTCATCACGTTGCGCAAGGAGTCGGCATTGCCGAATTGAGGTAATTTTCCACCGCCGGTGGAAAATTTGTGTAACTGATCGTCGAAGCTGGCTTGTCTCCGATTTATGACGGCGCACCCACGGCGTCGTCATTGAGCCCCAAGCCGACCGAACGTACCATGACGCCAGCCTCTCGTCTCTGCGCCGTGCCGCCGTCACCCATGCTGCCGTGGAGCGGTTTGGGCCGACGCATCACAACAATGGTGGGGATCTGGCTCCTGTCCTCGGTCGTCTTGGTAATGGCCTGTGCCGCCGAGGCGATAAAGAAGTCCTTTGATCTTCCGGCTGATGTCATCGAAAAGTCGCTGAAGCGCTTTTCGGAGCAGTCCGGCCTGGAGGTTCTGTTTCCGACGGATGCCGTCGAGGGCGTGCGAACCCAGGTTGTGCGGGGCACGATGACGTCGCGCGAGGCTCTCGATCGGATGCTAGCCGGTACTGACTTCGGAGTGGTCCAGGATCCGAAGAGTGGTGCGCTGACTGTTCGGAAGCACCAGGACGCCAATGGGGCGCGACCAGCGACAAAGCCCAATTCTCGAACCTCCATTCAAAAAAAAAGCACCAAATCCATGAATGTTGAAAACCAGGCAATGAAACCACGATCCCCCTTCGCCCTGCTGGGCGCCCTGCTGGCCGTGGCCTTGGCTCCCGCCCAGGCCGCGGACTCTACGAGTCCCACCGCGACGGGAACAGCAATACAGTCCGAAGACGATGTGCTCCACCTCAGTCCCTTCATAGTTGAGAGTGAGAGAGGAACGGGTTATCAGGCGGCATCAACCCTGGCAGGCACCCGTCTCAATACTCCGATCAAGGACCTCGGCGCCTCGATCTCCGTCTATACGCGGGACTTTCTCAACGATCTGGGCACGAACAACGTCAATGAGCTCCTGGTGTTTGGCACCGGGACGGAGGCCGGCGGCCCCCAGGGCAACTATTCGGGCGCAACCGGGAACATCAACGCCACTGAAGTTTACGGCAGCGGCATAAGGTCCAATCCGGAAGGGGCAACCCGTATCAGAGGCCTGGGTGCGCCCAACTATACGCGGGGTTACTTTGCCACAAGCATTCCGACCGACTTCTATAACGTCGATTCCGTGACCGTGAATCGCGGGCCCAACTCCATCCTGTTTGGCGCCGGCAATCCGGCCGGCGTGATCAACACGGCGATCGTCACGGCAAACTTGGAGCGTGACTCGAACGATGTCCTGATGCGTTATGGCAACAACGACAGCATCAGGGCCTCATTCGACATCAATCGCGTCCTCATTCCCAACAAGGTGGCGGCACGAATTGCGGCGGTCGACGATAATGAGGAGTACAACCAGCGTCCGGCCTTCGAGCGAAAGAAGCGGATTTTCGGCGCCCTGGCAGTCAAGCCGTTTGCCTCGACCACCGTGCGCGGCAGCTTCGAATCGGGCACGACCCGCGCCAACCGTCCTTTGACGGTGCTTCCGCAGGACACCATCGCAAGAGAATGGTATGAAGCGGGCATGCCGGTCTGGGACTGGACTTATTACGACGATCCCGCGCGCAATCCCAATGCTGCGGCTCAGGTGAAGGACATGGGTCTGGGTGGCCCCGAGGTAGTTGGTGGTGCGGGATATTTGACCAGCTACATGGAGGTTTACAACACCATCATTGCCGTATACCCAGAGGCCAACGCCACCGCGGCAAACTACGCGTTTGATGCGGTTCTCAACCATACTTCAGGCACAGCCCTGAACTCGGTTCGGAATAATCTCTATCATCCGCTCGTCAATCGCGACTCCGCAGCAGATGGTTCGGTATATTTCATCAGCACGCGCAATACCGGTCTGATCAATCCCGCCTACTACCCCGATGGCCGCCGTCCCGCCGGTATGAAACTGCAGGGTTTTACTGATTTTGATGCATTCGATTTCAAGAATCGCATGCTCGATGAGGTTGGCGGCCAGCGTGAAAGCTTTCACAACTTCAATGTTTCGATCGAGCAGTTGGCCTGGAAGGATCGCTTGGGTATCGAGCTTGCCTACTATGGCGAACGCTATGACCGAATGGACGACAAGGCGTTCATGGGATGGCTTGGCAATGGGGCCGTCCGAATCGATACGATGGTTACACTGCCAACAGGCAAACCCAACCCCAATCTGGGACGCCCGTATATGCTGGCTCTCCCGTCCGGCAGTTATCTCAGCTCGGAGCGGGAGTCCACCCGGGCCACCGGATTTGCACGATATGATTTCAAGGACGTCAGTCCCCGTCTGGGCAAGTGGCTCGGACGGCACACTCTGACCGGACTCTGGGACCGAAGCAGACTGGACTCGCTCTCCTATCTGAGCCAGCTGTACTGGGCCGGAACAATCGCCGATGCGATAAGCGCCAACCGGCTTGCCAGCGAGCGCCAGGCTTCAATGATCGTATATCTCGGCGATTCGATACTGGATGGAAGTCCGCTCAGGTTGAATCCGATATCGGTTCCCGTTCTGGTCAATGGACAGGAGTTGCAGACGGAATATTTCGATGCTCCGGCAGGCTCAACCGCGCAGGGAGATTTCAAGATGGGCACGGCGCGTGTCCAGGAGATCACCCGCAGCGGTTCGGCTTCGCGGACCGTCATCAAATCGAAGGCGTTTGTTCTCCAAAGCCATTGGCTCGACGAGCATCTTGTGACCACTTTGGGCTGGCGTCGCGATGAGGGCTACTTCCAGAGCCGCAGCCTTGTCGCCGGCTCCAATGTCGAGAAAATCCGCCATGGGTTGAACGATTTTTCCTTCGATTCGACGCCTCCGCCGCGTGGCAGCAAGGAAGTGAAGTCCGGCAGCGCGGTCCTGCGCTGGCCGCAAAAGCTCGCCCGCCTGCCCTTCGGCATCGACGGCAGCGTGTTTGTCAATGTGGCGGAGAATTTCACGCCTGCCTCCGGTCGCGTGGACATGTATAACCAGTCGCTCGGTTCGCCGGAGGGTGAAACTGAGGAGGTCGGATTTAACCTTTCGTTCCTGGATGGCCGCTTCAACATGCGTCTGAATCGGTTCGAGACGAGCGGCAAGTCAGCGAGCTATAACAGTGCCGTGCTCAATCGAATCGTCACGAACATCCTCTTCGGCGGCAATCTTGCGTGGGTGTCGGATCCCACCGTCGACCGCATGGCGGAGGTCGAAAAGATGTTTGCGGTGCTTCCTTCCAACGTAAAGGACGACTGGCAGTGGAAGGTAACGGGAAACTGGGTTCCCGGAGTTTCCGGAAGTCGCACGGCAACCTACACCAACCTTGCGGGCCGCACCGACACCACGGACTTTGTCGCGAAGGGCACGGAGGCCGAATTCGCATTCAATCCCACCCCCCAGTGGCGGTTTATTCTGAATGTCGCCAAGCAGGAAACCGTCCAGACCAACCTCGCGCCGATTACAAAGGAGTTCGTCGCGCGCTTGAAGCCCGTCTGGGACACACAGCGCAATCTCCCTCATGGCCAGTATCCCACGACCTATCCGGGCGTGCCCTTGAGCCCCGGGGTTGAACTAAGAGGTCCCTATCTCGATGCCTTTGTCTATGGCCCCTTCAACCAAATACTGGCTACAGAGGGCACCGTCAGTCCGGAACAGCGGAAGTGGCGCGCCAATTTTGTCGGCAGCTACGAATTCAACCGCGAGGGCCGATTCAAGGGCTGGAGTGTCGGCACCGGAGTGCGCTGGCAGGACAAGTTCGCGATTGGCTATCCATCCAACTACAATTCCGACGGCCTCGCCGTCTCCGATCTCAACAATCCCTACTACGGACCGGCGGAGACCAACGTGGACTTCTTTGCGGGATACACCCGTAAGATATGGGATAATCGGATTTTGTGGAAGGCACAACTCAATGTTCGCAACGCTATCGGCGAGGGGGACATCATCGGCGTGACTTCCCAGCCAACGGGCGAAATCGCAGTCGCCCGCCTTGCACCGGAGCGGCGCTGGTACCTGACCAACACGTTCAGTTTCTAATCCGGCGGATGGACAGAATGCTTCCGAGTGTGGCTTCCCGCCAGTCCCCGTAGTCCTTCATGAAAGCTGTCCTTGGACATAACCAAGGACGGGCGAAGGGCTGGGATGCGCATCAAATCTCCCATTGCTCCTGCGATGGGAGATGGAGCGTAATTGGGGCTGAGGTGCTTGGACATTCTTGAAAGGGCATAACACATGAAACCATTCCCGTTCACGTTCCTGCTCCTTGCAGGCACCGTACTTTCATTGCCGGTCGATGCGGCAATCGACTTCTCCCCACGCCCGGAGGAACAGCAACTGCCGCGGGCGATGCGCTCGAAGATGAACGAGGTGGCACGCATCACGGTAGGCCAGAGGGAGGCGGACATTGTTGGGAACGACAACCGGGCGTTGCAGGCTGCGGTGGATTACATGGCTGGGCTTGGAGGCGGCGTGGTCGAAATCGGAGAGGGGGAATACCTGATGCGCGATTCGCTTCACCTTCGGTCGAATGTCGTTGTGCGAGGCGCCGGGGTCAAAACGGTCCTGAAAAAAGCCCCGGCTGTGGTGTCCTTGCTGGCACTCGACGGTGATTACGGAGAGGAGCAGATCACGCTGATGGATCCGAACGGGTTCAAGGTTGGTGACGGCATCAGGATATGGGATGACGGAACGGGGGAATGGGAAATCACAGTGGCCCGGATCACAGGCAGGAATGGCAATACATTTTCGATCAGCAAACCGCTCTCTGACGACTGCATGGTGAGGGAGAATGCGAAGGCTGCGACGGTGTTTCCGATCATCAGCGGCTACGACATTGACGGGGCAAGGATCGAAGATCTCGTTGTGGAGGGAAACAAGGCGGAAAATCCCTTCCTGATCGACGGATGCCGGGGCGGCGGAATCTATCTTTATCGGGGCTTCGGCACTGTGATCGAGCGCTGCGTGGTGCGCGATTACAACGGCGACGGTATCAGCTTCCAGCAATCCAACGATGTCACGGTTCGCGAGTGCGTCATCGAGGGGAACGCTGCGCTGGGGTTGCACCCCGGAAGCGGATCCCAGCGTCCCGTGATTCAGGAATGCGTCGCCCGACTCAATGGTCAGGACGGGTTGTATCTATGCTGGCGAGTGCGACACGGCCTGTTCGAGAGAAACATCCTGGAGGGTAATGGCCGCTATGGGATTTCAATCGGCCACAAGGACTCGGACAACCTGCTCCAAGAGAATCAAGTGAGAGGGAACCATCGGGACGGGGTGCACTTCCGAAACGAGAGCCTCGGAAATGCCGGCCACCGAAACCGGCTGGAAAACAATCTGATTGAAAACAACGGGAAGGAGTCCGACGCCGCGGGCATTCGGGTCAGAGGCTACACGCGCGACCTGCTGTTCAAGAGCAACGTGATCAGGGATACCCGGCCCGCTGCGGAACAAAAACAGACCGCGGGCATTCTTATCGAGGAACACGTGGGCGGAATCGTGCTGGAGAGGAACAGCATCGAGGCACAGACGCAGGTTGATGACCGGAGGAACACATCCCGCCAAGACGTCGTTCCGCCCGTTTCGCGGTAAACCGTTTCCCCTCACATGAGCGGCGGTATGTGCCGCTCCATGCAAGTCCAGTTTTCCATGAGCACATCGCCGGTCACAAATCCGTTCAACCTTATGAAGGACCGCCCGCGTGATCTCCTCCGGGGCGCAGTATTCGCCGCGTTGGTCCTCTGCCCGGTGGACGGGCAGATCGCCAACGAATCTCAAGCCAAGGCCACGTCGCCGGCATTTGAGCGGCTCGACAACTACGTCCTCGACTACACCCATGCCGGCAGTCAGCTCAAAGATCACATATACGAGCGCTCGCGGCGGCATTTCACAGCCGGTGATGCCGCGCGTGACGCGGTGCAAACGCCTGATGCGGTCAAGCGCCGGCAGCAGGAACTCCGCCGGAACCTGGTGGCCAGTCTCGGCGGACTGCCGGCATCCGACACGCCGCTGAATGCGCGGATCACCGGAGCCGTGCAGGGGCGCGGCTTTGTGATCGAGAAAGTGATCTTCGAGTCGCGGCCGAAACACTATGTGACGGCCAATCTCTACATGCCGTCGCAGCGCAATGGCCGCCGGACGGCGGCAGTGTTGGTCCTCCTGGGTCATAATGCCACGGGAAAATCGGCGCCGGTATACCAGAGTCTCTGCCAGACACTCGTGGAGGCGGGCTTGATCGTGTTCGCCGTGGATCCCATTGGACAGGGGGAGCGGTTAAGCTATTACGAGGCCGACTTGAAACAGCCGACGGTTCGGGCCGGCACGGGCGAGCACGATTACGCCGGTGCGCAATCGCGTTTTCTTGGGGACAGCCTCGGCCGCTATTTCCTGCACGACGCGATGCGCGGGATCGACTATCTGCTCACCCGGACCGAGATTGATCCGGAGAAAATCGGTGTCACGGGCAGTTCCGGTGGCGGCACCCAGACAAGCCTGGTGATGCTCGCCGATCCGCGGATTGCGGCGGCGGCTCCGGCGACATTCATCATGAACCGCGATTCCTACCAGCGCACCGGCCAGGCGCAGGACGCCGAGCAGATATGGCCGGGTTTCACGAGCGCGGGGTACGATCATGAGGACATCCTGCTGGCCGTCGCCCCGAAGCCGGTATGCGTGCTCGCCGTCACCGCCGACTTCTTTCCGATCGAAGGCACCCGCCGCACAGTGTCGCGAGTGCGCCGGATTTGGGACCTGTTCAATCGGACGGATGCGCTTGAGTTCGTCGAGGTTGAGTCAACGCATACTTACACACCGGTGCTGCAGAAAGCGGCCGCGCGTTTTTTCGCGAAGCACCTGCTGGGACGCGATGTCGACCTTACCGACTTCCAGTCGAGCCCGTTCCCGGAGAAAGATCTTCAGTGCACCGAGTCCGGGCAAGTGCGCGGTGAACTGGCCGGTGCGGAGTTTGTGTTCGAGGCCACGCTCGCACGCCTGAAGGAAGCCGAGGACCGTCGCAGCAAGGTGCCGGTGGCCGACCGCAGGACGCAGGAGCTCCAGTGGCTGCGTACGCAGGTGTTCAACGGTCGCGAAGCCTGTGATCTGAATCCACGTGTCATCGAGCGGAACACCGTGATCGAGGACTTCGAGGTCGATATCGCCTACTGGTGGACGCAGCGCAATCTGGCCAATCTTGGCATGCTGGTTCGCCCGCGCCAACGGCCGGCAACCCTGCCTGTCACGATCGCAATCTGGGACGACGGAACCCGGGCGCTCTCGCGACATGCCGACTGGCTGCGCAAGGAGTGTGGCAAGGGCAGGGCGGTATTCGTGGTCAATCTTGCAGGTGTCGGCCCTCTGGCCGCCGATCCCATCAACACAAGGCGGCCAGGTGGATTCTACGACACGTACCACAAACTGGCCGATGATCTCACGTGGATTGGTGACAGCCTGATCGCGCTGCACACCTATGAGACATTGCTTGCATTGGATGTGTTGTCACAGTGGCCGGACCTTGAGACGCAAGGTGTGCACCTGTATGGCAATGGCCGGATGGGGGTTCACGCGAAGCTCGCGGCGATTCTCGATCCTCGGATCTCCGGGTGCGGGTGGACCGGAGGTTTCACGTTTGCCGACATTGTGAGGGACCGAAACTATGAGTCGCTGAATGTGAAATGGTTCATCCTTCCGGGTATTTTGCAGCACTTCGATCTGGGTGAACTGTGATGCGAAAGTCGCGGTTTCGTTTCTGAAGGGTGTGCATTGCATTCGTGCGCCTCATTGGGCGGTGGAATCCGATTTCCCATCGGTCCATGTGGCGCAGCACGCGAAGCCGTTCGCCTGAAGTTCGACCGCGATGCGTCCGGCTGTGCATTGTCGGCTTCGGTGGGCCTTGAGGAATGAAGACCGCAGAGGCCCCGATTCTTTCGGGCTGAAAAGTATCAGCAATTGTCGGGAATGGGGTAGAGGGGCTCCGGCGTGTGCGCTAATATCAGCGAAGGAATCTTTTGCGGGCACAAGGCACACTCATGAAAACACCGACATCACACGACGAAAAGCAGACCGAAAAATCGGCGCCAACTGGTCCCAAGACATTGCGATCGGGCAGGCTCGCAATCGATGGCGGAGAAGCCGCGGTGCGCGACAAGCTCCCGCACTGGCCCTCGTTCGACGAGTCCGCGATCAAGGCGGTTGAGAAGGTGTTGCGATCCGGCAAGGTAAACTACTGGACGGGCCGGACCGGCATGGAGTTTGAGAAGAGATTCGCAGAATGGCAGGGTAGCAAGTTCGCGATCAGCACGACAAATGGCACGTCCGCCCTTCATGTCGCCCTCACCGTCCTCGGGATTGGTCCGGGCGACGAGGTCATAGTGCCGAGCTACACATTTATCGCGAGCAGCTTCTCGATTCTGCAGGCCGGCGCGATCCCGCGCTTCGCCGACGTGAACCTGGAGGATCACTGTATCAGCGTGGCGTCCGCAGAGGCACTGGTGAACGAGCGCACGAAGGCCATCATGCCGGTGCACCTTTACGGCAATGTTTGCGACATGGATCCGATCAGCGCCTTTGCGAAGAAACACAAGTTGTTCGTTGTCGAGGACAACGCGGAGGCGTTTGGCGGCTCCTACAAAGGGCGGAAGACGGGGACCCTCAGCGACATCGCGGCCTGCAGCTTTTGCCAGAGCAAGACCTTTACGACCGGAGGGGAGGGCGGGATGGTCACCACCGACAACGAGGACCTGGCGTGGGCCGCACGCAGCTTTCGCGACCATGGATACGACGTGAAGGACCGGCTCAACCTGCTGGAGTTGGAGCAGAAGCTCTCCTACATCCACAATATGGTGGGCTGGAATTACCGGATGACCGAGATGCAATCGGCGATCGGCCTGGCCGAACTGGATCGCATCGATGTCTGGAACATGCCCCGACGACGGCGCAATGCGCATATCATCATGGATGCGCTCAAGGGGCTGCCCCAGGTGAAGTTTCTTCCCGTGGACACTCCGGAGCGCCAAAACGGCTTCTTCGTGCTCGCGATCTCCCTCGATATGGAACGGATGCGCTGCACCATCAGTGAATTTGTAAATGCGGCTGTTGCCGAGGGCGCACCGTGTTGGCGGGTCTTCTGGCCCCAATGCCACAAGGAGAGGGCGTTCACCGCGCACAATGCCTTTGGTCGCTCGCAATTTCCATTCCGCTCCAAGGAATACACCCTCCCTGCGAGTGCGGATTACAGCAACGTGAACGTGCCCAATGCGGTGTGGCACCAGGATAACACGTTCACCTGCTTTGCCTATCCCACGTACGAACCGCAGCACTGTGAGCAAATTGCCGCGGCGCTGGTCAAGGTCATCAAGGCGTATTCCAAATGAGCCTCGCATCTTTCTGGCGCGTCGCGCCAGGGATTGCGAACGGCCGGCGATCGAAAAAACGGGAATCACGATGAAGAAGGTGAGATGGGGGGTCATCGGTTCGGGCGGCATCGCGAGGCGAAGAACGATTCCGGAGGGAATCGTCGCCGCGGAAAACGCGAAGCTGGTCGCGGTGTGCGATTTGAACCCCGCGGCCAACGCCGAGGTGGCCCGTGCCTTTGGGGTCCGCGCAGCGGACAGCGTTGCGGCGCTGCTGCAAAGCGACATCGACGCGGTGTACATCGCCACGCCGCCAGGCGTGCATCTCGTGCAGGCGTCGGCGGCCGCCAGGGCCGGCAAGCATGTGCTCTGTGAGAAGCCGCTCGGCATGACGGTGGCGGAGGCCGGAAAGATGATCGCCGTGTGCCGCGATGCCGGGGTGAAGCTGGGCACGGCCTTCATGATGCGCTTCCACGCCCAGCACCGCGCGGCGCTCCAGCTGATTCAGTCGGGCCGGCTGGGCCGGCCGGTCCTCGCCCGCGCGCAACTGTCGTGCTGGTATCCGCCGATAAAGGACTCGTGGCGGCAGGATCCGGTGCTTGGCGGCGGAGGATCGCTCATGGACATGGGAGGCCACTGCATCGACCTCCTGGAGATGCTCATGGGCCCGCCCAGCGCTCTGAGCTGCGCGATCAATACAACCGTGCATGGATACCAGGTTGAGGACAGCGCGGTGGTCACCCTGCAGTTTGCCAATGGGGCGCTGGGGATAGTGGACGCGTTCTTTTGCATCCCTGATGAGAGCAGCCTCAACGCGCTCGAGCTTTACGGTTCGCAGGGAAGCATCCTGGCGCGAGGTACAATCGGCCAGGGCGACCGGGGCGAAATGGTCGCGTGCCTAAGGGAGACCGCCGCGGGCTATGATGCGCAGCAGCTACGATCAACAGCCGCGGCAGTGCCGATCGACCCTGCGCCGAAGAACACCTACGAGGCCGAAATCGAGGAGTTCAGCCAGGCCGTGCTTGACGGACGTGAGCCGGCGAACAACGCGCAAATCGGGCTCCAGAGCCAGCGTGTGCTGGCTGCGTGCTACGAGTCCGCCAGAACCGGCCGCCGGATTTCCCTGGCTTCCAACGCCTGAATCGAAGGATGCCAGCGATCGTCTCCCCATCAGTCATGAAAAACAAATCATCCTCTGCTGCCATGGCCGTGATGCCGCGACGTGATTTTCTTAGGAGATCTGCCGGGCTTGCACTGGGAGTGGCAATGGCCTCCGGCGGACGCCTGACCGCCGTAGAACGAAAGCGGTCCATCGGAGCCAATGATCGCATTCGTATTGGTGTGATTGGCTGCGGCGATCGCGGGTGCAACGCCCACATGGAAGGCGTCTACAAGCACGCTGAGGCGATGAACCTTGAGATCGTGGCACTGGCCGACCCATGGAGAATCGCCCGTGAGCAGGCCAATGCGAAGGTGAGGCAGTGGTTCGGCCGCGACGCCCGGCAATGTGTCTCGTACCGTGAACTCCTGACATGGGACAACATTGACGCGGTGATGATTGCCTCGCCCGATCACCTGCACACGACCCACCTTGAGGCGGCGGCGCGCGCGGGAAAGCACATTTATGTCGAGAAACCCCTCGCGACCGAGATGGACAGGCTCGTTCGTGCGGTGGATGCGGTCAGGGCGGCGGGCGTCGTGGTGCAGGTTGGGACGCAGATTCGCAGCCTGCCGGGCATCGTTGGCGCCCGGGATCTCTGGCAGAGCGGCATCTTCGGAAAGGCATCACGCATCGAGGAGTGTCGCAACGGCGAGCGGCCGTACTGGTACCAATATCTGAAGGAAATGAAAGAGGAGGATCTGGACTGGAAGGAGTTCCTGCTGGATCGGCCGATGCGCCCGTTTCGGGCTGACATCTATTCCGGGTGGTATGGCCACTACGAGTTTTCCCGCGGACCGAGCAACAATCTTGGAGCCCACTTCATCGATCTGGTGCACTTCATCACCGGGGCGAAGTTTCCGCAGTCCTGCGTCTCCCTCGGCGGCACGTTCACTTGGAAGGATGAACATCAGTTCACCGCTCCGGATTGCGTTCAGACGACGTGGATCTATCCGGAGGGTTTCCTGGTCAGCAGTTCAAACAATCTCGGCAACGGCTCCGGAAATGGGAGGAAGTTTTTCGGCACCAAAGGGGTGCTCAACCTGGACAATTGGAACGCCCCCACTTTCAATGCGGCGGGAGGTCCGCAGCGCGATGGTTCCATTCGCGGCGTCAATCAGGTGACTCCCGTTGAGCATCCCGATCACTACCTCGACTGGCTGCAGTGCATGCGCAATGGCGGAACGCCCAACGCGTCGATTGAGGCCGGCTACCAGCATGCCGTTGCGGTGTTGATGGCAATGCAGTCCTACGATACCGGCCGAAAGACGATCTACGATCATGAGAAGCGCGTGATTCTTTCCGCGTAATCATATGGATTCCAATCCTCGATCCTGTGGCGCACCAGCGACCAAGCCTGGTAGTGTGCCTTGCGCCCCGATCATTGGGAAACCGCACTCGTCCGGCATGACGGCCCGGACCCGACGGGAGTTCATTGGCGGAGTTGTCCTCGCGTCGGTCAGCGCGGCGCTGATGCGCGCGGCGGCGGCATCGAGGTGGCAAATCGGCTGCTATACCAGACCGTGGGCTGACCATGATTACAGGGTGGCGCTCGACGGGATCGCCGCCGCGGGATTCGCCTTTGCCGGATTCATGACAGCAAAGGGGGGCACGCTGATCACCCCGGAAACACCGCCCGAGGATGTCGCCACGATGGCCGCGGACGCGAGGGCCAGAGGGCTCGCGGTTGGTTCCATCTGGGGGGGCAACTTTATGCGAGAAAGTTCGCTCGCTGACAGCATAAAACGGCTGCAGCGGCTGATCGACCATGCGGCCGTCTGCAGCTGCCCCGGCCTTTTGCTCGGCGGAGTCGGCAAGCCCGAGTGGGTGGATGGCTACTATCAAGCGGTCGCCGAGTGCTGTGAGTATGCCGCCGCAAAGGGGGTGGGACTCAGTGTGAAGCCGCACGGCGGCGCAAATTCCACCGGCCGGCAGTGCCGGCAGTTGATCGAAAAGGTCGGCCATCGGAACTTTGGCCTGTGGTACGATCCCGGGAACATATTCTATTATTCGGAGGGCAGGCTTGATCCCGTCGACGACGCGGCGACGGTCGACGGGCTGGTCGTGGGGATGAGCATCAAGGATTATCGTCCGCCGAAGGATGTCATGGTCACGCCAGGCACGGGCCGTGTGGATTTCGCCACTGTATTCGCCCGCCTGCAGCGCGGCGGTTTCAACACCGGGCCCCTCATTGTCGAATGTCTGACTCCCGGCAACGCCGTGCACCTGAGGGCCGAGGCGGAAAGGGCCCGGGAGTTCGTCACAAGACTCGTGGGGTAGGGGCTGCTCACGCGCCAGCCGCCCATGCGACCCAGCCCGGACATTCGCCGCCGGCACTGCATACTGTCGGATCCGGCACCATCTGTCATCGACGCCTGCACGAGTGGATCCGAACAACTGCGCCGCTACTGAAACCAGTTGCGCTCCCTCGGTGTGAACCGAGCCACTTTCCGCCAAGAACTGCCCCTCAAGTGAGGAATTTAGACCAAACTCCACCCATGAACCGTCGCCATTTTATCCAATCCGCCGCCTCCATCGGCGCCCTCGCTGCTTTCGGGCCTCATCTGACCCGCGCCTCCTCGGGCAGGCCACGCCGTGCCTTCAAGAAAGGCTTCACCTTTTCAACCCTGGTTGTGGACCGTGAGCGTCCGCCCAGCGTCCTGGCCCGATTTCAACTCCTGCGTGCCGCCGGGTTCTCGGGGGTCGAGGTCATGAGTGCCATGGATCAGACGGAAGTGCTCACTGCCCGGGACGCGTCCGGACTCGAGATTCCCAGTGTGGTCATCGCCACGCATTGGAGACACCCGCTTTCGCATCCCGACCCTGCCATCCGGCAGATTACCGTTGACGCGTTGAAGCAGGGCCTCCGCGACGCCAAGGCCTACGGATCCGGTGCCGTCCTGCTCGTCCCGGCCGTGGTCAACAAGGAGATCTCCTACTCTGATGCCTACGAGAGATCCACCGCGGAGATTTCCAAGGCCATTCCGCTCGCCGAGGAGCTCGGCGTGGTCATTGCGATTGAAAATGTCTGGAACCGATTTCTGCTCAGTCCGCTCGAGGCCGCTGCGTATGTTGACGCCTTCAAGTCCCCGATGGTCCGCTGGACGTTTGATGTGGGCAACATCGTTGCCAGCGGCTGGCCCGAACACTGGATCCGCACGCTCGGTTCGCGAATTGCCCAGGTTCACGTCAAGGAATACAGCCGCAAACTGTGCGAAGATCGCGGGCCACGCGCGGGTTTCCAGGTGGATCTTCTGGCTGGTGACAGCGATTGGTCTGCGGTGATGCCCGCGCTTGATGAGATCGGCTATAAAGGCTGGCTCATCGTCGAACAGACTTACCACCCACCGGGCCAAGCTGACGCCGATTGGCTCACCGACCTCGTCCGGCGCATGGACGAGATCATCGCTCTCTGATCCTCCGAGCTTTCCCCGATCTTCTTTGCAGGGTGTTCAACCACGTCAGGCGTTGCAACACGTTCACACCCTGGGTGAGAGAAATCCGCCTGTTTGCCGTCATGTTCTGGGATGCAAACAGAGAGCCGAACGCAGGAAACCCTGGCGCGCACGATGGCCCTTTTAGGGACGAAAGTCCGGCGTAACGATGCTCGCCTCTTTCCTCGCTTCATTTTTCTTTGCGCTGAATGCCACCTGCGCTAACCGCAGCGTGCGCGCGTTCGGATCCGCGGCAGCCAATGTCGGCCGGCTCGTCATTGCCGTCGTGCTGCTTGGGGTGTTTGCCCATACGGCGGGCAGCGGTTTTACAAGCGTGAGCACACCGTGGTTTCTGCTGAGCGGGATCATCGGGATGGGACTCGGAGACATCGCCGGATACGCGGCGCTTCCGCTGCTCGGCTCGCGGCTCACGGTTCTCCTCACGCAATGTCTCGCCGCGCCTGTGGCTGCCCTGGGGGAATGGCTGTGGCTGGGCACGCGTTTGACGGCCGCGCAAATTCTCTGGGGAACATTCATTCTTGTCGGGGTGGCGACGGCGATCATGCCGGACCGGAAAAGCCCGCCGCGCGTGAAGGTTCGCGCGCTGGGCTTCGTGCTGGGCTTCCTGTCCGCGTGCGGCCAGGGGATTGGCGCGCTTGTCAGCCGGAAGGCTGTGAATGTCGCAAGTGTCGCCGGCGAGAGCGTCAACAATCTCAACTTCGGGCTCACCGCGGCCTATCACCGGATACTTGCCGGCCTGGTGTTTGTCATCCTGTGGTTCGTGGTGCTGAGGATGCTTGGCCGGATATCCGGATCCCCGGGCGCGACTGTTGCCGATCGGCGTGCCAGCCGGTTGTGGATGCTGGGCAACGGGATCGCGGGTCCCGTGCTCGGCGTGGGATGTTACCAGTGGGCACTCGCCACGACGCCAAGCGGGATTGTCCTGCCCATCGCCGCGACCGCGCCCCTCTTGGCGATACCGATTGCATTCTGGATCGAGGGCGACCGGCCTTCGCGCAGGGCAATTGTCGGCGGCGCGCTGGCGGTGGCGGGCTGCATGGCGCTCACCGCGGCGCGGTGATCCGCGCAGGGGAGCTTTGTGTGTAGAAGGGCGGCGTGGTGGCGTGCGCGTTGTTCGCGAATCGCAAGCTCTTGGTAACGGCGCCTCCGGCGGCATTTTCTCATCGACCCTGGATGGGTCGGGCGCCATCTGAGAGGCTTCCAATATTCGTCGTTCCAATCCGGACCCGAGGATGAAGCCAATTTTTCAAAAACTGATCGCTTCTCCGGAGGAGGGCTTCGTGTGCAAGGACTGGCGTGCAAAGGGTTACGAGTGCCCGTGGCATTTCCACCCCGAGTTCGAACTCATTCTGGTTCTGAAAGGCGGTGGCTATCGTGTCGTGGGAGACAACATCACCGCGTTGGTGCCCGGCGACATGGTGTTTTTGGGTCCAATGTTGCCGCACATCTGGCAAAATGAAATTGCGACCAGGAGATCCCGGACGGTGCATCAGCTGCTTTTGCAGTTCGAGACAAAGTCCTTTGGTGACATCCTGTTCCGGCTTCCCTCGATGGCATCCGTGCGGCGGCTGCTCGAGCGGTCGGCTCGCGGACTCCATGTCGTCGGACCGACTCGTGAGGCAGTCGGAAGGCGCCTTGCGGAATTGGGGGCGCTTGCCGGTTTCGACAGGCTCCTATGCTTTTTCCAGATCCTTGGGACAATGGCTGATTCGAACGACTGCCATCCCATTGCGAGCGCAGGCTTCACCGCTCAACCGGATCGCTACGATCAGGATGTCATGAACAGGATCTTTGGCCTGCTGAATGGAGATCAAGCCGGGGAAATCCGGCTTCCGGAGGCAGCCCGACGGATCGGGATGAGCGAGAGGGCGTTCAGCCGGTTCTTCAGACTTCACACCGGCAAGACGTTTCCTGAATTTCGCAACGAGCTGCGAGTGGGGCGGGCGTGCCGCATCTTGAGCGAAGATGGGCGGAACATTGCGGACGTTGCCTTCGAGTGCGGTTTCACGAATCTGTCGAATTTCAACCGCCAGTTCCTGCGGCTGAAGGGCGTTAGCCCAGGCGAGTTCAGATGTCAGATGCGGCAGAAGTTGGCAGAGGTTTATACATAGGCGGAAAAGTATCAGCTTCGGCCGGAAAGCGTGTAGCGCTGTTCGCAGCAAATGCGTTAAAGTGGACTGGAACCCTCCTGGGGCGCTTGAGAACGTGACTTCCGCAATCAACCGGTCCAGCGGGTCATAGGCTGAACGAGCCGTGGCGTCCCGCCTTGCGCGGAGCAAGATGCGCCGCGGAGCGTGCTGCGAAACCAGTACCGATCCGTCCATGGCAACAATCATCCCACCACTTTCATGAAAAAGTATAACGTGGGAATCGTCGGCTACGGCTGGGTCAGCGGTGCGCACATCCCGGCAATCAATGCCACGGCTCAGGGTCGCGTTGTGGCCATCTGTTCGGCACGCCAGCATGATTCAGCTCAAGTCAGCGCGAGGCATGGAGGAAAGGTCCAGTGCTACACGAGTCTTAAGGCCATGCTGGAGAACCCCGACATCCAGGTGGTGTCCGTCTGCAGCTATCCGCAACTTCATGCCGACCACATCATCGCGGCGGCAAGGGCCGGGAAGCACCTGATTATCGAAAAACCGATCACGCTTTCAATTGGCGACACCCATCGCGTCGCCGCAGCGGTCAAGGCCGCCGGCGTGAAGGCATGCGTCTGTTTCGAGTGCCGGTTTTCGAGCCAGTTCCTGACGATCAGGTCCGTCCTCGCATCGGGGCTGCTTGGCAGGCTGCACTATGGAGAGGTCGACTATTACCATGGCGTCGGACCCTGGTACGGGCTCTACCGGTGGAACACCTCAAAGGCTGCAGGTGGAACCAGTCTGCTTTCCGCGGGTTGTCACGCCTTGGACGCGCTTCTGCTGTGCATGGGATCCGAGGTCGAAAGCGTGACCAGCCATGCGACCGGCTCCGCAAATGAACTGTTCACCCCCTACGAGTATCCCACAACGAGCGTGACCGTGGTTCGGTTTGCCAATGGTGCCCTCGGCAAGGTGGCGTCGGTGATCGACTGTCTCCAGCCGTACTATTTCCACACACACCTGATCGGCAGTGAGGGCAGCCTGCTCGATGACAAGTTCTACTCCTCCCGCATCAGCACGGACCGGCACAAATGGAACAACCTTGGCCTGAAGCTGCTCGATTCGGGGGACGTCGCCGACCATCCGTATCAAACCCAGTTTCAGGCGTTCTTCGATGCGTTGGAACGAAACGAGGACATGCCGCTCACCGCTTTTGACGTGGCCTTGAAATCTCAACTGGCTGTTCATGCGGCCGACCTCTCGGCTGAAGAGAGCCGCACCGTCAAGATTTCGGAGATCGCGGGATGATCGACGGATTTCGTGCGCCTTCGCGCCACCGGAACCCGTCCGAGGCTTCACCATGATTCGAACACCGCCTCCGTATCTCCGCGTCCGGCTGTCGGCGTTCATGTTCCTCCAATACTTCACCTGGGGCGCCTGGTATGTGAGCATGGGGGCATACCTGGCGAACGAGCTCCGTTTTGGCGGGCAGCAGATTGGAACGGCGTACAGCGCGTTCGCCGTCGGTTCGATGATCGCCCCATTCTTTGTCGGGCTAATTGCCGATCGCTATTTTGCCTCCGAGAAAATGCTCGGGGTGCTGGGGCTCGCCGGTGGGCTGACGATGTGCGCCCTGCCGCAGCTCACCACGTTTGGCACGTTTTATCCGGGCCTGCTGCTTTACTGCCTGCTGTTTGCGCCGACGCTTGCCCTGGGCAATTCGCTCTCGTTGCATCACCTCGTCGACGCCAAGCGTGATTTTCCGAGGGTGAAGGTGATGTCCGCGGTTGGCTGGGCGGCAGGCGGGATCACGCTCAGCCTGCTTCACGGGGATCGGACGGCGACGCAATTCTATCTGGCGGGCTCCCTCTCGATTGCCTTCGGGCTGTTCGCTCTGACGCTGCCGCATACGCCACCGAAGAAGGTCGGGGACAATGTGACGTTCGGCGAGGTGTTGGGTCTCGATGCGCTCGCGCTCCTCAAGCGGCCGTCGTTCGCCATATTCGTCGCGTGCATGTTTCTGATATGCATCCCCCTGTACTTCTATTTCGTGATGATGGCGATTTACCTCACTGAGTTGGGCTGGTCCGGAATCACCGCAAAGCTGTCCGTGTCCCAGTTTTCGGACATCACCTTTCTGTATCTGCTGCCCATCATCCTCAAGCGGCTGGGCTACAAGAAGACAATAGTCGTCGGTATTCTGGCATGGGCGACGCGGTATCTGTTCCTTGCCGGCAGCGTGAGCGTCGTCGATTACGCCGCTCTCCTGATCTTCCTGGCGATCCTCCTGCATGGCGTCTGTTACGATTTTCTGTTCATTACGGGCCAGTTGTACGTCGACGAGGTGGCCAATGAGCGGATTCGCGGCGCCACGCAGGGCTTTATCGCCTTCATCCTCTGGGGAGTGGGCGCCTTTGTCGGCACTCAACTGGCGGGCCGGGTCCTGGCCGCGAATACACTTGCAGTCCCCGAGGGCACGATTCTCCACGACTGGTCGCGGATCTGGCTCACACCGGCACTCGGCGCAGTGGCCGTGCTCGTGATTTTTGCCATCTATTTCCGCAATCCTGATGCAAAGGGAGGCGGAACGAAGCACGGTTGATTTTCCACGCCCGGCGGCCACGGGCCCCGGGCGCGGCGGGCATCGGGGGAGCATCCGGAACGTTCATCCGGTCCGACAGCACGGATTCGTGGATCTTGCAGTGCGTCTCAACTCCGGTTGAGTCAGCCGGAGTTGCCGTAACCATGCCAAGACCCAATGTCGCGAAACGCAGGAAGACGGATGCACGTTCGGGCAAATCAGGCCGGAAACGTCCTCCACCCAATCGCGAACGCACGCATCGACAACTGCTTCAGACGGCCATCAGACTGTTTGCCAGGCACGGTTTCCACGGGGTCTCAGTCGAGGAGATCGCGATGGCGGCGCATTTGAGCAAGCGTTTGCCGTACTATTATTTCGGCAGCAAGGAGGGGCTGTTTCGCGCCGCGCTCACTGCGGTCTACGAGCGAATTGAGCGAATGGAGTTTCAAGCGGTGGATTCCGCCGTAACGCCCTCGGGAAAACTGGCGGCACTGCTTGAGGGATATTTCGTGTTCCTGCGTGAGAACCCGGAGTTCACGCAGCTGCTCATGTGGGGAAACCTTGAGAAGGGCCGGCATTTCCCGGTCGAATCCATGACGAAGGCGCCGCTACTGCGGCGATTTCATGAGATTGTGGCGGAGGGAATCGCAAAGGGGGAATTTCGGAACGACCTGGACGCTCCGCACCTCCTGATCAACGTCATCGGGCTGGTCTTCATCTATTTTTCCAACCGACATTCCCTCTCGCAGGTCCTCAATCTCGATCTCAGTTCCATCGCGGTGCACAATCGGGCGCTGGCTCAGGTGAAATCCGTCCTGCTTGATGGAATTCGGCTAACCGGCGAAATGTCGGCGCCTGTGATATCGGTGTGCTGGCGCTAGGGAAGGAATGAGCGCTCTCTCAACCAGTGGAGCAGTTGGTCAGCCCAGGGCGGAGCCGGTCTTCCGGGGCGGCCAAAGCCGAGTCCGTGGGCGCCTTTTTCGTAGATGTGGAGGGAAAACGGCACGCCCGTTGCGTGCAGCGCGGCGGCAAACATCAGCGAGTTTTCCACGGGCACGGTCTTGTCCTCCACCGTATGCCACAGAAAGCAGGGTGGCGTGTCCTTGGTGACCTGAAGTTCGTTGGAGAGAAGCCGCAACACCTCCGGTGGCGGGTCGTCGCCCAGGAGGTTCCGACGCGAACCCGCGTGCGCAAACCCGCCAAGCGAGATCACCGGATAACAGAGAATCGCGAGGTCCGGCCTGGAGCTTTCCCGATCAATCGAATCCGGGGCGTTGGGGCTCCCCGCCTCGAAATGCGTGGCAAGCGTTGAGGCCAGATGGCCGCCGGCGGACGAGCCGATGACGCCCGCTTTCGCCGGATCCAGACCATCGCGCCTGGCGAACGCGCGGACCATCCGCAGGGCGCGTGCTGCATCGACGAGTTGGATGGGGTGTCGGTAGCCGTTGGAGCCGAGTCTGTATTTCAGGACGTAGGCGGTGATGCCGTTCCGGGCGAAGAACTCGGCGTAGGCGGTTCCCTCGTGTTCAGCCAGGTTGCCGTAGCCCCCTCCGGGCAGGATCAGCATCGATGCCCCCGTGCGCCTGGCCGTATCGGCTGGAAACGGGGTTAGCGTGGGAATGTCCTGCGCTCGCGTTCCCACAGCACCCGGTGCGTCGCCGTCCCAGAGCCGAATCGGGCCCATGATGAGGGGGTAGGGAGCCACCGGCGCGATCTCCACTGCGGCGGGCACTGTTGCCGACGGAGGTGCAGCATGAAGGGTTGGCGGAGTCATCGTCACCGCGGCGAGGAAGATCAGGTTCGCGACGAAGCGGAGGGCGCAAGAATGATGCATGGTGTGCAATGCGAATGAGATGGTTCGGTGGTCCTATTCGAAGGCAAGGACATCGCAGCCAGTTCGGACATTTTGCACAACTCCCGTGATTGGATCCACAGCCTGTGCTCCGTATTCGATGTCAGGGCTAGAGAGAGGAGAGGCGCTCCAGGATCGGTTTTGGTACCCACGGTGCCTTCAGATCAAGGTCCGCGAATAGGACCTGTGCGGCGTTGTAGCCGGGCAGTCCGGTGATGTTGCCACCGGGATGGCTGCTCGATCCGCAAAGATACAGCCCGGGAATATGAGCCCGATAGTGGCCCGCTCCGGGAAACGGGCGATGGTAACCGATTTGGCCGTTGGTGAACGCGCCGATCAGCAGATCTCCTTCGCGCATGTTCGGAAAGCATCGCTCCACATCCAGTGCGGAGCGGGTGAACGACGATATCACGGCTCGCTCCAGGTTCGGGGCGTGTTTTTGCCAGAGGTTCAGCATGTCACGCCCGTGCCTGTCGCGCTCGGCGTCCCAGTTGCGGGCATCTCCGCGGAGCCGATAGGGCAGTTTTTCCCACATGAACGCGGTGTGGCATCCCGTCGGAGCCTGCGTGGGGTCGAAAACGGTGGGGCATGAGCCCCACATCACGGTCGGCGGGATGGTACCCGCCTCATGATGCCGGACGATGTCCGGATATTGGGCGACGTCATCCAGTCCCATGATCACCATGAAGGCGCGATCCAGCTCGGGATATCGTGCCGCCGCAGTGTAGCGCGGCGCTTCGCGCAGATTCAGGTTCAGGCTGAAAAGGGGGGCGAGGATGTTGTAGCGAAAATTCTCCGCCTTGTCCCTGACGTTGGCCGGCACATGCTCCTCTGCCAGCAGGTCGAGGAAGGTTTGATGGGGATTCAGGGAGGATGCTACGAATTTGCGCGCCTGGATACGTTCGTCCTCGCTCGTGATAATGCCGGTCGCGCGCCCGCCCTCAACCACGATCCGGGATGGGGTCACCATCGTCCGGATCCTTCCCCCCGCCTCGTGGATAGTCGCCTCCAGGGCGCGCGCCAGCGTGGCTGTCCCGCCGCGTGACATCTGCGCCTTCACCGGCGAGGCGAGCAGTGCGGCGATGTGGTGGCCGAACCCGCGGGCGCGGAGATCGACTTCCCTCAGGCCGTTGAAGAAAAGCAGGCCGGCCTTGATCGTGGGATGCACGAACTCCTTGTGAACAAATTCAAGCGGGGAAAGCTCGCTCACCTCGAGCAACCGCCTTCCCTGGGCCGTTCGTCCGAGGATCTTTCTTCGCTCATCGGGAGGGAGTGGCGGTGAAAATGCCTCCGGCGAGAGGATGTCTTGCACTATGGGCACGAATTCATCCCTCCATCGACAGAGTGTGTCGGCATCCCGCGGGCTGAACGTGGCGAAGGACTTGACGGTCTTTTCGAAGTCCGTCCACCACTCGAGCACCCGTCCGTCGGAGGTCAGCAATGCGACGTTGAGTTCGGGTTCGATGTAGGTGGCGCCATGGCTCTCCAGTTCCAGATCGCGGTACCACGGCATTGCGGTAATCGCACGTTGGAAAAAGGCGTGGGTGTTGTGATAAAAGCCCGGATGGCTGGGATCCTCAAGGGTGCTCAATCCGCCTCCAACCACCGCCTTGCGCTCAACCAACAGTACGTCGAGCCCGGCCCTGCATAGATAGGCTTGGAGAATGAGGGCGTTGTGCCCGCCTCCAATGATGATTCCGTCGTGAACGTCAGGCATAGGATTCCTCGTAGAGGCGCTGGTAGTCGGATGCGTCAGCCGTCCGTGGATTGCTCCGGGCGGAAAAGTCCCGGGTGGCCGCGTCTGCCAGGCCGGGAAGTCTTTCCCAGGGCACTCCCACTTCACGCAGCGTGATCGGCAGTCCAATCCGAACGGCAAGATCCCTGAAGAAAAGCGCAAGATCTGTGTCGTTCGGAAGCTCCAGGGCCGAGCGTATTCGCGCATATTTCACTCCCGACACGGCGGCATTGAAGCGCAGCACCGCCGGCAGCAGGATCGCATTTGCTGTACCATGATGAATGGTCACAGTACGAAGCGCGCCCAGCGGATGGCTCATCGCATGCACGGCTCCCAATCCCTTCTGGAAGGCTAGCCCGCCCTCGAGTGACGCCATCATCATTTCCCACCGTGCAATCCTGTCGCCGCCGTCAGCGCATGCCCGTGAAATGTGCCGGACACCCCGTGCAAGTCCGTCCAAGGCAATTGCATCGGCGGGCGGATTGTCCGCGGGAGACAGAAACGTTTCCACACAATGGGCAATTGCGTCCATCCCGGTACCCGCGGTGAGGCGAGAAGGCAGCGTCAGCGTCAACTCGGGATCGCAGATCGCCGAACGGGGCAACAGATGCATGCTGATGACGGCCAGCTTCCGGCCGTCATCCATCACGATGACGGTGGCGCGTCCCACTTCGCTTCCCGTGCCGGCTGTCGTCGGAACAGCGATGACCGGCGCAACGGAGGAGGTGATGCGCTCCATGCCTCCCGCAACGGCCGCATACTCATCCAGCGATCCGGCGTGCGTCGCCATGAGGGCGGCGGCTTTCGCAAGATCGAGCGGCGAGCCGCCCCCGATGGCGATAATGCCGTCGCAATCCTGCTCCTTGAAGAGGGCTGCGGCGGCGGAGACGGCAGAATGGGTCGGGTTTTCCGGCGTGGCGTCAAAGGTTCGCTCCGGCTCGGTTCCCGGAAAATGATCTGCGATGCGCGCAAGGATCCCGGATTGAATGATGCCACGGTCCGTGATCAGCAGCGGCTTGCGGATGCCCGCGCGTTTCATTTCCGCGGGGAGCTGCCGGATGGCTCCGAAATCGAAATGCACCGGTGCCAGGTATTGAATCAGGGGCATGGGAAGAAACTGCTTGCTGGGCCACGGGCCCGTCCATTAACCAAGTGGTTAATGGATGCCGCGGACAAGAAAAAAGCATTTGGCGCCATGAGTGGACGGGCGCGCAATGACCGTGAAATCGAGGATCTTCTGTCCGAACCGACCTCGGGGGTGATGGATGCGGTGGCCCGCCTGGAGGGTGATTTCCTCGTGCTGGGGGCCTCTGGGAAGATGGGTGTCACCCTTGCCGCGATGCTGCGTCGCGCGCTGGATGCATCGGGAAGGAAGGGCGTGCGGGTGATTGGAGTCGCCCGTTTTCGCGATGCGGCGGCCCGGGAGGCGCTCGAAGGGTTCGGTGTCGAGACCATCGCCTGTGACCTGGCCGACTATGAGGCTGTGATGAGGCTGCCCCCCGCGCGAAACGTCCAGTATCTGGCGGGACAGAAGTTCGGGACCGACGGGGCGCCCGGGGAAACATGGATCGAGAACACCGTGGTCCCATCGCATGTGGCACGTCGCTTTCGCGATTCGCGGATTGTGGTCTTCTCGACGGGATGTGTCTACCCGTTCTCTCCTGCGGATGGTCCGGGTGCCGCGGAGGACAGCCCGCTCGGATTCCTCGGGGAGTATGCGACCACCTGCATCGGGCGCGAGCGGGTTTTCACCCACTACGGCAGGGAATATGGAACATCGTCGCTGCTGTTCCGATTGAACTATTCCGTCGAGTTTCGCTACGGCGTGCTGGTGGACATTGGCCGGCGGGTGCTCGATGAACAGCCGGTCGACCTGAGCATGGGAGTGATCAACGTGATATGGCAGCGGGACGCCTGTGCACGCGCAGTGCAGTCGTTCCTTCACGTCGCTTCGCCTCCCAGGAAACTCAATGTGTCTGGTGACAAGATCAGCGTGCGCGAAGTGGCGGAGAAGTTTGGAGCGGTTCTCGGACGCCGACCCACATATGTCGGAACGCCGCAGCCGACCGCATGGCACGTCGATCCGAGGGAGTCGATCCGCCTGTTTGGTCCCGTGACCGTCAGCCTCGACACGATGATAGATTGGGTGGCTGGGCACCTCGCAGCCGGAGGGCGGCTGCTCGGCAAGCCGACTCATTTCGAGGTTCGGGACGGGAAATTCTAGTCATGGACGCAAGGGCGCATCTTCTCGCCGGCCAGGTCATTCCCGCCCATCCCCTGGCACTGGACAAGGACGGGAAGTATTCGGAGCGGCACCAGCGTGCGCTCACGCGCTATTATCTTGCCGCCGGCGTGGGAGGAGTGGCGGTGGGCGTGCATTCGACGCAATTTGAAATCCGACGGCCAGAGCACGGCCTTTTCCGTCCGGTGCTGGAACTCGCGTCGCGGACGATCGACGAAGAACTGGGCCGCGCGCCGCGGCCATTCGTGAAAATTGCCGGAGTTTGCGGGCGAACACCACAGGCGCTGGCCGAGGCTGCCCTGGCCCGGGAACTCGGTTACAATGCGGCGCTCCTGAGCCTTGCGATCTTCCGTGAGGAGTCCGAGGCGGATATTCTCGATCACTGTCACCGGGTTGCGGAAGTAGTGCCTCTCATCGGATTCTATCTGCAGCCTGCGGTGGGTGGACGCATCCTGCCGTACGCGTTCTGGCGGCGCTTTGCGGAGATACCCAATGTGCTCGCCATCAAGATCGCACCCTTCAACCGGTACCAGACCATCGATGTCGTGCGCGCTATCGTCGAAGCCGGGCGCGATGATGTCGCGCTTTACACCGGAAACGATGACACGATCGTATCGGATTTGCTCAGTCCCTTCTCCTTCGAGTGCAAAGGGCGGAAAGTGACCCGGCAGATCGTGGGGGGGCTGCTTGGCCATTGGGGAGTATGGACAAGGTCCGCCGTGACGCTTTTCGAGCAGATCGAGAAGGAGCGTGATATGACCACCCTGAATCGGCAGTGGCTTGAGAAGGCGGTGACGGTAACCGACATGAATGCGGCTCTTTTCGATTCGGCAAACGGATTCAAGGGCTGCATACCGGGGGTTCTCGAAGTGCTGCGGCGCCAGGAACTCATTCCGTCGAACCGTTGCCTCAATCCGAGCGAGGTGCTCTCACCCGGTCAGGCGGGCGAGTTGACCCGGGTTTCCCGCGCCTATCCGGAACTCGTCGACGACGAATTCGTTGCTGAACACCGCGACAGCTGGTTAAGCTAGCGATGCCGTATCACGCGATTCCTGCAGTGAACACAGCGCCTTCGTCGCGAACCGCATTCCTTCACTGATGGCAAGTCCGCCCCTACACAGATGTCGATCAATCCCCCCCCAACCTGAAAGGTCCCCAATATTCCACCATGAAAAACTGGACTCGCAAAGATTTCCTGAAGGCCTCAATCGCGGGAGGCGTCACCGCCGCCCTTGCGCGCCCCCGCTTCGCTTCCGCCGCAGCCGCTCGGAGCGGCAGTCCGAACGGCGACATCCGGGTCGCGGTGGTGGGTTTGAATGGCAAGGGTAGGGACCATATCAACAGCTTCCGCGAGATACCCGGTGTGAAGGTTGCCGCACTGTGTGATGTCGACCGGACGCTGTTGGCAAGGCACGTGCGGGAGTTTGAGAAGCGCAACGAAAAGGTCGCCACCTATGTCGACTTCCGAAAGCTGCTTGAGGACACCTCAATCGACGCAGTCGTCATCGCCACGCCGAACCACTGGCATTCGCTCATGGCGGTCTGGGCCTGTCAGGCGGGCAAGGATGTTTATCTGGAGAAGCCGATTTCACACAATGTCTGGGAGGGGAGAAAGGCCGTTGAAGCCACCTTGAAGTACAGGCGAATCGTGCAGACCGGCACCCAGTCGCGATCCGATGAAGCGTTGCAGGAGGCCTTCGCGCATATCAATGCGGGCAATCTTGGCGGGATCCAGTGGGTTCGCGGGCTTTGCTACAAGCTGCGAGAGGATATTGGGAGGACGTCAGGGCCGCAGGCGGTGCCCGCTGCGGTCGACTACGACCTGTGGTCCGGTCCGGCCCCCTTGGTCGCGCCGCGCCGCAACACGCCCAAGTGGGGGTCGATCCACTACGACTGGCACTGGTTCTGGAATTACGGCGGCGGTGATATCGCCAATCAGGGTATCCACGAGATGGACATGTGCCGCTGGGCGCTCGGACAGCAGGGGCTGCCTCCCAGTATGATGAGCATGGGCGGTCGGTTCGGTTACATCGACGATGCGGAAACGCCAAACACGCAGATAGCTGTATTCAACTACGAACCCGCGCCCCTGATCTTCGAGGTGCGGGGCCTTCCGCGAAAGAGCGGCGAAAAGGCGATGGACGCCTACCGTGGAATCCGGATCGGGCTCACCGTCCAGTGCGAAAACGGCTACTTCGCCGGTGGCGCCGGCGGCGGGGGTGTTTACGACAACGACGGTACGAAACTGACCCAGTTCAGCAGCGCCGGCGGCGGCGGCCACCAGGCCAATTTCATCGCCGCCATGCGCAGTCGGAAGAGCTCCGATTTGGCCGCACCGATCGAAGGGGGCCACATTTCCTCGGCGCTTTGCCACCTTGCCAACATCTCCCACCGCCTCGGGTCGGAAACAGCCAACGAGGCAATCAGGGAGGCAATCGCCGGGCACGAACCAACCGCTGATTCGCATGCGCGGATGCTGGAGCATCTCGAGGCGAATGGTGTGGATACGAAGTCCCTGCCGGCCATCGCCGGCCCGACGCTCGAGCTCGCGGCCGGCAGCGAGTCGTTCGTGACGAAGGAGAAGTATGACCTTGCTTACTGGGCCAACACGATGCTCCGGCGCGAATACCGCAAACCTTTCATCGTACCTGAAGTCGTGTAGCTGAAGCGCGGCGGGCCTCGGTTCTGGTTGACTGCGGCCATCCCCGCCACCCGGGCCGGCGGTCACGGGATGCGCAATGGCATCTCGGCTCCGTACAGCATGAGCAGCGGATGCCGGATGACCGCACGAATGTCGTAGGTGTGTCCACTGCGGAGTCTACCGAGCCTCTGGGTGATTTCGCCGGCCGCCGCTTTCGCCGTGAACGGCGTGGCCTGCCAGGAACCGTGCCGCTCCGTGAGATCCAGGCCGGTGGTGTCGCGATACTCGAAACCCACCTCGAGTGAAGCCGAGTCGCCAAGGTCCTGCAGCGAGGCGCTGAGCAGGGCGGTCCCGGTCGCCGCTTCCCATGTTGGACGGAGCGTTTCGATTCTTGGCGGGACGAATGCGGGCTCGACGTGGGTCAGCTTCAGCACAACCGGATTCGGCCACTGGCGGTTGTTGTAGATCCGCTGCGCCCGCAGGGCGCGAACCTGCAGCGCGCCGGGCTCCTGTTTCCAGATCGTCTTCGGCGTCACCTCGGGGCGGTACTCCAGCACCTGGTCGTTTTGTCCGAGCACGCTGACCTCGGTCCTCTCCGTCGCCCGGATGGACTTCAGCGTGAAGTCGCGCCACTCGCCATAGGGCCACCGCTCCTGGGACTTCACGATTGCATAGACGGTATTGGCACCCCTTTGCCTGGTGAACCACACATCGCCCTCGTTGGTGATGACCCAGGGGCGCACGTTGTAGATGCACTCCTGGTTGATGAACATCCACAGGGCGATCTCGCGGAGCCGCTCCTCCTGTTCGATCGGGATTTCGCCATCCGGCTTTGGGCCGACATTGAGGAGGAGATTTCCGCCCTTGGCGCGGGTCTCGATCAACAGGCTGATCAATTGCCCGCCGGACTTGTAGGATTCGTTAGTGGGCTTGTACTGCCACTGCGTGCCCATCGTCAGGCACGACTCCCACGCGGCATTGACCGGCAGCCCGGGGATCACCTGCTCGGGGGTGACGATGGCACCGCGGGTCACGATCGTGTCGGGCTGCAGCTGCCAGGCGAGTTCGCGCAGCCCGGCGTGCGGGCCATCGATGAAGAACACGTCGATATTGCCGTACCGCGTGTAAAGCTCGCGGATCTGGGCCTGGTCATGCGCCATCAAGCCGGGATTGCTGGCGGGAGCAACGTCAGCGGTGTGGCGTTGCAGGGTTTTTCCGTTCGTATGCAGCCACCAGAAATCGTCGGGCGAGAAATAGAGCCCCGGCTGGATCCCCTGGGCGCGGAATGCCTCGAGCACCTCCCGCACGATGTCGCGCTTGAACGGGGTCGCCTTCACGCTGAACGGCGTGGTGTCGGTCGGCCAGAGGCAAAAGCCCGAATGGTGCTTCGCCGTGAGCACGACATACCGGATCCCCGCGAGCTTCGCCAGCGCCGCCCAGTCCTCGGGGTGGAACTTCCGCGGATTGAACGTGCGCGGCAGCTCCTCGATGAACCGCCGGTTGTAGTCATGGGACGCGCCCACCATCGAGTGGCTGATGACCGACCCGAGCTGGCTGTCGACGCTCCAATGGATGAAGAGGCCGAAGCCGAGATCGCGAAACCACTCGAGCCGTTCGGGCTGGTTGAGGGATCCCACGGTGATGTCTTCGGCTGCCGGGAGCGTCGCGGCGAGACTGCCGGCTGACAGCAGGACGAGAAGAACGCGCCGGAATGAGGGGATGACGCGAGGTTTTGGGGTGCGCATGATTGGAGGGAAACTGTGTGGATGGCGTGGTCGACGCGAGCTTCGGCGTGAAGTCGCAGCGCAGGTGTTGGGGGGCTCCCGGCGAGTGATACGGCGGAACATTGGACTAGCGCGCGACCTGTTCGAATATTGCCCGCCGCCACAGGCTCTCCAGAGGGTGCGGTTTCGAGAGCAGGCGGTCTAGGCTTGAATTCAACCCATGTTACAAGCTCCCTGATTGCGCTTCCGGCCACTGTCGTGACCACACGAGAATCCGACTCACTATCCCTCGCGAGGGATCCAAACGTCCCAGCCAAACGCCGGATGAGACTGCGATGACTCCCCGTGAACGATATCTCACCGTGCTCCGCGGCGGGCGGCCGGACATCCTGCCGCGGCTGCCGATCCTGATGCAGTTTGCGGCCGAATACATCGGATCGAATTACGGCGCCTTCGCATCCGACCACCGCGTCCGGGTCGAGGCGAATTTCCGCTGCGCGGAGGACTTCGGCCTCGATCAGGTCAACACGATGTCCGATCCCTATTGCGAGACCTCGGGCTTCGGCGCCCCGATCGAGTACCAGCGCGACGGGGTGCCCATCTGCCTGAAGCCGCCGCTGGAGGACGATCGAGATTTGAGCCATCTCACGAATCCGGATCCCATGGTTGCACCGCGGATGCGGGATCGGCTCGATCAGCTCCGCGCCTACCGGGACCACGGCGGTGATCGGTACTCCATCATGGGCTGGGTGGAGGGTCCGGCTGCCGAGGCCGCGGATCTGCGGGGCGTCAGCAACTTCCTCATGGATCTGCTCGATGATTCGGAATACGCGACGGCGCTGATGGACCGCTGCATCGAAGTCGCGATTGGATTTGCGCGCGCGCAAGTGGCGGCGGGCGCTGACACGATTGGCATCGGCGACGCCATCGCCAGCCAGGTGTCGGCCCGGGTGTATGAATCATTGATCCTTCCGCTCGAGAAGCGGCTCGTCGACGCGCTCCATGGCATGGGCGCCATCGTCCGGCTGCACATCTGCGGGAACATCACGCACCTGCTGCCGGGGATAGCCACGCTCGGAGTCGATATCCTCGATGTCGATCACATGGTGGATCTGGCGGAAGTCCGGAGGAACGTTGGGCCGCGGGTCGTCCTGGCCGGGAATGTCGATCCGGTATCGTGCGTGATGCGGGGTCCGGCTGAAAAGGTGAAGCAGGCGATTGCGGGATGCTACCGTGAGGCGGGAATGCCTTTCATGGTCAATGCGGGCTGCGAAATCCCCGCGGCAACGCCGCCGGCACACCTGCATGCGCTGTGCGATCCGATCGCGCCGTAGGGCGGCAACGAATCAGTAGCGAGCATCGAGTAGCGAGTAGCGAGCATTCGCGTCCATTAGCGGTTGGACTCAGGCCCTCCAAAGGCCAGATTCCTCCCCCATCTCTTCCTGTCGATCATGACACCTCCCAATCTTCTGGATACGCTTCGCGAACGCCCGCTGCTGTGCGACGGTGCCATGGGCACGCAGCTGCAATTGCGCGGGCTGGCGCCGGGCGGATGCGGCGAGCGGTGGAACCTCGAAAACTCCGGGCTGGTGGAGGACGTCCACCGGAAATACGTCGAGTCCGGCTGCGAGCTGATCACGACGAACACATTCGGCGGCACCCGAATCGCCTTGAACCGACATGGGCTCGGAGCGCAAGCCGGGGAGTTCAACCGGGCGGCAGCCGGGATTGCCCGGCGGGCCGCGGGCGCGAAGCGCTGGGTGCTCGGTGACATCGGGCCCATCGGGGAGTTGCTTGAACCATACGGCGAATTGACCGAGGCGGCGGCATCCGCGGCATTCGAGGAGCAGGCCACGGCGCTCCTGGCCGGCGGGGCCGATGCAATCCTCATTGAGACCATGAGCGATGTGGGGGAGGCGAGCATCGCCGTCCGCGCGGCGCGTGCGGCGGGTGCGGAAATCGTGCTGGCGACCTTCGCGTTCCAACGGGGGGGCGACGCCTTCAGGACGATGATGGGCACGAGTGTGAAGGAGTGCATCGAGGCGATCGTCGCGGCCGGGGCCGATGTTGTCGGCGCGAACTGCGGGACAAGTCTTTCGCTGGCCGATTATCAGGAGCTGGCGCGGGAACTCGTATCGCATGCCGGCAGCCGTCCCGTGATGCTGCAGCCCAATGCCGGATCGCCGATCCTGGTCGATGGCCGGGCGGTTTATCAGGAGACTCCCGAGCAGCTTGCTGATGCGGTGTCCGAATTCCTGCGCGCAGGCATCCGGATCATCGGCGGATGTTGCGGCACGACACCGGCCCACCTTGCGGCGATGGCGGGCCGGCTGATCCCACGCTGATCGGGGGCGTTAGGCTGGATAATTCACACGATCGGAAACAGCCGCGACCCGTAGCGCCAGTCTCCGACGGGCGCACGCCGGTCGAAAACCGGCGCTACCATTTTCGCAAGCCTGCAGAGTGTAGAGCGTCCCGAACATGTCCGATCCGGATCGGTGCCCGATCGAACGTCGTGAAACTGTTCAGCGCAGCTCGAGCAACACGGCCTCGGCCGGCTCGTGGTCGTGATTGATGAGGGCGAACCCCGAGTCGACCGGCAGGAACTCGAAACCGCCCGGCCGGAGGATCCGCTGGGCGATGACGCCGCTGGCGTCGCACGCCAGAGTCACCGTGCCGCGAATGCCAACCAGCAGGTGCGCGCAGGGATTCGCCGGGATGGCGATCCGGTCGTTCGCTTCGAGCCGAAGGCTGCTCGATCGGACGAGGGCTTCTTCCCATTGGAAGTCGGCTCCCGTCGGACGGGCGACGGACTCGAATCCACCGGACGGGCGGGGACGGACGAGCTCGATGTCGAACACGCGGAAATGGGTCGAACCCGGGTTGGAGACGACATGGGCGAGCGGCTCGCGATTGTACGCGGCGAACCGGGAAACGCCGGGCGTGGTGGCGCGATCCACATGGGTGGACTCGCCGCACTTCTGTGACCGGACGGTGGATTGCGTGAGATAGACGATGACGGACGCGACGTCGTGAAAATGGGCATCGGTCATCCCGCCCGGCCGGAGCTGCACATCGAGGATCCGGACGTATTCGTTTTCGAAGACGGTGGGATGGTGCCGCTCCTGGCAGACGGGAATCGGCGCGGCGGAACGTGGCGAATGGCCGGGTTGCGCGGCGGCGGGACTTGGCTGAACCGGGTTCATGGCATCATTCATGGCTTTCCAGGCAGACAGTCAAAACCGCATGAGCCGTAGGGGCGCAGGCTTGCTGCGCCCATCCCCATGGTTGAACGATCCATCGCCGTAGGGGCGCAGGCTTGCTGCGCCCTCATGCTCGTTCGAAACACGTTGAGGGCGCAGCAAGACTGCGCCCCTACGATGCTCCGGCCATTCATGACGTCGTGCATGCTGCCGTGCACTCTGGCTCCGAAAGCATCGGGGGCAATGCCGATGACGCGGGCTGAGGACAGACGACGGAGGACGGAGGACAGACGGCGGAGGGCGGAGGACGGAGGGCAGGCTGCGGAGGGCAGAATCAGCGGTTGCCGGGATGAAAGCCGATCTTGCGGCCATGGCTGGGAGCGTCCGGGGTCGTGAGTTGCCGAATGGCTGAGATGATCGCGGCAAGCTGTTCGTCGTGGGCGCCAACCCGGGCATCCAACTCGGCGAGTTTGGCGGAGAGAGCCTTGTGGTTGATGGCAAGCTGGCGCAGCCGGACGAAGGCACGCACGACATGAACGCTCATCTCGACTGCAGCGTCACTCTTGAGGACGTTGGCGGCCTGGATGGCACCGTGCTCGGTGAAGGCGCAGGGCAGATACTTTACGTTCTGACCGCGCTTCAAGGTCGCATTTTGCGACCTTGAAACCTGCACTCGGACGGCTTCGTCCTTGGTGAGTTGGAACATGAAATCTCCCGGAAATTTTCTTAAATTACGACGTACCTGTTCATTGAGGCGCTTGGTTGTAACGTTGTAGAGAGCCGCCAAGTCGCGATCCAGGACCACGCGGACACCGCGAAGCACGAGAATGCGGCTCTGGATGTGTTCGGTCGGAACGATGGACGTATCGCTCATGGCTGGGTGAACGGCGGATCAGCCGGGGTTGAGAGCTGCGGGCGTAAGAGTTCGCAGTTCACGCCAGCACCGCCGCTGCCTCGCGCATGAGCTGGCTGATGGGGAGCCGTTGCGGGCAGACCCGCTCGGCCGCGGAATAGTCTGCATCAGCCAGCCGCGCGCGGACCTCGGCCGGCATTTCGGAGAACATCGCCCGTGCATCCAGCTCGGCATAGCAATGATGATACATCAGGTGCCGCATCACTTCGCGGACCGGGACGGCATGGGCGATCGCCGATTCGCAGAGCCGGCTGCAGCCGGCGCAGTAGCCATGGCAGGTTGCGTCGGCGTGCCGGGCCAGTGCCAGCTTTTCGGCGGCGCCCAGTGAGGTGCGGTCGAGCCCGGCGGCGATGTTCTCCCGGCAGAATTTCAGGTTCGGCATCTGGACGCAGGCACAGGCGATCTGCGGGTTCTCCAGCACGATCTTGAGCTTCGCTTGTCCCGGCGTGAACCCCTTCGCGGTGATCGGTTCGAGCAGCTTCGCATGTTCCGGCTTTTCGGAAGCCTGCCGGCCGCCCATCGTCTTCATCGCCGTGAGCGCCATGCCCCGCTTGCTGCAGGCGTCGAGCGCCGCCCGCATTTCCGGCCGCTCCATGTCGCGATAGCTATACGTGAACATCGCCGCATCAATCCAGTCGAGCGGCGCCGCCCCGCTGAGGCACTCCGCCGTGTTGCTGTGCGTGCTGAACCCCATGAACCGGATCTTGCCGGCCCGCTTGGCCGCCTCGGCGAATGCCCTCACCTCCGGCTTCTGCATCGCGCTAATCGCACTGATCCCATGCACGAAGAAGAGATCCACATGGTCGGTCTTCAGCCGGCCCAGCGATCCATCGAGCGATTCCATCAGGTCGCCACGCCCCTTTGTGACGAGGAAGACCTCGTCGCGTGCGGAGGGGTTGCGCTCGAAGAACATCCCGATCCC
Source organism: Verrucomicrobiia bacterium (assembly GCA_011525695.1). Lineage (GTDB taxonomy): Bacteria > Verrucomicrobiota > Verrucomicrobiia > Opitutales > Opitutaceae > ER46. The sequence goes on from WYBX01000115.1 coordinate 54,337, forward strand.
GGTCTCACTCCCGAATCGCTCGTAGCCGGCGGCGGTGTCCCAGTAGTTCACGCCGTGCTTCAGCGTTTCGCGGAGGATCACCTGGTTGTTGGTGATGTCGAACATGCACCCCAGCCCGATGCTCGAGACCTCGACGCCGGTGGCGCCAAACTTGCGCCGCGGCATTTTGGTCGGTTCCTCTGCGGCCCGGAGCGCCGGGCGCAGGATCAACGCACCAAGGCCGAGGGTGCTGGACGCTTGGAGAAATCGCCGGCGGGAGACGGGAGGGTGATTATTCATGGCTGAAACGCTGGTTCGTAACGGTGCAGTCGATGGGTGAGATCAGAAACTTGCTTTCAGGAGGACGCCACGGTTGGCGCTGCGCGTCTCGTTGTCGGCGGTGACGCGGATCGCGCGGAGCCCCGTCATCGGGCACTCGTGCTCGCAGATCCCGCAGCCGATGCAGCGTTCCGGATCGACGACCGGCCGCTGCAGCCGGACGAGGATGTCAACTTTGCCGTCGGTCGGCAGATCGCCGTCGCCGGCGGATTCCGGTTCGGCATCGAGGGTGAGCGTGTTGCTGGTATTCGCGACGATGCGGCGTGACAGCGGCTCGCCCGGCAGCCGGGCCGCGTAGTCGCCGGTGGCTAAGCGGCCGGGTGGCAGCGGGGGCCCGCCGACCTGGACCACGGCTCCGTCGATCGCCACCAGCGGCAGCGACGCATCCCGGACTGGTTCCTCCACCGCGCTGAGGTGGATCGCCTTGGGCGTTACGGGGCAGTTTTCCTCGCACACGATGCAGGGCCGCTGCATCGCCCAGGGGAGGCAGCGGCCCCGATCCACCGCCGCCAGTCCGATCCGGATTGGACCCTGGGCCGCGAAGTCACCGATCCCGAATTTTTCCTCGAGCGTCAGCGGGCGGATCGCGCCGGTGGGGCAGGCATGGCCGCAGGCGACGCAGTTGAGCTGACAGCCGCTGGTGCCGATCCGATTGTCGAGCACGGGGGTCCAGATGGACTCCCAACCGTGGGCGAAGCCGGCGGCCTGCAGCGTGTTGGTGGGGCAGACGCGGATGCAGGCCGTGCATTTCAGGCAGCGCGCGAGAAACTCCTCCTCGGCCACGGAGCCGGGCGGCCGGACCAGACCGGCCGGCCATGCGGATTTCGTGGAGCCGCCAAGCCGGGCCAGGGGGGCGGCGGCCAGCCCGCCGGCGAGCGCCGCCACGAAGCCCCGCCGGGAGACGCCGAACGCCGTGATCTCGCCACCCGCCGAAGGCCGGGGCACGTAGCCCAGCGGCTCCGCCGGCACGCACGTATCCAGGCAATTCATGCACATCAGGCACTCGCTGGTCCGGATGGGCCCCATGGGATTGCAGGCGCCCTCGCAGGCGACATCACAGAGGGAGCACTCGGTGCATTTTGCCGCGGTCTTGCCGATGCCCCATGGCGCCAGTCGGCCAATGATGCCCAGCAGCGCACCGAGCGGGCAGAGGATTCGGCAGAAGAACCGTGGCAGGATCAAGTTGAGCAGGAGGAGGAACGCCAGCAGTGCGCCCACCCATAATGCGCCCTGGTACAGCCGGCCGCCGGGGTGCAGTCGCTCCAGCCCGAGATCGGCCGCCGGCAGCACGGCGAGATTGAACGAGCGATGGAGCAGGGCCATCGGGTCGAGCCAGCCAATCTGCAGCAGCGCGAACGGCAGGTTGCCGGCGGCCGCAATGAGCAGCACCAGCAGGAGGTAATACTTGACCGCCTGCGCCGGGCGGTAGCCATTCGCGGCAATCCGATCGCGGGCAGTGCGTCCCCGCCATCCCAGCCAGCTCACGAACTGGTGCAGCGCGCCAAACGGGCAGATGAATCCGCAGAAGACCCGACCGAAAAGAATGGTGAGGACAATGGTGAGGAGCGCCCACCCAAGCGGCGGATGCAGCGAGCGCGTGGTCAGCACCGTGCCGAGGGCAACCAGCGGATCGATCTGGAGGAACCAGGCAATCGGCCAGCCGCGCCACTGCGACCAGCCGGTGCCCACGGTCGCCACCACCGTCAGCCACACAAACAGCGCGAAGAAGAAGATTTGGGCGATCCGCCGGGCCGTGGTGATTTTCATGGTCAGGCGGATTCGCGGATGGGGTTGAGCGTGGCAAAGTCCACGGTGCCGATGCCGCGCGCCGCGGCCCGGGCAAGGTACGGCAGATCGGCCGCGGTCCGTCCCAGCAGCGTCGCGCCGAAGGCATCCACGGCCACGCCGTCCGTGCCCAGGATCATCGTGTTGGTCGGCTTCAGATCGGCCAGCGATCCGCCGGTCGGGCCGTTCGCCATCATGCTGCTCGTGCCATCCAGCACCACGAAGGTCGGCCGGACGAGCATGGCCAGTTCCTCGATGATGCCGTTGATATCCTGGTGGAACTGGTTCCGGCGGCCTCCGAGAAGCCCGTACCAATTTTTCAACGTCATCGAGGCGCCGGCCCGCGCGTGATGTTTCACGGGCGCCACGCCGATGAGCTTCGTCACCCCGCGCAACGGGGCCTGGAGGATTGGCCAGTTGCGGAGCAACCGGCCGCCGGCGACCGACCCGGACGTGAAATCACTTGCGCGGGGCACGTGCAGCCGGCCGCCCGCCGCCGCCACCGCCGGGCCGATGCCCGTCAGCATGAAGCAGCTTTCCGGATCGTTGATCGGATTGTCCGTTACGGCCACCCCGGCCGCGCCCGCGCCGAGGCACTGCCGCACCAGTTCCGCGACCAGGTCGGGATGACTGGTGGCGCCGAGGAGGGCTGGCGTTGCGAAGGCTGCGTTGACCTTCACGAGCACGCGATCGCCGGGCCGGATGAAGCGGCCAATCCCGCCCAGTGCGTCGAGTCCGCGCCGCAGCATCGCGGCGCGATCCCTTCCCATGACAATGGCGAGCGGGCGGCCGCCGTCGCGGAGCGAGAAATCGGGGACGGATGCAACCGCGGGTTCGCGGTGAGACTGGCCCGGCCTGCGGCGATCCCAGAGCCAGGCCGCGAGGCCGCCGGTGAGCGCGATGGCGCCGCCGGCGCGGACACTGCGCTGGAGGAAGTCGCGGCGGTTCATATCCGCGGTCGGTGGGATGGGAGGCGGCGGTTTCATGGCGGCGGTGCTGTCACCGCGGTTTGGAGACGTGCCAGCCAGCGTTCGGCGGCGGCGGCGCTGGTGGCCTCGTGCACCCCCGCAAGGAACCGGCCCGACGTAAACACGCCGTCGTAGACCCCGCCGGCATCGATCAGCACGCCCGGAACGTTGGCGGACGCCGGGAGCTCGCGGCCGCCCAGATCGTCGACCAGAAACCCGCGCAGCGCCGTCGCGAGCTCGGCCGCCTCGGCTGCGCTGGCGCGGCGGGAAAGGAAGAGCGTCACTTCATCGCCGTTATGGCGATACCGGGCGACGAAGACGTGGTTGAGCCGATCGAAGCCGAAGACGTCCGTGCTCAGCAGCATGACGCTGTTGGGAACCAGGCCCTCACGGGGAAAGAGCGCGGCGTCGCGTGCGGCGGCAGTCGGGCCCGTGACGGGAGTCGCGGCAACGAACGCGGCTGCGAAGGCATCGGTCGCACGGCCGGCGGCGGCACCCTCGTCGGCTGCGATGAGTTCGAGATAGAAATGCCCGTGCACCAGGCAGAGCTGGTTGGCGGCGCGGTAGCTGAAATCGCCGACGGCGGTTTCCTGGGTGACCGAGCGTTTCTGCGAGCTATAGACCGAATATGCCTGGTCGGGCTGGCCCATATCGTAAACATAGGCTTCGAACCAGGACTGCAGGTTTCCATCGAGCCCGAGCCGCTGGCAGCGGAGCCCGACGAACCCCGCGGGCAAATAGAGCTCGGCCTTTCCATCGATTTTGTCCGAGAGCGTCTCCGGAGAGAACTGTTCGGCCGGGCCGAGCGGCCGCAGGCCTGCGGGCCAGGCGGCAAGCAAATCGGGAGGGCGGGGGCTGGCGGGAGCCCCGGCCGGTTCAGCCGCAGGGGCCAAGGCGGAGCCGGCGGTCGCCGCCAGCGACGCGATTGTCACCGCGGGTGAAAACCGTGCCTGGGTGGTCAGGAGCCAGGCGGCGAGCGTAAGGATCGCGCAGAGCACGGCCGCCGCCGCAAGGGTCTCGCGGGGCTTGGGACGTCGCCGGGAGGAGAGCGTTGCCATGGGGCCGCTGAGCTTTCACCACCGCTCGGCGGCTGTTCAGCGGCTCAAGTCTAGCAGTGCCAGGGGGGGAGACACACTGCACCGGTTGCCCAAGAGCGGGCATTGCTTGGCATCGAGGATGAGGCCGGGGCTCCACGCCCTTAACCTGCATCCATCCCATCGCGGCAGCCGCCACCAAAGGTTATTGGTTGGGACACAGAGTGCACAGAGGAAACACGAAGGTCACAGAGAACGGCAGGCTGGTTTTGCAACGGAACAACTCTGTGCCCTCCTGTCCGGCCAGCCCAGGGTTCCGAGCGCAGCCAAGCGACTGCGCCCTCAGAGCGGTTGAATGCCCCGTGCGGGCGCTCCGCTCGTCCGCGCAGCGGACGCTTAACGAGGCGCCGGGGTTCGTCACCCGTTTGCCGGACCTACTCTCGCCGGGCACCCGACATCAACTGGTGTGAGGCAGCGCCTCGTTAGACTTTGGCCGGAACCACGTAGGGGGCGCGATAAGCCCGGCTCAGGAGCACATCGGCCTCCGGATCATTGGCGAACTTCTCGTATTCGCCCATGAACTTCAGCCCGCGGCCCACCCGGTAGGAGATGTTGGCCAGATGCGGAAGGGCGGTCGAGTAATGGCCCTCGTTGATCTCGCAGTGCAGTCCGGCATTGGAGCCGGCCCGCAGCGCCTCGATGAAATTGGCCCAGTGGTCGGCACGCTCCGATTCAGGGGCTTCCTTCGACCCGGCAAAGGGTTCGCGGCTCCGGCCGCGGAAAGCCTTCCAGGTCCTGCCGCTGATCTCGAGCCAGCCATCCTCGCCAAAAAACAGGTTGCCGACCTCCTGGCCGCTGCTGCCCTCGTGATTCGTATACCGGCCCCGGGCCTCGAACTCGAGCAGGGTATCGTCCGCATACTTGTATACGGCCACCTGTGTATTGGGCGTTTCCTGCGAAGTTTGGTCGTGGCCGTAGGTGTCCACGCCGCCATACACGCGCTTGCCCGGAGTCGGGGTCGGACCGGCCTCGCGTCGCAGACCGTAGATGCCACCGGTGGAATGGACCGAGACCGGATGCTCATGCTTGGCCAGGCCCCAGCGGGCGATATCGAGCTGGTGCGGGCCCGTATTGCCGGTGTCGCCATTGCCCGTGTCCCAGTACCAGTGCCAGTTGTAATGGCCGCGCTTCTCGTTGTAGGGCCGCCATGGCGCGGGCCCGAGCCACAGATCGTAATGCAGGCCCGCAGGCGGTTCGCTGTCCTTCGACATCCCATAGGAGTCGCGGGCCTTGAAGCAGAGTGCACGGGCCATGTAGAGCCGGCCGATGCCGCCGTCATGGAGAAACTGGATGGCTTCCCGCACCGTCGGCACCGAACGCCAATGCAGCCCGGCCTGGACGATCCGGCCGTACTTTCGCGCCGCCTCGATCATCTTCCGGCCTTCCCAGATATTGTGGGACGTCGGCTTCTCGACGTAGACATGCTTGCCCGCCTGGCAGGCCCAGATGGTGGCGAGCGCATGCCAGTGGTTCGGGGTGACGATCGACACCGCGTCGATTTCCTTGTCCTCGAGGACGGTCCGCAGGTCCCACGCGGTTCCCGGACGGGTCCCGGTCTTTTCCTCCACCAGCTTCACCGCGGGAGCGAAGAGGTTTTCGTCGGGATCGCACACGGTCTTCACTTCGACATTGTGGCTGTCCTTCAGCGCGCTCCAGTTTCGGAGGTGAACGGTGCCCTGGTTGCGAATGCCGAGCACCGCCAGGCGGATTCGCTCATTGGCGCCGCTGATCGCGGCGTACGACTTGGCGCTGAAACCCATGGCGCCCACGGCCAGTCCGGTCGTGCCTGCCACGCTGGTTTTGATGAATTCGCGTCTGTTCTTCATAGGGCTGTTTTTCCAGGATCAATGACGACTGCGGTTGGGGAAAGCGGGGGCGAGGTTCTCAATGGGATAATTTGCGCTGGTGTCCGGTGCCGTTGCTCACGAGCGACGAGCCAAGTCGGCGGAACGAGGGCCGTCAACGGGCGAGTGCGGCCGGTGATCGGCGCGCTGCGGGTGATGATGCGGCGGTGCAGCGTCACGGGAGGTTGGCGCCGCGGCGCACCTCAACCAGGTGAAGGATCAGCGGTTCGCTGCCAGCCCGGACCTCGATCTGCGCGGCAGCCGTTGCCTGCAGGCGGGCGGCGGCAACCGGGAATTCGGAAAGACGCCACGATGCTCCGGAGGCGGGCAGCGGAAACGTGTCGCCCGCGAGCCGCACCGTGGTGTCACCGTGCCGTCCGGTGACGGCGAAGTGAAGATTGACGTAGTATTCGCCGATAAATGACACGCCGCAGTGAAGATTGAGCAGCAGGGTCCAGTAGTTCCACTGTGCCGGGCTGCACCAGCGCGGGTCGAAGATCCCGCCGTGCTCGCCCCAGGCCGAGGCCCACGGCTCGGCATAACCCACGGTGGCTCCGCTGCGGCAGAAGTCATAAAAGGCGCCGTACTGGCGTTCCGTGCCCGCGGCCCGTGGCTCGACCTCGGCCGAGGTATGAAAAAAAGCCAGCCGACCGGCGCGGAACTGGGCGGCATATCGTTCGCGCAGGGCATCGCTGAGGTTGTTGCGGACAAATACGGTCGTCCAATCCGCGAAGTGCCGTTCGTAAGCGTTGACCACCTCGTCCTGGTAGGCCTCCTGCACCTCCGGCGTGAAGGCGGCGAGCGTCTCCGGATCCACCCCGGCCGGCATCGTCCAGGCTGCGGGTTCGCGGTAGCGCTCGGGGAAGTTGAAATGCTCCGTGCCGATCGGATTGAAATTCAGCCGCAGCCCGAGCAGCCGGCCGTGTTCGGGGCGGCCGCGCAGATGGGCCGCGAAGGCGGCCAGCATTTCCAAGTGCGCCTGGCGGAACCGCGGATGCCAGAACATCAGGGTTCCCTCCTGGTTCCGCACCTGTTCGTCGAACTGCACCGGACTGGACGGGACCTCCGAGAAAAGCCAGGCCGGCTTCACGTTGCCATTGATCTGGAGGGTCGTCCACAGGTTCGCCGCGGCCGTCCGTGCCAGCGCGGCATCGACCTTGGAAAAGTCGTAGTTTCCCGGCCCGGTTTCCAGTTCGCCCCATTGGACAACGATCTGGCTGCCGCGGATGAACGGGAGCTTCAGGATGTCCTCCTCACCGGGCCGTCCGGCAGCCCACAGCAAATAGAATCCGCGAGCCTCCCGCTGCAGCCGGTCCACCGTCCGCTCCACGTGTGCGGCAATCGCCGACGCGGCCATCAGGCCGGCTGCGAGGCAGATGACGAAGCCGGAGGTGCGGCGCGCCCGGATCATGTTCGGTCCCCCGAGTCGGGCCGGAAATAAAACACCTGTCGGACCACCGCCAGAACTGGCCGGCCAAAGCGCATCGGCGGGTCGAACCGCCATGACTTCACAGCCTCGATCGCCGCCGCGGCGAGCAACTCGTCGGCTTCGCCGACCACCTGCGGAAAGCGGGTCTCACCGGCTTCGTCGATGAAGAACTCGATCGTCACCGAGCCCGTTTTTCCCTGCTCGGCCCACTCCTTGGGGTACACTGGTCCGGGACGAGCCAGCGCGGACGGCACCCCATCGAGCTCCATCAGGTTGAAGGCCCGGTAAGCGTCCCGTTTGCGAACGATCGGTTCCTGGGATGACTGGCCGATGAGTTTTGTATAGGCGATAGTGCCCTCCACCGAGAACACCACATTCACCGTGATGATCGATGCGATCGGCTCGCCATTAAACGTGGCCGGAATGAACTCCCACTGCTGGACGGCGTGGCGGGCCGCCTCGGCGAAATCAAAGCCGGAATGCGAGACCGCGAGGACATCTCCCAGCTGGCCGTCGCTGTGCACTTCGACCATCAGCGATGCCTCCCCATAGACCACTCCCTCATGGAAGGCGCGTACGGGGAACTTGACCGGCACCCGCTGGCGGACGACGCAGGGCACGAGGCCATTCCGCGCAACCGGCGCGGCCGCCACGTTGGCGACGGGAATCGGCCCGACCGGATCAGGTGCTGGTGCCGCCGGCAGCCAGCCGCCCAATGCCAGCGGGGCAAGGAGCCAGGGCAATCGGGGGTGGCGCGGTCTCATGATTCGGCTGCAGGCAAGCATAGGCATGCGACCACCGCTGGCTGCGCATCGCTTGGTTTTCACTCGGCAAACGATGGAAGCTTCCCGGCATTTCGCGAGCTGATCCGGCCGGTTCCGTCCGTCCTCCAATCGTCGCGGATGCGGGGATCGCCAGCCGCGCTTCTCGCGGGCTTATGGCCGCTACTGATTGCCGATTGCCTCCGGTTCGCGGTTTCGCCGACGGTCGCGGTAGTCCAGGCTGCCGGCCGAGCCGCCCGGACGAAGCGGGCATTTGTCATGAACTGAATTCGCTCCGGCGGCATTTGACCATGCGCACTCCCCGCTCCCTCGTTGCCCTCTCCACCGTGGCTACGGTCGTTGCGATGACCCCGCTCTGCGCGGGACCTGCCGCTCCGCTGACGCCCATTCCCGTCTGGCAGAATCCGCGGGCCTTGCACGAGGGCACCGAGCCGCCGTCCGCCACTATGGAGCTGTTTGCCGATGCCGAGTCGGCGCGCCATCCCGGGCCGGCTGGTTCTCCATACCGGCAATCCCTGAACGGCGACTGGAAATACCACTGGTCGGCCACGCCCGCCGGCCGCGTGCCGAATTTCTGGCAGCCGGATTTCGACGACTCCGGCTGGGAAACCCTTCGCGTGCCATCAAACCCCGAGGTGGAGGGCTACGGGATTCCGATCTACACCAACATCAAGTATCCCTGGCCGGCGAACCCGCCCCATGTCCCCGACGAGCTGAACCACGTCTCCTCGTACCGCCGGACGTTCTCGGTGCCGGAGGGCTGGGCAGGCCGGGAGGTGTTTCTGACCTTCGACGGCGTCAATTCGTTCTTCCAGGTCTGGCTCAACGGCCGGCGGCTCGGATTCAGCAAGGACAGCCGGACGCCGGCCACCTTCCGCCTGACCCGGCACCTGCAGCCGGGCGGGAACCAGCTCGCCGTCGAGGTTTTCCGCTGGTGCGACGGATCGTATCTGGAGGATCAGGACTTCTGGCGGCTGAGCGGGATCTTCCGGGACGTCACCCTGTGGTCCGCGCCGCCGGTCCGGGTGCGCGACTTCCGGGTCACGACGACGTTCGATCCGGATTACCGCGACGCCGTGCTCGCGGTGGCCGTGTCGCTGCAGAATGACAGCCCGGAATCCCGCGCGACCGGCCTGGCGCTCTCACTCACGGACCCGCAGGGGCGGACCGTGCTGGAACGGCGGCTCGAACCACGGCCAGTGCCGGCGGGCGGCTCGATCGCGTTGAAGCTGGAAGGCCCGGTGGCCAACCCGCCGAAGTGGTCGGCGGAGGCGCCCCAGCTCCACACGCTCGTGATTTCAACCCTGGACCAGGACGGCAAGGTGCTCGGGGCGATTCCCTGGCGCGTGGGCTTCCGCTCGGTGGAGATCAAGGGCGGCCACCTGCTGATCAACGGCCAGCCGACGCTCTTCCGCGGCGTCAACCGGCACGAACTGGATCCCGATCTCGGCCAGGTGGTGACGCGCGCACGGATGATCGAGGACATCCGGTTGATGAAGCAGCACAACATCAATGCGGTGCGGACCTGCCATTATCCGGATGTGCCGGAATGGTACGCGCTGTGCGACGAGTACGGGCTCTACGTCATCGACGAGGCGAACGTCGAGTCGCACGGCATGGGCTACGGGGAGCGGACGCTGGCGAAGGCCGCGGATTGGGGCCCCGCGCACCTGGATCGGACCATCCGGATGTTCGAACGCGACAAGAACCACGCCAGCGTGATCATCTGGTCGCTGGGCAACGAGGCGGGGGCGGGGCCCAACTTCGAGCGCACCTATGCCTGGCTGAAAGCGCGCGATTCGTCCCGGCCGGTCCAATACGAGGGGGATCCGAGCGCCGCGGTCAGCGACATCGTCTGCCCGATGTACCCGCGACCGGAGGCACAGCGCGATTATGCGACCGCCGCGCGCACCAAGCCCTACATCATGTGCGAATACGCCCATGCGATGGGCAACAGCACCGGCGACATGTGGGCCTACTGGCGGCCGATCTACGCCGGTGCACCGCATCTGCAGGGCGGTTTCATCTGGGACTGGGTCGATCAGGGCCTCCGCACGCCGGTGCCCGCCTCCCGGAAGGTCGAACGGATCGACAATCCGAAATCGCTGCCATTCGACGCGGCGCGGGGCACCTTTTTTGCCTACGGCGGCACGTTCGGACCGCCCGGGATCGCGTCGGACGGCAATTTCTGCGCGAACGGGCTGGTGAGCCCGGACCGCGTGCCTCATCCCGAGCTGGCAGAGGCGAAGAAGATTTATCAGCCGATCCAGATTGTCGCCGGCGACCTGGCGCAGGCGGAAGTGGAACTCCAGAACTGGTTCGATTTTCTTCCGGCCGAGGCCTGGCTGGCGGGCGAGTGGCGCATCACGGCGGAGGGCCGGACGCTGCAGCGCGGGCTGATCGAGGATCTGCGGCTGGCGCCACGCGAGCAGCGGCGGGTGCGGCTCCCGGTGCGGACGCCGACGCCCGTGCCGGGCGTGGAGTATTTCCTCGACGTGAGCCTGACACTGCGTGCGCCGACCGCATGGGCGGCCGCCGGGCACGAGGTGGCCTGGGAGCAATTCCGGCTGCCGGCCAGCGCTCCGGGACGGCCGATCGAGCCTGCGGCGGGTCGATTGGCCATCCAGCGAGGGGAGGATCGAATCACCGTCCAGGGCGACGGGTTTGCGGCGGCGTTTTCGACCCGGACCGGTCTGCTGGTCTCGCTCCGAAGCGGTGAACTCGAGCTGCTCGAGGCGCCATTGGGCCCGCATTACTGGCGGGCGCCGGTCGACAATGATCGCGGCAACCGGATGCCATCGACCGATCCGGGCAAGGATCCGGGCCAGCCCGGCGGGATGGGTGCCTGGCGCGACGCGCACGCGAGTTGGACGGCACAGTCGGTGGACGTGCGCGAAGGCGACGGCCGCCGGGTGGTGATTGCGGTCGACGGTGTCGTGGGGAAGTTCGATGCGCGCCAGGAAGTCACCTGGACCGTGCTTGCGGGCGGCGACCTGCTGGTGGCCACGAGTTTCACGCCCGGGACCCAGCCGATGCCCGAGTTGCCGCGCTTCGGCATGCAGGCGACCCTGCGGGCGGGGTTCGACCGGCTGACCTGGCTGGGCAAGGGCCCGCAGGAGACGTATTGGGACCGGCAGGACGCACGGGTGGATCTCTATCGCGGAACGGTGGCCGAGCAGTTCACGCCGTATGTGAAGCCCCAGGAGACCGGCAACAAGGAGGGCGTGCGCTGGCTGGCGCTGCAGGACGAGGCGGGGCGCGGATTGCTCGCGGTCGGGGAGCCGCGGCTGAGTGTGAATGCGCTGCATTATGCCACGGAGGATCTGTACGCGGCGACGCACCTGGAAAATTTCTATCCCTACCAGCTGCCGGAGCGGAAGACGGTGACGCTGAACCTGGACTGGAGGCAGCGGGGCGTCGGCGGCGACAACTCCTGGGGCGCGCTGCCGCACGCGGAATTCCGACTGGTACCCGCACCCATGAGCTATCAGTACCGGCTGCGGGTGCTGCGCGGCGGGGAGGATCTGATCGCGCTGGGCCGAATGACCAGCGAGTGATCGGTTTGGACTGCGCAGAGCGATACATCGCTTCGGTTGGCGCAGGTGGCAGCAGCGTCTCGCCAACCTCTCTGCACATCTTGCCGGGTGTCACCATAACGAAACACAGCGCGCATTCGACGGAGTGAAGACGAATGTAATTCGAATTGAACTTCGCCGGTCGGAGACGCGACGCTACGGCCGGCTGGCCCCAAAGTGGGTTCAGAGATCATTTGGTGCGTGCGGCTGCCTGGGGTAGCGCCGGTTTTAACCGGCGAAAAGCGTTCCGAATCACATTTTCAGCAAGATGTGTAGAGAGGTTTGGCGCTCGCCGCTGGAAAGCGTTTCAAAACGCATCGCCACGGCGGGACGCCGTGCCCACGTGGCTGCCGCTGGCCGGCGGGTTTTCGAACCCCGATTTGAGCGTCAGCGCGATCTGGGTGCCGCGTTCAGGGGCAGCGGCGGAACGATCGGTACCACCTGGTTCCAGGATCGGCGGCCGTTGTAGACGCCGTTGAACAGGTGCGTCATCGAGCCGTTCTCAATCAGGATCCATGGTCGCTCGCGGCGGCGGGGCTGAAGAACGCCGCCGTCGGCCCAGCGGATGACATGATCATAGACCACCGGTACCGGCGCGACTCTCCAGTTATCGATCCCGTTGGGCGAAACCAGATGCACGCCCCAGCGTTCGTGACCGCTGATTCCCCCCACGTTGTCCTCGCAGATGAAATGGTATTCGCCGTTGTGCCTGAAGGCGAAGAAATCCTCGAGCTTGGCCGCGGGCCAGGCATTGCCATTGGCCAACGTGTAGGGCCCTTCGAAGGACTGCGCGGTCGAAATGCAGACCCTCAAGTCAACGGTCCGCCAGATGAGCTTCAGGCTTCCATCAGGTTCGAACCATGCGGCCGGGTTGTTGGCGTCGGTCGCGATCCCGAGATCGAGCGGCCGGTCGCGCCGTGTCCAAGGACCGGTGATCGCCTTGGCCGACGCCACGCCGATGTCGCGATGGCGCGTGCCGACGTCCGATCCATTGTAGAAGAGCACGAAAGTGTCGCCGGTGCGGTAGATCACCGGGTTGTGCGCCATCTCGCTGTCCCATCTTCCTGGGGCGCGTGCACCGATCACGACTTCCTGGAAGACATACGGGCCCTCGGGGCTGAAGGCGGTGGCCCGCACGATTTCCGAGTGCGTTCGATAACCGTCCGGGAACCCCGTTTCGACCGGCCACCGTGAAGCGAACATATGGTAGATGTCGTCGACCTTGATGACCGAGCCGCACCAAACGAAGTAGCCATCCATCGCAAAACCGCTGCCGCGGGCGGCAGAGCCGAGTCGTTTGGCAAGCTCCATCGGATTCGCGAGGGCAGCCGAGCAGGGCAGGAGGCAGGCAACGATCAGGGTGGCAATTGCAGGAAGTCCTGATCCGACGCGTGTGGTCATGCGGTGAAGGGGGTTGAGGTCGCAGGATTCTGGTCCGGTGGATGCCGCGATTGCAACGTCACCGAGACGCCCACGTCACTGGTCCCTCGCGGTCGACCGCCCGGCTGGCGGAAGGATCGATTCATTGTTGATCCATCCGTGATGAAGCCGCGGCGCCGCATCCCCAACCAATGGGTGAGGCACGGATTCATGGAGGGCCGAAGGCCCGTTTTCATTTCAGCCTGGGCCAACGGCCCAGGATTCCGTACCGAAGGAATCTCCTGTTAGGGACAGGTTAATGACGTTAGGGACAGGTTGATCACGAGGGTGGGCCGGGCTCGACGCCGGCGCGGCAGCCCGTCAGGGTGCTGCTGAATCCATCATCTCATGAATGCAGCTCGAATTCTCCTTGTCTTCTTGATGACGGCCCTGGCGCCGCTGCTCCGCGGCCAAAGTCCTGCCTACGGAGCCCCGATCCCGCTGGCTGAAGCGAAGCGGGTGTTGGCGGCCGCGCAGGCCGAGGCGGCAAAGAACAACTGGAGCGTCGCGATTGCAGTCGTGGACAGCGGCGGGCATCTCGTGGCGCTCGAACGGATGGACACCACGCAGTATGGTAGCGTCGAGGTTGCGCTCGAGAAGGCCCGGACGGCCTCGGCCTTCCGGCGTCCGTCCAAGCTGTTTCAGGACAGCGTGGCTGCCGGTGGCGAGGGGCTGCGAATGCTCAATTTGACCGGCGCGATGCCAATCGAGGGTGGGGTGCCGCTCGTGAGTGGCGGGAAGATCGTCGGGGCCATCGGTGTCTCCGGCGTGACCTCGGCGCAGGACGGCCAGATCGCGGCGGCGGGCGCTGCGGCGCTGAAGTGACCGAACTGACAGGGCGCCTGCAGCCTGCGACAGGACACCGTTGAACCGGTGTTTGAGATTTCCCTCCGCAAACCCGCGCGTAGCGCGGAACCAGCAGCCCGTCAGCGAGGCACGCCAAGTTGCCGGGAAGACGGCAAGAAGAAATGCGGCGCTCGAAGGCAGATCCGACGGGCTGCTACTCGAAGAAAGGGAACAGCCGTCGGAGCCCGGCCTTGTCGGGCTGGCTGCCGTATTCGCAAATCTCGAAGGCCTCGGCGTGCTTCACGCCCTGGGCGGCATCGCTGGGATACCAGGTGGCCAGCGCCTGGCTGAACCGTGCGGCGGTCGACTGGAAGCGGCGGGAAAAATTCTCCCGTACCTGCCGCTGGCGCTGCTGCTGACCCGCGGGGTCGGCGGGATAAAGGGTCGCATTGCCATTCGCGCCCCCCTCCGCGAATTGGGAAACCATCACGGCGAGCGCATCGAGCTTCTGGTCGATCACGGGATCAATCGAGACGATGATGTCGGCCCGCGAGGGCGCCGGTTTCTGGAACCGATCCGTGTAATACATGAAGACCGGGTTCTTGCTCATGGCCGGGACGTCAGGGCAAAAGAACGGGACGGTCACCATGAAGGCGGCATCCTGCACCAGCACCCCGGTGTACCGGTGGTCGGGATGGTAGTCGTTCGTCCGTGGGCCGAGGACGAGATCGGCGTTCCACTGCCGGATAAGCCGCGTGATCGTGCGCCGGTTCTCCAGCGTCGGCTCCAGTTCTCCGTCATGGATATCCAGCACAACTCCCTGGATCCCGAGAATCTCGTGGGCGGCATCGACCTCGGCCTTTCGACGTAGGGCAAGCGGGCCGCCCGCCTCCCGCCAATGGCCGATGTCGCCGTTGGTCACCGAGACGAAGAGCACGTGATGGCCCTGGCTGGCCCAGCGAGCAGCCGAGCCCCCCACCTGGATCTCGCAGTCATCGGGATGAGCGCCAAACGCGATGATCCTGAGTTTGCCGTCCTCGGGGGGCGTCGCGATTCCGCTGATCTGGCCGGTGGCGGCGGTGGCGCCCAGCAGGAAGGCGAAGGTAAGAAATGAAACACGAGCAACGGTGAGGCGGGGAGTTTTCATGGTGAAGAAAGCGGACCGGCGTCGACGGATGGTGCTGGTGGCACCGAAGATGGCGTATCGCGGGGCCACGGCGAGCCAAGTTGAATCCGCGATGGCGCCGCGCGACGGAAACGACAGATGGAATCATTCGATCGTAGATGAGTCTTCGAACTTTCCACCTGCGCGGGTCCAACCCGGCCGGCGCTCGGCTCATCGGGACCGTGAGGCACCCGAGCCTGCGCCACCGATGTCACGGATCCCACGGTGAACTCGCTCGAATATCTCCAGTCGGTGCCCTTGGTGAATTCAGTGGCGAAGACCAACCCGCTCTCCGATCCCGCCGATCGCACCTACGACTGGGGCTCAATCCGGCTCCGGGCCAATTCGAGGATTTGCCGGATGATTTCTGGACGATCGGTGTCCACGTGGCCTCCCTTGCTCCAGAGCAACTCCTTTGGCTCGCGGGCGAGTTCGAAGAGTTGTTCGACGCTGGCGCGGGGCATCTGTTCATCCGCGTCCGCGCCGACGACCACCACCATCCGCGGTGCGATTCGAGGCACCCAGCGGTTGGGGCGGAACGATTCGCCGTAGGCGAGCAGGTGGAGCAGGGTGGCGGCGGATTGGCGGGCAATCGGGTTGGGAATCCTGCGTTCCAGCCGGTTGGCAAGCCAGGCGCGGTTGTCGATTCCGCCATGAACCAGCCATACGCGACGAAAACGATCGTCGAGGGCGCCGGCCACGGCTGCGAAGGGGACCCCGAGGCTCACGCCCATGAGTTCCACCTGCTCCGGATCCACCCAGGGCTGGGTGAGCAGCCAGTCGAGGGCAACCGATACGGCGGGAGGCGTGTCGAGCAGGCCGCGCTGGATCGCGGGAATGGCCCGAAGGGATTCGCTCCAGCCCCGCGGTTTCTCGGGACCACGGTAGGGATAATCGAGCGCCGCCATGACAATCCCGCCAGGATGGCCGACGACATCGACGGCATCACGTCCGGTGCGATGACCAGCCAGCAACACGACCAATGGGCGTGGTACCGGTGGACCGCCGGGCCGAAGGACGCGCAGATCGACCGCCAGTCCGGTGGACGAAGTCAGCTGAACGAACTGATTGAGGCTCCCATCCGGCATGACCACCTCCGGACCGGTTGACACTTCCGCCACCGGCCCGCGCCGCGACGTGAACGTTTCCGACTTGGGGATCGCGTGCCCCGCCAGCCAGGCGCCGGCGGCCGCCACGAGGATCGCACCGAGGGCAGCGGCGATCCTCACTGGCCGCGTGCCCGCATTCTGAGGATTTGGCGATGGGCGCGCGGCATGGGAACTCATTGAAAAAGTATGAAGCGACTCCGGCCAAATTGCACGTTGCCGAGCCAACAGGGCCGCACACGCCCGGCGCCTCCGTGGCGGCGGGCCTCCCCCGCAATGCTGGGCACGCAGTTCAAGGCCGCACGGGCAAGCCAGTTAACCCTGGAAGTCACCTGGGCGGATGAAATTTTTACAGGGACGTGCGCCGCCCCGGGCCTGCCGACACTTGGCCCAAAAGCCACACATGTAACATGATCATGGTATATGAGTGGCGAAGCGCGGCCGCGGCCAGCCAGCTGAGCCCATCGCCGGTCCTGCCGGCCACTGCCATCACTCGCTCATCGGCACCGGGGGCGGCAGTTGGCGATAGCGCGGCTCCAGAAACGTCACGATATCGACAAGCTGTTGAACGTCACCAACGCCGCTGGATCGCGTCGTAGAGCCGTTGCGCTGAGGCCAGATCGCCGCGCAGCCCATAACGAATCTTCACACTGGTCCGCTTCGGGCCGACTTCCTTGATTTTGATAATCACCAGGGTGTCCGTCGCATCGCGGGCCCTCAGATCCGCCTCGATGACGAGCCGGTCATCCTGGGTGAGGAACAGTTTCTGGTCGGCCAGCCCCTGCTTGGCGGCCGCATAGACCGTCTTGAAGTCGCGATCGGCAAAGACCTGGAGTTCGCCGAGCCGGTATTCGCCGCGGACATCGGGCGCGACTTGCACCTGGGTGCAGCCGGTGGAGAGCGCCAGGGTGGCGAGGACAAGCCCTGGGGTGAGGATGGCGAGGGAGGTGAGGTTCATCATCAGGATGGAATGAGACCCTTTTGCGCGGATTTGTGCCGTGAGTTCAATGCGGGAGCCAGACTGTTGCCGGATTTCACAAGAATCTTGCGGGTTGCAGCCAAAAGCTCGCCCCCGTGCCCTGCGCACGCGACACTGACGGCATGACACCGGCTCACCTGTCATTTGAGCAACTGGAGGCGGGACTCGACCATGTCCGGCAGGCCCCGAGGGATTCGGGCGTGCTCGAGTTGCTGGTCCGCCGGCCCGCGGTTGAGGCGCGCGAGGAACTCATCACGGGCGATCTTGACCTCGAAGTTGGTCTGGTCGGCGACAACTGGCTGGCCCGCGGCAATCCTTCCACAACAGACGGCCGGGCGAATCGCGAAGCGCAGATCACCGTCATGAACGCGCGGGCGGTGAGCCTCCTCGCTGTCACGCGCGAGCGCTGGGCGCTGGCCGGTGATCAGCTGTACGTCGACTTGGACATCAGTGTCGGGAACCTGCCGCCGGGTACGCGGCTTTCGGTGGGTGAGGCCGTAATCGAGGTGACGGCGGAGCCACATACGGGCTGTGGTAAATTCAGCGCGCGTTTCGGGCCGGCGGCGCGCCGCTTCGTCAACTCGCCCGTGGGGACGCAGCTGCGGTTGCGCGGGCTGAATGCCAGGGTCGTGGTGCCCGGAAGGATCCAGGTTGGGGACGAGGTCAGGAAACTAAGTGCCGGGGCGTAATCCGAACATTTCACGAAAGTCGTGAGATGCTCGCCCTTCGGGCCGGCTTCGCCCGGGCAATGCGGCGGGATGATTTTTCCGGCCTGTTCTGCTCGACAGCGACACAGGGGCCGGGCAATTCGCCGCGATGCAATTTTTGAAGACTCCGCTCGGACGGCTGCGCGTGATTGGCCTCTGGGAGGGCATTTCCTTCCTGGTGTGCGCCCCTTTCAGAACGGGCCGCGTAAGTCCGACAGACTCCTAAACCAGCGGGAAGATCTTCGCGACGATGATGACGAAGATCCCGCCGGCGATGCCCATCAGCGAAAACATGGGCGTGATGCCGCGCAGCATTTCACGCTCGGTCAGCCCGCTGGTTTTGCAGACGACCCAGAATCCGCTGTCGTTCATCCACGGGAGGAATTTTGAGCCGCAGCCGATCACCAGCGCCAGGTAGACCGGATGAAAGGCGAGCTGGGTGGAGGCGAACGCCTGGAGGATGCCAACCCCGGTCACCATTGCGACCGTGGCGGAACCCTGGGCGGCGCGGATGAAGGCGGTGACCATCCAAGCCAGCGGCAGCACGGCCAGTTGATAATGGGCGGCCAGTCCCTGGATCCGCTCACCGACGCCGGTTTCCTGCAGCACTCCGCCAAACACGCCGCCGGCGGAGGTGATCAGGATGATGGAGCCCGCATCGGCGATGGCCGCCTGCACGGTGGAGCGGACAAGGCCGCCGTCACCGCGCCGCTGCCAGGCAACCGTGGCGAGTGAGATTGCCGCAGCGATTGCCAGCGCGATGTTGGGATGGCCGATGGTCTCGAGGGCGTGCATCAGCGGCGCCGGCATCGCGATGAAGGGGAGGACGGCCGCGGAGGAAATGAGCACGACGGGCAGCACGATGGGAGTGAGCGCGAGCCAGAGGGGTGGAAGTTCCGTTTCCGGCCGGTCGATCACGCTGGCTGCTTCGTCGGTGCTGACGGCCGGGACCGGAGTCGGCCATTTCTGATTGGCCCACCAGGCGTATGCCAGCCCGGAGCATCCGGCGATTGCGCTGACGATGATGCCGCCGATCATCATCTGCCAGATTTCCACCTTGAGGGCGTTGGCGACGAAGAGGGGCCCGGGCGTCGGCGGCACCAGGGAATGGGTCATGGTCGCGCCGGAGGCGATGGCCAGGACGTAAAGGAGGTAGTTTCGATTCGTGCGTCGCGCCATGGTGCGCGCGAGCGGGATGAGCAGGAGATAGACCGTGTCGAAAAACACAGGGATCCCGAGAATGTAGCCGCTGGTGGCGAAGACGAACGGGGAGCGTTTTTCGCCGAAAAGATTCAGGGTTGAGCGGACAATCCGATCCGCGCCGCCGCTCGCCAGCAGGCAGCCGCCGACGATCGAGGCCATCGCAATCAGGACGCCGAGGCTGGTGGCGGTGTTGCCAAACTTGCTTCCCAGCTTGACCCCGAGCGACTGGTTCGTGCGGGCCGTGATCTCGGCTGCCGGCCGATTCTGCGCGCGCAGGGTCTGCTCGATGTTCTCACGCGGCGTGAGCGAGGCCACCACGATCGCGGCGGAAAAGAGCGCCACGAAGGCGTGCAGCCGCAGCCACACAATCCCGCCGACGACGATCACAACGCCGATGAAGAGGAGGAGGAAGGGATCCATGGGGTCGAAGCCGCCGCCGGGTAACGGGCGGTTCAGCGAGTCAGCCGTCAATTGGGGCCGAGGCAAGCCGCGAAAACGCTGCGTCCGGCCGGTGTGGCGTGGATATCAATCCGGGCGATACGCCGGATCGAGCCGGGCCAACGCCGGCCGGTGGATCGCTGTCGCGTTGCGCCGGCCCGCCGGCCTGTTCTACTGGTGCGATGAAGAAGCCCACGCGCGAGGAACGGCAGCGGATGTGCACGCGCAAGCGGCGATATCGCACGCAGGGCGACGCCTTGGACGCGGCCCTGCTGGCCGGGGTGAGCCGCCGGCGGGAAGCCTACCTCTGCCCGATCTGCCGGCACTGGCACCTGACATCGCGTTGATGCGGTGGGCCGGCGGCCTTGGAATCAGAACTGCATTCGTAGGGGCGCAGCCTTGCCTGCGCCCGCCCGGGTGATGCAACGGCCCTGAGGGCGCAGGCAAGGCTGCGCCCTTACGGTTGATAATCGGCACCCGTCAGGCTGCGGAGCACCGACTGCTGCCATTCGTGCAGCTGCTGTTCCAGCCTCGCGGCGACCTCGGGGTGGGCCGCAATCAGATTGTTTCGCTCCGCGGGATCCTTGCGGACATCGAATAGCTCCCGGCCGCTCGATCCCTCACCGTCGATCACCAGCTTGAACCGATCATCGAGGATGGCCCGCGCCCCCGCAAAATCTGCTTCCTGGATGCCGGGATGATGGAAGTTGAGGAAATCGCGTGTCGCCTTGTCGCCGGCCAGCTTCACCAGCGGGGTCGTCCCTTGCTGCAGTTCGGGATCGATGTAGGGTTTTCGCGGACCGGCGGATTCCGGCCGGGGCCGGCCGTTCCAGAAATGAATCGGCGTGGGCCGCCGGTCCATCCGGCCCGCGAAGAGATCCACCAGGCTGATCCCATCGAGCGGACGCCGGGGCAGCGGCTGACCCGCGAGTTCACAGAGGGTGGGCAGGATGTCGCTTGTGACGGTGTTGACGTCGCTCACGCGCGGCTGGGAAATCCGGGCCGGCCATTCGATCACGCCCGGGACCCGCAGGCCGCCTTCATAAATGTCGCCTTTTTCCCCGCGGAACGGGACCGTGGCATTCGCCTCCTGTGGCGTTCCATTGTCGCCGCAGTACCAGAGCAGCGTGTTCTGCCGCAGTCCCTGGCCGGCAAGGTGGTCCCGCAGCCGGCCGATCGAGCGATCCATGGCGGTGATTTCCGCGAAGCGTTCGCGCAGGACGTCGCGCTGGAGCCGTTGGACCGGGCGGCCGGTTTCATTGGAAGTCAGCCGCACCTGCCGTTGGCCAAAATCGGCCGGCAGCCGATCGTAGAGTGCGAGATCCGCGGCCAGGCCGCTGTAGGGTTCGTGCGGCGAACCGAACCAGATCACGACGAAGAACGGCCTGCCTGCCTGCTTCACGCCATCGATGAAGCGGATGGCCTCCGCCACGATGACCTCCGAACTTTCGCCGGGATGACGCTCGGGCGGTCCGCCATTGCGGGACAACGGGGGATTCAGCTCGAAGAAATTGTCGTGCGAAACCCACTCCTCAAAGCCCATTGCGCCAGGATTCGTGGGCGATCCGGCCTTGACCGGTCCGAGATGCCATTTGCCAAAGTGTCCCGTGGCATATCCCGCGCGGCGCAGAATCTGGGCAATGCCGATCTCCTCGGGCCGGATGGACCAGCCGGGCGTAAAAGTACCATAGCGATTCGGATGGCGGCCCGTGATGACGCTGCCGCGGGTCGGGGAACAGACCGGCGCCGCCGCATAGAACCGGTCCAGCCGGAGACCGCTGGCCGCCATTTGGTCCAGGACCGGCGTTTTCAGATGCGGATGCCCGTTGTAGCCGGTCTCGTCCCAGCCATGGTCGTCGCCCATCAGCAGGACGATGTTCGGCCGGTCGTCCGGTTGTGCCAGGGCGCCGGGCATCGGCACGGTGCAGCCAAGGCCGGTTGCGAGGAGCATCAGCGGGAGAAGGCGCATGGTCATGGTGGGATCAAAGTGATTTCTCCGCGGGGACGGGGCGCGGCGCCGGCGCCGCCACCTGCGGTTCGCCGTCGATTTGCAGCGCGATGACGCTCGCAATGGGATTCGGAGCCGTCACCGGCAAACGGAGACGCACCGCGTCGCCGCCGGGCGTCGCTTCGAGACGCGTGGGACTTCCGAGGAGCCGGGCCTCCACCACACGGTTCTGCAGCGGCACGACCAGCACGCCGTCCGGCGGCCAATTGAAGACGTGAAGGTAGAGCGTCCGTCCCTTTCGCGTGCAGCGGCCCCATGCCAGCTCGGCGAACGGACTCGCGGTGGTGCCATGAATCGACTCCGCATGAACCTGCATCCATGCGCCGATCGCACGGAACGATTGCACGCTCTCCTCGGGCACGCTGCCATCGGCCAGCGGCCCGATATTGAGGAGGTAATTGCCGCCCTTGCTGGCGATGTCGACGAGGTTCCGAATCAGCGTCTCGTCGGACTTCCAGGCGTGGTCATGTTCGCTGTAGCCCCAGGTGGTGTTCAGCGTCATGCAGGTCTCCCAGTCCACGCCTGGCATTCCGGTCGACGGGATGTGCTGCTCCGGCGTGGTGAAGTCGCCGTACTTCGGATCCAGCTGCGGCGCCGTCGCCCCGGTTCCCATTCCGGTCCAGCCGGATTCGCGGATGCGAAAGAGCCGGTTGTTCATGATGACGGCGGGCAGCTTTGCCCGGACCGAGGCCATGAGGTCGAACGCCCGCCAGGCCTCGTCTCCCTGGAAGTCAACCGCGCTGTAGTCCCACCACATGATGTCCGGGTGATATTCCAGCAATTCGGCCACCTGGGCGTGCAGGAAACGGACGTACTTCGCATGATCGCGTTCACCGTTTGGATACGGCTTGCCGAGCAGCGGATGCGGCAGCTGCTTCGACCGCTGGTACGCATACTGATCGTGGTGCCAGTCGATGACCGAGTGATAGAATCCGACCCGCAGCCCCTCGGCCCGGGCCGCGTCGACGATTTCCCTGACGAGATCACGCTGCAGGACCGAGCCCGCATCGTAATCGCTCACCTGCGAATCGTGCAGGGCGAAGCCATCGTGGTGCTTGGTGGTGAAGACCAGATAGCGGCAGCCGGCGGCCTTTGCCAGAGCCGCCCATTCGCGGGCGAAGCCCGGCTTGGGCTTGAACCGGGGGATTGCCCGTTGCGCATAGGTGTCGGTGTCCGCCTTCACCCGCTGCTGGATCCATTCCATGCCGCCCTTCGTGGCGACCGGTTTGCCCTCCCAGGTGCCGGCGAGCCCCGCGTACAGCCCCCAGTGCACGAACATCCCGAAGCGCGCCTCCCGCCACCAGCGCATGCGCGCGTCCCGCTGCGCCGTCGTTTCGACCGGCGGCATTTCCGTGGCGGCGGCGGGCAACGCCGCCCAACCGATCACGCCCGCAGCGAGGACGAGCAGCAGTTTCGACACCAGGACACAGCGTGAGCGGCGGGTGGTCTTCATCGGTGCACCTCAGGCAAGCGTGCGGACTGCCGGGGCACGAGCCGAAATCGGCGGGCATGCCAGCGGGGAAGCGGGCGGCGCAACATCGCGTTTCCCGTGCGCAACGAACATTCAGGGTTGCGGGAGCCGGTCGGGTCGCTGAATTCTCTGTCCGGCCCGCGCCGCCGTTCGGTTGCCTGCATGCCGATACCTCATGAACCCGTTTCCTGGCTTTCCAGTCCGATGAGTGCCAATCCTCCTGACCGCCCCGTGCCCCGCGTCGGCTTGATCGGCTTCGGTGAGGTGGCGGCGAGTTTTTCCGCCGCGATGCACCAGGCCGGAGCCCCCGTGACGGCGCACGACAAGCTCGCCGAGCAGCCCGAGGGCCTGAAGCTGCTGCGGGCGCGCGACCGCACCGGGGCGATCGAACTGCTGCCGCTGGCGGAGGTGGTGAACCGTTCCGACATCGTGCTCTCGCTGGTCACCACGAGCGCGGCGGTGCCGGTGGCGCGCGCGGCCGCGGGCTTCCTGAAGCGCGGCCAGATCTATGCCGACTTCAATGCGGCGGCGCCCGCGATCAAGCGGGAGGTGGCCGAGATCATCCGACCAACCGGCGCACACTTTGTGGAGGGCGCGATCCTCGGTGCGGTTGGCGTGACGGGTGCGCGCACCCGAATCCTGATTGGCGATGAATCCGGTCCCGCCGCAGCGGAGCAATTTGTCCGGCTCGGGCTGAACACGGCTTATTACAGCGGGAAGATTGGCGCGGCTTCGGCCTTCAAGCTGCTGCGCAGTGTCTTCTCCAAGGGGATCGAGGCGCTGTTGATCGAATTCCTGGTGGCGGGCCGGCGCGCCGGCCTCCAGGAGGATCTGTGGCGGGAGGTGGTGGATTTGTTTGCGCAGAACAGTTTCGAGAAAGTGGCCGACAACTGGATTCGCACGCACGGCACCGCGCATGAACGGCGGTATCATGAGGTGGTGCAGGTGGCCGCGGAGCTGCGCACCCTCGGGATCGATCCGGTGATGACGACTGCCACCGAGGCGGTGTTCCGGCGGTCCGGCGAAGTGGGGCTCAAGGAAAAGTTCGCCGGCAAGGCCCCGACGCTCGAGGACGTGATCGCCACCCTGGAAAAGGCGTGAAGGCATCCTGGCCGCTGGCCACGGAGCCTTGCCATTGACGCTTTCAGGATGCGACCCGGTCGACCCCGATGCCGTGGCCCGATTGCGTCCGGAATCCCCGCCAATTCCGTGTTACGATCGTAACCCGAGATTGGCTTCAGTGGATTCCCGCATGGTAGCTCTGCAGCGACTTCACGGCCGCGCGGCCGGTGCGTGACTCGGCGATCCCGGTCGCGGCGGCGCGGGCGGCGGCGGCGGTCGTGACGTAGGGAACCTTGTACTTGATGGCGGCCTTGCGGATGTAGCTGTCGTCCACCTTGCCGGCGCGTCCAATCGGCGTGTTGATGATGAGCGCGATCTCGCGGCTCATGATCTCGTCGGCGATGTGGGGCCGCTGGAATTCATGGATCTTGAAGCTGCGATCACTCTTTACCCCGTGCTTCTCCAGGAAATCGTGCGTTCCGCCGGTAGCCTTGATCCGGAAGCCGAGTTCCTGGAACTTCCGCGCCACCTCCAGGATTGCCGGCTTGTCCCGATCAGTAACGGAAATGAACACCGTCCCGGCGGTCGGGAGGGCGGGGCTCGCGGCGTCCTGGGATTTGAAGTACGCGAGTCCGAACGTGGCTGCCAGGCCCAGCACCTCGCCGGTGGATCGCATCTCGGGCCCGAGCACCGGATCCACCTCGGGAAACATGTTGAACGGCAGCGACACCTCCTTCACGCCGACGTGCGGGATGGTCCGGCGCCTGAGCGCCAGGTCCTTCAGCCTGATGCCGAGCATCAGCTGCGTGGCAATCCGCGCCATCGGCACATTGCACACCTTCGAGACCAGCGGCACGGTGCGCGAGGCCCGCGGATTCGCCTCCAGGACGAACACCTGTTCCTGGCAAATCGCGTACTGGATGTTCATGACGCCGCAGACCTTCAGTTCGCGTCCGATCCGAAGGGAATACTCCTCGATCGTTGCGACATGCCGTGAGGGCAGCGAAACCGGCGGGATGGCACAGGCCGAATCGCCGGAGTGAATGCCGGCAAACTCGATGTGCTCCATCACGGCAGGGACGAAGGCGTCGACTCCATCGGCCAGCGCGTCGGCCTCCGCCTCGATCGCGTTCTCCAGGAACCGATCGATCAGGATCGGCCGATCCGGCGCCACCTCGGCAGTCCGTTTCAGGTAGTCGCGCAGCATGTCCTCATCATGCACGACTTGCATCGCCCGCCCGCCGAGCACGAAGGAGGGTCGCACCATCACGGGATAACCGATCCGGGAGGCAACCACGCGGGCCTCGTCGAAAGTCCCGGCCATCCCGGATTCGGGCATGGGGATGCCCATCCGCGCCATCATCTGGCGGAACCGGTCCCGGTCCTCCGCGAGATCGATCGTGTCGGGAGAGGTTCCCAGGACCCTGATGCCGGCGGCCTCGAGATCACGGGCCAGGTTCAGCGGCGTCTGGCCCCCGAACTGCACGACGACCCCGATCGGTTTTTCCTTTTCGTAGATGGCGAGCACGTCCTCCACCGTGATCGGCTCGAAGTAGAGCTTGTCCGAGGTGTCGTAATCGGTGGAGACGGTCTCGGGGTTGCAGTTGACCATGATCGTCTCGTAACCGGCTTCGCGGAGGGCGAAGGCGGCATGCACGCAGCAGTAGTCGAATTCGATGCCCTGGCCGATCCGGTTGGGCCCCGCTCCGAGGACCATGACTTTCCGGCGGTTGCTGACGGGGACCTTGTCAGGCCCGTTGTACGTGGAGTAGTAATACGCGGCATTCTCCACGCCGCTGACCGGCACGGCGTGCCAGCATTCGACCACGCCCAAGGCGGTCCGCCGGGCGCGGATGTCCGCCTCCTTCACCTGGAGCAGCTGGGCGAGGTATTTGTCGGCGAAACCGTCCTGCTTGGCGCGGGTGAGGAGCGTGTCGGGCAGCCGGCCGCCGCGATGGCGCAGGATCTCCTGCTCGAGCTCGACCAGTTCCTTCATCTGCTGGATGAACCACGGCTTGATCCGGGTCTTGTGATACAGCTCGTCGATGCCGGCGCCCTTCCGCAGGGCCTCATACATGATCCACTGCCGTTCACTGCTCGGCTCGTTGAGCATGCCCATGAGTTCGTCGAGCGAACGAGTATTGAAGTCCTTCGCGAACCCGAGCCCGTGGCGGCCGTTTTCGAGCGAGCGAATCGCCTTCTGGAACGCTTCCTTGTAGGTTTTCCCGATACTCATCACCTCGCCCACCGACCGCATCTGGGTGCCGAGCCTGTCCACGGCGCCCGGGAACTTCTCGAAGGCGAAACGCGCGAACTTGACCACGACATAATCGCCGCCGGGCGTGTAGCGCTCGAGGGTCCCGTCGCGCCAGTAGGGAATCTCGTCCAGCGTCAGCCCGCCGGCGAGCTTGGCCGAGACGAGGGCAATCGGAAACCCGGTCGCCTTCGAGGCCAGGGCCGAGGAGCGGGACGTGCGCGGGTTGATTTCGATCACGACGACCCGGCCGGTCTTCGGATCATGCGCGAACTGGATGTTGGTGCCGCCGATGACGCCGATCGATTCGACAATCCGGTAGGAATAGTCCTGGAGCCGGGCCTGCAGTTTGGGATCGATCGTGAGCATCGGGGCCACGCAGTAGGAATCGCCCGTGTGCACGCCCATCGGATCGACGTTTTCGATGAAGCAGACGGTGATGAGATGGTTCTTCGCATCGCGGACGACCTCGAGTTCGAGCTCCTCCCAGCCGAGGACGGACTCCTCGACGAGAATCTGGTTGACCATGCTCGCGGAGATTCCTCGGCTGGCGATGACCCGCAGTTCCTCGACATTGAAGACGAGCCCGCCGCCGGTGCCCCCGAGGGTGTAGGCGGGACGGATGACGACGGGATAACCCAGATCGGCAGCCACCTTTTCCGCCTCCTCGACGCTGAAGGCCGGGGCGCTGCGGGGCATCTCGATCCCGAGCCGGCGCATCGTTTCCTTGAACACGATCCGATCCTCGCCCTTTTCGATCGCATCGGCCTCGACGCCGATGATGCGGACGCCGAACTTCGCGAGGACGCCGGATTTCGCGAGTTGGGAGGACAAGTTGAGCCCGGTCTGGCCGCCGAGGTTGGGCAGGAGGGCGTCCGGACGCTCCTTTTCGATGATTTCCGTGAGCGCAGCCACGGTAAGCGGCTCGATGTAGGTCGTGTCGGCCGTGCCGGGGTCCGTCATGATCGTGGCCGGGTTGGAATTGACCAGGACGATTTGGTAGCCCAGCGCGCGGAGGGCCTTGCAGGCCTGGGTCCCGGAGTAATCGAACTCGCAGGCCTGGCCGATGATGATCGGGCCGGAACCGATGATGAGGACTTTGCGAATGTCGTCGCGTCGTGGCATGAAGGTAGGAGTTCGGGCGTTCGGTTCGGCCGGGCGGAGCGCTGCGGAGTCCGGGGCAACCGGGTGCCGGTTGCGCTGCGTTTACGCGGCGGTCTCATGGGGCGCGGGGGAGCGCGTCGCAACGGCGAACGGGGCGCGGGGGCATCTAGCATTGGCGTTTGCGCGGCGTATAAGCGCGGCGCGTGGGGCTGTTTCTGTTGAAACGGTTTCGGAAGGAGGCGGCTGGAATCCGGCGGTGGCTTCGGCTCAGAGAACCTGGCGTGAGACTTTTGTTGTAACCATGGCGGCGGTGGGGGTGTTCTCTTTGCGGCCTGATTTCAGGCCTGCTTCATCATGAAACCGCTCCTTGTCCTGCTGCTTTGGGCCATCCTTCTGGTGTTGTGCTGGCCGCTGGCCCTGCTGCTCGTGGTGGCGTGGCCGGTCCTGTGGCTGCTTTCGATTCCCTTTCGAATCGTTGGCACGCTCGTGAACGCTGTTCTGGCACTCGTGAAGGCCCTGTTGTTCCTGCCCGCGCGACTGCTCGGTTATCGCGAATCAGCGTAATGCCGGTCCGGCGATTCCCCGTAAGGGACAGGTCAATTGCAGAGCCGTTCGGGATGCGGAAAGGGACAGGTTCATCGGCCCGTGGGCTCGTAAGGATTCGCCGTAAGGGACAGGTCAAATCCGGCAGGGACAGGTAATATCAGTTGGGGTCAATCTCGGGGGGCATGAGTGCGGGGTTCCGGCCATGCGCCATGAGTTTCCGCCGTGGGTACATACCCGGTGGCTGTTCCAGTTTACCTTGGAAGGATGGATTCCGGGTCACCTGTCATGAGTCCGGTCGATGCTGCCGCCCCGTTTTATGTCCGGACGCGACTGGAGCGGGTCTGGCGGTGCGTTTGCCGGGATGGGCTCAGCCGGTTATTGGCGCTTTGTGCCATGTCCCAGGTCGTGCCGGCCGCAGCCGGGGAGGCCAAGCTTCCTTTGGAGCTACCGCGCGGTGCGCCCCCCGCCGCGGGTTTTCCTGCTCCCGCGTATGCCTGCGATCTCAATCGCTGGCATGGCGTTCGATTCTTAAAGGCGATCAACGGCCGGGTGGGCAGGCCGGCCCACGCCTTTGTCTACCAGGACATGACCCATCCCAAGGTGCGCGCACTTCATGAACGCGCCGGTCTGGCGGCTTTGGAACGGGAGTCGCGGTCGGAGCTGGAACTGATCCGAAAGATCGCCAACTGGGCGAATGCACAGTGGGGGCACCTTCGCCCGCTGCCTTATCCCTCATGGGATGCCATCGAAATCCTCGACCGGGCGGAGCAGGGCGATGCGTTCTGGTGCGATTACAAGGCCGCGCTCTTCGTCCAGGCCTGCAGCGCCGCCGGGCTCACCGCCCGGATGGTCGGGCTGAACCGCCAGGATGCCGACGGCCATACGGTTGCCGAGGTATACTCGAACGAGTTCCGGAAGTGGATGTTGGTCGATGCCTGGTGGAATTGCTATTACGAGCGCGACGGGGTGCCGCTGAGCGCAATCGAGTTCCACGAGGCGGCGGAGAATCTTGCCGGAATCGACCTGGTCTTCGGCGCAAACGGAAAGAAGAACGAATACTGGGACTTCAAGACCGGCCGGGCTCAGGATCTACCGCACGCAAACAGACGGGTGGCGGTGGCGGACGATGAACTCAAGGGGCTCAATGATTGGTATTACGACCTCCGGATCGTGCTGCGGAACGATCATACCGTGAACCCGCAGTCCGTCGAAAACCGCCATGTCGACGGCTTCATGATTCCCGGCAATTTCCGCGGCGGCGACTGGTGGGACCCGATTCTGCATTGGGTCGATGCCCGCACGCCGCCGCAGCTGACCGCCCTCAATTCCGAGGACCGCGCCGATTTCGAATGGCCGCTGAACGAGGTGAAGGTGGACCTGGCCAAGATCTCGAACGCCGGCGAACCGCTGACCCTGGAGGCGCGGTTCTCGACGCTCACACCGGGTTTCTCCCACTACGATCTCGAGCTTGACGGCCGAAAATTCGAATCGGTCAGCGACCGCCATCGCTGGCAACTCGAGCCCGGCATCAACACCCTGACCATCGCCACCGTGAATGCACTGGGCCGGCGCGGATTCAGGAGCGAGTTCATCCTCGAGTATGCGCCGGAGCAGACCGATTTCAGCGAGCGGCACCCGATCATCCTGCAGAACCCGGGGTGGGAGGAGTCGCTGGGCGAGGCGGCGGCGGGCCGACCGCGGGCCTGGACCACCATCACGGCCAACCCGCTTGGAGCCGGCGCATTCACGCTGGACGCCGATGCGGCCCGGCAGGGCGGGTTCGCACTCCGGACGACGGCCGCCCGGGACCCGCGCTCGGGAGTCGAGTACCCGGTAATCGTCCGTTCCGACAACTTCCATGTGAATGCCGGGACGGATGTTATTTATTCGGTCTGGCTGCGGGCGATGCAGGATCGCACTCCCGTTGATATCGCCCTGCTCGAGGGCACCTACAAAGGGCAGGGGACCTACAGCGAAAGGGTTGAAGTCGGCCGGAAATGGCAGCGGTACGAACTGAGGTGCCGGTTGCACAACGAACTCACGACCGCATGGGTTGGATTCAAACTCTACGGCGGCACCGTTTGGGCCGATGACGCATCCGTGGTTGAGGTTCTTCGATAATATTCCGAATCCTCGTGCGTGGTTAAATCCCTGCCGCCACCGCGATGCTTCGACCGAATTGCCTGGCCGGCCATTCCCCTGAGCCCCGAACTTCCATGACCTCGCAACCGTTTGCCGGACTTCCGCGCCGTGATTTCCTCAAGGCCACGGCCAGCGCCGGCCTGGCGGCCTTCCTGCCCGCCGCTGGCAGGTCGGCCAGCCTGGCAGGAAACAGCCGTGCCACGCTGATCGCCGACGAAAACCGTCGTGAGGGCGCGCTCGACTGGCAGCTTTCGCGCGTCCGGCTCACCAAGCCCGGTGGGATTCGCGCGTTTGGGATTGAAGGCTATTGCTCGCGGCAGTCAGTCCTTGCCGGCGAATCGCTCGACATCTTTGTCAGCACCAATCCGGCCTCCCGGTTCAAGATCGAGATTTTTCGGAACGGTTATTACGGCGGACGCGGGGCGCGGCTGATGACGACCCTCGGCCCTTTCCAGGGAAGCACCCAGCCGGAACCGTCGATGGGCGCGAAACGATTGGTCGAATGTGCGTGGTCCCGCACCGCAACCATCAAGATTCCATCCGACTGGCCGAGCGGCGTCTATCTAGGCCGGCTCACGACGCTCCCTCAAGCCGCCCACGAACCCTACTGGCAGAGCTATGTGGTCTTCATCGTCAGGGACACGCGGCGGGCGGACATCCTGCTGCAATGCAGCGACCATACCTGGCAGGCCTATAACAAGTGGCCGGAGGAGACCTCGCTCTACACGGATCCCCGGGGCGCCCATGCCCGCGGCGTGGCGGTCAGCTTCGACCGGCCGTATGGGAAGTTTCCGCAAATCTACGAAAATCCGCAGTCGATCGGTTCGGGCGAGTGGCTTTGCCTCGAGTTTCCGCTCGCGTACTGGTTGGAGCAGCACGGCTACGATGTCACCTATTGTTCCAACAGCGACTGCATCGATCCGGAGCAGGTGGCGCGCTGCAAGGCATTCCTGAGCGTTGGACACGACGAATACTGGGATCCCCGGCAATACAAGGCCGTCGAGTCGGCCATCGCCGGCGGCGTCAATGTCCTGTGGTTGGGTGCGAATGCCGTCTTCGGGGTAAGTCCGCTCCTGCCGGCCACGGATGGCCGCCCGAACCGGGTGATAGAGCGCGTGGGGCATTATGCCGGGCTCACGGACGAGGAGGTGAATCGGGCGCGGCGGGTATTGACGGACGATTTCGTGCGGGCCGGGCCCGATGAGAGCCGGATCATCGGGGCGCGGACAATCATTCCTTTCAATGGCGGTGGGGACTGGATTTGCACGCGGCCGGATCACTGGATCTTTGCGGAAACGGGGATGAAGCAGGGTGAAGGGATCCCGGGGCTGGTCGGGTGGGAGCATCACGGTGCGCCGGCGGAACTGCCGGGACTCGAAGTCGTCGCGGAAGGCCTCGTCTGGAGCGGACAAACGACCGCCCGCTACACCGCCACAATCTTTCCCGGGCCGAGGCAGAATTTTGTCTTCAATGCGGCGACGATCTTCTGGTGTCAGGGGCTCTCCTCACCTCCGGGTCACATGCTTCCGTGGTCGCACAACTCCCGGCCGGCGGGGCCCGATCCGCGCGTCCAGCAGATCTCCCATAACCTGCTGCGCCGCGCGATCGGCGATGCGTAGCCTGGATTCATTCCACCGCGGCAGCCGCCACCAAAGGTCATTTGTTGGGACACAGAGTGCACAGAGGAAACACGGAGGTCACAGAGAACGGCAGGCTGGTTTTGCAGGATGCCCGTGCCCCGTCGGACAGCGCTACGTCAGAATTGTGGGCAGGTGCAGGGCTGACAGCCGGGACGGCGGTATACTCTGTTTTGGGTATACGACGCGCTTGCCGTCGTGATGCTGTCACGTCCCGAATCGTCTGTCATGGCAGCGCCAACCACGGAGGATATTGCCGCGCAGATTGCGACCATGAGCGGCCGGCCGGTATTGCTGGAGCAGGATCTCGCGCGGATCTACGGGGTGACGGTGCGGCGGTTGCGCGGGCTGGTGCAGCGGCATCCCCGCTTTTTCCCGGGCGAGTTTTGCTTCACGGCGGAATCGTCCGAGCTCTACCGCGAAGGCCTTCCGCCCGTTCCGGACCGCGAGGCCTTCACCTGCGCGGGGGCGCTGATGGCCGCGGCGCTGCTGCATCGTCCGGATCAGCTCGCCCGCAGCGTCCAGGTGGCTGCCGCATTTGAGTCCGTCGCGAGAGTGAAGCATCGGACTGACCATTGGATCGGGCCTTCAGCCCTCAATGATGGCCGGTCGAGGTCCTGGGCCGACGGCCCAGGGATTCGTACGCCAGGGGCCCAGGGCTGAAGGCCCGATTCATCAATGGCGCAATCCGCGGAGGGCGCAGGCAAGACTGCGCCCCCTGCCAGGAGCCTTGTGTTCAGCACGAAGGGTTATCCGTGACGTGTCCGGCTCCATTCCCCAGCATTCCGGGATGAGCCGCCGCCGTGTCACACTCCAGTATGGGAAAGGAGAACTCGAACTCCTGCTGCCTTCGAGCAACCTCACGATCCTGGAGCCGCGGTTTCTGCCGGGATTGCCGGACGAGGCCGCAGCGTTTCGCGAGGCAGTCCGGGCGCCGATCGGTTCGAGGCCGTTGCGGGAAGTGGTGCAGTCGCACGAGCGGCTGGTCGTCGTCATCCCCGATCATACCCGGCCATTGCCGCGCGAACGGCTGCTGCCCTGGCTGTTCGAGGAACTGAGCCACGTGCCGGCCGAAAATGTCGTCATTGTCAACGGCACCGGTTCGCATCGCGCCAACACGCCGGCGGAACTCGAGCAGATGGTCGGCACGGCGGTGGCGCGGCGATACCGGCTCGTCAATCATGACTCCCGGGATCCCGACACGCTTGCGCGCGCCGGCACCACGCGGGACGGACGGCCGGTGTACTTCAACCGCGACTACGTGGAGGCCGACCGCCGGATCGTCCTGGGCTTCATTGAGCCGCATTTCATGGCGGGGTTTTCCGGCGGCTACAAGGGCGTGTTCCCAGCCGTGGCGGACCTCGATTCGATCAAGCATTACCACCGCGCGCAGATCATCGGGGATCCGCGGAGCACCTGGGGAGTCCTGGAGGGCAACCCGACATTGGAACAGGTGCGGGCGAACGGCGCGCTGCTTCCGGTCGACTTCCTGCTGAATGTTACCCAAAACCGCCGGCGGGAGATCACGGGGTTTTTCTGTGGGGAACCGCTGGCGGCGCACGCGGCCGGGTGCGCGTTTGCCAGGGAAACGGCGATGGTGGCCTGCGAACAACCGTTCCCGATCGTCCTCACCTCCAACAGCGGTTTCCCGCTCGATCAAAACCTCTATCAGGCCGTGAAGGGCATGTCCGCCGCCGCGCAGATTGTTGCCGACGGAGGCCTGATCCTTGCGGCGGCGGAGTGCGCGGACGGTTTTCCCGATCACGGGAGTTTCAAGCGGTTCCTGTTTTCCCATGCCTCGTCGCGGGCATTGCTCGACACGATCGAGGCGGCGGCGGAGCCGATGGAGGATCAGTGGCAGGTGCAGTTGCTCGCGCTGATGCTGGAACGGGCGCGGATTGGCCTTCATTCCCGGCTCGAGCCGGGCGATGTTCGGCGGGCGTTGCTCGAACCCGTGGCGGACATCCAGGCCCGGGTCACCGCGGAACTGGCCCGGGTTGGCGGGGATGCACCGATCGCCGTTCTGCCGGAGGGGCCGATGACGATTCCGTACCTGCGCCCGCGGTCGGAAGCTTCATGACGCGGAGGTCGTTTCCCAACGGGTCTGTGGACGCCACGGAGGGCGTCCCTCCATGTACGAGCATCGTATTTGGAGGGCCGATGTACGAGCGTCGTATTTGGAGGGCCGTGCTCCGTCACGGCCGTAAAGATCGATTCGCTGCGCAGAATCCCCTTCCCATTCCGTTTTCGGACTCCTTCGCTGAAGCGCCCGCTTCGGGTGATTCAACCGTCCTGAGTGCGCAGACAAGGCTGCGCCCCTACGGCGGCGTGAATAAACGAAGCTGCCCAAGATGTTTTCGGACGGATGGGTTTGGAGCGCCGGGCGACGGTGGCGCCGCCCGGCGGTCCACGTACCTACCCGTTGTCGCAGTTGGGGCCGCGGCAGCGGAAATTTAGCGGCCGCGACCCACGTCGAACGGACCTTCCGGCGGGGTCGCGGCCAGCACTGCCGGGCTGCCATCAGCCCGGGGCATCTGAGCTTCGGATCCTAGCAGCGCCGGAGCCGGACTGCAGTGGGGTTACGACCTCCCCTGCATCAGGGCTGCGCCTACCGCACAACAGCCGGACTCGGGTCCGATAACCAGATCGCTGTCGTGATCACGACAGCCATCTGGCTCGCATGACGCGGCGGGGGCGCCCAACTCTTTCTCTCGAGTCTTTCTCCTAATCTTTCTCCAGCATTTCGGGATTCAGACGAGAAAGAGAAAGATTAAGAGGAAAGAGAAAGATCCGAGGGGGACGGGCTTTCGCCCCAAACCTCAACCCCCAAACCCCAAACTCGCTCGCGCCCGTTACTTCCCGCCGGGGATGAGCGTAAGAATCCGGTCGATCGGCATGCACTCCTTGTCCACCTCGAGTGAGCGGTGATTTTCCAGGATCGTCCGGGCGGTGCGTTCCATCGCCGGATAGGCCGCGCGCAGCAGGTGGTTGGCGTAAATGACGATCTTGAAACCGATCGCGCCGAGTTCCTCCTCAGTCATGTGATTGTAGGTCGTGGGGACCGCGACCAGCGGGACCTTCCGGTCCAATTTCGCATACTCCGCGCAGAACGCCTTGATTTCCTCGCCGTTCTTCTGGCGGCTGTGAATCATGATGCCGTCGGCGCCGGCCGCGATGTAGGCCTTCGCCCGCGCGAGCGCATCGGGAATCCCGGCGTTGAGGATCAGGCTCTCGATCCGTGCGAAGATCATGAAATCGTCCGTGACCTGGGCCTTCTTCCCCTCGCGGATCTTGTGGCAGAATCCCTCGATGGTGTCCTGCGTCTGGGAGACATCGGTGCCGAAGAGCGAGTTCTTCTTCAGCCCGATCTTGTCCTCGATGATCACGACCGACACGCCGAGCCGCTCGAGCCGGCGGACCAGGAAGGTGAAGTGCTCGGTGATCCCGCCGGTGTCGCCGTCGTAGATGATCGGCTTCGTCGTCACCTCGACGATCTCGGTGATGGTGTTGGCCCGCGACGTGCGATCCACGACCTCGATGTCGGGATGTGCCTTGGCGGTCGAATCGGTGAGGCTGCTCAGCCACATGGCGTCGAACTCCTCCCGCCGGCCATTGCGCTCGATGGCGCAGGTTTCGACCAGGAGCCCCGAGAGGCCGTTGTGCGCTTCCATGACGCGGACGACCGGCCTCGTGTCCATCAATTCGCGGAGCCGGCGCATGCGCTGCTGGGGCGTGGTGCCATGAGATCGGGAGGGCTGGGGGGCGGACGGTTGATCGGACATAGGGCAGATGGGCTAGAATCGTAACCCGTCCCGCGCAAACCAGAAAGCCGGCGCTGCGCCGGAGAAGCGCGTGCTCAAGGGCGGTCGCGCACCGTCCGACAAGGAATGCGCAGCGGCTGGCGTTGACCGGGATCGGCCGATCGCTCCAGCATCGGGCTGATGAATCCCCTTAGTCGCCGCCAATTCCTCAAGTCCACCACCGCCTCCGGAGCCGGCTTGCTGATCCTGCCGACCGGCACGCTCTTTGGCCAGAACCGGCCGAGCAACAAGCTCAACATCGCGCTGATTGGAGTCTGGGGCCGCGGGCTGGCGCACTACGATGCGCTGTCGACCGAGAATGTCGTCGCGCTGTGCGATGTGAACGAACTGCGGTTCGCCGAGGCGCTGGCGAAATTTCCCGGCGCGAAGACGTACGTCGACTGGAGAAAATGCCTCGAGCAAAAGGACATCGACGCCGTCGTGTGCTGCACGCCGGATCACCAGCATGCGCACATCGCGATTTGGGCGATGAACCGCGACAAGCACGTGTACATGGAGAAGCCGATCGCGCTGACGGTGGACGAGACGCGGAAGGTGCGGGCGCTGTATCTGGAAAAGAGGCACAAGCTGGCGACGCAGGCGGGCACGCAGCGGCATGCGATTCCGAATTTCGCCCGGGTGCGGGAGATGATCCGCGACGGGGCGGTGGGTGAATTGCGCGGCGTGTTCGTGTGGGGCAACCGGCAGCTCCCGCGCCCGGGCTACCTGCCGGCCGAGGGCTCGCCGCCCAGCACGCTGCATTACGACCTCTGGCTCGGGCCGTCACCGGAGCATCCCTACAATCCCGGCTATTTTTCCGGCCGCGCCGGCGCCAATTGTCTCCAATGGAACATGTATTGGGACTTCGGCACCGGCCAGGTGGGCGACATGGGCAACCACACCATGGATCTCGCCTGGAACGCGATCGATGCCACCTATCCGGAAGCGGTGGAGGCGCAGGGGGATCCGTTCAACCCGGAGGTGACGCCGGTGAAGCTCGTCGCGCATTTCGAGCATCCGGCCAACGACTGGCGGCCGGCCATCCGGGTCAGCTGGTACCAGGGCAAGGAATTCCCGACGTCGCCGAAGAAGTACATCGACCTGGATGGGATCGGCCATGGCGCGATCTTCAAGGGCTCGAAGGGCGTGCTGGTTTCCGACTTCAACACGCGGATGCTGATTCCCGATGCCGGCGCGGACCTCACGGACTACAAGATTCGCTCGAAGGATCGCGTGATCCCCCCGATCGGCAACTTCCAGGAGGAGTGGATCAATGCCTGCAAGGGCAGCCTGAAGACGTCGTGCAATTTCGACTACAACGGGCTGATGACGGAGCAGATGGCGCTGGGGCTCGTCGCCTACCGCGCGGGCAAGAAGCTGAAGTACGATGGCAAGACCGGGCGGACGGATGATGCGGCGGCCAATGCCCTGCTCAGCCGTTCCTACCGGGCCGGCTGGCCGCTGGACGGCTGAGCGCCAGGATCAGCGGGGCGGCGAGCAGGCGACGGGCCGGGCAGTGCTTCATTCGCGCACCTCGGCATCATGATCCGCACGGGCCATTTCCCCGAGCCTGGCCTTCAGCGCGGAGACACGGCCGGGTTCTTGGGCGGCGAGATCCGCCTGCTCGCCCGGATCCCGTGCCAGGTCGAACAGTTCGAATGTCTCCTCGCCCGGCTTGCCGGAGGCGATCAGCTTCCAGTCACCCTCGCGCACGGCGCGGCTCCTGAAATCGTTCCCGGCCCAGTACAGCGCCCGCGCCGGCAGCGAACCGCGGCCGGTGATCGCCGGCCAGATATCCGTTCCGTCCCATTTCAGTCCGGCGCCGGCCTTGGATCCGGCAAGGTTGCAGAGAGTGGGCATCCAGTCCGTGATTTGGCAGGGCGTCGCGACCTCGCGGGCGGTCAGCCTCCCGGGCCAGTGCACGATCGTCGGCACGCGGATGCCGCCCTCGTACAACTCGCCCTTCTGGCCGCGCAGGGGCCGATTGTTCCCGGGCAGCCGGCCACTGGGATACACATCATCCGGATACTTGGTATCGGCGTTCTCGGCCCAGCTGCCGCCGTTGTCGCTGGTGAAAACCACCAACGTCCGCTCCCGCTGGCCGTTCCGCTCCAGCGCCGAGACGATCCGGCCGACGGCGTCGTCAAGGTGGATGATTGAAGCGGCATAATGGCGCGCGACCTCGCCGGTGATTTCGCGCGGCACGCGCTGCATCCATTCGGCCGGCTCCTTCAATGGCAGGTGCACGGCGGTGTACGGGACGTAGAGAAAGAACGGATTTTCCCGCTGCTGGCGGTTGAGCCACGCGATAGCCTCGTTCGTGATCAGATCGGTCACGTGCCCCGGTTCTTCGATCAGCCGGCCGTTCCGATGCCAGGTTCGGCTGAACTCGCCCTGCTTGTACCGGTGATTCCATGGCCCAACGCCGCCGGCGAGGGAGCCATAGCTGTGATCGAAACCAAACCGGGCCGGACCCTCCTCGGGCCGGGACCCGAGGTGCCACTTGCCCGTGAGGCAGGTCGCATAGCCGATCTGCCTGAGGGCCAGCGGCAGCGTGACGGTTTCCCAGGGCAGCGAACGATTGTTCTGCGGATAGGTGACGCCGAACCGGCTCCAGCAGCGGCCGGTCAGAAGCCCGACGCGGGTCGGGGTGCAGAGCGGGGCGACATAGTGTTGCGTGAGCCGCACACCCTCGCGGGCGAGGCGGTCGAGGTGCGGGGTGGGGGCGTTGCCGCCGTTGAACGCCACGTCAGCCCAGCCGAGATCATCGGCGATGATGAAAACGATATTGGGGCGTTCGGCGGACGCGGCCCGCAGCGGTCCGAGAAGGGTCGCGGACGCGAGCAGGAGCGCGAGCGATGAGGAGCGAACGAGTTTCATTGAATCAGGTCGAGCCGCCGTAATTGGCGGGATCGCAGTAGGCAGCATAGAGGCGTGGCCGCCGGACGATCCACATGGAATCGCGGAACGAGCTTCCGTTCCAGGAGCGGAAGGCATCCTGCCGCGGAACCTCGGCCGTGACGAAGGGTTGGGTCCCGTCATTCCAGACGAGGAACTCGCCCTGGCGGCTGATGATGCAGCTGCCGGTGGCGCGATTGCGGGCGACCGCGAGCCCGAACTGGTTGTTGAGGGCCTGGGCGCGCATGATCGTCCGCCACCGGTCCTCATGGAACACCGGCGGTCCGAAATCCCACCGGTCGGCGCGGAAGTCGCCCATGATGGGCAGGAGGAGGAGATCGGCGCCCTGCAATGCGGTCATCCGGGCCGCTTCCGGCGCCATGCTGTCCATGCAGATGTTGCAGCCGATCCGCCCGAGCTCGGTGGGGAACACCGGAAAGGCATCGCCGGGCAGCACACCGCTCAGGTCCTCGCCATGCGCGAGGTGCACCTTGCGATAGCGGCCCTCGATTCCGCCCGCGGGGTTGATCAGCACGAGGCTGTTGTACACGGCGTCTCCATCGCGTTCATACATCCCGACCCCGATCCGCACGCGATGGCGGCGGGCGATGGCGGCGAACGACTCGATCTCCGGGCCCGGGGCCGCCACGGCCAGATCGACCGGGTGGCCGCGCAGCCCCCATTGCAGGGCCGTTTCCGGCAGCAGGATCAGGTCGGGACGGTCGCGCTCGCCGGCGGCGGCACAGAGGCTGCCGTAGAACTCGACATTCTCCGCGATGGATTTGAAGTCCCGGTTCCGGCGCTCGGCATTCGTGCCGGTGACGACCGAGATCCGCACCGGATCCTGGTCGGGGGCGGCTTGAGCGAGCGCGCTCACCCGTGGCAGCGACCATTGGGTTCGGCCGGTGGGCGTCCAGCGCAACGTCGCCCGGACCGTGAGCTGCGTGGCTCCGGCCGGAGCGACTAGTTGGCGGGAGAAACGGACGCGACCGGGACCCGTCGCCGCGGGCAGCAGGTAGTCCCAAAGCGCTCCGGGATGCGTCGCCTTTGGGCCCGGCGCGCCCCAGATCGCGGTGCAATTCAACGCCTCGCGCGGCACGGCGATTCCGTCGTGGGCCACGTCCGTGGCGATGGCGTAGGACTGGCCCGCCACGATGTCGTCGAACCGCCACTGCCATCCGCCGCTGCAGGTGCGGGTGCCGTTCGCATCGACGGCGAACGCATCGGCCCGGCGCTCCGTCCTCGGTGCCGTCTGCGGATGGGATGCCCAGGGCTCCGCCGCCGACGGCGCGGGGGAATTGGCGCTCGCGGCCGAGGCCCGGACCAGCCCGGGCAGCAATGCACCGCCGGCGGCAACGGCAGAAGCGGACAGGAAGGCGCGGCGGGAAACGGGATGACCCGCGGCGGGGAGGGCGCCAGGGGCGCTGGATCCGTTCATGGACATGAGAGGAGGCGACGGGCCGGCCGCGACCATGGGGGCCGCACGGCGTATCGCGGAAGCGGTGACACGCGGCCGTCGATTGCCGGGCAACGGGAGTTGAGGGCGGGAAGATGGATCACAAGCTGGGTAAAACGTTCGGCCAGGCGGCTACTTTCCGGAACGGGCGGGCATCGAAAAACCGGTACTGCGTTCGCGAAAAAAATTTGCCGGTTTCAGCCGTGCTCCAGGCGGGAGCGGCCGAATGCGGCGGCATCTGGGGGGCCGCACCTTGCGGCAGGGTCGCGCGACGCCCGGCCACTCGGTGCGACCGTCGTTTTCCATGTCGGGGCTTGACACGGTTTGGCATCCGGCGCAAGGGGCTCGGCGCAATTTCGCTCCACCGCTTCCTTCGAGCGCCTACCCCATGCCTCCCGAACACACCGATCACGCCCGCTGGTTTTCCGAGGAGGTTCATCCGCATGGCGAGTCGTTGAAACGGTACCTTCGCCGGTCGTTCCCGGCCGTGCGCGACGTCGATGACGTGGTCCAGGAGTCATTCCTGCGCATCTGGCGGCGGCAGTTGATCAAGCCGATCTCCGAGGTCACGGGCAACGTCACCGTGTCGGTGAAGAGTTTCCTGTTCCAGGTTGGGCGCCGGCTGGCGGTGGATGCGCTGCGCCGCAAGCGCGCCTCGCCGATCGATCAGGATGCAGTACCGGATTTTGCCTCGTCGTCCGTTCTGGAAGATAGACCGTCCAGCCGTGATGCCGCATGCAACCAACAGGAATTCGAACTTTTGCTCGAAGCGATCGACGCACTGCCCGCCCGCTGCCGTGAGGTCATCGTGCTGCGCAAGCTCCAGGGCAAGTCCGTCGCCGAGACGGCCTTGCAACTTGGCATCTCGCAGGAGACGGTCCAGGTCCACACGCGCCGCGGTTTGCAGCGGATCCAGGAAACCCTTCGCCGTGCAGGCGTGATCCGGGAGGGCTGCCGATGATCGCCACGACTGCAAAACATTCGACTGCACAGGTTGATGCCGCTGCCTCGGACTGGCTCATTCGCCGGGAGGCGGGGCTCACCGACGCGGAACAGGCCGAGTTCGAACAATGGATGGCGGCGGACCCCCGCTGCCGGGAGGCGATCGCGCGCGCCGAACAGGCATGGTCGCTGCTCGATCGACCGCGTCAGGCGGGCAGGGAGCATGAGATGGTCCGGGCGCTCGGCCAGCGGGCCGGTCGCCGGCGCCGGCGCCGCGCCGTGGGCGCCGCCCTGGCACTCGCTGCCGCCGTCGTTGTCTCGCTGCAGTGGAATCCGATGCGGACTCCGTCGTCGGATATCTCGTCCGCTCTCGTCTCGGCTCCGGAGAAGCGGGTATTGCCGGACGGTGGAATCATCGAGCTGAAGCCGGGAGCAGAGCTCTCGGTCGACTACTCCGGCGCATTGAGACGGGTCACCCTGGTATCAGGTGAAGCGCTCTTCCATGTGGCCGAGAACAAGCAGCGGCCCTTTGTCGTCACCGCACGGCAGGTGCAGGTCCGGGCGGTCGGGACAGCCTTTGTGGTCGCGGTGCAAACCGGGCAGGTGGACGTCGTGGTCACCCAGGGAACCGTCGCCGTGGAGCGCCCGCCGGTGACACCGGCGCCCGTGGGTCGCGGGGAGGAGCAGCCGCAGCCGGCGCTCGTCTCGGCGGGCCATCGCGTGACGGTGGACCTTGGAGCTGGCGCCGCTGCGTTCCCGACCATCGCAATGTCGCCTGAAGAGATGGCTGCGCGACTCGGCTGGCTCGCCCCGCTGGTCAGGTTCAGCGATACGCCGCTGGCGGAAGCGGTTGCGCTCATCAACCGGCACTCGCCGGTTCAATTCGTGATCGACGATCCCGCGCTGGCGCGGATGCCGGTGAGTGGCCAGTTCCGGGTCGATGCGGAGACGTTGATGGCATTCTTCGAAAAGGGTTTCGGTGTGGAGACGCAGCGCACGGGAGACACCGTCATTCTGCGCCGCGCGCCGTAAGCCGGAATCGGTCCGGGTTGCCGGATCGCGCCGGGTCGGCGATAATGACAGGGTGAAGTGTCCCAGTGGGGAACCGGCGACAGGATGATGCCCCGATAACCGAAAAGACCCGAATCGAAACGTGCCTCCGATTCCGCCCAGACCGCAGCCAGCCGGCCAACTTGCGGCACGGGTTGCCGTGCTGATGCTTTGGATCGTCTCCGCGGGAATGGCAGTGGTGGCGGCGACGCCGGCCGGCGTGGCGCGGCGCTACGATCTGCCGGCGGATGCGGCGGAGAGATCGATTCGCCGATTCGCGGAGCAGTCCGGCCTTGAAGTCTTTTACCCGAGCAGCGCGACGCGGGGCGTCCGGACCTCGGCCGTAAAGGGGACCATGACTGCCACCCAGGCGCTTGAAGCGATGCTGGCGGGCACCGGTCTGGTGGTTGTCCGGGTCGACCAGTCGGGCGCGTTTTCGCTCCGGCGGGCGCCAACGCAGGGCGCGCGACCGGCACCGGCACATGCCACGGATCCGCCGGCCCGGGTTCCGCGACCGGTGCCACTTCCCGCCGCCGCCCCGCCGGCGGGAGACGCCTTCGATACGATTGTCGTGCTGTCGCCGTTCGAAGTCGTTTCGCAACACCGCGGATACCACGCCGCCAATACGATGTCCGGCACGCGGTTGAACGCGAAGCTCGAGGATCTGGGCGCCTCGATTAGCGTCGTGACCCTCGATCAGATGGAGGATTTCGCGCTCCTCGATTTGAACGACATCTTCAACTACGAGGCGGGCACCGAGGGCCTTGGGAATTTCACGGATTTCCAGTACAACCGGAATTTCGAGCCGGTGAGCAACGCCGAGGTGAGCCCGCACGCGGCCAACCGGATCCGGGGGCTCGGCGCGGTGAACACAACCTGGGGAAACTTCGAGACGAGCGGCCGGGTGCCGATCGATCCCCTGACCATCGCGGCGGTGGAAATCAGCCGGGGCCCGAATGCAAGCATCTTCGGGATTGGCAGCCCGGCGGGCACCGTGAACGTCGTCCCCACGACAGCCCACCTGTCCCGCGACTCGTCCCGCGCGACCGTCCGGCTCGACAGTTCCGGTGGCCACCGGCAAACGATCGATTTGAACCGCGTCCTGAAGGAGGATCGGCTGGCCATCCGGGGCAGCGCCGCCTGGCAGCGCGACGGGTTCGAATTGAAGCCGTCCGGCGTCGACAGCCGTCGGTTGAACGGGATGGTGCGCTACCGACCGATTGAGAATGGAACGCTGACCGGGATGTATTCGACCTACCGGTTGCGGGGCAACCGGCCGAACGTCACGCTCCCCCGCGAGACCATCAGCGGCTGGATTGCCGCGGGCCGGCCAACCTGGGATCCCATCACCCGCACGGTCAAGCGGGATGGCGTGATCGTCGGGACGTATCCGGACAGCGTGCCGCCGGGATTCACGGTGGAGCCCCACGACGTCTTCACCAATTTCTTCGTCGAGCCGGACGGGACGAGTTATGTTTCCGCCGGTCGGCACACTTCGGCGACCAACCCGGATCTTCCCGCTTCGGGCGGGAGCTTTCTCGTGAACATCCTGGATGATCCGACCGGGTTTCGGACCAACCAGCCGCTCTACGCGCACGTGCCCACCGCGGCCGACAGCTCCCTCTACGATTGGACTTCGATCAACCTGGCGGCGCCGAACCGGGCGACTGCGGATGCGGAGATGGCAAGTGTGATGTGGGACCGGATCGTCATGGATACTCCGCACCAGCTGCTGGCCGTGCAGGCGGGCTGGTTTCGCGAGCAGTTCGACAGCCATTCGTTTCTGCCGGTCGGATCGCCGTCCGACGTGGCGACGATCGCGGCGCTGCATATCGACGTCAACGAGCGGCGGCTGGACGGGTCGCCCAATCCCCATTTCCTGCAGCCGTTC
Source organism: Verrucomicrobiia bacterium (assembly GCA_011525695.1). Classification (GTDB taxonomy): domain Bacteria; phylum Verrucomicrobiota; class Verrucomicrobiia; order Opitutales; family Opitutaceae; genus ER46. The sequence goes on from WYBX01000115.1 coordinate 98,196, forward strand.
TTTGGCGCCAGCACGCCGTATCACAGCTTCGAATCGAATGATCGGGACATTTACCGCGGCCAGCTCGCCTACCGGCTGGATTTCCAGTCCGCGTCGGACTGGCGGCGCTGGCTGGGCACCCATCAGATTGTTGGATACGGCGAACACCGCGAAGTGGAGACCCGACAGCGGCTGGCCTATCCGGCGGTGGTCGATCAGCATGCGTGGCTCGGCGCGAACACGGCTCACGCCGGCCGGGGCCGGGCGATCGGTGGACTCGGTCTGCCGGGGCCAAATGCCGCGCTGGGATATTTCCGATATTATCTGGGCGACACGCAGGGAGCCGACGTCGACCATGCGCCGGGAACGGCCGCGCTGGGCAGCTACTCGCTGGCATACGGCAATCCCACCGACGGTTTTCGAACGGAGTCGATCACGATGGGGCTGGCCGATTATGCCGGTGGCGCCGGCTACGATCAGCGCACGATCGTGAAGTCGCGCGGTGCCGTCCTCCAGAGCCATCTCTTCGATGGACGCGTCGTGACGACGTTCGGTGTCCGCCGCGATCAGCGCTTCGCCCGCGGAGGGGGTCGGTTTCAGTTGCAGCCCGACGGGGTGAACACCGATCACGAGGTGACCGACCGCTGGGCAGCGGGCGACTGGAACGTGGGGGCGGGAACGACCCGCACGTCGGGCATTGTTCTCAATCCCCTGGGCTGGCTCAGCCTGCATGCGAACCGATCCGACAGCTTCCAGCCGGAGCCCGTTCACCAGGACGTTTTCCTTCATCCCATCACCGATCCCGTAGGCGAGGGGGAGGATTACGGGTTCACGCTGAAGCTGCTCGATGGAAACCTCCAGGTGAAGGTGAACCACTATCGCACGATGAGCCTCGATGTGCGGGGCGGCACGACGCAGAACATTGCGCGGCGGGTCCGCAACATCGACTTCGTCTACGACTACAGCCTGCAGCAGAAGGCGGAGGATTGGTTCACGGCGGAGGCGGCCGGCCAGGGGAGGACGCTCACGCCACAGGAGTTGTCGGTGAAAGTGGCGGACCTGATGCGGTTGCCGGAGAAGTTTCTCGAGCCGATTGCCTATGACATCGACGCGACCGAGGACATCGAGGCGGAAGGAACCGAGATCGAACTGCATTACAACCCGAGCGAGTTCTGGACGGTGAAGGCGAATTTCACCCGGCAGGAGGCCGTCGCGGAGAATGTCGCGCCGGAGATCAACCGGTGGATCAGCGATCGGATGCGCGTCTGGGAAACGATCATCGATCCCACCACGGGCCGTCCTTGGTTTACCGAGCCGTACAGTCCCTACCAGGGCGGGCAATCGCCCAAGGATTACCTGGACGTTTTCGTGCTCGCCCCGCTGAAGCTGGCACAGGCCCTGGAAGGCAAGAGCGTGCCGCAGGTCCGGAAATACCGGGCCAATCTGAGCACGCGTTTCCGACTGGCGGGCGTGACGGAGCACCGCGTGCTGAAGCATTTCAGCGTGGGTGGCGCGCTCCGGTGGGAGGGCCGCGGGATCATCGGTTATCGCGGCCGCGAGCAGCCGCCGGAAATGGTCACCGCATTTGATCCGTCGCGGCCAATCTGGGACCGGGCGCACTGGCACGTCGACGCGGTGATCGGCTACCGTGCGCCGATCTTCTCCGGGAAGGTGCGGGCGAACTGGCAGCTCAACGTGCGCGATCTCACGGAACGCGGTCGCATCCAGCCGATCGCCGCCGATCCGGACGGCACGCCGAGCGCCTATCGGATTGTCGCTCCGCGCCAGTTCATCCTCAGCCTGTCCGTTGATTTTTGAGATCATCGGCGCCGTCGGTGCCGAGGCTGTCCGCGCGCGACTCGCCGCGCGCAGGTTCCGCCGCGCCAGGACGGCCTGAGCCGGCCGCGGCTGTCGGTGCTCCTGAATCCGGGCCGCCGGCACGGGCGCGGTGCCGCCGTGCAATTTGCGGGCGTGCGAGCCGGGAGCAGCCGTACCGGGACGCGCCCGCGGATTTTTTTGGATTCATGTAACAGTTTTTTTCGGGTGCCGCGTTACGCCTACTGCAACCCCCCTCCCTGGGGCGACCCAAGCACATCCCACCTGCCTTCAGTCAACTCTGTCCGGTGACGCCGCGCACATCGGCTTGCGATGTGGAGCACGCCGCCGGGCGTTCCACCCCGATTCCCATGACACTGCACAAATCCGTATTCCGCGCGCCCGGCGTTTTGGCTCTGGCGCTCGCGGCGCCCTTCACGGCGCCTGGCCAGACGGCCCCCGATCGCCCGCCCACCGAAGATGAAGTGGTGACGCTCTCTCCCTTCGAGGTCGTCTCCGAAAACAAGGGTTATTTTGCGCCGAACACCATGTCGGGCACCCGGATGAACTCAAAGCTGGAGGATCTCGGCGCCTCCATCTCGGTGGTCACGAAGGAGCAGATGTCGGACTTCGCCCTCCTCGACATGAACGACGTGTTCAACTACGAGGCGAGCACCGAGGGCACGGGCAATTACACTGCGTTCGTCTACAACCGGAACGGCGAGCCGGAGTCGGCGACGCAGCTGGCGCCGGAAACCGCGAACCGGATCCGTGGCGTGGGCGCGGCCAACACCACCCTCGGCAATTTCGAGACCAGCGGCCGCGTGCCAATGGATCCGCTCCTGATCGACGCGGTGGAAATCAGCCGCGGGCCGAACTCGAGCATCTTCGGCATCGGCCAGGTGGCCGGCAACGTCAATGCCGTCCCGGCTGCCGCCAACCTCACCCGTGACAAGTCGCAGCTCACGGCGCGGGTCGACAGCTTCGAGGGCTATCGCACGACGATTGATCTCAACCGCGTGCTCAAGCGCGACGTGCTCGCCGTCCGCGGGAGCGCAGCCTACCAGCGCGAGGCCTTCGACCTGAAGCCCTCGGGCATCGACTCCGTGCTCCTCAACGGCATGGCGCGCTACAAGCCATTCCGGAACACGATGATTTCGGCGTCCTACTCCAGCTACCGGATGCACGGGAACCGGCCCAACGTCACGCCGCCGCGCGAGAACATCAGCGGCTGGATTGCCGAAGGCTCGCCGACCTGGGATCCCGTCACCCGGACGGTGAAGAAGAACGGCGTGGTGGTCGGATCGTTCCCGACGAGCCTGCCGGGCTATTTCACCTCCGCCCCCCAGGCGCCGTTCGCAAACTACTTCATCGATCAGGGCGGCATCGGCTACGTCGGCACCTCGCAGTCGAGCCTCCTGACGAATCCCAACCTGCACCCGGCCAACACCGACGCGCGCCAGAGCTTCCTGGTCGCCCCGGTTTACGATCCGACCGGCATCCGCGGCCCGCAGCCGCTGTTCGCCAAGGTCCCCACTGCAACGGACAAGGCAATCTACGACTGGTCGTCGATGAACTTCGCGGCCGTGAACCGGATCGAGGACAGCGCCGAGACCGCGCTGATCACCGTCGATCAGGTAATTCTGGATACGCCGCGGCAGCTGCTCGCCGCCCAGGCCGGCTACTTCCGGGAGGATACGGAGCGTTACAAGCGCAACTCGATCGGCTCGACCTCCAACGTCTCGACCATCCAGGGCCTCACGATCGACGTCAACGAGCGGCTGCTGGATGGCACGCCGAACCCCTATTTCCTGCGGCCGTACTATGGCGCCACCGTTCCGATCACGGAGGTGGAGCCGGTCGATCGCGAGATCTCCCGGCTGCAGCTGGCGTACAAGCTGGACCTGCGTCGCGAGAAGAACGCGTTCCGCTGGCTCGGCATGCACACCCTCACCGGGTACATGGAACAGAAGCGCGTCGAGCAGCATGGCATCCAATACTACGACACGATCATCGACAAGCATGCGTGGCTCGGCGACGGCGTGGCGCACGCCAGCCGCGGCGGCCGAATCGGCGGTCTGCCGAACGCGGGCCCGAACATCGCGCTCGGCTATCTCCGCTACTACATGGGCGACGCCAGCGGCTATGGCGTCGACTATCCCGCCACCCAGCTGGGCTACGGCAACTACGATTTCGTATGGGGCAACCGCGGCGAGGGTTTTGTCAGCGAACCCATCACCGTCGGTCCTTCCGTCTTCGGTGCGGGCGACTGGCATGACAGCCTGAGCATCATCAAGTCCCGTGGGCTCATTCTCCAGAGCCACCTGCTGCGCGACCGCGTCGTGACCACCTTCGGCATCCGGCGCGATCAGCGGTTCAGCAAGACCGGCGGATCCTTCCTGCTGAATCCGGACGGCGTCACTCTCGATTATGATTCGGTCAACAACTTCGCCGACGGTGACTATGAAATGGGCAAGGGGCCGACCCGGACCGCCGGCATCGTCGTCAAGCCGCTTCCCTGGCTCAGCCTGTTCGCCAACAAGTCCGACAGCTTCCAGCCCGCGCCGATCAACCAGAACCTCTACCACGAGCTGATTACCGATCCGACGGGCAAGGGCGAGGACTACGGGTTCGCGCTCAACCTGCTCCAGGGGAAGCTCTACATCAAGGTGAACCAGTACAAGACGATGAGCATCGGCCGCCGCGAGAGTGCGAGCCAGAGCATGGCCAATCGTGTGCGCAACATCGATTTCAACTACAACTACAGCCTCCAGAAGAAGGCCGAGCAGTGGGTCACCAACGCGGCGACGGCCGCCGGCACCACGCTCACACCGGAGCAGACGATGCAGCAGGTGTCCGACATTGTCGGGCTGCCGGAGGAGTTCCTGGTTCCGCTGCGGTACGAGAACAATGCGGTCGAGGACATCGTCGGCAAGGGCAACGAAATCGAGGTCCACTACAATCCGACCAACTATTGGACGCTGAAGCTCAACGTGACCCGGCAGGAGTCGATCTCGGACAACGTCGCGCCGGAAATCAGCCAGTGGATCAGCGATCGGCGGCAGGTGTGGGAAAAGACGATTGATCCGGAGCTGAACGTGCCGTGGTTCACCCACCAGTACGTCACCAACCAGTCGCCCAAGGATTATCTGGATCAGTACGTGATCGCACCGCTCAAGCTGGCGCAGGCGCTGGCCGGGAAGAGCCAGCCGCAGGTGCGCGAATGGCGCGCGAACTTCGCCACCAGCTTCCGGCTGGCCGGCATCACGGACCACGCGATCCTGAAGCGGTTCAACGTCGGCGGTGCGCTCCGCTGGGAGGGCAAGGGCGCCATCGGCTACTACGGTGTGCAGGAGTTGCCTGCCATCGTCACCGAGTACGACGCCAACCGGCCGATCTACGACAAGGCCCACTTGAATGCCGATGCGTTCGTCAGCTATCGCAGCCGGTTCTTCTCGGACAAGGTGACCGCGACGTGGCAGCTCAACATCCGCAATCTCAACGAGAGCGGGCGGCTGCAGCCGATCGCGACCGATCCCGATGGCAGCCCGAATGCCTATCGGATCATTCCGCCGCGGCAGTTCATCCTCACGGCTTCGTTCGACCTGTAAGTCGTGCCGCGGGGCGGGGCATTGCGCTCCGCCCCGCTTTGCTGCCGGTACGCGCGGCGTCCGGCCGGCCCCCTGTCGGGTGGCCGCAATCCGGCCGCGGCAGGGCGCGGCAAGGCTCCGTCCATACGTCGAAAACTCACGTTGTGCATCGCTACCGCGATTCCTGCATGTCGTCCCATTGTTCTGATTTCTCCACGGTGATTTTGCCGCCGCGCCGATTGATGCGCGCGTTGCTCCGCACCGTCCTGATTGCGGTTGCGGGCGTCGCCGCGTTCGCGCAAGCCGAACGTCCGAACATTGTCTTCATCCTGGCCGACGATCTCGGCTATGGCGAACTCGGCTCCCATGGCCAGCGGCTGATCCAGACGCCGCACCTGGATCGGATGGCGGCCGAAGGCATGCGTTTCACGCAGTTCTACGCGGGCAGCACGGTGTGCGCTCCGTCGCGCAGCGTGCTGATGACCGGCCGGCACATGGGCCACACCCGGGTCCGCGGGAATGCCGCCGTGGACAAGTGGGAATCGCAGATGCTGCTCGACGCCGATGTGACGGTGGCGGAGGTGCTGCAGCGCGCGGGGTATGCGACGGGTCTCATCGGCAAGTGGGGGCTCGGTGAGGCCGGCAGCGAGGGTGCGCCGGAAAGGCAGGGTTTCGAGTATACCTACGCGATTCTCGACCAGTACCACGCCCACAATAATTTTCCGGCCTTCGTCTGGCGCGACGGCAGGAAGGTTTCGTTGCCGAATGATTTGGTTCCGGTGGGAACGGTGCCCGGCACCGGTTACTCGAAGAACCGGGTCGCTTACGCCGGGGATTTGTTTGCCGGCGAGGCGGCGGCTTTCATCGAGCGGAACCGGAGCCGGCCGTTCTTCCTGTACCTGTCGTTGATCGCGCCGCACGCGAACAACGAACGAACGGAGCTCCTGGGCGAGGGCCACGAGGTTCCAGATCAGCATCCCTATGCCGACCGGCCATGGAAGGACACCCTGAAGAATCATGCCGCGTCGATCACGCGGCTCGATCGCGACGTCGGCGCACTGCTGGGACAGCTCCAGCGGTTCGGGTTGGACGAGCGCACCCTGGTGATCTTCACGAGCGACAACGGGCCGCAGAACGAGGGCGGGCCGGACTACGATCCGGCGTTCTTCAATGTCAGCGGGCCGCTGCGCGGGATGAAGCGGGATCTCACCGAAGGCGGGATTCGCGTGCCGTTCATCGCGCGCTGGCCCGGCCGGATAAAGCCGGGCTCGGTGTCGGGGCACGTCGGCTATTTCGGTGACGTGATGGCCACCCTGGCCGATCTCGCCGGAGTAAGGCCGCCGCCGGAAGCCGACAGCATCAGCATCGTTCCCGCGCTCCTGGGCCGGGGGACACAGCGGCAGCACGAGTTTCTCTACTGGGAATTCTACGAGCGCGGCGCGAGCCAGGCCGTCCTGATTGATGGCCGGTGGAAGGCGCTGCGGTTGCGCACGCTCTCCGCTCCGATCCAGTTGTTCGATCTCGAGCATGATCTCGCCGAAACGATCGATGTCGCCGCGGAACAGCCGGCGATCGTCGCCCGTGCGGCCGAAATCATGCGGACGGAGCATGTCTCGAACACCTACTGGAACATCGCCTCGCCGCCGCCGGATGACGAATGAGCCATGGACGCCGCCGCTCTGTGATGTCCACTGCCGCCAGCATTCCCGTCCGAAACGCTCCGCCCCCCCGACTTCGATGATCCCATGCTGAGTTCAATGCTTGATTCGCGGATTGCACGCGCCGGCGCAATTGTCGCCGCGCTCACGTTCGCCGCCACCGCAGCCACGGCCCGGGATTCCGCCAATCGGGAAGGGAATGCTTCCACGACCGCCGAAACACGGCCGGCCACGCTGTTGTTCAAGTCCGGGTTCGAGGAGGGAGTCACGCTCGATCCGAAATTCGAGATGTATCCCAATGGCGGGTGGCAGGACATCGGCGGTGTCGATTCCGTGACCGGGTTCGCATGGCCGCCGCGGATCGGTGTACCGGCCACGATGCGGTTCCAGATGATCATTGGCCGGGCGGTGGAGCCGGACGTGATGAAACGGGATTATGTCGAGAACCGGATCGCGACGGTGATCGGGCCGCGCGGCACCCCTACGCGGTCGCTCTACCAGTTGATCAAGAGCAAGGGTGAGGGCTTTTGCTGCACGCAGGACACGTTCATGCTCCAGCCGGCCGGCGAGCCGGGCGACCTTTACATCAGCTTCTGGATCAAACTCCAGCCGGACCTGCTGGAGAAGAACGCCAACAGCTGGAAGGCCTTCTTCGAGTGGAAGACCAGGGGCGACTACCGGATCACAACCGGCATCACGACCCGCGATGGAATGGCGACGTGGCGATTCCAGGGCGACAACATCGCAAATGGTAAACTGCCGAAGGAAATCTTCTGGCGGATCGAGAACGGCGACCTGCCCGTGCCGGTGGGCGAATGGTTCAAGTATGAAGTGTTCTGGCACCGCAGCGCCGGCAGCGATGGTCGGGCGTGGACCGCAGTGAATGGGACGGTGATCGGCGACTACCGGGGGCCGCTGATGGGCGTCCGCGGTGATCCGATCGACCGGATCATGATTCCAAACCTGTACCAGGGTGGTGCCGCGCCTCACTATCAATGGGTGGACGATCTGGAAATCTGGGACGGGTTTCCGCCGGCGGGGGACAATCCGCCGTATGCGCCGCATGTCGCGGGAGGGACAGGACGATGATCCGCAGAATCCTTGGCTTTGGTGCCGGCGGCAGGACGAGGCGTGTTTTCATCGCCCTCCTGGGGCTCGGCGGGCTCTCAATCAGGGCGGCCGGAACCGGGGGCATCCCGGCGATGCCGCTGCATTCGCTCACGCGGGCGGACTATGCCGATCGCGTGGAGGCGGTGTGGACGGCGCAGATTGCAGCCATGCTCATGGCATGGCCACACGAGCACCGCACGGCATCGGTGGAATGGCTGACGGATTATCCCCGGCCGTACCAGAGCGCCATCGTGGATGACGATTGGTACTACGAGATGAGCGCCATCCGTGGCTTTGAAAAGTTCGGGATCGGCATGACGGTGGCCGAGCTGGGCCGGCAATGGCTGGAGGACGGCTGCGGCACCTGGGGGTCGAGCAAGGAGGCGCGGCTGAATCTGGAACGCGGCATTCCCGCCCCTGACTGCGGCCATCCCCGCCACAACAAGCTCTGGTTCACGATCGGTCCGCAGTTCAGTGCGGATGTCTATGGCGCCCTTGCGCCGGGCCTGGTGAATGTCGCCGCGCGGATGGCCCGCGAGTACGGCGCCATCAATGGTTATGCCGAGGCGGTCGACGGGGCCGTCTTCGTGGCCGGGATGATCAGCCTGGGGTTTGTCGAACGGGATCCCAGGACGATTGTCCGGCAGGCGGCGCGACTGATCCATCCGGATTCGCCGTATCGGAAATGCCTGGACGAAGTCATCGCCTGTGCCGACGCCGGCGATGAGTTTCAGGACATCGCAAATCGCGTCGAGGATCGCTGGCACCTCGAGTATCCGGCGACGAACAACGCCGTGAGCAACGGCGGCCTGGTTGCGCTTTGCGTGTGGTTTGGCGGCGGCGATTTCCTGAAGACCGTGAATCTCGCCGCCCGGGCGGGTGATTTCACCGACGCGGACTGCAACGCGGCCAATGCAGCCGCGGTGGTCGGTGCAATGCAGGGGATGAAGGCGATCCCCGTGCATCTGGTCCGCCAGCTGGGCGATCGCATCGTGGGGGAGAAAATGGACCGGCTGGTCTTCCCGCGGCCGGTGGACGAGCCGATTTCGGCGCTGGCGCGCCGGACGGCGGCCATCGGCGAGCAAATCGTCGCGGCCCGGGGCGGGCGGCTCGCCGCCGACCGGCTGGAGTTGCCGGCGACGGAGCCGGAAACGCTGCCGGTGCAGCGGTTCACGCTCGCGGAGCTCACCCGGTTCTGGAATCCCGAGTGGACGCTCGAGCGCGCGGGATTCGGCGGCCAGGGCGGCGGGCTGGGGGGAATCCGCGGCATGACGCATCTGCGGGGTGACGTGCTGGCCACGTATCCGCGCGACGAGGTGCGTGGGGTCCTGCTCCGGCGCAAAGCTGTCCTGGGCCGGCAGCCGATCCTCCGCTTCCAGGCCGGCGTGGATGCCGGCCGAGCCTGGGAACTCGCCATCTTCGTGAACAACCGGCAAATGGTGAAACGCGTAATCGACGGGCTCGGCGCAAACGGGATCCGGTGGGAGGCCATTGACGTCGACCTGAAGGAATATGCCGGCCAGTCCGTGGAGTTACGGCTCTACCAGCTGGTGCTCGTGCACAACCGCACTGCAGGAAATGCCTTTTGGAAGGATTTGCGGATCGAGGATCCGACCACGGCCGGCCGCGCACCGGTTCCCGGCGCTGCGACGGGCGCCGGCAGCGCCGTGACGGCCGGCGATTGAAACTGCCAACAGGTTCGTGCTCGATTTCTCCCTCCACCGATGAAACGCCTGCCGATCCTGGTCGTCCTCTCACTGCCCTTGCTCCCGCTGCTGCGAGGCGGGCAGCTGCCGCTTCCCTTTGTGGTTCCCGCCCGGGTGCCGGACCAGCAGGAGTTCCATGAGCCCGATCAGATTGTGCTCCGTGGCTATCTGGGCTCCAGGATTGACGCCAACGCGCGCGGTCGGCTGCTCGCAGTCGATGAGGACCGGCTGCTCGAGGGCTATCGGAAGCGGCCCAGCCGGCAGTCATGGGACTGCGAGCATGTCGGGAAATGGCTCCATGCGGCCACGCTCGCCTGGGCCAACACCGGCGACCCGGCACTGCGCGCGAAGCTCGACCGGGTGGTCCGCGAGCTGATCGCCTGCCAGCTCGAGGACGGCTACCTGGGCACTTATCTTCCAGAGAAGCGGTGGAGGTCATGGGATGTCTGGGCGCACAAATACAACCTGCTCGGGCTGCTCACGTACGTCCGCTACACGGGCGAGCGCGGACCGCTGGCCGCCTGCCGGCGGATGGCTGATCTGCTCTGTCGCGAAATCGGTGCCGGGCCCGGGCAGCACGGCATCCTGCAGAACAGCCCGCATTTTGGGATGGCGCACAGCAGCGTGCTCGAGCCGATGGTATTGCTCTATCGGATGACCGGCGAGCCGCGCTATCTCGAGTTTGCCCGTTACATCGTGCAGGCGTGGGATGGCCCCGGCGCACCGCGGATTGTGGCCGATTTGCTGGCCGGGAAGGGGGCCCACCAGATCGCGAACGCCAAGGCCTACGAGATGCTTTCATGCATCAGCGGCACGCTCGAGCTTTACCGGGTGACGGGAGATGCGCGGCTCTTGGAGGCGGCGCGCCATGCCTGGACAGATATTGCTACGAAGCGGCTGTACATCACGGGCACGGCCACCCACCACGAGCATTTCCACGCCGACTTCGAACTGCCCAACGGACTGCAGGACGTCGGCGAAACCTGTGTCACGGTCACCTGGCTGCAGTTCAACGCCCAGCTGCTGCGGCTGACAGGCGGGGCGGAATACGCCGAGGAACTGGAGCGCACGTGCTACAACCATCTCCTCGGCGCCCAGCAGCCCGACGGGCTGGGCTGGGGCTATTACGTGCAGCTCGAGGCCGACCGGAAGCCGTTTTCCGCGGATCTGACGGGCCATTGCTGCCTTTCGAGCGGGCCGCGCGGCGTGGCTTTGATTCCGACCTTTGCAGTTTCGGCCGATGCCGATGGCCCCGTGGTCAATCTTTACGAACGCGGGATGGCGCGGCTTGCGTTGCCTGGCGGCCGCCGGGTCGGACTCGATATCGAGACCGACTACCCGTTGGGCGAGCGGGTGCGGATCCGGGTGAACCCCGAGGCGCGTGGCGAATTCACGCTCAAGCTGAGGATCCCGGCATGGGCGCCGGACGCGACCATCGCGGTCGCCGGAAAGACCGAACGCCCCCAGCCCGGGGACTACGCCAGCGTGACGCGGACATGGCAGCCGGGCGACGTGATTGATCTCACGCTGCCGCTGAAGCCAAGGCTCGTGATGGGGCAGCAGGGGAACACCGGCCTGGCCGCCGTCCTCTACGGCCCGCTGGTGCTGGCGGCGGATGACAGTGTCAACACCGCCAGGATCGGGACATTCCAGATCCGGAATCCGGGGTTGCACGGGCTAGGCTTCGCGGTCGAACCGGCGCCAAACCGGGATGCGATGGCGCCCGGCCGCGCCGTGTTTTCGATCACGGCCCGGACGCTGCTGCCGGTTGACAAGGGACCGGATCGCGAAGTCCGGGTCCGGCTGCTGCCCTTCTCCGAGGCCGGCTGCGATGCCCCGTACAAGGTCTGGCTGCCGGTGACGCTCGACGAGGTTCCCTCCGAGGCCCCGCTGGGTGCCGCTTCGCGCCGGTCGTGACTCCGCCGGACCGGATGCATCGACATGGCACATCGGGCCGCCCTGAATGCCGAAGGACCGCGTTGGTTCGTGGGATTTCCTCCCGTCACGAATCGGCCGGCCACCTGACGATCATGATGAAAAAAGTCCTTCTCTTCCTTGCCCTGACGACTGCCGCGCTCGGTGCCGAGACGCCGCTCGAAATCCCACTGCTGCCGGGAGAATACTGGTGGGGCGGGCTCAGTGTCGATGGCCCGCTGATGCCTTACCATGCGGAAAGCCGGCTGCACCGCGACTTGTATGGCAACAGCGGCGGCAACCAGGCCCAGCCGCTGTTGATTTCGAGCCGCGGCCGCTTCGTCTGGAGCGGGCAGCCGTTCCAGTACGCCTTCGAAGCGGGTGCGCTCCGGATCACGGAGGCGCACGGCCGGCTCGAGCATGGGACGGCGGCAAACTCGCTGCGCGACGCCTTCCGCCACGTGTCACAACGCTTCTTCCCGCCGGACGGCCGGATTCCCGACCCGGCGATGTTCACGCATCCGCAATACAATACCTGGATCGAACTGATGTACGATCAGAACCAGGACGACATCCTGGGCTATGCACGGGCGATCCAGGCGCAGAAGTATCCGCCGGGCGTGCTGATGATCGACGACAACTGGCAGGAGAACTACGGCAACTGGCAATTTTCCGCGCGGCGGTTCGCGAATCCGAAGGCGATGATGGAGGAGCTGCGCGGGCTCGGGTTCCAGCTGATGCTCTGGGTGTGTCCCTTTGTCAGCCCGGACAGCGAGATCTTCCGCGACCTCGAGAAGCGGGGGCTCCTGCTCACCGAGTCCGGGCCGGCGGTGGCCCCCGGGCCGGGGATGGAGCCGGTGCGCCGGGCGGCGATGATTCGCTGGTGGAACGGGGTGAGTGCCTGCCTCGATCTCACGCACCCCGGGGCGCAGGCGTGGTTCCGCGAGCAGCTGGATCGGCTGGTCGAGGAGTACGGCGTCGGCGGGTTCAAGTTCGATGCGGGCGACGCCGAGTTCTACACGGGGAACCTCGTCTCCCACGCGCCCGCCCTGCCCAACGATCACACCGAGATGTTCGGCCGGGTGGGACTGGATTTTCCGCTCAACGAATACCGCGCCTCCTGGAAGCTCGCCGGAAAGCCGCTCGCCCAGCGGGTCCGGGACAAGGCTCACGAGTGGGACGATCTGCGCGCGCTGATTCCCAGCATCCTGGCCCAGGGGCTGATGGGCTATGCGTTCACGTGTCCCGACATGATTGGCGGCGGCGAGTTCACCTCGTTCCTCGAAGGTGCGAGGATTGACGAGGAACTCATCGTGCGCTCGGCCCAGGTGCACGCGTTGATGCCGATGATGCAGTTTTCGGTCGCGCCCTGGCGGATTCTCAGCCCGGGGAACAATGAAATCTGCCGCCGGATGGCGGAGCTGCATGTGCGGCATGCTGAGACCATCCTGGCACTGGCACGCGAATCCGCCCGGACCGGTGAACCGATCGTCCGGCCGCTCGGCTGGCAGTGGCCCGATGCCGGCTATGAGCCGATCATCGATCAATTCATGCTCGGTGACGACATTCTCGTCGCCCCCGTGGTCGAAAAGGACGCACGACGCCGCCGGGTGCTTTTTCCCCCGGGGACCTGGAGGGGCGACGATGGCAGCTCGGTCACCGGGCCCGCGACGGTGGAAATCGCCGTGCCGCTGGAGCGGCTGCCCTGGTTCCGACGCGTATCTCCCAATGAACACAAAAACTGAAACCTCTTCGCCCGAACAGCCGTTTGGCCGGCGCGACTTCATCAAGGCGGCGGTTGCCGGCTCGGTTCTCGCGGCGGCGCCGGGGACTTTTGCGGCAGCGGGGTCCGGTCTCGAACTCAGCCTGGCCGACCCGACCGGGTTGGAGCTGGAGGGACCGCACCGGTTCCGCGACGTGGCGGGCCGCAGGGGCCTCCAGCTCACCAGCCTCAAGGCCAGGGCGACCGTACGGACGACGCTGCCACGATCACCTCAGGGAACGCTGTCGCTGTGGGTCTCGCCGCTCGAGGATCTGACCTTTACCCGCGGGGTCGAGTCCGAGCCGAACGTGCCGTTCGATTACCCGCTCGTATCGGATGTCTTTCCTGCCCGTGATTTGAAGCGGGCGAAGTTCGGCCTCTTTGCCCGGGCCGGCTATCCGGCGCTGCTGGCAAAGTTTGCCGGCGGTTCGATGTGGGAGCGGATGGATTACGGGATGGCGCCGTTCGCCTATGCCGAGAAGATCCTGCTGCGCCGGGGCTACTGGTATCACCTCGCGCTCACCTGGGATCGGCCGGGCGAGACGATGGTCGTGTATGTGAACGGGATGATGGTCGGGCACAACCTTCGCGCGGGCGGATTCGAGGAACCCGGTGCCGAGTTGCAGCTTGGCAATCCGATGTTCGTGCTCAGCGACCTGCAGCTGGAACCGCGCGCTGTCGACGCGGCGGAGATCGACCGTCGTTACCGGAGCAAGCGGCCGGCGGAAAACACGGTCACGGAAGCGGACTTCCGGGCGATGCTCGTGCCGGCATTTGGCGCCCCGCTCGATCTGCGGCGGGACGCTTCATGGCGCAGTGCCTACGAATGCTCGTTCACGCGGGCGGGGGAGGGCGCCGACTGGTTGCTGCAGGGTCCGGGCAAGAAGTACCTGGCCGAGATGCGCCGGGAGACGACCGCGGAGGGGCTGTATCTGAAATCCCCGGACCAGATTGCGAACGAGACCCGGCTGTACCTCTGGAGTCCCCGGGCGTTCGAGGGCGATCACTGGCTGGAATTCGATTTCCGGCCGGAAAGCCCCGCCGGGCTCGCGCTGCTCGTCCTCTGCGCGTCGGGCATGCAGCGCGAGGACTATTTTGCGGATCATGGTGTCCCGGCAACGGGGTCCATGAAGACGATCCTGCGCGATCTGCGGAACTACCACTGGGAGTTCTTCCGCCGGGTCGAGGCGATGCGGACCGATGTCGAGACGCAGTATCTCGCGAAAAATCCGTTTGGCCGCCGGCTGCATGCCAGCTGCATCCCGCGGCTGGAGCAGAACCGCTGGTACCGGATCCGGTTTCTGGTGGCCGGCCGCCGCTTGCACGGGTCGATCGATGGCCGTACGGTATTCGACGTGACCGACAATCCGGAAAACAACAACGGGCCGGTCTATAACTTTGGCCGCATCGGGCTGCGGCTGATGTATGCCACGGCGATGCGGTTTCGGGACCTTTCACTCTGGACCCGGCCAACACAGCGCTCGCAATTCGACGCCGGCTGACACTGGATACTCCTACCCCCATGAAGTGCACCCGTCGTTTCCTGGTTGGCCGCGAGGGTTTCGGTGACTGCATCAATGCGCGTGAGGCGAAAAAGGGAGGAAGGGATTCCTTGCGGATTTTTAGCCGTTTTGCGGCACCCGGCTCGATTGAGCTGGCGCTGGGGCTCGCCATCGGATCCGCGGGGATCGCAATTGCCCATCCCGGGCACGAGCATGTGCCGGTGGCACTGGTCGCGGCCGCCAAACCTCCAACCGTGCGGGAGGACAGGGCGCTCGTTGCCGAGGCGCGGCTGGAGGTGCGGATTCTCGACGACGAAACGGGTTTGCCGACCGCCGCCCGGGTCCGGATCACGGACGCGCAGGGGCGGCCGCTCGGGCTCGGGCAGGGAATCTCGCGGCTGGCGCTGCCGGGTTCGGCCATTGGGCTGCCGGCCGAGGCGATTGGGATCATGTACGGCCGGCAGGACCGGGCGGAGGGGTACGCGTTCCAGCCGGACGGCTCCTTCTACGCCCGGGGCGGGTTCACGCTTCCCATGCCCGGGGGCGAGTTCACCCTCTCCGTGTCCAAGGGATTCGAGTACATACGGGCGCGGGAGACACTCCGGTTCCGGCCGGGGACCGGGCTGGAGCGGACCATCCGGTTGCGCCAGTGGATCGACATGCCGGCGCGCGGCTGGTATTCGGGCGACGATCACATCCACGTCCGCCGTTCGCCGCGGGAAAACCCGCTCCTGGCCGACTGGCTGGCTGCTGAGGACGTGCACGTGGGGGTGCTGCTGCAGATGGGGGATTATGCGGCGACCTATTATTCCCAATACGGCTGGGGCGCCGATGGCCGGTACGCCGCCGGCGGCCGGTTGCTGCTTTCCGGTCAGGAGGATCCGCGGACGTCAGTGATCGGGCACACGCTCTCGATCGGTGCGCGGGGCTTCGTGCGCTTCGCGGACGATTACTTCTCCTTCGATCGCGTGTTTGACGAGGTGCACGCGCTCGGTGGGCTGACCGGATATGCGCACCAGGGAATGTCGTTCCATGGTTACCGTGGCATGGCACTGGATGTGCCGGATGGAAAAATCGACTTCCTGGAGCTGATGCAGTTCTGCGTGCCGGAGGGGCCCCTGGCGGCGGAGCACTATTACCGTTTCCTGGATCTCGGGTTCAGGCTGACGGCGCTCGCCGGATCGGATTTTCCGTGGTGCGGAAGGGGTGGGCGGCCGGGTGAGGAGGAGATCGGGCCGCAGATCGGGAGCGCCCGCTTTTACGCGCAGGTCGGCCAGCCGTTCACGTACGAAAAGTGGTTTGCCGCGGTGGCTGCCGGGCGGACCTTTGTCACGACCGGGCCGATGGTCGAGTTGGAGGTGAACAGGGCCGGACCCGGCGAAACCGTCGATCTGCAGCCCGGCCAACGGGTGACGGTGGTTGCGCGGGCGTTTGGCGATCCCGCGCAGATGCCGCTCACGGGGTTGCAGATCATCGGGCACAGCCGGGTGCTCGCCGAGGTGAATGCCGGTGCACCGGGACAGAGCCCGGGCGAGATGAAGTTGGAATTTGAATTCACGCCGGAGCACGGGCTGTGGCTCGGCGCGCGGGCGGAGGCGGGGAAGAGCGACGTGGCGCACACGACGCCGGTGTATATCACCATCGGCGGCGGCGGATTCCACGATCCGGCCCGGCTCGCGGTCCGGATCGCCGAAACCCGGCGGCATCTGCAGGAAATTCGCGCCGAGCTGGCGGTACCGTCGGGCGATGCCCTGGTGAAGGCGGCGCGCTCGGCACCCGGGCCCTGGGCCTACGGGCGATCACGGGAGCGGCTGGAGAACCGGATCGCCGCGGTCGAGCGCCAGCTCGAGGAGCTTGGGAACCGGAAGTAGCCGGTGTGCCGTCCGGCGGGGAGCGCTGGCCTCCGCTCGAATGTGGGCCATCAATGGCTGGCGATGTCGCGCGTTGACGGTGTGTCACCATTGATGGGGATGCAGCGCACCCCGCCGCGTCGGAGAGCCACTTTCGTGTCGTGATCACGACACCGATCTGGCTATCGGAATCAACTCGGGCCGGCGAATTCTCCTCTGGTGATGGAATGGCAGCACAGCCGCCGCGTTGGTGAGCCACTTTCGTGTCGTGATCACGACGTCGATCTGGTCATCGGATTCAACCGGGGCGGGCGCGCCGCGGATTCATGGGGCCGGAGGGCCAAAGGCCCGTTTCATCCCAGCCTGGGCCAACAACCCAGGATTCCGCACCGAAAGAATCTCAGGGCTGAAGGCCCGATTCATCGAGTATCCGGATGGGTCGGGCTTTCAGCCCTCGATTATGTTCTACCATGTTCCTGGGCCGGCGGCAGCCGCCGGCCCAGGCTGGTATGGTGTCGCGCCGTTGGCGCTCACGATGGGTGATTTACATTCGCGAGCTCGCTCGATTCCACGTAGATGGAGCCGCGACGCCCCCGTCGCGGTGGGATGCATTCTGAAACGAAATGGACGCGGCGATGGCGCCGGATCCGCATCTCGCTGGAAACGCACTCCTCCGGGCATCGTGAAATCGGTCAGCGTGAAAGCGCTCATCTGAAATTGGGAACGTCGACTCGGATTCCAGATTCTCAGATGATCGATTTTCAGATTTCACGATCCAAGTTTCGAATCCTCCTCATGGAGGGACGACCTCCGCGTCGTCCACGGCCGCTCCATGAACCGATCCTATCTCCGGCGCAGGAGGCGTTCAACGGCGGAACGTGTGGGCATCGCTTCCTGCGCGCCGGGTTTCAGGGTCGCGGCGGCGCCGGCAGCATTGGCCCGCAGCACCGCCTCCTCAAACGGCACACCGGCGGCCAGGAACACGGCACAGGCCCCGGCAAAGGTGTCCCCGGCTCCGACCGTATCCACCGGTTTGACTCGCACCGTCGGAATTATCCGGCATGCTCCGTCGGTGACCGCGACGGTGGACCTGGCCCCGCGGGTCAGCACCAGCCGCTCGACGCGGAGCTTGGCGAGCCGGGACCCGAGGAGTTGCGGTTTGGCGGCGGCCCAGCCGAAGAGGTTGCGGGCCTCGTTCTCGTTGACGACGAGGGTGTCGATCCGAACCCGGCCCCATGGAAAATCGTCGCGCCAGGGCGACGGGTTCAGCTGGACCGGGATGCCGGCCCGGTTCGCCATCCGGATTGCCGCCACCACGGATGGCAGCGGCACCTCCCATTGCACCAGGAGCCGGGTCGCGGCGGCGATCGTGCGGCGGCAGGCGATAACCCTTGCGGCGGTGAGCTGGTCGTTCGCTCCTGGAGCACAGATGATGGTGTTCTCGGCGTGCGCATCGACCGCAATGAGAGCCGTCCCGGTCGGCACCCCCGTGGCGCGGTGCAACCCCTCGACCGCGATCCCTTCGTCGCGCAGATGCGCGGTGTAAGCGCGGCCGTCGGCGTCATCGCCGACACAGCCGATCATGGACACCCGGGCGCCGAGCCGGGCGGCGGCGACGGCCTGGTTGGCGCCCTTGCCGCCAAACCGGCGGAGCAGCCGCGCTCCGCCCACGGTTTCACCGGGGGCGGGCAGGGTCGCGACCTGCGCGATGAGATCGATGTTGAGCGACCCGACGACGACGAGTTGCGGGGCGCGCGGACGGTCGGAGGGTGAGGGAGAGGACGACATGCTGATGCCGGAAAGTTGCCGGCACGATGTTATTTCCCGGGCAGGATTGATGGGATCGAGCGGTGGGCAACCGCGAATGGCCGCGGATTTTCGCGAAGAATGATCGAGCCACCGGTTCCAGGAAGCGACGCGCTGAACGGTGAGGTTTGGAAGCCTTTTCTCCGCCATTCCAAGAATTGGCGCCCATTCGCGATCCTTCGCGGTTAAACCGTCTGGCCCTAGGCCGGAGGTTTTGGAAAAGTAATCTTCGGCCCCATCAACAAGTCAATCAAGGCGGGTGGAGATGATGCATTCCTTAATGGTGCCGGAGATTTTTCATCTGGCAGGTTCGCCGGTCGGAAACGCGCCATAAGAGGGATCTGTGGGGTGGGTTTGGTCAACGCGGCGGGATGGCGCCGTCCTTCTTTTCAATGTCGCAGTCGCTCGAGCACAATTTCCGTCACGGACATGGAGAACAACGCGGCAGCATCGGCGGGAGTCCCTGCGGCTTTGAAAACGCGACGTGCGGCTCGGTCCATACGCTGAGTCCGCTGCTTCGGCGAGTCCGTGGCAGAAGCGAGCCATGCTTCAACGGCAGCGCGTTCCGCCTTTTCGTGCAGAGCGTGATTCACAGCAGGATTCACTTCGTCATTCATAGTGAGAGGGTCTTCGCCTAACAAAGTTATGGGGCGTAATCGAGACCGCGGTGCAAGTTCAGTTCCACCGACAGGCATTTGCCACAAAGAACACAAGAGGGCCCTGGGCGGTCCGCTGGCCAACCGGGCGGCTATAGCCGCCCCCTGGCTTGTGGCGCGACCACTGATGTTTGTGTTTCTTGCGGCCATGGTTTGAGCGCGAAGCGAATGAGAGATTGAATGCCGTTCGCCGGTCGGAGACACGGCGCTACTGGCGACCGTTTCACCGATAACCGAGTCACCGGTTTTCTCCGTGACCTCTCCTCCGATCTCAGTGCCCTCCGTGTCCTAGGATTGGGAGATACCGAAGCGAGATCCGCCCGAGCCATTGAGGGCGCAGTCCCTCGGCAGGCTCGGGACCCTGAGCTCGTCGAACGGGCAAGTCTGCGCCCCTACGAGGATCCGGTCAGGACTTATGGCGTCGAGTATAGATTGGCCTCAGGATTGCCCTTCGCTAGGCGCGACGAACCCGGCGGACGGGTTCTGTCGCCGCGAGAGCCGCCGGTTGCCCGGCCGGCTTCGGTGCGGCGGCCAACCTCTCCGCCGCCGGCGCGGACATCAGCCACTCGCGCGCCAGACTCGCGTCCGTGAAGCACTGCGCCTGCACCTGGTTCAGCGTTAGGTGCTTCAACTCCGTCTCGGCCAGGACGCGCGTCACCTCGTTGGGCAGTACAAAAGCCCACCGGGCAGGACCGCGACGGGCGGTCCAGGCGGCCACGAGCGGGTTGAGATAGTGCAGCATCGAGAAGCGTGGGACCGACGCCGTGTCCTCGGCGATGATCAGCGAGTTCATCGCGGGATCGAACTGCGGATCGCGCACGAGCGTCTGCAGAAAGTCGGCCACCTCGAGCACGCCCAGCCCGCCGGACACCCGGCTGACCACCAGGCGTGTGTCGCGCTCGATCTCGTAAGTTATCATGGGGCAGGGTGGAACGCTTCTGGGTGCAGGTACCCTAACCCCGTCCGGGATCCGCCGGCTATCGGGGATTCCCCCAAAAGCCGGCTGGAATCGGGATCAGCCGGGGATGGTGTCATTCCGGATTGCTCGCGTTGGCTCGCTGTCCGCGGCCTTCGGCAACTCGATCCAGAAGGTGCTGCCCGCGCCCGGCGTGGAGGTGACGCCGGCAGTGCCGCCCATCCGTTCGGCGGCCCGCAGCACGATGGCGAGCCCGAGCCCGGTGCCCTCGTATCGCTTTTGTGGGTGCAGCCGCTCGAAGATCTTGAAGAGCCGGGCCTGGCCTTCCGGATCGATCCCGATGCCATTGTCCTGCACGCAAACCCGCACGGTCCGGTCCTCCATCACGGTGTAGACCTTCACCTCCGGCCGGACGCCGGGGGCGACGAATTTCACCGCATTTTCCAGCAGGTTCGCGAGGCACTGGGTCAGCGAGGGGCTGTTCCCCTGGACGGGCGCCAGCGGTCCGGCAATGGTGATCTCGCTGGCATGCGGCTGCAGTTCCTCCCGCTCGCCGATGATGTCCTGGATGAGCGGCTCGAGCGCCACCGGTTCCAGGACGAGTTCCTGGCGCGAGATCTTGGAAAACGACAGCACGTCCGAAAGCAGCCGATCCATCCGGTGTGCAGCCCGCGCGATTCGTTGCAGATAGTCCACGCCCTCGGGGATCCGGTCGCCGAAATCCGTCAGCAGGATATCGGCAAAACCGCTGATGGCTCGCAGGGGCGCGCGGATGTCGTGCGAGAGGCTGTAGGAAAACGCCTGGGCCTCGCCGGCCATCTGTTGCAGCTCCGCCGTGCGCTCCCGCACGCTCGCCTCGAGTTGCGAGGCGTGGGCGGCGAGTTGTGCCTGGGCCTCGCGCAAGGCGCGCTCGGCGGCCTTCTGCGCGGTGATGTCGCGGGCAATCTTGGCAGCGCCAATCACGCGGCCGTCCCGATCCCGGATCGGCGAGATCGAAAGCGACACGTCGATGAGCCGGCCGGACTTCGCCTGGCGGACCGTTTCGTAATGCGCGACTCGCTCGCCGCGGCGGATCCGATCGAGGATCGCCGGCTCCTCGTTGACCCGATCCGGCGGGAAGAGGATCAGCACCGGCTGCCCGATGACCTCGGCCGCCGTGTAGCCGAAGAGCCGCTCCGCGCCGCGGTTCCAGGAGGTGATGACGCCGTCCAGATCCTTGCTGAAGATAGCATCGTCGGACGAGTCCACGATCGAGGCCAGGAATGCTTCGGATGCGAAGTTGGAAGGGTGGGTTCCGGATTCCATGCACGATCCGCGCGGCGGCGAAACCGGGCGGAGGAAGGGCAATCAGTTAACCGGCTCCGTCAATGCTGGCAAATCCGAGCCGTGTTTTCATGGAGTTCCGGGACGACAGGGTCGAGCCGCTGCCGCGTCAGTGAGCCCCCTGAGCTGCGGACGGAGCAAGCGGGGGTTGATCGACGCGGGGCCACAAAGCCGCAGCGGCCACCCACCAACGCTCCGCTTTAGAATCGAAAGGTCCACGCAGCTTTGGAGACCAGCCGGGATCCAAGGGGTTGCCAGCCGGCAAGGGTGCTCACGTTCTGGCTGAACACGATCACCAGCTCCCGATCGGGGCGCGGGGTCCACCGCAGCCGGAAATTCATGCCGAAATCCTCCGAGAGATTGTCCCATTGGCCAACCAGCATGAGGGCCAGGTCGGGGCTGAAGAGCACGTCGGCACGGACGCCGAGGTTGTGAATTTCAAACCGCCCGTGCGCCAGCGAGGCATCAAGCAGGTTGTAGTCGAGGAAGGCATGGAGGAATCGCGACGCCTTTCCACCCAGGGAAAGCGAGGTCTGCCAGGCCGTCCCGTCATAAAGGCCACCGTAGGAAACCGTGCCATTGAACCGAAACCGGCGCGAGGAACCAGTCCGCAGCCACAGGGAGGCGCGGTCGGTATCGTAGACCCCGGCCGGAACCGGAACGCCAGGCCCAATCATGAGGGGCCGGTGGAGACGCTCCCGGTACACGAACCAGGATCCTCCGATGGAATCGCGCGGCAGGGTGAACCAGGTGGTGTCGATGATCGACGCCTCGAAATAGTCGAGCTCAGGATTGGTTCGGAGATTTCTTTTCCCCCGCCTCAGGCGGTTGGACGGTGCGAAGGATTGGGAGGATGATCTCAGCTCAGGGTCACGCCCTTGGCCTTGGCGGCGCGGAGGAGGGCATCGGCCATGTCAGACGGCGTGATGGCAACCTCGATTCCGCATTCCTTGAAGACGGCGATCTTTGCCGCCGCCGTGTCCTCGGCCCCGCCGACGATCGCCCCGGCATGACCCATCCGGCGTCCGGCGGGCGCGGTCGCCCCGGCGATGAATCCGGCCACCGGTTTCTTGCAGTTGGCCTTGATCCATCGGGCGGCCTCCACCTCAGCGTTCCCACCGATTTCACCGATCATGATGATCCCATGGGTGTCGGGATCGTCGTTGAAGAGCTTGATCACATCGAGGTGCGAGGTGCCATTGACCGGGTCGCCGCCGATGCCGACCGTCGTGCTCTGGCCGATACCCTTCGTCGTGAGTTGGAAGACCGCCTCGTAGGTGAGGGTGCCGGAGCGTGAGACCACGCCGACGTGCCCCTGTTTGTTGATGTAACCGGGCGCAATGCCAATCCGGCAGCCACCCTTCGATTCCGACCCGGGTCCAGGACAGACCATCCCGGGGCAGTTGGGCCCGACCAGCCGCGTGCTCCGACCTTCCATGGCGCGCTTCACCCGGACCATGTCCCGAATCGGGATGCCTTCCGTGATGGCCACGACCAGCTCGAGGTTGGCGTCGGCCGCCTCGAGGATCGCATCGGCGGCGAAGGGCGGCGGCACAAACACCGCCGACACTTTCGCCCCGGTAGCCCGGGCCGCATCGGCGACGGAATTGAAGATCGGGACCTTCTGGCCGCCGTGCTCGAAAAACTGGCCGCCCTTGCCGGGGGTCACGCCGCCGACGACCTTGGTGCCGTAGTCGAGCGAGAGCCGCGTATGGCGGGCGCCAAATTCGCCGGTGATGCCCTGGATCAGGAGCTTGGTTTCGGGAGTGATTAAGATTGCCATGGGAGATCCGCGCAGCGCGCGGCAGTTTGAGTGGTAAGTTTAAGATGACGGGTTTGGCTGCCGGGGTGTCGGAGTTGGATGCTTGAACTTCGACTCCCGGCTTCAACTTCCTGTCTTACGCGGCGACCAGCTTGACGATTTTCTGGGCGGCATCGGCCATCGAGTCGCCGCTGACGAGCTTGAGCCCCGACTTGGCCAGCGTGGCCTTGCCGGCGACGACATTGTTGCCCTCGAGCCGGACCACCAGCGGCAGCTTGAGCCCGACCTCCTTGACGGCGTCGACAATCCCCTGGGCGATGACGTTGCAGTCCATGATCCCGCCGAAGATGTTGACCAGGATCCCCTTCACGTTCGCATCCCCGAGGATGATTTTGAAGGCCGCGACGACCTGCTCGCGGGAGGCGCCGCCGCCGACATCGAGGAAGTTGGCCGGCGTGCCGCCAAAGTGCTTGATGATGTCCATCGTGCTCATGGCGAGCCCGGCTCCATTGACCAGGCAGGCGATGTTGCCATCGAGCGCGATGTAGTTGAGCGCATGCTTGGAGGCCTCGATTTCCTTGGGGTCCTCCTCGTTGAGATCGCGGAGCTCGACCAGTTCCGGATGGCGGAAAAGCGCGTTGTCGTCGAAGGAGACCTTCGCGTCGAGCGCCAGCACTTCGCCCGCGGGCGTGGTGATCAATGGGTTCACCTCGACCATCGAGGCGTCGGTTTCCCAGAAGCAGGTGAACAGGTTTCGGATCAGCCGGGCGGCGTTCTTGGCCTCGGCGCCGGCGAAGCCGAGCTTGAAGCACAGCTCCCGCACCTGGAAATCGGCCAGCCCATAGGCGGGGTCGACAAAGACCTTATGGATCTTCTCGGGAGTGTCATGGGCGACCTTCTCGATTTCCACGCCACCCTCGGTGGAGGCGACGATCACCGGCCGGGAGGTGCCGCGATCGAGCAGGATGGCGAGGTAATATTCCTTCTTGATGTCACTTGCGGTCGTGAAGTACACGGTCTGGACCTTCCGGCCAGCGGGCCCGGTCTGGGCTGTGACCAGCGTGTTGCCGAGCATCCGGCCCGCGAGCTCCTTGGCGTCGTTCTTGGTCTTGCAGAACTTCACGCCGCCCTTGAAGCCGTCGGTGAACGTCCCCTTGCCGCGGCCGCCGGCATGGATCTGGGATTTCACCATGGTCGGGCCCTCGGGCAGCGGCGCCAGGGCGTTGACGAACTCCTCGGGAGTCTTGGCGGGCGCGCCCTTGGGGACGGGCACGCCGTATTTCTCGAACAGCGCCTTGGCTTGGTATTCGTGAATGTTCATCGCAAAAATAAGAGGGGCCAGTAAGCCAGAACCGGTCCCCGCCACGCACGCCAAAAAACCGCGCATCGATTGGCGAAAAGCCGCTGTTTCGCTTCGCATGCGCGAGGTTGCGTTCCGCTAATGCAGTCGCACCCTCGCGTGCCATGCAGGCCCACGAGGTGATGAAGAATGTGTTGAAGAAGACGAGCGCGAAGCAGATCGCCGCGGACATGAACCTGTCCCTCTCGTTGATCTACAAGTGGGCCGAGCCGCCGGAGGAGGAGAGCGGAAGCGGGGCCAGCAGTCCGCTGGATCGGGTGGGACAGCTTATTCGCAGCTCGGGCGACACGCGGATCGCCCAATGGATCTGCGAGCAGGCGGACGGTTTCTACATCCGCAACCCGCACAACCTGCCCACCTTTGATACGCTGCGCGTCACGAACGACATCGTGCAGGAGTTTGCCGACATGCTCGCCACGATCGCCCATGCCTCCGCCGACAACGCGATTTCGAAGGATGAGGCCAGGGTCATCCGGCGCCGCTGGGAGGAGCTGAAAAGTGTCACCGAAGGGTTCGTCACGGCCGCGGAAAGCGGCAACTTCGGTGCGTCCGGGCCCGCCGCCGGGGAGTAGGCTTCACGATCGACCATGTTCCTGGGCCGGCGGCAGCCGCCAGCCCAGGCTGGGATGTTGTCGCGCCGT
The DNA here is from genome assembly GCA_011525695.1 of Verrucomicrobiia bacterium. Classification (GTDB taxonomy): domain Bacteria; phylum Verrucomicrobiota; class Verrucomicrobiia; order Opitutales; family Opitutaceae; genus ER46. The sequence goes on from WYBX01000115.1 coordinate 123,546, forward strand.
TGGCGCTTCGGATCGAAGAGGAATCAGGCGCCTAAAGCTTCAGCAACTGCCTCGCGAGGAAGGCCGACTGCATCGCACTCAGTTCCTTCAGCCCCTTTTGCGCCAGCTGCAGCAGCCGATCGAGCTGCTCCTGGGAAAAGGTGGATTCCTCGCCGGTGCCCTGCACCTCGACGAACTGCCCCCGGCCGGTCATGACAATGTTGAAGTCGACTTCGGCATCCTTGTCCTCGACATACGCGAGATCGAGCAGCTCGCGACCCTCGAGGAGACCCACGCTCACGGCGGCGACCGAGTCGGCGATCGGGCTCTCCGGGAGCCGTTTCTCATCGATCAGCTTCTGGACGGCGAGCCGCGCGGCGAGATAGGCGCCGGTGATCGCGGCTGTCCGGGTGCCACCGTCGGCTTGGAGCACATCGCAGTCCATCCAGAGGGTGTTCTCGCCCAGTTTCTGGAGGTTCACGACCGCCCGCAGCGACCGGCCGATCAGCCGCTGGATTTCGACCGTGCGGCCGTCGAGCTTGCCGCGCGAGATGTCGCGCTGCTTGCGATCGAGGGTCGAGTAGGGGAGCATCGAATACTCGGCGGTCAGCCAGCCTCCCGGCACCCGCTGCTGCTTCATCCAGAGCGGCACCTTGGGCTCGATCGTGGCGGCGCAAATCACCCGGGTGAGCCCGAACGAGACCAGCACGGAGCCCGTGGCATAGGGCGCGATGTTCGGCTCGAAGGTGATGGCGCGCAGCTGATCGGGCTGGCGGCCGTCGGCGCGAAGGGCGGGTGGCGTCATGATGCGGCAGGGTTCCGGTTCCGCCGGGCAAACGCCAAACAAATCTCACACGCCGGGCGCGGGTTCCTCGCGCTCGGCCGGCTTGATCCGGGTTGGCGGCGGCTGGCTGGCCTGCTCCGTCATGAACCGGATCAGCCGATCGTTGAAATCCCGGGCCGGATCGTGCCCCATCTTCTTCAGCGCATGCGTGAGCGCGGCCACTTCGACGAGCCGGGCAATGTCGCGGCCGGGTCGCACGTAGAGCTCGACATGCGGGAGCCGCATCCCAAGCACCTCGTAATAGTTCTCCTCGAGCCCGGTGCGTTCCTCCACCACGTCGGGCGTCCATTCCATCAGCGAAATCACCATGTCGATCCGTTTTTCCATCCGGACGCATTTCACGCCGAACATCTCCGCGACATTGATGATGCCGATCCCCCGGCACTCCATGTAGCCGCGGTTCAGGGGGCGGCTGGAGGCCATCAGTTCGCGCTCGTCGAGCAGCCGGATGACCGTGAGATCGTCGGCCACGAGCGAGTGGCCGCGTTCGATCAGCGCGAGCGCGCACTCGCTCTTGCCCACGCCGGAATCGCCGCGCAGCATCACGCCGATGCCCTTGACGTCGAGGGTCGTGGCATGCTCGGTCCCCTGCGGGGCGAATTCGTTGTCGATCGCCAGCGTCGCCAGGTTGATCCAGTTCATCGTGATCATCGGGGTGCGGATGATCGGCAGCCGCATCTCGGTGGCCAGGGCCATCATCGCCGGGGTGGGATGATAATTCCGCGTGAGCACGAAGCAAGGGATGCTGCGCTTGACCATCTGCCGCAGAATCTCCGTCTGCCGCTCGTGGCTGAGCGATTTCAGGTAGGTCATCTCGGCGGCGCCGAGCACCTGGACGCGCTTGTTGGCGAAATACTTGAAGAAACCCGTCAGCGCGAGTGCCGGCCGGTTGATTGTGCCCTCGTGGATGAGCCGGTGCAGCCCGTTTTCGCCGACGAGCAGCTCCATCTTGAGCTTTTCGCGGTAGGTCTCGAAAAAGTGCGCGACGGTGATGCCGTGGATGGCTCGTTGCATGGGACAGCAGTAGCGAGTAGCGGGTAGCGGGTAGCGAGTAGAGCAGAAAGTGATTTGGATGGGGTGGAGGAGTCGTGGTTCTGAGGGAAGATTCGAGACTGGATGCTCGCTACCCGCTGCCCGCTACTCGCTGCTTCACAGGTTGAATCCCTCGCCGAGGTAGAACTTGCGGGCCTGTTCGTCGCGAATCAGGAACTCGCCCGAGCCTTCGGTCAGCACCTTGCCCTGGTGGATGAGGTAGGCACGATCGACGATCCGCAGGGTTTCACGGACATTGTGATCCGTCACCACCACGCCAATCCCGCGCGACTTCAGCTGCAGGATCATCTTCTGCACCTCGGCGACCGAAATCGGGTCAATCGCGGCAAACGGCTCGTCCATCAGCAGGAACTTCGGACGCGTGACCAGGGCGCGGGCAATTTCGAGCCGGCGGCGTTCCCCGCCCGACAGGGTGAAGGCCTTCTGCTGCGCGACATGCCCGAGGTGCAATTCCTCGAGATGGGAACGGACCCGGCCGGCGCGCTCGCGGCGCGGCACGCCGACCGCCTCGCAGATGGCCAGGATGTTCTGTTCCACCGAAAGTTTCCGGAAGACCGAGGCCTCCTGCGGCAGGTAGCCAATCCCGCGGCGCGCCCGCTCGTGCATCCGCAGCCCGGTGATGTCCTCGCCGTCGAGCTGCACGCGACCGGCGGTGGCGGGTACCAGGCCCACCACCATGTAGAAGGTGGTCGTCTTGCCCGCCCCGTTCGGGCCGAGCAGCCCCACCACCTCCCCGGCGCGGAACCGCAGGCTGACGCCATTGACCACCGTGCGTGGCCCGAAGGTCTTGACGAGCCCGTCGGTCCGGATTTCGGAATCCTGCGGAGCGGAGTCGCTCATTGCTTCGAGGGCGGGGTGGCGCGGGACGGCCCTGCTTCGGTCGGCGGAGCCGGCTCCTCCTCCGCTTCCCGCCGGTAGCCGAGATCCTTCAGTGGCGGCAGCTCGATCCGTGGCCGTTCGCTTTGTCCCGGCAGCCCTTCAATCCGGGCGCGGCGCTCGCCCCGTTCCAGGATCATCCGCGGTCCGGACGCATCATAGGTGCCGTCAATCGTCCGCACATGCGGATCCTCAGTGAGGACCACCTTGTCCTCGTCGGGAAAGACCTCGGCGCGACCGCACGTCGCCTCCCGGTCGGCCTGGACAATCCTGACGTTTCCCGTCGCGACCATGGACTTGAACTTTTCGGGTGTGCCGATGGTCGCGAGGGGATCGGCAGCACGGCGGGCCACCACGACGAGTTCGTCGCAGGTCAGCGAGAGATTCGTGGCCGTGACGACCACGTTGCGGGCAAACGTGAAGGTGGTCTCGGTTTCCGTGCTGACCATCTCCGCAAGATCGCTCTCAATCACCGTGGGCACCAGCGGCGGTTCAGCCGGCGCGCCCGGAGTCGCCGCCCGGAGCAGCGCCGAACCGGCAATCAGGAGGCAGGCAAGGGCGCGGGCACGTGTCATTTGAGGATGTCGTCCATCTGCGCGCGGAACGTGACCCGCACATTGCTGAGGAGCGAAACCTTTTTCGCCGCGTGATCGTAGGTCCAGCCAACACCATTGACCTCGATGTCGCCGCGAATGAACCGGACCGCCTTTTCGCCGGTGGCGCGATTTTCCTTGGGAAAAAAGGTCGCCGTCGGGCTAAGGAGGATGCTGTCGACGCGAGCCGCGGCATCGCCGCTGAAAATGGTGATGTTCAGGTCAGTCACGGCAATCGCGCCGGAATCCTGGGGGCGCACCTCCGATCCGCGCAACGTCATCGATCGGAAACCCTCCTTGTCGGTGAAGATCGGGAGCACCCAGTTTACAGCCGGAGCGGGCTCGGGTGACTGTCCGGCCGGGAGCAGGGCGGCAGTGGCGAAGAGCAGGAGGCAGCGGAGTCTCATCGGTGGTCGGCCCTGGTTGACCGCTGGGAGCGTCGCTTGCTCCCCGTTGCCGGCCGGGCGGCCAGGATGGCTTCACAGGCGTCGCGGACCGCGCCGTGGCCGGCGGTCCGACGGGTCACCCAGTCGGCGGCGGCAAGCGCGCCGGGCATCGCCTCCGGCGGGGCGATCCCGATCCCGGCCCAGGCCATGGCAGGCGCATCGATGGTGTCGTCGCCCATGTAGGCACACTCCGCCGCGGCGAGCCCGAGCCGGGCGGCCAGCTCCTGCAGCGCCGCGAGCTTGTCGACGCGGCCCTGAACGAGGTGGGGAATGCCGAGCTCCCGGGCACGCACGAGGGTGGAATCCGAGGCCCGGCCGCTGATCCACGCCGTGACAATGCCCGCATGTTCGAGCAATTTCAGACCCATCCCGTCGAGGATGGAAAATCCCTTCGATTCCGTGCCATCCGAGCAGATTAGAACCGTGCCATCGGTGAGCACGCCGTCGACGTCCATGGCAAACAGCCGGATCCGCGCCCAGCGTGCTGCGGAGGGGCCGGAGCGGGAAGCTCGGGGATGCGGGCGGCGGGCCGGGGAACGCGGCATGGGGGATTTCCAATCCGAAATCGGCAATCCGCAACCCGGATCTACATCCAGCCCGCGATCGCCTCCACGATCTTGTCCCGGCCCGGCCGGAACTCCTGCTCGAGCTCGGGCGCGAAGGGCACCGGGAGATCCAGCGCGGCGAGCCGCAGCGGCGCGGCTTTCAAGGCGGAGAAGTGCTGTTCGGTGAGCCGGGCGACCAGTTCGGCGCCGAAGCCATGGGTGCGCCGGCCCTCGTGGAGCACGATCAGCCGGCCGGTCCGGGCGAGCGATGCGCTGATGGCCTCGAGCCGCAGGGGCGCGAGCGCCCGGAGATCGAACAGCTCGAAGCTCGTCTCGTATTCGGCCGCAAAATACTCGCAGACCTCCTCGGCCACGTGCACCATCTCGCCGTAGGTGACGAAAGTCCCGAAGTCGCCGGTGCGCAGCCGTCGTGGCTGCCAGACGTCCCGGAACGTGGGATCCCAGGCGACGGCCGATCGGCCCCGGCGGTACAGCCCCTTGTGCTCGAAGAGCAGCACCGGGTTGTTGTCCTCGAACGCCGCCAGCAGCGCGTTGAAGGCGTCCTGCGGGGTGCTGGGATAAAGCGCCTTCAGGCCGGGCATCGAAAGGAAGAGCGATTCCAGTTCCTGCGAGTGGAAGGAGCCGAAGGTGAGACCACCGCCACACGGCAGCCGGAGCACCAGCGGGCAGGCGGCGCCGGAGCGGAAGTGCAGGGTGCCGGCGTTGAGCGCAATCTGGGTCATGGCCTCGGTGGCGAAGTCGGCGAACTGAAACTCCTCGATCGGCCGGTGCCCGTTGATGGCGAGCCCGATGGCGTAGCCGGTGCACGCGCTCTCGGCCAGTGGGGTGTTCAGCACCCGCGGCCGGCCGAAATCCTTGATCAAACCCTCGGTGACCTTGAACGCGCCGCCATAGGTGCCGATGTCCTGGCCGAGCACGAGCGACTCGGGCCGCTCGGTGAGAATCTTCCGAAGCCCGGCGTTCAGCGCCTGCGCCAGGTTCATCTGGGCGGGGACGGAAGGTTCCGCGCGCCAGGCCAGCGGCGGCGGCGGCGGGGCGTAGAGATCCGCTGCCATCCCGGCCGCGCTCGGCCGCGACGTGGCGATGGCCGTCTTGACGCAGGCCTCGAGAAATGCCGCCAGTTCCTCCTCGATTGCCTCGACCCGGGCCGCGCCCGCCCGGCTGACGACCGCTTCCCGGAACCGGGGCATCGGGTCCCGCGCGAAGAAGCCCTCGCTTTCTCCCGGCTTCAGGTAGTCACAGGTGTCGTAGGCTGCATGGCCCCGGAGCCGCAGCGTCTGCGCCTCTACCAGCATCGGGCGTGAGGTCTGCCGCACCCGGGCAATCACGCCCTCGAGCGTGCGGAAGGCATGGGTCACGTCGCTGATGCAATCGAGCTTGATGCCTTCGATTCCGTACGCGGCGGCGCGGCGCCAGAGTTCGACGCCGGCCGGGTACTGCTCGGAGGTGGGGGTGGAGTAGGCGTAGCCGTTGTTCTCGATCACGAACACCACCGGCAGCGAGAGCAGCGCCGCGAGGTTGAGCGTCTCGTGGATGTCGCCGGTGCTCGACGAGCCATCGCCGAAGAAGGCGAAGCCGACCGCGGGCCGGCCCAGCCGGCGCTGTGAATCCGTGGCCCCGGCCACGGCGGAAAGCATGGCGCCGAGGTGGCTGATCATCGGGAGCGAACGGTTCGCCGGATCGCCGTGGTGAATGTTGCCCTCGCGCGCCTTCGTCGGGCTGTGCGCGTTCGCGAAATACTGGTTCAGGTGCTCGCAGAGATGGCCGCTCCAGATCAGGTGGCCGCCCAAGTCCCGGTGGGTGAACGAGACCACGTCGAGTGCCTTGTCGGCAATCAGCGCCAGCGGCACGATCAGCCCCTCGTTGCCCTGGCCGCCGGTGACGGTGCCGCGGAGGAGGCCCTGCCGGAAAAGCTCGAGGATCCGGTTGTCTGCGCTGCGCGCGAGATGCATCCAGGCATACGTGGCCAGGAATGCATCGGCCGGGTTTTTCTCGAGTTCCACGGCGCGCAGGTTGCGCGTCGCCAGAATCGCGGGAGGAGTTGGAAATGCCATGAATCTGGCGTGACGCTGAGGGCCGGCCATGGTGCCGGCAAGCGAGAGATTTTCCGGCTGCCAGCGGCCCAAGAAATGCATCGCATCGCCGCAGCACTCCGGTTTTCTGGGCGCGCATGAATTTCCGAATCCCCGCCCCGGGGCTCGCCTTCGCCGCTGCGTTGAGCCTCCTGCCCGTCCTGCGCGCCGTCGACATCGTTGCCCACCGGGGCGCCTCGCATGATGCGCCCGAGAACACGCTCGCCGCGCAGAAGCTTGCCTGGGAGCAGGGCGCGGACGCGGTCGAGACCGACATCCACCTCACGCGCGATGGCAAGATTGTCGCCTGTCATGACCAGAGCACGAAGCGCACGACGGGGCGGGATGCGCGTATTGCCGATTTGACGCTGGCAGAACTCAGGAAGCTCGATGCCGGCTCCTGGAAGGCGGCGTGGTTCGCGGGCGAGAAGCTGCCGACGCTCGACGAGCAGATCCGGCTGACCCCGCCGGGCGAACGATTGCTGGTGGAGATCAAGGTCGGGCCGGAGATTGTGCCGGAACTCGCGCGCTGCCTGGCCCGCAATGGCGCGAACGAGCAGAACATCACGATCATCAGCTTCAATTTCGACGCCCTCCTGGAAGTCAGGAAAAGGCTGCCCCGGCTGCCCACCCTCTGGCTGGTGGGCTATCGGCGTCCAGAGGCGGCGGATACCGCGCCGCCGCCGCCGTCCGTGGACGACATGATCCGCCGGGCGACGGACGCAGGCCTGACGGGGCTCGACCTGCAGCATAACTGGCCGCTGACACCGGCGGACACGCGGAAAATCCGCGAGGCCGGCCTGCAACTCCATGTGTGGACAGTGGACGATCCCGCCGTGGCAAGGCACTGGATCGCGCTCGGGGCCGCCAGCATCACGACGAACCGACCCGGGTGGCTGCGGGATCAATTGAAGTAGCGGGCAGCCTGTCGGTTTTACCGCGGATCGATTTGAAGGCAGCGAACGTGAGGGCGAATCATCCGACATGCTGCTAAATGAAAATGCCCGAGGGGCATTTTCGGAATCTGGGCGGCAGCCCTGCATGAATGAGAAACGCTCGTAGGGCCGCGTGGAAGCGGCGTCTTGCCGCTTTGCCCAACCGGCAAGCGAATCCTGCTACACGTCGAGCGTGTCGCCGCTCTTCATGACCTTCACCGTGTGGCCGGCCTTGGCTGCTCGGGCAGCGAAGGCGCCGGCATCCTGGGCAATCGGCGGCCAGGTGTTGTAATGAATGGGGACGGCCACCTTTGGTTTCAGGAACTCGAGCGCCGTGAGAGCGTCGTCCGGGCCCATCGTGAAATTGTCGCCGATGGGAAGCAGTGCGGCGTCGAGCCCGGCGCGGCCGATCAGCTGCATGTCCATGAAGAGCGCGGTATCTCCCGCATGGTAAAGTGTCCGGCCGTCCGCCTGGAGAATCAATCCACACGGGACGCCCATGTAGATGGGGTTCAACCCGGCGTTGTGGCTCGAGGTATGATGGGCGAGCGTGAGTTTAACGCGGCCGAACGGAAAGTCATGGCCGCCGCCCGGGTTCATGCCATGGGTTTTCGCTCCCTTGGCGCCGAAATATTCCGCGATCTCGTAATTTGCAATCAGGGTGGCGCCGCAGCGCTTGGCAATTTCGAGCGCATCGCCGGAATGGTCCTCATGGCCGTGCGAAACGAGGATGTAGTCGCACTGCACGTCGGCCGCCTTGATCCTGGCGGCGGGGTTGTCGTTGAGATACGGATCGATGATCAGTCGAGCCTTGGCGGTCTCGACGAGGAAGCACGAATGGCCGAGATAGGTGAGACGCATGGGCTGATTTTTGACGGGATCGGGCGGATTGTCGAACGAGTAAGGGAACGAGGCGCTGCTTCAGACGGGGCTATCGGGCCAGCCACGATTCAGCGACAGCGATATCCTGGGGAGTCAGCGCATGACTGGCGGGAATCATCTGTAATTGCACATCGGCGCCGCCGGCCCGGAAGAGGCTCGCGAGCCGGTCGGGATGGTCGCGGGGCACGAGCGGATCGGTGGTGCCGTGGGTCAGGAGGACGCGCCGGCCCACGAGCGATTCATGCACGGCCGGGTGGTCGAGAACGACCATGGGACGGAAGAGAATCGCGGCTCGGAGGACGTCCGGCCGGAGGAGCATCATGGTTCCGGCGATGTTGGCACCATTCGAGAAACCCACGGCGGTCAGCCGGGCCGGGTCGATGCCATAGTGCCGGGTGGCGGTCTGGACGAAGTCAGCGAGCGCCAGCGTCCGACGCATTACTTCAGCCGGGTCGAAAGTGCCCTCGCCGAGCCGGGCAAAAAAACGCAGCGCACCCGCCTCGTTGACGTCGCCGCGAGGGCTGAGGATCGCGCCGGTGGGAGAGAGCATTCGGCCGACCCGCAGCAGATCATGTTCGTTGCCGCCGGTCCCATGGAGCAGCAGCAAGGGGCATGCATCCGGTTCCGAGGCGGGTTCGAAGACGTGATGGTAGGTGAAATTCGGCATTTGTGCTTGGCTGACCGCTGCGGGCGGCAGGAGGGCGCAACGAATGCGGTTGGGGACGATCCGCAAGTCGTGTCGTGCACGCCGTTTGCACGGTGCCGTAATCGAGGGGCGGTTTCCGGGTCTCCGATCCGGCCTTGAGCAGGTCGAATAGACCTGCCCTACCGGGATGCCGGCAGGTCAGGATTCCGCAAGTAGGTCAGGCTCCCTTGCCATGGCAATCTACCCCGCCACAAGCAAGAATGCCGCAGGCCAACTAACAGCGTGTTGCGTCCCACTTCCTCCCGACCGATACAGTCGGAAGCTAAGTCCGACACGCTGCTAGTCTAGCCGTCGATCTTGTTGATCCGCACGAGGTGGCGGCCGCCTTCAAACTCCGTGGCCAGCCAGGTGCGCACAATGCCGAGAGCCTCTGCTTCCGTCACGGTGCGCTGGCCGATGGAGAGGACATTGCCGTCGTTGTGGGAACGGTTCCAGGTGGCGAGCTGCTCATTCCAGCACACGCCGCAGCGAATGCCGCGCACGCGGTTGGCGACGATCGCTTCGCCGTTGCCTGAACCTCCGAGCACGATGCCCCGTTCGAATTCACCCCGTGCCACCGCTTCTGCGACCGGGCGGACGAAATCGGGATAATCGCAGGGCGCGTCGGAATGGGTACCGAAGTCGCGCACCGTATGGCCCTCGTTGAGGAGCATCGCCTTGATGGCTTCCTTGTAGGCGAAACCGGCGTGATCGGAGCCGATGGCAATGGTGAAGGTTCGTGGCATGGGTGGGAAATGGCTGCCGGCGGAAGGAATACGGCATCGCCGGCCGGGTGTGGTAGCGTGGCGGGCGATTCCTCAGCAAACTATTTTCCGCGATGAACGCCGGGCTGCCTTCGTCAATAGGGACAGGCACCCTTGTATTCTGCTGCCAACCGGACACGGCAAGGGACAGGCACGATCGGCTAGGGATTGGCTTCCGCCGCCAGGAATTCGCAAGGGACAGGCACCATCCGCTGGCGACAGGTTATTGCGGGATCCGGGCCGCCAGCGACTCAGTCTTCCGGCCGGCGGAGAACAAATTGCCCCGGTTTTCCGGTATCAGGCATCGAGCCGGCGCGATGGCGATTTCCCCGAGCGGCATGGCAGCCGTGAGGGGAGGATCGAAGGCTCAGCTTCGCGTCGGATCGGACGGCCAATGGTGCAGCGCGGCGGCTATGGCACCGTGGCTGCCAATCGTTTCACCCAACTCGGCCGGCACGATGGCACAGGCAGCGCGCGGCAACGGCAGGGCTTCACGGGCCAGGGCCTCCTGGAGCGGGCAGTCCAATAGGTCGCGGCACAACGGATAAAAGCCGCCAATGACGATCCGTTCGGGATTGAACAGATCCATCAGGATGGCGAGGGCCTCGCCCAGTCGCGTCCCGGCTTCGTGTATAATCTCCGCTGCCAGGCCGTCACCGGCACGTGCGGCTTCTGCAATCCGCCGCGTCGTCAGACCGCCGGCCGGCGATGCCCACGCGGGCGGAGACCCTGGCAGGTTGGCGAAATGGCGCCTTGCGAGCCGCACGATCCCGCCACCGCTATAAAATCCCTCGACCGACCCAGCCTTTCCGTAGCCTGTCGGCCCATCCGGCGCGAGCCGCACATGGCCAATTTCCCCTGCGTCACCTGTCGCTCCCTCATAGAGCTGACCATTGAGGATCAGTCCCGCTCCCATTCCGGTCCCGGAGGTCAGGAAGATCATGTGACGGCAGCCGCGACCTGCGCCAAATTTCCATTCGGCCAGCGCACAGGCGTTGGCGTCGTTCATCAGGCACGCCCTGCCGCCAAAGCGCTCTGTCAGCTGCCGGCAAACCGGCACATTGTGCCAATCGGAGGGGAGGTTTGGAGGATTGAGGATCACACCCACGCTGGCATCCAGCGGACCGCCGCAGGAGACACCGAAATCGCACGACGCGGCTCTCGCGAGAGGCTGGATCCCGGAAACCAGTTGCTCGAACGTCTCGGCGAAGCCTCGGGTCGGCACGCGAAGGATTTCCCGGACAACGCTGCCATCCCAGACGCTGGCAGCGCACTTGGTGCCGCCAAGGTCGATGCCAATGATTCTACGTCCGGGAGCGGGCGCAGCTGAGTCGGCTGCCGGTGGCTTGCGCGAGTCAGGGTCGGGGGAGGTCATGCAACAGTAACGGCCGGGACGGCCGCCTCTCAAGGTGCACGGATCCCGCCCGCCGAGGCAATGCGCGAAGAGGAGTCGGCGATGCCGGGCCGGGCATGAGGGCGTCGCGGAATCGCCTCTGCCGGTGCGCGGAGGGGCGGCCCGGCTGGCGTGCGATTCGATGTCGCAGCTGCGACATCAAATCGCACGAGTCCTGATTCCTTGCCGGCATTCCACCATCGAGCGGCAACGATCCTGCAGTTCAAAGCGCCGCACGCTTGGCCATTGCCGCGCGACAAAAAACGCGGCGCCGATTCGGCGCCGCGTTGGCTTTCATCTGGCTTCCGCAGCGGGGCGATCAGGGCATCCGCGGCGGCGTCGAATCCGACCTGCCCGCTCGATCCGCAGGTTCGGCATCGTCGCTGGTGTCGACCGGATTGCGTTCACCGGCCTTGCCTTTGCCATACTCCTTGCCCTTGGCCTTGCCCTTGCCCGGGTGATTCGAATGGGGATTGCCGGAATTCTCGCGGGTATCCGTGGCCCCCGGCCCGATGCTTGACCCGCCGGTCGCATTCATTTCGTCCGACGTGCGGCCGGTGGGTGAAAGCGTTGCGTCTGTGTCGCTCTCGAGATTCAGCTTCGTGCGGGCGGTGCTCATCACCTGGCCAAGCTGCACGTTGGTCCGCCGGGCCACCTGCCCCCAGCCCTGGCCCTGCGATCGCAGCGTCAGGATTCCGGGAAAATCCGATGACGAACTCGCCGCGGCGCTCATCGTTGTGCTGGTGGACGTCGTTCCAGCCGCCGCCAGCGGACCGCCCAGCAGGACGGCCTCCCATTGTTCCGGGGTCGCGCAACCGGTTACCCCCGCATTGCGGAGCGCCTCCGCTGCCAGCGCGAGTGCGATATAGGCTTCCCCGTAACCGAGCGATCCCGACGGGGTGAACGTGGCGGTCTTGCCCTCGGAGGACAAAGTCACCTCCGTCCCGTTCCGGAGTGCATCGACCAGCAACCGGGCATTCTCCGGTGTGCAAGCCACGTCCGCGATTTGGGTGGTGATTCGCTCGACCACGGCCGGTCCCTGGGCGTCGATTTGGCGGACGAAGGTCGTCACCTGCGCATCGCTCTGGGTATTGGTCCAGCTGTTCTGCGTCGTGGAGAGCTGGGTGTCCGCGACCGTGCCCGTTTGGTTCAGCGTAGTGCTCTCTGAGGTTTGGGGCAGGAACGGAGGCGTCGCGCGCGCCGGACCTGTCGCATTGGTGGCGCGCGAGCCCGGCGAGGTCGTTGTCGCGGGGAAGCTGCTGGAGGACGTCGATGTGGAGGAGGAACTCGAGGTGGAGCCCGCGGAACTGCGGGTGGAAGTCACGGCACTTGATTGGGAGCCTGGCGACGATTCCGCTCGCGTCGACTGCGAATGCGACGATTCCGATTGCGCTTGGAGTGCCAGCGCTGCCGCCAGCACTGCCGCGGCGCCGGAAGTGGCGCGCTTGAACGATGTTTTCATGGTGTCTGAATCAGGATTGCACCGGGTCCCCCGCACGTCGTGTGCTCTACCCCAGGCCCGGCTCGGCCATCCAGACAGGGAGGGGTTCTGCGAAGTTCGCAGCCGGCAGCCGCCCGGGTGATTTTCAGGGAAAGCTGGGAGCCGGAATAGCAGATTCCCCCATAGGTGCCCGACGTCGAAGCGGCGACCCGCCGCTTTCCGGTCGGTTCGGAACAAGGGGCAAGATACCGCTTCCACACCGGCGGAGTCGGATCGACAGGGTTCCCAACCGCGGGGCCATTCTGGACTACGGCAGCGACGGGTTGCCGGCCGGGTCGATATCCGGGGCGATTTGAACAAGATCTGCGAAGCCGCGAGACGGCTTTCAGGATAGCTTGGTTGCCGGCAGCCCCTCATTGGCCGGCACAGTGCCGGCAGCTTCCTTGCTTTCCATGCCCGCGAAACCCTCGAGCCGAAGGTGGACGGACCCCGTGCGCGAACGCCGGATCGCGCTCCAGCGGCAGGTATTGGCACTGGGTGAATGTTGCCCGGTCAAACACGCGAATCCGGTGGTGTGTCCGCTCTTTGGGCTCCGGTCACTGTCGCCCTCGGCCCAGCGGGCATGGATCGAGCACCTCAGCATTGAGGAACTCGAGTATCTGGTGGCGTATCACGCCTGTTGCCAGGCGGAGACCCTGCGGCGCGACGGCGGGTGAACTCGGGAAAAATCCGGCCAGCCATCGCGCGGCAGCGGCGGCAGCGGCGGGGATGAAGCCCCGCCACTCCGCGTGCGGGCATTCGCAGCTGAGGGAGGGAAGAGCCCCAGCTGCGGGAGCTGATTCAGACGATCTCTTCCCGGCCGGGATCCCAGCGGACTTCCCGCTTCTTCCGATAGGACTCCACGCTCATGAGCAGAGTGGCGACCTCGATGAAGGCCTCGTCGATGTTGCACTTCGGACGCTCACGGGTGCGAACGCAGCGCAGGAAATCGTCCATGTGGCTGGGCCATTTCTCGCCCTTGACCGGATCGTACACCTCGGCCGGCTCGGGCATCTTGCCCGTATGGGGGTAGGCGATGTCGTCGGGATAGACCCAGAACCGATTCGCGTCCTGGCCGATGCCGTTGAAGATGAGCCGCCCGTCGCGGCCGATGTACTCCGGCGGCTGGAGCCGCTTGGAGTTCATGCAGCCCTCGAACGTCATCGAGCAGTGTTGTTTTTCGAACCGGTAGGAGGCTAGCCACGTGTCGGGAACGTCGCGATCGTCATCATAATAGGCATTGAGCCCCGTGCACATGCAGGTGTCGGGAATGCCCCAGCCGAGGACGCTCTGCACATGATCGGTCTCGTGGCTCAGCAGGTCGCCGGCCTGGCCGGTGCCGTACGGCCAGTAACACCGCCAGTGCCAGAAATGACGCTCGTTGAAATCGATGCTGGGGGCGGCGCCGAGCCATTTCGCCCAATCGACGTCCTTCGCCACCTGCTTCGGATCCGGGCGATCCCACGCGCTGTAGTTTCCGTACCAGCGCCAGGGCGCACGCTCCTTGGTTCCGTTGAAATATCGTCCGACGTGGATCAGGGTTACGGGGCCGATGCGGCCGTCGCGGATGAGCCGTCCCGCCTCGGCGGTCGCGGGAAGCTGGCGACCCTGGTGGCCGAGTTGGAAAACGGTACCCGCCTTTTTCACGGCTGCGCGCATCCGTTTGGCGGATGCGATCGACATGGTGAGCCCCTTCTCACAGTAGACGGCCTTGCCGGCGGCGATGGCATCGAGGACCATCTTTTCGTGCCAGTGATCGGGCGTCGCGATCACGACCGCCTCGACTTTTGGGTCCGCCAGCAGGTCACGGTAGTCGGTATAGCGCTTTACGTCCGGATTGCCGCAGGCCTCCACGCCGCGCTCGAGATGGGGGCGGTAGACATCACAGATTGCGACCACCTTGGCCTCGGAAATAGCGCCCGTGAACTTGATCAGGCCCCATCCGCGCGTGCCGCTGCCGATGTGGCCAATCCGCACGGGATCCCGTGTGAGGTCCAGGCCACGCATCACGGCCGGGGCGGCAATGGCGGCAGCTGTAGTCATCGCCAGGAAATCCCGGCGGGTGATTGAGGTATCGATTTTCATGGCGATCTCCGAGTTGTGATCGGGTTTCAGGGTAATGTCTGAAGCTCAAGGATCGCCCCAGCCCAACACATCGAACCCGCCGACGCGACTGCGAATCCTGGCGATTCCACCCCGGTGAATCCGGCCACGCCGGCCCAGCCACTCATATGCCATGATCATGGTATATGAGTGGTTTTCGAAAATCTCGGTCGCGCAGAGCGACCCGGCGGCATCGAATCCCGCCGGGCATACGGGAACGTGTCAGCCGGGCGCCGGGCTCAGTTCGTGCGGGGCGGGCGGGGGCCGGGGGCGCGCTGCGGCATCGCCAATGGCTGGATCGGCGGGGTGTCGGCACGGACTTCCATGCGCTCCGCGGGCCAGCGCATCCGTTTCGCGGTCTCGATCGCCCAGGTCCAGTCATCCGCATTGCCGTGCAGGATCCGAACAGGGTGCTGTTCCGCGGCCAGGGCCGCGGCCTGGGGAATATCGAGCACTTTCATCACGTTCAGGTAGTCCGGGCCGCTCGCATGCGAAGCAGGAGGAGCGGTGATCTCAAGGGCGGCCACATTGGCGGAGAACAGCGAGGCATACAGCGCATTCACTCCCTGCTCGCGCACACCGGCCAGGTGCACTTTGCGTCCGGGGAACAGCTCCGGCTGGTCCAGCGCCAGCAGCGCCCGCTGGATATCCCAAACGCGCATGCCATCGAGCGTCTGGCCGAGCAGCATGAAGCGGCGTCGAATGTGGGTCCGGTCACTGTCGTTCCCGCTCCAGGCGGTCGGTCCGATTCCGCGCGGCGGGACATAGGCGAGCGTGATTTCGGCGCGGGCGACTCGCTCCAGGAGCGCCCCGTGGGCCGCTCCGGGTTGCACCAGGGGGGCGGGCGGCACGTTGGCCGAGGATAGCAGCGGCCAGTTGGTGCCGAGTTCGTTCACGAGTTCGCTCCAAGACCGTTCGTCGAGGACGATCAGATGGAGTTCCGGTTGGGGCCGCCGTTCCGGTCCCGAGAACACAAACAGCGGCAGGGTGACGGCTTCCTGGCTGGAGAATTCCCAGCGCGTGAGCTCAACCGCATCCCGATTCTCGCGGGGACCCTGCTTCAGGTGGAGCTTCTCGTCCTCGGCCGGCCAGCCGGCAAAGGATTTTTCGCGCAGTGCCCGCAGCCATTCGTCGCGCATTGCGGCCCAGGCCGCAGGATTGATGGGCACGGCGGGGTGGGCGGCCGGCACAAAGGTTTTGTCGATGGTCGTGTTGCGCTCGTCGGTCGGCAGGGTTGCGAAGACCTTCAGCTGGGCCGGGGTGAAGAACTTGGTGGCGGCTTGATCGATGAGCGATTCCTCGCCTTTCAGGAAGCGATTGAACCAGCGGAACGCCGGCACCTGCAAATCCTGGGTATCCCGATGCGGTCCATCCGTGATCAGCAGCCCAAGTTTTTCGGACGCGCCATAAAGCTTGTAGATGTCCGCGACCTGCCGGTGCAACCGGATGACGCCGTCCAGGGGAAAGATATCGTCCTTGTCCGAGTTGGAGAACAGGAGCGGCCGGGGCGCGATCAGTGCGGCGATCTTTCCGAAATCCCAGCGATAGGTGTTCACCATGAACATGCAGTCGCAGTGCCGGGAGACTTTGCCGTCCACGACCTGGTTGTGCAGATCGGTCATGCCGGCCACCGGCACAGCCACCTTGATTCGGTCGTCCAGTGCCGCGAGCCACCAGGTGCCCACGCCGCCGCCGGAGCGGCCGGTGGCGCCGATCCGCGAGGCATCGACCTCGGGACGGGTCTCCAGGTAATCGAGCGCGCGGATCGCATTCCAGGTCTCGGTGCCGGCCGGCGTGTATCCCCGCGAGTTCCACCACCAGCGTCCGGCCGTGTGCGTGCCATGGTGCTGGCCCTCGATCTCGGCGAGTTCGCCGATGGAATCGATCGTGAGGCAGACATAGCCGTGGCGTGCGAACCAGGCTCCATGATGCTGATACGTCACCTTGCTGCCGAAGCTGACATTCCCTTCGCGAACCCGGGAGTGGCCGACCATGTACAGGATGGTGGGCGCGGGTTTCGGACGCTCCTTCGGCAGGTAGAGATTGGCCGTGACGTACAAGCCGGGGAGCGATTGGTAATGCAGCTTTTCGACCGTGAACTCAGGATGATCCTCCCGGCCGGTGATGGTGGCCTGAAGCGGAGTCCGTTCGGGCGCCGGGGAAAGCCCGAGCATTTCACGCAGCTGGTCGCGGGCGGTTTCGCGTTCGCGCTTCCAGTCGTCCAGGCTGCGCACGCCCGCGAAAGTCCGGGCGTTGAGCTCGGCGGTTTGCTGTTGGAAATATTCCGCCAGCATCTGATCGCCGGGCAACTCGGCGGCGCAAGCGAGCGAAACAATGGCCAGGGCCAGAATGGATCCGGCGGGAATGTGGCGACGTGGCTTCATGGAGACGCCCGGATTGTGCGTCGCGCGGAGCGGGAAGCGAGGCGCGAGTGCGGGCTGTAAAGCATCGAAATCGATGAGCTGCGCAGAATGAATCACCTTGGGCTTGAGGACGCCACGGAGGGCGTCCCTCCATGAAGGTGATTCCGAATGAGTCATTCCGACCGAGGAGTGAGCATCGCAATCATGGAGGGCCGTGCTCCGTCACGGCCGCAATTGCCAAACGAAATCCATACTGTACTTGAGGACGCC
>WYBX01000116.1 GCA_011525695.1 Verrucomicrobiia bacterium
AGCCCTTGCCATCACGTGTTGGCACTCGCTTGGCGCTTACCAACCCGGCGGGGATGGGCCGTCCGCATGCCCGTCGCACCCCTATGGCCGCCCCTCAACATTGGTTCCGGCTTCGCCGGGTTGGGAGGCTGTCGGTTCTCCAACTTCAGTTCGCCTCCATCTGGACGGACCGCATCAGTCCGACAGCCTCCTAACCGAGTGAAAACTCCCGCCGGGCCGCCTCGAGCCCTCGCCCATAGGCCGTAATCAGCTTGTCGTAACTGGCATTCACGGCGGCATCCACCGTTTGCCGGCGGGGATCCGCCTCGAACCAGGCGACGCTTCGGCGAATCCCTTCCGCAAACGTCAGCCGCGCCCGGAACCCCGGCACGAAGCGCTTGATCTTGGAGTTGTCGAACACGACCGAGGTGGACTTGTCGCCTTGGAGCCCGCCCGCCTTTTCCGGCAGGCACGCGCCAATGAAATCCGACGCCATATGCACGATCTTGGGTTCGCCGACCCCGGCGGCGGCAGCGGTTTGGCGAAAAATCGCATCCCACGTGAGGACCTCGTCGGTCGTGATGTGGAAGGCCTCGCCGATCGCCTCCGGGTGGCCAATCAGCCCGAGCAATCCCGGTGCGAAATCGGTGTTGTGCGTGATGCACCAGAGCGATGACCCGTCGCCCGGGACGATCACGGGCGCACCGCGCCGCATCCGATCGACCAGCGTCCAGCTGTGTTTCCAGGTGTTCAGAACCAGCGGAACCAGCGTCTCGCCATAGGTGAGCGACGGACGGACAATCGTGAACGGGAAACCCTCATCCCGGGCGGCGCGTTGCAGCCGTTCCTCACAGGCGATTTTCTGGCGCGAGTAGTCCCAGAACGGATTTACCAGCGGTGTGGACTCGGTGATCACGTGATGGGCGGGCGGTCGCTGGTACGCACTGGCCGAACTGATGAAGACGTACTGCCGGGTGCGTCCGCAAAGCAGTTCCAGGTCCCGCTCGATCTCGGTCGGGACGTAGGCGAGCCACTGGACGACGGCATCCCAGGCATGGCCGGCCAGTGCGGCGGTCACCGCGCCCCGATCATTGATGTCGGCGATGAGCTGCCGGGTCCCGGCGGGGGCGGCGCTGCTCTTACCGCGATTGAGCAGCCAGAGTTCCCAGCCGCGCTCCACGGCGAGCGCCGTGCAGGCCGAACTGATCACGCCGGTGCCGCCAATGAAGAGGACTTTCATGGCTCAAGCGTGCCGGCTCATGGCGGTCGATGTCGAGAGTCCCTCGCAGACGGACCCTATAGGCCCCTCCATTCGCGTCGATTGGCGTTTATTCGCGGTTTAACCCTGTCACGGGGGAGGTTTTGATGACCGTCTTCGTACCGTGATTTTCGGGTTCGAATCGGGATTTTTCCCATCACTCCCGGGAATTCGCATCCATTGGCGCCCCTGCGCGGTGGTCCGCTGCATTCGTCGGCTGAGAATTCGGGGTTCAGGCCGAACCGACGGGCCATTTCGACTGTCACTACCGCCCGGGACCAGCGGAACCTCAGCCACCTACGACGATGACGAACCTAACCAAACGCGAAATTGTGCTGGAGATCTACCGCAAGTCCGGCTTCCCGCAGAAGCAGATTGTGGATACCGTCCAGCAAACCCTGGACATCATTCAGCGTGCGCTGGCCAGCGGCCGGAATGTCGAGCTGCGCAACTTCGGCGTGCTCGAGGTGCAGGTGCGGCGGCAGCGGATTGGCCGCAACCCGAACCGGCCCACGGACACGGTGGTGATTCCCGAGCGCGCCGTGGTGAAGTTCAAGTCGGGAAAGATCCTGAAGGAGCAGCTGCAAAAGATCGATCTGGCTGCGCTGGAACGGAGCGGTCGCGTCGAGCGCGAGGAGGAGCCGGGCCCATCCGGCGCCGGCGCCACGGACGGATCGGAAGTGGGCGAGCATCCCCTCCGCCGGAACGCCGACGTGCCGGCCCCGAACCCGGCCGGCCGGAAGAGCTGACACCTGCGCTGGATATCCCCTTGGCAGCCGGCTGCCCCGTTTGGCGGGCGTGCAGCGTGCCGTTGGGGCAGCCAGCGAAAATCTGGTCTAATCGGCGATGTAGGCGAGAATCCGTTCCTTCATTCGTTTCGCGTCCTTGTAGCGACGGTCCTCCAGGATGCCATAATACTTTGCCGCCCGATAATAGTTCTTCGGCACACCAATCCCATGGGCGTAACATTCGGCCAGATTGAGCTGGCCGATAGAATAGCCCAGCTCCGCGGAGCGGCGGCAATAATCGTACGCTTTGCCGGCATCCTTGGGCACACCGTACTGCTCGCCGTTGCCCCACCAGTGCAACCAGCCAATGAAGTTCAACGCCCTGGCGTTGCCCTGTTCCGCGAGTTCACGCCAGCTCGCCACCGCAGCGGCCTTGTCGGTCTTCTGGTCAATTCCCCGCCATGCCATTTCCGCCAGTAATGCCCGACCGTCCAGATTGCCAGCCCTCGCTGCCTGCTCCGCCTTCGCCCGGGACTTTGCCGGATCGTAAATGACCAGCGAACGTTCCTTCATTGCGTCGGCGAGCGCCAGCTGCACTTGTACGTCCCCGGCCGCTGAATTTTCTTCCAGCCATTTCACGGCAGCCCGGAGGTGCGACGGGAGCGCATCATAGCCGCGCATCGCGATCACCACGAGGTCGAGGTGCACATACTTCTGGGCGTCGATATCACCGGCTTTGGCGCGCGTACGGAGGAGCTTCCTGGCATCGGCGCTCGCGAGCTCACCAACCTCATAATAGAGTGCGTTAGCCTTGCTGCGGTCTGGTGTCGGCACGTAGGCGGGATTCTCATGCCATTGCGCGAGTGTGAACATAGGCGAGGCCGCCCCCATCCAGGCTGACTTGCGAATAAGCTGCTCCGCAGTTGCCAGGTTCTTTTCCACTCCGGCGCCGAAGAAGTAATATTTCCCCAGTTCTCCCCATGCGGTGTACCGACCCTTCTCGCCTGCAGACGACAGAAATTTGATGGCTAGGTCCGGCCGGCGTTCGGTTCCGCGACCATCGCCCCATGCTCGACCCACCACTTCGATTCCGAAAGGGGATCCCTCGGTGGCGGCTTCCTGCGCAAGTGCGAAGCCTCGCGCGGGATCAGCGATGTCATCCAGGCCAAATTCGGCACCATAAAGAAGGTAGATGGCATACCAAGCCTTCACATATGGTCTTGGCCGCTCCTCGAGATCGCGCGCGAGTAGGGCAACGACTGCTCGGCCGCCGCCTGCCTTGAGCAACCGCTCGAGCCGGAGTTCGTAAACCTCCTCTGCATCGGACTGGCTTACTTCGCCTGCCGGACCTGCCCAACCGATACTGGCTGAGAGGACCGGAACGATCATCCGGAATGCGCCTGCGCACCAGCTACGCGGCAATGACATTCTGGGGTTCTTATATGAATGCTGATCGACGACAATATTTTGGTCGGGCCCACTGCGATCGTTAGCGGGGATTGTTCCGTCGTTAAGCTCAACTGAATGTGCCCGTGGGGGCCGGGCCGGGGGAGGCGTCTGAATCTCATCAACGGTGCCGGCGCGCCGGACGTGCGAAAAGGCCTTGAAATGCAGCCGGAACCACGTCTCTTTCCCGGCCAATGCCGCACCGGCTTCATCGGCTCCTTGCGCTCTGCCTGGCCCTCATCTGGGGACCGGCGACGCTGTGCTGTACATTGGAGGCCGCGGGTTATGATTTGCTCTGTTCGACTGACTGCCATTCGGAAGAGCAACCGAAGGTGGATGACGACGGGTGCGCCGTCGTCGAGTCCGGGAATTATCAAAGCACCGCCCAGACGATCAAGACGGCGCCAACGATCCTGTTCGTCCATGCCGCGTTGATCTGCTGGACGGATGCCCTCCAGGCTGCCGCCATGGACGCCCGGCCGTTGTGCCGGTCACCCCGGCGTCCACAAGACTGGGTTGTCAACTGGCACTTTGTGCGGCGGGCGGCTGCGCCCGCGCACGCCCCGGACACTTTCGTCGCCTGATCGGTCCCTGCGCGGACCCGATGCTTTTTGGCCGAGGTGCACGTGTGTGCTCGCGGCCGTGTCCCTGTGTTTCCACGTCCCATTTTCATGCACTTTCCAGTCAAAGCCCGATTCTTCGTCCTCCTTGGGCTCCCTGCCCTCGCCGTTCCCGGCTGGGCGCAGGAGCCCGATCAGTCGCCCGTCCGGATGGATGCACTCGTCCGCGACATCGCTTCCACCAACCCGGAATTGAAATTCTACGAGGCGGAGATTGCCGCAGCCAAGGCCGGGGCGCGCGGTGCCGCTGCGCTGAGCGATCCTGAAATCGCCCTGGATCTCGGACGCAAGCGCGTCCGGGATCTTTCGGGCGCACTTGCCGGCTCGGGAGCGGCCTGGTCGGTTTCCGTCACGCAGACTTTCGAATGGCCCGGCCGGCTCGCTCTCCGCAAGGCGATTGCCAACCAGCAGGTTGAACTCGCCGAGCTGGGTCTGGCGCGTTTCAAGCACGCACTCACGGCCCGCGCCCGAACGCTCGTCTACACGCTGCACGCGGCGCATTCCGAGGCGGCGGCGATCCGCGAGGTCGCCGACCGTTTCGCCGCGCTCAAGGAAACGTTCCTCGCCCGTGATCCGGCAGGCGTGACGCCACTGCTGGAAACCCGCGTGATCGAGGCGGGCGAACTCGCCTTGCAGCGACGCGCAACCGAGGCCGAGTTGGCGCTCCAGGCCGCGCTGATCGAGCTGAATCAGCTTCGCGGCGCGGCGGCGGACGCGCCGCTGCGGGTCACTGCGCCCGCGCTCACGTTCAACGATGTTCCGGCCACGGACGCGCTGCTCGCAGCGGCTCACGAGAACAACTTTGATTTCAGGATGAGGCGGGTGGAATTGGAGCAGCAGGGATACCAGGTGCAGCTCGCGCGCAACGAACGGTATCCGGCCATCAGTGTCAGCCCGTTTTATTCGGAGGAGAAGGCCGGCGAGCGGGAGACGGTGCTCGGCGTGGGCTTGAGCGTCCCGCTGCCGGTCACCGGCCGCACGCGCGGAGCCGTCGAGCTGGCCGAAGCGCGGCGGCGCCAGGCCGAGACCGCCGCCCTGGTCGCGCAACGGGAACTGGAAAGGGAGGTGCTCACGGCGGCGGGTGTCTTTGGAACGAAGCTGGCGGAGTCCCGGCGCTGGGCGCCGGACTCGGTGAAGAAGTTCCGCGAAGCCGCCGAGCTGGCAGATCGCCATTATCGTCTGGGCGCCGTGCCGATTGCGACCTACGTCGAGTTGCAGAACAGCTACCTCGACGCCGTCGAGGCGCTCCTTGCCACCCAGCGGGAGGCGCTCGAGGCGGGGTTGAAGCTGCAACAGCTTACCGGCCTTGACTTCAATCCGGTGGAATTCGCGCCATGAGCGGCACCCGATCTGGAACGTGGATCGCCGGGCTGTTCCTCGCCCTGCTGGCCGCAGGGTGCGGCAGCAGGGAGCCGGCACCCGCCGACGAACATGCACCCGCCGACGAGCATGGTCACACCGATCGAGTGGAAGAAGCCGGCGGCGCTGCCTCGTTCAAACCGGGTTTCGGCCTTCAACTCGCCCCCGCCACGCGCGAGGCGATCGGGGTCGAGACCGCGGAAGTCGAGGAGCGGAAGGTTGCCCGGTCCTTCACGGTCACCGCAACGGTGTTCGACGCCGGGCCGCCCGCCCGTGCGCTGACGCTGGTTCCACCCGATATCGCCGACGAGCTCGAAAGGCTCCAGTCGAGCGAGGCCACGGTGCTTTCGATCCGGCGCGATGTTTCCAGCGCCTTGACCCAGGTCGAAGTCGTCCTGGCGCTCCCGGGTTCGCCCCGGGTGGGCGCGGCCCGCGAGGTCGCGTTTCGCGGCGCGGAGCGGACGATCGCGACGATCCCGCGTTCGGCCGTCTTGCGCAGCGCAACCGGCACCTTCGTCTATGTGGTCAACGGCGCGCACTTCCTGCGCACCGAAATCACGACCGGTTCCGGCGACGAGCAGTTCATCGAAGTGGTGGACGGACTCCACCCAGGGGACGTCGTGGTCACGACGGCGGTCGAGGAACTCTGGCTCACCGAGCTGCGGCTCACCAAGGGCGGCGGCCACAGCCATTAACGGGCCCCACCGATGATCGACAAAATCTTGGAATTCGCCCTCCGCCAGCGCGCCTTCGTCATGCTTGGCTCGCTCGCGCTGCTGGGGGCCGGGATCTGGGCGGCCATCCAGCTGCCGATCGATGCCGTGCCGGACATCACCAGCGTCCAGGTGCAGATCAACACGGAGGTCGCCGGCCTTGCTCCCGAGGAGATCGAGCAACTCGTCACCTTTCCGATCGAGATGGAGATGAGCGGCATCCAGGGAATGACCGAGCTGCGCTCGCTTTCAAAGACCGGCCTCTCGCAGGTCACCCTGATCTTCGGCGACAAAACGGACATCTATCGCGCACGCCAGCTCGTCAGCGAACGGCTGCAGAACGCGCTCGATGAACTGCCGGCGGGGGTTTCGCCCAAGCTCGCCCCGATCACCACGGGGCTGAGCGACATCTTCTACTATGTCGTCGACTACCAGCCCGACGCGACGAACAAGCCCGCGACGAGGGCGGAACAGCTGATGGAACTGGAGTTGATTCACGACTTTGTCGTGAAGCCGAAACTGCGCACCGTGCCGGGCGTCGCCGAAGTCAATGCCTCGGGCGGCTACGAGAAGCAGATCGTCGTGCAGCCGCGGCCGGATGCGCTGCTCGCGTCCGGGGTGACCCTTGCCGACCTCGCGGAAATCATCCGCGAGAACGTCGAGAATGCCGGCGGCGGGTCGCTGCAAATCGGGGGCGAGCAGCTTTCCATCCGCACGGACGGCCGCGTGCAAAGCACGGATGAAATTGCGCGGCTGCCCGTGAAGTTTCGCGGCACGCTCGCGGCGCCGCTGTTGGTGGGCGACGTGGCGGATGTCGTCATTGGCACCAGCGTGCGCACGGGCACGGCGACCCACAACGGGCGCGAGGCGCTGCTGGGCGCGGCACTCATGCTCGCCGGCGAGAACAGCCGGCTCGTGGCGAAACGGGTTGCGGCCGCGATCGCGGAACTCGGGCCCAGGCTGCCCGCCGGGGTTGCGATCACGACCGTCTACGATCGCACGGATGTCGTTGAGCGTACCATCGGCACGGTGGAAAAGAATCTCTTCGAAGGCGCCATCTTCGTCGTCGTGGTGCTGCTCGCGCTGCTCGGGAACTGGCGGGCCGCGATCATCGTGTCCCTCGCGATTCCGCTCTCGTTCCTCTTCGCGATGACCGGGATGGTGCGCTTCGGCGTTTCCGGCAACCTGATGAGCCTGGGCGCCGTCGACTTCGGCCTGATCATCGACGGCGCCGTCGTCATGGTCGAAAACATCGTCCGCCGGCTGGCCGTGCGGCAGCACGAGTTGCATCGCGTCCTCACCCGGCAGGAGCGCGTACAGACGGTCCTGGCCGCGGCCAAGGAGGTCGGCCGGCCGACGTTCTTCGGCGTGCTGATCATCACGATCGTGTACGTGCCCATCCTCTCACTGACCGGCATCGAGGGGAAAACGTTCAAGCCGATGGCGTTCACGGTCATCTTTGCGCTGGTCGGCGCGCTCATCCTCGCGCTGACGCTCATGCCGGTGCTCTGCTCCTTCTTCCTCAAGGGAAGAATCGCGGAGCAGGATAATGTTGCCATCCGGCTGGCGAAGCGGCTCTACGAGCCCGCGCTTCGGGCCGCGCTGCGGCTGCGCTGGGTCCTGGTGGCGGCGGCAATCGGGCTGTTCGCCCTCTCGATCCTGGTGTTCAACCGG
This sequence comes from Verrucomicrobiia bacterium, assembly GCA_011525695.1. Lineage (GTDB taxonomy): Bacteria > Verrucomicrobiota > Verrucomicrobiia > Opitutales > Opitutaceae > ER46. The sequence goes on from WYBX01000116.1 coordinate 7,778, forward strand.
CTCGGCGCGGAGTTCGTGCCACAACTCGACGAGGGCTCGTTTGCGACGCACATGATCCGCACCACGAGCATCGGGCTCGACGCCTCCCTCGCCATGCAGGAACGTGGCGAGCGGCTGCTGCGCGAGAAGTTTCCCCAGGTCACGCACACGTTCTCGCGCATCGGCACGGCGGAGGTCGCAACCGATCCCATGGGGGTGAACGTCGCCGACACCTACATCTTCTACCGGCCGCTGGCCGAGTGGCCCGCCGATGAACACGGCCACGCACCCACCAAGGACGAAATCGCCGATCGCATGGCCCGGGAACTGGCGGTGCACCTGCCGGGCGAGGCGCATCTTTTCTCCCAGCCGATCGAAATGCGCTTCAACGAGATCCTGGAAGGCACCCGCGCGGACATCGCCGTCAAGGTCTTCGGTGACGACTTCGGGCAGATTGAACGGATCGCGACCGAGGCGCGCGAGATCCTGGAACGGGTGCCGGGGGCGGCCGACGTGGAATTCGACGCCCTCGGCAAGGCACCGATGCTCGAAATCAAGCTCAAGCGGGACGCGATGACGCGCTACAACATCCATGCGGCGGAGGTGAACGCCACGGTGGCGACCGCCCTCGCGGGTGAGGAGACGGGTGTCATCATCGACGGCAACCGCCGCTTTCCCATCGTGGTGCGATTGCCGGAAGACCTGCGGGTGGCCCTCGACGAGCTTAAGCACCTGCCGGTGCGCTCCGCCCACGCCGAAGGCGTTGTCACCCTCGGCCAGGTGGCCGATTTCGTCGTAACGGAGAAGGTCAACTCCATCACGCGTGAGTTCGGGCAGCGGCGTGCCGCGATCATGGTGAACCTGCGCGGCCGGGATGTGGAGAGCTTCGTGCGCGAGGCACAGCAGCGAATTGGCGAGGGAGTCGAGCTGCCGCCTGGCTACGCCATCGAGTTTGGCGGCCAGTTCAAGAACCTGCAGGAGGCGCGCGCCCGGCTGGCTGTGATCGTCCCCGTTGCCCTCGGTGTGATCTTCCTCCTGATTTTCTTCGCCTTTGGCAGCATGCGCCAGTCACTGATCGTCTATACCGGCATCCCGCTCGCGATCACGGGCGGTGTGTTCGCGCTCTGGCTGCGAAACCTCCCGTTCTCCATCTCCGCGGGCATCGGCTTCATCGCGCTCTCCGGCGTCGCCGTGCTCAATGGCGTGATGATGGTGAGCTACTTCAACGAGCTGCGCGAGCAGGGGCGCACCGTGCACGACGCGGTGATCGAGGGTGCGCTCACGCGGCTGCGGCCGGTGCTCATGACGGCGCTCGTGGCCAGCCTGGGATTCCTGCCGATGGCAATTGCCACGGGACCCGGGGCAGAAGTGCAGCGTCCGCTTGCCACCGTGGTGATTGGCGGAATCATCAGCGCCACCTTTCTGACCCTCGTGCTGCTGCCGGCGCTTTACGAGCGGTTCGAGCGCGACCGGGCGAATGGCGCACCGGGCGGTGCCGCCAGGTTCGACCGATGAAGCCAAATGACGACAGTGCCACAGCGGAATCTCACCCGTCCGCGGGCCGGGATCCTGACGGCGACCGCTCGCCGCACTGCTCTGCGAATTGCGGCTGCTGCGGGCATGATGACGAGGCGCACGATCACGGCGATCGCGAGCATGGTTCCAGCCGGGCGGAATCGATCAGCCTGATCGTCTCGGGCATTCTGGTGGGCGCGGCCCTGGCACTGCACTGGAGCAGGCTTCCGGCTGCAATCGTTGGCGGGATATCGGCGGCTGCCATGGCCGCCGGTGGCTGGTTTCTCGTGCCGAAGGCCGGCCGGGCGATCCGACGGCTCCGTCCCGACATCAATCTCCTCGTGGTGGTTGCCGCGGTTGGCGCATCGGCCATCGGCGAGTGGGTCGAGGCCGCGACGGTCGTTTTCTTGTTCGGCGTCGCCGAGTGGCTGGAAGGCTGGGCGGATCGGCGGGCCCGCCGGGCCGTTGAGGCGCTGCTCGAAATCGCGCCGAAGCATGCCACGGTGCGTCGCGACGACCAATTCGTCGAGGTGCCCGTCGAAGAGGTGCAGGTGGGAGACGTCTTTGCGGTGAAGTCCGGGATGAGCATTCCCCTGGATGGCGAGGTCGTCGCAGGCGCGTCGGCCGTGAATCAAGCTCCGATCACCGGCGAGTCGGTGCCGGTGGACAAGCGGCAGGGCGATACGGTATTTGCCGGGGCGGTCAATGGCGAGGGTTCGCTCGAGGTTCGGGTCACAAAAACGGCCGGCGACACGACGCTCGCGAAGATTATCCGGCTCGTGAAAGAGGCGCAGGAGCAGAAGGCGCCAACGCAGCGCTTCGTCGACGTGTTCGCACGCTACTACACGCCCATCGTCACGGGCATTGCCCTGCTGATCTTTCTCGTTCCGCCGCTGCTGTTCGGCGGGGACTGGTCGGATTGGCTGTATCGTGCGTGCGTCCTGCTCATCATTGCCTGCCCGTGTGCACTGGTGATCTCCACCCCGGTCAGCATCGTCGCCGGGCTGACGGCGCTGGCGCGCCGCGGCGTGCTGGTCAAGGGCGGCGCGCATCTGGAGGCCATCGCGAGACTGGACGCGCTCGCGCTCGACAAGACCGGCACGATCACGGAAGGACGGCCGACCGTGCAGGGCGTGGAGATCGTCGGCCCGATTTCGGAAGCGGATATCCTGCGCCTCGCCGCGGCGATCGACGCCCACTCCTCGCACCCCCTGGCCAGGGCGGTCGTCGAGCACGCTCACCGGCGCGGGGTCGCGTTTCCGCGCGCGCTGGACTACCAGAATCGCAGCGGACGCGGCGCCCAGGGCTTCATCGACGGCCACGCCTATTTCGTCGGCAACCACCGTTTCACGCACGAGCTGGGTGTTTGCTCGGAGGACATCGAACGCCGGCTCGCCGCGATCGAGACCCGCGGTCAGTCCGTCATCGTGGTCGGCCATCGACCGCACGACGACTGCGCCGGCGGCGTCCTCGGCATCATCGCGGTCGGCGACACGGTGCGCGAAAACGCCGTGCAGGCGATCCGCGCGTTGCACGCAGCGGGTGTGCGGAAGGTCGCGATGTTGAGCGGCGACAATCAGCGCACGGCGGCGTTCATCGCGCAGCAGGTCGGAATCGACGAGGTCCGGGGCGACCTCCTGCCCGAGGAGAAGGTGGCGGCGGTGAAATCGCTTCGCGCGCAGCACGCGGTCGTCGGCATGGTGGGCGACGGGGTCAACGACGCGCCCGCGATGGCCACCGCCACCGTCGGTATCGCCATGGGCGTGGCCGGCACCGACGCCGCAATCGAGACGGCCGACATCGCGCTGATGAAGGACGATCTGGATAAGATTGCCGAAACGGTCCGGCTCGGCCGGCGCACGCTCGCGATTATCCGCTTCAACATCACATTTTCGCTCGGACTGAAGCTGCTGTTTCTCGCGCTGACCCTCGTTGGCTTCGCGAGCCTCTGGCTTGCGATCCTCGCCGATACCGGCGCGACACTGCTGGTCGTGGCAAACGCGCTTCGGTTGCTGCGCCCCGGCACTACATGTGTTCCTCGTACGTGATGTCGATCTTCGCGAGGAAGGCCCTCTTCTTGGCCTCGCCCTGGAAGCGGATGCTGTGCGTCCGCTCATCGTAAACGTAGCCATTTTTCGGGTCCGGGGGCACCTCCTGGCCGTCGACCAGCACCCGGAGACTTTTTCTGTAGAATGTGGCAGTGCCGCCGACGGGTTCGAGGGCGACCGCCACCGTCTCCGCAATCCTGTCACCGAGGGCGGCGAGCGGCCCGGAGAAATCGCTCTCGAGGTTGAGCACCGTGCCGCCAGTGAGCTCGGCGGCGCGCCGGTGCGAGATGTTGTCCGGCGACACCACCGCGTGCACCTCGAGTTTTCCCCGCTTGTTGCCCTTCGCGATGATGAACGGACGGAGCACCCAGTAGTTGATGTAGCCGTCCAGCGTCTGGCGATCCCGTGGATTGCGCTCGTTGTACTGCTTGATCAGATCGGGAAGCTTGCCGTTTTGGATCCAGTCAGCTGTGCGCTGGCCGTTCCGCTGCTCCTTCCAGACCGCCATGCGGGTCTCCTCCTCGTCCATGAAAAACACCACAATCGTGGTGGCCTCCGGCCGAAGGAATGCGTGCTCCCGGTTGTAGTAGTTCGCGACGAAATTGTACACTGCCGTGAACGCCGTCCGGTTGCTGTCGCCATTCGTGCCAACCTTCACCAGTTCGGCAAAAATGCCATCCGGTGTCTGCGGTGTGACCCAGGGCTGGGGCATCATGGGCAGGGTCACGAGCGTCCCGTTGCTCGCGACGCGCTTGGTGGTGGGTATTGGCCGGCCGCGGCGATCGAGCACCGGGTTGCCGGCCTCGTCCAGCCGGATTGAGCGCACCTGCTTGTAAAAGCGCTGCTCCCCGCGGCCCCGGAATGGATCCGCATTCACGAAATCGGTCGTGAGCACGCCGATCCGGTAATCGAGATCGCGCGTGTGGAAGAGTTGCCGGAAACGGCTCAGGTTCGCCGCAATCCGGCTCTGGTGCGCGGCCATCGAAGGCGAGTTGTTGATCACGAATACCAGGTCGACCTCGCGGCTGCGCGATCGATCGACCGAGATCCGCTTGGCGATCCGGATCGGCTCGACCAGAACGGAAACGACATTCTCGACGCCGAGGTGCGCGTTGTTCTCGTCGACCGTGTAGTACCGGAACCGATCCTCGCCGATGTAGCCGGGATTGGGCGCATACGTGAGCTGGCCGGTGTCCCGGTCGAGCCGCGCCGTCCCATGTTCCGGCTTCGCCTCGTCGTCCAGCAGGTACGACACCTTGGCCTCCACCACGCCGACGCGATCCTCCGGCGTCATGAAATCCTCGTGGCTCGGGAGTTTCTGGCTGACCGGCGTGTTCGGCCGCGTCGTTAGCCGGACGTCCCGGACCGACAGGTTCTGGACCCGGCTGGCGCCGACCTCGAATTTCTCCAGTACCACCACCGGCGGCGGCTGGACCCGGATCTCCACCCGGTTCCGGTAAACCAGCCCGGAGGTCTCGTTGCGCACGGTGTATTCAAAGGAGTCCTCGCCGGTGTAGCCCTCGTCCGCACGGTAGGCGAAATACCCCAGCCGCGAGGTCTTGTTCTGGAAGAAATCCACCTCGTCGCCACCTCCCGCCAGGCCCACCCGCCCGTGCCGGGGTTCCGTCGTGATGGTGAAGACCAGGTCGGTGCGGGTATCGGGACTGAGAATCTCCTGGACCACGGCGAGCTGGCCGTGCGCACCGGCATCGTCCGCCGTGATTTCCATCGGGATAGCCGAGACGATCGTATCCTGCTCGCTGGCTGACGCCGGGTTCGTGTCGGCCGGCGTGCCGGCTGCAGGAGTGTCGGCGGCGAACGCCGGCGCGAGGGCCAGGACCAGCCCGAGGCCAAGCAGCCGGGACCAACTGCGGACTGGGGTGTCGAGATTCATCGTGGTGAAGGCAATACGGCACATGACGCGGATTACGTCACGCGGGGCTTCGCCGGGTTCCGCTCAGCTTGCGCCAGGCGCGCCATGACCGGGAATATTTCGATCTCCAGCGATGACGCAAGCAACGGCGCAGCCCTTGTCGCACGCGGTTCTGACCTGTCGGCCGCCCACCTCCCGGTACGCCGCTTTCAGAACGATCGGCCTAAGTCCGACAGACTCCTCATTCCTTGCCTCTCATCGCCGTGGGTCCATGATGCACCGTCATGTCGGCGACTCCCCTCCGCCTGCTCCCGCTCATCATTCTGGCCGTGGCTGGATCTTCCGCCATTGCCCAACTGCCCGGTGGGCAGGCTGGAGGGCGCTTGAATTTGCGCGTGACGGACGGCGCTTCCGGTCCCGGGACTCCCGCCCGAGTCGAACTGCTGGGCAGTGACGGCCGGGCGTGGATTGCGGACGACGCCCTGCTGGTCGGCCCCGGCTACGCGGACCGCGTGATCCCATGGGAAGGCGACATCGAGCGGGCAAAAACCTTCCTGGCACGTGGAATCGAAAACCCGTTCACGCGCACCACGCAGTTCTACACCAGCGGATCGTCGACCGTGCCACTGCCGGCGGGACGCTACCGGCTGCGCATCTACAAGGGGATCGAATACAAGCTCGGCCGGCGCGAATTCGAGCTTGCGAGCGGGCAGACGCTCACGGTCGAGGTTCCGCTCGTGCGCTGGACCGACATGCCGGCACAGGGCTGGTACGGCTCGGACGATCATCTCCACATCAGCCGGCCGGTGCCGGAGTTGAACCCGATGCTATCGAAGTGGATGCAGGCGGAGGATATCCACGTGGCGAACCTGCTGCAGTTCGGCACCTATTTATCGTTCACTGCGGCACCGCAATTCCAGTTCGGGCCCGAAGGCATTTACCGGGAGGGAAACCACCTGCTCGTTTCCGGCCAGGAAAACCCGCGGGCCGATTTTTTCGGCCACGGCATCATCCTCGGTGCTCGGGGTCCGATTCATTTTTCCGAGGAGTATCTGCTCTTTCGGAAATTTTGGGAAAAGGCGCGCGAGCTGGGTGGATTGAGTGGCTACGCCCATTGGGGCATGGGCTCGGACGCACAGTCCGGGATCGCGCTCGATCTCCCGACGGGGCTCCTCGACTTCATTGAAGTCATGGAGTGCTGGGATGCGAACTACGACGTCTGGTATGCGATCCTCAATTCCGGCATTCGAATGACGCCAACCGCCGGGACCGACTACGGCACCCTGCCGAACCTGCCGGGCCGCGAACGCTTCTATACGCGAGTCGAAGGACCGCTCACCGTGGAGTCGTGGCTCGATGGCATCCGGCGGGGCGCGACCTTCGTGACCAACGGTCCGATGCTTGAATTCCACGTTGGTGATCAGGGAATGGGAGGCACGGCTCAGCTCGCCAAACCGGGAAAGCTGAGGATTCGCGCCGGCCTGAGTTTCGATCCGGAGCGCGACGACATGTTTCGGATCGAGATCGTGCGCAACGGGGACGTCCTGAAGAGCATCCCGCGGATCGGGACGGCCCGGGAGATTCGCTTTGATGAGGAGGTGCCGATCGATCGGAGCTGCTGGCTGGCTGTCCGCGCCTGGGGCATCAAGGCCGGCGAGTTCGAGCCGCCCGACGGCTACGTGCCCCCGTGGCGCAATCGGAAGCGCGATGCCCCCGCCTCGCTCGCGCACTCCGCGGCAATCCATGTCAATGTCGCGGGTACACCGGAACTGCAGCGCCAGGATCGCGCGAAGGCGCTCGCCCGGGCCTGGCTGGCGCGGCTCGACGAACTCGAGGCCGTGCTCTCGGACGAGAGCCTCGAGTTCATTGCCCAGCAGGACAATCCGTACAAGCCGGGGATCGGTTATCTGCGGGCAAACCGCCCGGTGCTGCTCGAGGCCATCCGGATGTCGCGCGAATATTACCAGCAGCGGCTCTGACGTGCCAACGCGTTGATCCGACGCCCGGGGTGATGCCGGTCGGCAGCGATCGACTGTTGGTGTTTATAGCGACGCTTATATCAATGACAGGCGGAGATACCGGAATTGAACACGGCTCCGCGCCGGATTGGTCTTATTTGATGATTCCGAGGCTTGGCGTCCTCCTTTTCCTGGTTCCGGCATTGGGGGTGCCCCAGCCGACCTATGGCGCGGACCGGTCGCCGCATCAGCCGCTGACAGCACGGGAGCGTTCCCAAGGCTACCGGGACGGTGTTGTAATCGCCAAGCCGCGCGCCGGACGGAATGGGGGAAACCTGGCGGATGAGGTCCATCCGGGCACCCGGTTGCGACGGGCCTTTGCCCGCTTCGGCAACCTTCGCATCCTCGAGGTTTCCGGCAGCGTGTCGCTCGAACAGTCCATCGCGCAGCTTCGGGCGAGCGGCGATTACGAGTACGTCGAGCCGGATTATATCAAACACCGCCACGCGCTCCCCAACGACCCGCGATTTGCCGCCGGCGAGCAATGGCACCTGTACAATACCGGCCAGGAGGGAGGAACCGCGGGAGCTGATATCGGTGCGACCGCCGCCTGGGATCGGCGGACCGACGCCGCCGAGGTCATTGTTGCGGTGATCGACACCGGCATTCGCGCGACGCACGAGGATCTGGTCGCAAACCTGTGGACGAATCCCCGCGAGATCCCGGGAAACGGGATCGATGACGACCTCAACGGCTACGTCGACGATGTCCACGGGATCAACAGCCTGGCGGCGTCGGAATCGCCACTGAGCGGCGATCCGGATGATGACAGCGGCCATGGAACGATGATCGCCGGGCTCATCGGGGCCGCCGGCAACAATGGCATCGGGGTGGCGGGGGTGGCCTGGCGGGTGCGGGTCATGGGGCTGAAATTTGATGATGCCGACGGATCCTCGACGACGAGCAAGATGATCGAATGCCTGGACTACGCCATCGCGCAGGGTGCGCGGATCATCAATATCAGCTATGGCAATTACAGTTTTTCGCAGGCCGAGTATGAGGCACTTAGGCGCGCCCGCGATGCCGGTGCGATTGTCACGACCTCGGCTGGCAACGATGCGATCGAGAGCAACATGGCACCGCACTATCCTGCGCACTACCTGCTGGACAACATTGTCACGGTGGCGGCGACCGACCGGAATGATGCGCTGTCCACCTTCAGCAATTACGGCACCGGCCTGGTCGAACTTGCCGCCCCCGGCACGACGATCGCCTCGACGGCGTGCACCGCCGATGATGCCTACGATGCCTGGAGCGGCACCTCGTTTTCCTCGCCGCTCGTGGCCGGGACTCTCGCGCTGCTGAAGGCGGAATTTCCTTCCGACGACTACCGGGCGTTGATCAACCGCCTGTTGCGGTCAATCGATCGCGTACCGGCACTGGCCACGAAGGTGCAGACCGGTGGCAGGCTCAATGCCGCACGCGCGTTGGCTTCGGCTGACAGCCGCCCGTTCAATGACGACTTTTCCGAACGGGTGACGATCTCCGCGCTGCCGGTGTCCGTGCGCAGCCACACCCTTCATGCGACCAGCGAACCCGGCGAGCCCGCTCATGCAAGCGCCGCGCCCGAGGGGACGCTGTGGTGGTCATGGACGGCGCCCGAGAGCGGCGAAGCGGTCGCGGAAACCAACGGGAGTGCTTTCGACACGGTGCTGGCAGTCTACTCCGGATCCGATTTGGCCGCCCTCACGTCCGTCGCCGCCAGCGACGACACGCCGGGAGGCGTGTCCAGCCGGGTTTCGTTCAGCGCGGTTGCAGGCACCTCCTATCATTTCGCAGTCGGCGGCAAGGGCGGGGCGACGGGTGCGGTTGTCCTGACCGTCGGCTACCTTCCGTCGAATGATGATTTCGCAGATGCAATCCGGATCTACGGTTCCAGCCTGCGCGTGGCCGGTTTCAACACCGTTGCCACCAGCGAAGAAAAGGAGCCCAGCGCAGCGGCCGAAGCCCGCCGTTGCAGCGTATGGTATAAGTGGACCGCCCCGTCTTCCGAGTATTTCAGCCTGTCGATTTTCGGGTATGGATTTGATGCGATTGGGGGAATCTACACCGGCACGAGTCTCGATGCGCTGGTTCCGGTCGACACGGCCAGCGAGTTCCTCTTCAACGAGGCTGCCGTCTTCGAGGCCAAGTTCGGCACCACGTACTATTTTCAAATCGACAGCACCGATGGTGGGGCCGGCTATTTCGACCTGCTGGTGAGCGACGCGGTGCCCATCTTTTACGGCTACTGGCCGGTGCATCCGTCGCCCGCGTTCAGCCCGGAAACCGGCTATCTGTTCTGCGCCGACACCTATGGCTTACTGGGATTCGTGCGCATGACCGAGCCCTTCGATGTGCAGGAGGATGTGCTCGACGGCACCCTGGAGGTTCATTCCCCGGCCATTGGTCCGGACGGCTCAATGTACATCGGCGACGAAATCGGGTACGGTTACGCCCTGAATCCGGATTTGTCCCGCCGGTGGCGGAACGACCTCGGCCTGGTCAAAGTCACATCCTCGCCTGCGATCGGCGCCGATGGCGCGGTCTATTTGCACACCGATGATGGCTTCCTGCACGGATTCTACCCGGATGGCACCCCGAAGTGGCGCGCCGCGGTGCCGGGCGAGAGCTATTCGTCGGCTGCAATCGGGGCGGACGGAACCATCTACATTGGCTCCGAGGACGGGCATCTCTATGCGATTTCCCCCGTCGACGGCTCCATCAAGTGGAAATTTGCGACAGACGGCGGCATCTACGCGTCACCCGCAATCGGTCGTGACGGCATCCTCTATTTTGGCACGCTTGGTGGAAGGTTCTTTGCCCTCGGTCCCAACGGTGTGCCGCAATGGGTTTACATCGTCGGCAGCTCGATCAGCTCGTCCGCGGCGATCGGCCCCGACGGCGTGGTGTATTTTGGCGCCTACGACAGGAAACTCTACGCGATTTCCCGTACCGGAAGCCTGCGCTGGACCTATGCCACCGGTGGGGAAATCCGGGGTTCGTCACCGGCGATTGCGAGCGACGGCACCATTTTTATTGGCTCCTACGACGGCCATGTGCATGCGGTGAATTCCAACGGCACCCAGAAGCGAACCTTCGCGACCGGCGCCTACATCCGATCTTCACCGCTGATCCATGACGGACTGTTGTATTTTGGCAGCGGGGACGGGCGGCTCTACGTCATGAACATTGGGGCGGATGCCGCCAGCGCCCCCTGGCCGATGCATCGCCAGAACATCCGCCGGACCGGGCGCGTGCCGTCGCTGGCAGCTCCGGCGTTCACCATTGCGCCCCGTGCGCAGGTCGACCCATCCGGCGGGAGTATGACGCTGGCAGTGGATGGCTCCGGCGCCGACACCCTCACGTTCCAATGGCTGCTCAACGATGTCCCGATTGCCGGCGCCACGCACTCCAGCCATGTGATTGCAGATGCCGGATCATGCAACGCGGGCCTCTATACCGTCACCATCACCAATGAACTGGGCAGTCTCACCAGCGACCCGGTCATTTTCGGGCTGGCGACCACGGGCAAGGTGGTTGGCGACGGCGCGGAACTGGATCCGCACGACATTCCCCATCCCAACGGGAACATTTTTGACCAGATCCTGCTCGAGGGTCCGGCTGCATCGTTCACCGCCGACGCCGGACAGATTACGCGACTTTCGTACGTCGATTCCTCCGATGACATCGTGCAGGTCGAATTCTCCGGATCGGGCACGGTCTCGATCGTACTTGAGGAGAACCAGGAACCTGCGCTGCCGATCAAGTACAACCAGGCAATCCAATACGTTAAAGGTCGTGCCCGCATCGTGGTCACCGGCGCAGATGAAGACACCAACCTAAGCGTGTTCACGGTGGGCCGGTTGACTGCTTTTGATCCGACCGGCACGTTCAACTTCCTCCTGCCGGTGAGTTCCACCAACGATCCGGCTGCGAACGGCAACCCGCTTTTTGCCGGCCGCACGGCGACGGATTACGACGGCGTCGCCGACATTGCCTTCGTCGCCATCAAGAGCGACACCGGGAAATTCGGTGGTTTGCGCACTTCGAATTCCCGGTATTCCGCCAGTCGCGGCCTCACCGGCATCTATGCACCGGGCATCCACTTTGCGGGTCCCGTGCTGGCGGGCGACATCGACGCCACTGCGACCGCAACGCCCGTGTTCGTGGTTGGTTCGGCAGCCGGCGGCAGTCGCATCGCCGGCGGTGACCTCCGGCAGTCGAACAACCGGGCCGTCAAGGTCAGCGGGATCACACGGCTGGAATTTGCCGCCGGGGTGACCTCGCATTATCAGTCGCTGCCGGCGCAGGCGAACCAGGCGCGACTCGAGCAGGATGGCATCGATGTCACCGCCCAGATTGTGGTGAATCCAGGGATGTGATCAAACCGGTGCCGGTTCCGCCCCATACGCGGCAACGGCTGATTCGCCCGGCGCCCTCGTGCAGCCCGGCAGTCAGCCGGAGGCGCCCCGGGCGGGCCGGGGTCGCGGTTCGATCGACTCGGGCGCGAACGCGGCGAGATCCGGGCGGGCCGACTGCACGCCGCCCGCCGGTACTTCCATCTTGGCCGACCAGACGATCCCGTTGAGGATCAGGCGCCGCAGATCGTCATTGGCCCAGTTCCGGTAGAAATGAGGCATCACAATGGCGAAGCCGCGGCCGGTGTCGGCGCGCTCCACTCCCCATGCGACGACCTCTCGGCGCGGGGCGTCCGGTGGCAGCGGCGCAACCGCCAGCGGCGTCACATTCGGCGCCAGCCGGTTCCCTCCCGGTCCGAAGTAATTGTTGTAGTAGGGCTCCTCCGGCAGCGAGAACTCGCGCCAGCCGCGGGTCACGGGATGGTCCGACCCCGCCGGTGCAATCGTGACCTCGGGAAACACCTTGGCGACGCTTTGATGATGCGGACAACGCGTGGCAAAGTATCCGCCCAACCATTGCAGCAGCGGATGCTGGCCGTCGGGTGTCACATCCACCGCCCGCAGCCCGGTCGCATAGTGCACGCAGGCCAGTCCGCAGCCGCGGGCCAGCATCTCCCCCAGCTGGGAGAGGACGAGCGGCGAATCCGGCAGCCGTTGGGGTGGAAAGATGTCGCCAATGAAGACAACAGTGCCGGCCCGGTTGCGCACTGCGGCCTGCTGCGGCCATTCGAAGCAGAGATCCGCCTGGATCCCGGGAACGTTGTCCAGGTGCTGGAGCACGTGCTGCATCAACCGACCGCCGGCCGCGACCTCGTGCGTGCCCGGCGGATGGTTGCTGGGGCCGACCACGATGAGGACGCGGGCCGGCTCGGCCGGTGCGGCCCGGACCAGCGCGGAACCAAGGGCAAGCGCGCCCAGGCCTTGGGCGGAACGCTGGATCATCATGCGACGGGTCAGCAGGGGAGGCTTCATGAGGTAGAGAAGTACGTTGGCGGCCACCCGCACCATAACCTCAGGCGGGTGCGCGTCGAGTGTCGACGGACGGCCATCGCCACCCATCGCCGGCCTTTCAATCCGTGATCAGGTCGTCGGTGTCACGGCCGGATTGCGGCGGGGGACTTCCACGGGAACCGCATTAGGCCGGCCGCGAAACCCCGCCACCGGGGTTAATATACACCCGGCCGAATGGATCCTGCTTTATGATCCGACGCCGGCCATGCGAGCTTTTCGAGCGACCCAAAACCTCATCCTCATGAACCTCGCCCTCAAGAAACTCATTGTCGCCGGAATGGTCGCCAGCCTCAGCGGTCTCGGCATCGCGTTTGCCGCCAGTGCCTCGGAAAGCTACGCCAGCCAGTGCGCCCGCTGCCACGGCGCCGATGGCAAGGGCCAGACCAAGATGGGAAAGAAACTCGAGGTCCGCGACATGACCACCGAGGAGTATAAGAAATCCCTGGACGACGCCAAGGCGGTCGCCGCGCTCAAGAACGGCATCACGAGGGACGGGAAGCAGATCAAGAAGAGCTATGCCTCCGAATTTTCGGACGCGGAGCTCAAGGGGCTGGTCGACTACGTCCGCACGTTGAAATAGCCGCCGGTTGGGGCCGGCTCGCTGGAGGTGCCGCGACGAAACAGGGATCGCCGCGGTCAACCTATTACCATGGGCTCAACCGAACCAGTAGCGAGCATCGAGTAGCGGGTAGCGAGCATGACTCCAAAAACTCATTCCTGGAGGGACGACCTCCGGAACCTGTCTCGCAACGTAGCGGATCCTTTTTCGATGGGGTGCGTCGTGTGTGATATGCGCCAGATTCTTACCGCCGACTACGGGCAACAGCTGCTATTGCCTC
>WYBX01000117.1 GCA_011525695.1 Verrucomicrobiia bacterium
AGCGCTGTCTTTGCGCTCAATACACTGCACCTTGGTCGGATAGCCCATGCTCGGTACTAGTCATATGACTAGACTTAGAGCAAGCTCATTCGCTGCTAACGTAACTAGTCGCAGCCAAACTTCAGCGCCAGTCTCCGACTGGCGCACGCCGGTTGAAAACCGGCGCTACCACTTCCGGAAGCCGATCCCACACACGCTGCTTCCACCAGCGCGAAATCACATTCCACGGTGGCTACAGACGCCGCCCGCCCGCCTCGCTTAGGCTGGGCCAGCATCCAGCACCGGCACCTCGTCGCGCGCCATCCCGACCCCGCCCCCCGGCCTTTCACCATGAACCTGCAACGCAATCGACTCCCGCTCGCGCCCGGCCTCAGGCTCGCGCTCGCCGGTCTTCTGACCGCCGCCATCGTCTCCGCCCAGCTCGCGCCGCCGGCCGCACCGGATGCCGCGACCCTTACCCGTTACGACACCAACCGGAACGGCCGATTGGATCCCGACGAGGTGCGCGCGATGGATGCCGATCTCACCCGGGCCGCGGCGATCGATGCCCAGACCGCCCGCGACGAGCCGATCACGATGTCACCCTTCGAGGTCGTTTCCGACACCAAGGGGTACTACGCGGCCAACACCATGTCCGGCACCCGGCTCAACTCGAAACTCGAGGATCTGGGTTCGTCGATTTCCGTCATCACCAAGGAACAGATGACGGATTTCGCCATGTTGGACATGAACGACGTGTTCCTTTACGCCAACAACACGGAGGGCACCGGCACCTACACCGAGTTCGTCATCGACGACGGCCAGGGCGCGCTGACCGATGCCACCTCCGGTGATCCGGGCAACGCCAACCGCGTCCGCGGCATCGGCAAGGCCAATGTCTCGATCAGCAATTTCGAATCCAGCAACCGCGTCCCGCTCGATCCGGTGGACGCCGATTCGGTCGAGGTCAGCCGCGGGCCCAATGCCAACATCTTCGGGCTCGGGAACGCCTCGGGCACCGTCAATATCGTCGGCTCCAAGGCCAACCTGCAGCGCCATCGCGCCAGCGCCAGCTACCGCGCCGACACCTTCGACGGCCACCGGGCCAGTCTCGACGTCAATCGCGTGCTCCTGAAGGACAAGCTCGGCGTGCGGGTGAGCATGGTGGACCAGACCGACGGCTACCAGCTCAAGCCCTCGGGGGTCGATTCCAAGCGCTACAATGCGATGGTCCAGTATCGGCCGTTCAAGAACACGACGATCAATGCCTCCTACCAGGATTATCGGGCGGAGGGCAACCGGCCCAATTCCACGCCACCGATGGATGGGTTCACCGCCTGGCTGGAGGCGGGTGCACCGACCTGGGATCCCCTGACGAACATGCGCAAGCTCAACGGCGTGGCCGTGAGTTCGAGCCTCCCCTCGTACATGTACGCCGCCAGCAGCAATTTCCCGGCGATGTACGTCGAGCCGGACGGCAGCATCCCAGTCTGGATGTCGAACTGGGGCACGACCGGCGGCACCTCCCCCCTCTCGAATCCGACGCAGTCCACGCGCAAGATGCCGCTGACCCGCGCGCTGACCTCCTCCCAGCCGCTGATCGCCCGTCGCGTTGACATGATCTCGGACAAGGCGATCTACGACTGGTCGAGCATCAACCTGGCGACGCCGAACAGCTTCAAGGATGAGACCCAGACCACTCGGATCACCATCGACCAGGTGGCCTTCAACACCCGGCAGCAGTCCCTGGTGGTCCAGGTCGGCTACTTCCGCGAGACCTCGGATCGCTTCCAGCGCTACCTGATCAACGACGGCGCCACCAGCGGACCGACCGGCCAGCTGGTGTTCGATCCCAACGAGCGGCTGCTCGACGGCTCGCCCAATCCCGGGTTCATGCGGCCGCTGCTGCAGGTGGCGACCCCCGGCCATCGCACGCAGCCGATCCAGAACCAGACTTTCCGCGGCCAGTTCGCCTATATGTTCGACTTTTCCGGCAACAAGGGGATCACCCGCTGGCTCGGCTGGCACGGGCTGACCGGCTATGGCGAATACAAGGAGCGGATCTCGCGCTATTTCCGCTTCTACGACCAGATTATCAGCGACAATCCCTGGATGCTGAGTTCGACGGGCGACATCCAGCTGCACAGCCGCGCCCGCCCTGCGGTCCGCTGGTACGTCGGCGATGCCGACGGCTTCGATATCGATTATTCGCCCGGCAGCTACTCCTATGGCGACTACACCTTCACCTGGGGCGATGCGATCGCCGCCGGCGGAATGAAGAGCGAGCCGGTCACGCTCGGCGAAATCCCGAGCACCAGCGCCAGCGGCTCGCGCACGCTGCAGAAGACCCAGGGCGCCATCCTCCAGAGCAAATTCCTCGACGAGCGGGTGGTGACCACCTTTGGCAGGCGGAAGGACCGTCATTACACCCAGTTCCAGAATCCCGTGGCCAAGACCAACCGCGGGCTGTCTTTCGATTACGAATACATGACGCAGTGGCGCGACGAGGACTGGCAGTTCCGTGACGGCGCCACCGAGCAGCGTGGCGCCGTCGTCCGCCCCTTCCGCTTCGGCTTCATCGAGCGCCACACCAGCGACGGCGGGGTGGTCGGTGCGGTGGCGAACATCCTCCGGAACGCGTCGGTGCACTACAATGAATCCGACAGCTTCCTGCCCGCCTCCCCCGCGCAGAACGTCTATGGCGAGTGGCTCCCCGACCCGTCCGGCTTCGGCAAGGACTACGGCTTCGCCCTCAACCTTTTCGACGGCAAGCTCATGATCCGGGTCAACAAGTACAAGACCGAGCAGATCAACTCGCGCAGCGGCCCGTCCGCCGCCTTTGCCCGTCGGATCTGGGGCATCGACTTCAACGACCGCAACGTCGGCCTCCAATACCAGGCCGAGGAGTGGATCAATGAACTGGCCTTTGCCGAGGGGCGCACCGTCACCCCCGAGCAGATGAATGCGGAACTCACGCGCATCATGGGCATCCCGCCGCGCGAGGTGCCGGACACCGGCACGGTCGCCACCTCCGAGACGGACGACATCGTCTCCTTCGGTCACGAGGTCGAGATCCACTACAACCCGACCCGCTACTGGACGGTCTCGGCCAGCATGACCGAGAAGCAGACGATCAACACCCGGCTGGCGCGGAACGTCGCGACGTACATCGCGGAGCGGATGCCCACCTGGACCTCCGTGGTCGACCCGCGCACCGGCGAGCTGTGGTGGAAGAGCAACTACAACAACTATGCCGAGACGCCCGAGGTCTACTTCAACCGGCTGGTCGGCAACCCGCTCAAGATCGCCACCGCCACCGAAGGGCTCTCCCGGCCGCAGATCCGGCGCTACAGCGGCAACGTGAGCACGAACTTCCGGCTCGAGGGCATCACCGATCACAACCTCCTGCGGCGGTTCAATGTCGGCGGCGCGGTGCGTTACGAAAGCAAGGGCGCGATTGGCTACTGGGGACTCCAGCAGCTGCCGGCCGAAATCACCGACTACGACATCAACCGGCCGATCTACGACAAGGAGCACTTCTACATCGACGGATTCGTCAGCTACCGGACCCGCTTCTTCTCGGACCGGGTCGGCGCGACCTTCCAGCTCAATGTGCGCAACCTCCAGGAGGAGGGCAGCCGGCTCCAGCCGATCGCGGCCGGCGTCGAAGGCAAGCTGACCGCCTTCCGAATCGTCTCGCCGCGGCAATTCATCCTGAGCGCGAGCTTCGACCTGTAAGCGATCTTTCCCAGTAACACCCAACCCGGGGCGGACCGCGAGGTCCGCCCCGTTTTAATTCTGCCGCTTCGGTTTGGTGCGGCACATCGGGGACAATTCGCCCGTACCGGTTCGCGCCAGATCCTCTTTCTCTTCGATCTTTATCTTTCTCTTTCTCGCCCGAGACGGTGCTTTCCAGAGCAGCACTATGAGAAAACCCCAGGAGCAGTATCCTGGTTCGAGTGCACCAAGGGGATCAATCAGTTCAACCGCGAACAAGTGCGAAGCTCGCGAAGGAAAAATCAGGGGGCCTCCATTGTGGCCTGACACTTGCCCACATGCTCAATTTCCCATTCTCTAGGTCATGTCTTCAAACCCGGTAAACCCTCGAGTAGCTTCACGGCATATTCGCAGCTACATTTGAAGACACGCGCTGCTTCGCGAACTTCGCGGTTCACTCCTGATTGCCTCCACTCTCGCTCACATTCTGTCCCGTTCTCTCTTCTCCAATGAAATTTCAAATCGCCGTCGCAGCCCGCCTGCTCGCCGCACTCGCCGTGACGCTCGGCTTGACGCAACCCGCCGTCGCGGCTGAGCCGCCAAGGTATTTCCAGCCCGACCCCGCCGGCACCCCGGCGTACATGCTGCCGGATCCACTCGTCAGCGCTGCAGGCGACAAGATTTCCACCTCCGCCGAATGGAATGCGCAACGCCGGCCCGAGGTGCTCGAACTCTTCCGCCAGCACGTGTATGGCCGCGTGCCCGCCACCGCCTGGGAACAGGCTTTCCGGCTCGTGCATGAGGACCGCAACGCCATGCAGGGCGCGGCCACCCTCCGCCAGATCGCCATCGACATCTCCTCCGGCGGAAAATCCCTCACGATCAACCTGTCCCTCTTCATTCCCAACGGCGCGACCGCGCCCGTTCCGGCCTTCCTGCTGATCTGCAACCGCTCCCCCGACAACATCGACCCCACCCGCCAGAAGAAATCCGAGTTCTGGCCCGCCGAGGAGGGAATCGCCCGCGGCTATGCCATGGCCGCCTTCTATAATGATGACGTGGCTCCCGATAAGAAGGACGGCCACAATCGGGGGATCCACGGGCTGCTGAACCGCGGACAAACAGCGCCGGACAACTGGGGCACCCTCGCGGGCTGGGCCTGGGGCGCAAGCCGCTGCCTCGATTACCTGGTCCAGGATTCCGCCATTGCCGCTGATCGCGTCGCCGTGATCGGCCACTCGCGCGGCGGGAAGACGGCGCTCTGGGCCGCCGCGGAGGACCAGCGGTTCGCCCTCGCCTGCTCGAACGACTCCGGCTGCGGCGGCGCCGGGCTCTTCCGCCACCGCACAAAGGAGAAGGAGACCATTGCCGCCATCAACCGCGGGTTCCCGCACTGGTTCAACACCACCTTCAAGACTTACAACGGCCGCGAGGAGTCCCTGCCCGTCGACCAGCATATGCTGCTGGCCCTGATCGCGCCGCGAGCCGTCGCCGTCGGCAGCGCCGCCGAGGATCTCTGGGCCGATCCCCGCGGCGAATACCTGAGCGTGGTGCACGCCCGGCCGGTGTACCAGCTCTTTGGATTCGACGCGCTCGGTGCCACTCCGGCGATGCCGCCCATCGGCGAGCCGCTCCACGGCGATCGCGCCCATTATCACATCCGCGAGGGCAAGCATAACCTCACGCTCGTGGACTGGACCGCCTACTGGGATTTTGCGGACAAGGTCTTTGCGCATGGACGCCGCTGACGCGAAAGCGCCGTCCCGCCGCTTTGGTATTCTTCCGGGACCGTTCGGCCGCGATCGTCAAGTCGTCCGCGACTTCACTCAGGCTCGCATCGCTGCCCACTGAATCTTTCTCATGGATCTTTCTCTTAATCTTTCTCCTGCCTCCATCGGCGCATTGCTTCTCGCCCTCGGCCTCTCAGCCAGCGGGTTTGGCCAGCCGGTGTCCCCCTCCACGTCGATCCCGCCGCCGGGCTGGCCCGCGCTCACCCACTTCCGCGTCACGTGGATCGAGAATCCGACGACGCAGGCCCTCGTGTCCTGGACGACACCGGTCGCGGGTGAATCGCACGTGGTCTACTATGACACGATTCCAAGGCAGGGAAAACTCGCCGGCTATGCCGGCCAGGCGAAGGGGCTGCCGTCAAGAAAGTACAAGCTGCGTCCCGCCGATGCCGGAACTCCGGAGGGTTGGGCCCAGAATGTGATGCTGGAAAATCTGACGCCCGCCACCACGTATTACTTCACCATCGCGAGCGATCAGGCGGTTTCGCGCGAGTTTCATTTTGTCACCGCCCCGGCGGATGACCGGCCCGTGAAATTGATCTATGGTGCGGATTCCCGACGTCCGCCCAACCTCCCGGAGCCGCATCAGAACCGCCGGGCCGTCAACCGGCTGATTGCCTCACTGGTGGAGGAAAACCCCGAGGTTGTCGCCTTTGCCCACGGTGGCGATTACTGCTCGCATGCGGAGTGGCGGTTCCTGAGCGACTGGCTGTCGGATCACGAACTCACTATCACCGCCGCCGGCCGAATCCTGCCGATCATTCCCACCCGCGGCAATCATGAGGGCCGCGATGGCGACAGCGGTTTCGAGGAGGTGTTCTTCTGGCCCGGCCGCACCACACCCTATTATTACTCGACGGCTCTCTCCAGCCGGGCCGTCCTTCTGACCCTCAACACCAATGCGAGCAAGGCCGGCGATCAGCGTGACTGGCTCGAAGCCGAGCTGCAACGCCAGCGGACCGACTCCGGCCGATGGATCGCCGTGCAATACCATGTACCCGCATATCCGTCGGTGAAACCAATCCAGAATGGGGCGCAGCAACGGCAGCATTGGGTTCCGCTGTTCGAGGAATACGGGGTCAATCTCGTGTGCGAAGCCGATGACCACATGCTGAAGCGCACCGTGCCGATCTTTCAGGACAAGCATGACCCGGAGCGCGGGATCACCTATATCGGCGACGGCGGGGCCGGCGTGCCGCAAAGGATTCCCGACCGTACCCGCTGGTACCTCAAGTCGCCGGGGTTCGCCACTCCCGCCCATCACGTGCATCTGATCGAGTTTGGCCGGGAAGAGATCCGCGTCGAGGCCATCGGGCTCGACCGGAAGGTGCTCGACCATTTTGTCCTGAAACCGCGCCAGCAATAACGGGCGGCCGCACCGACCAGTAGGTCAGGTCTCCGACCTGATCCGCCCCTCGGCGGCTCATCCCCTTACTCTTAAGGGAGTTGACCGGCGCTGAGGCACCGGAATCAGCCCACGGATTCCAAGGCGCGGAGCGCGCCTTTCGGCCGCCACTTTCCGTTGACCGTCCGCCAAAAATCAGCCGAGCATTTCCGCCCTCCCCACGGAGCCCCCTATGCAAATCCCGTTTTTGTTCCCTGCCGCAGGCCGGCTCGTCCCGGCAATCCCCTCTTCCGGCGCGTTGCGCCGCATTGCTTCCTTCGCCCTCCTCGCGGCGGCTTTGTCCGCCACGGCCTTTGCCCAATCTGCACCGGCCCCCGCCAGCACGCCGACGGTGACGCCACCGCCGCCTCCCGCGCTGGCCCATTTCCGCGTGTTGTGGATGCACAAGCCCTCGCAGGAGGCGATGGTGTCCTGGACGACCCCGGTCGAGGGCAGCTCTCACGTCGTCTACCTCGATACCGAATCTCGCAAGGGGAAGCTCGCGGACTATAAGCAAAAAGTGACCGCCCTGCCGCCGCGGAAGTACACGATGCTTCCCGCCGATGCCGGCACCCCGGAAGGCTGGGCGCAAAATGCGCTGCTGCAGAACCTGCAGCCCGCCACGACCTACTATTTCGTGATTCAGAGTGATCGCGCCGTTTCCCGGGAATTCCACTTCGTCACGGCGCCCGCGGACGATCGCCCGATCAAGGTGATCTATGGTGGGGACTCCCGCCGGGGACCGCCATTGCCCCAGCCGCATCTCGATCGGCGTTCGGTCAACCGCCTGATCGCGGAACTGGTGGAGGAGCAACCCGACATCCTGGCCTTTGCCCACGGCGGCGACTATTGCTCGCGCGCGGAGTGGCGCTTCCTGACCGACTGGCTTTCGGATCATGAACTCACGATCACGAAGGACAGCCGGATCCTTCCCATCGTCCCCACCCGTGGGAACCACGAGTCTGCCGGTGGCTTCGACGAGATGTTCTACTGGCCGGGACGGGAAACCCCTTACTACTACGCGACGGAACTGTCCGGCCGCGTCACCCTGATCACCCTGAATTCCAACATCAGCATCGCCGGCGATCAGCGCGACTGGCTGGAGGCCGAACTGATCCGCCAGCGCCAGGCGCCGAACAAGTGGATTGCCTTGCAGTATCACCGGCCCTCTTACGCGTCGGTGAAGGCCTATCAGAACGCCGCCCAGCAGCGGCAGCACTGGGTGCCCCTCTTCGAGCAGCACAAGGTGGATCTCGTGTGCGAGGCCGATGATCACATGCTCAAGCGCTCGGCTCCCATCTACCAGGACCGGCATGATCCGGTGCGCGGCATCACCTATATTGGCGACGGTGGTCTCGGCGTCCCGCAACGGATCCCGGATTTGACCCGCTGGTACCTGAAGTCCCCCGGGTTCGCCACCCCCGCACATCACGTCCACCTGATCGAGTTTGGCCGGGACGAGATCCACGTGACGGCGATTGGCCTGGAGCGGCAGCTGCTCGACCAGTTCGCGGTGAAGTCGAAACTCGGCACCTCCCCGGCGAGCGAGTGATCCCGATGCAGACCGACACGGCGAAAATCTCAGCCGGGACCACCGTGCTCCCGGCGACCACGCCGGCCGCGATGACCGGCATCACCTTCCTGGTGCTTGGCGTGGCGGTGATCCTGACCGTGCTCGGCACCGCCGCGGCGACCTTCCGTGGTGACGGCACCGCCATCAATGCCTTCCTCTTCATGGAAGCCGGGTTCTCCCATCAAGGCGCGGCTGGACTCGAACGCGCCGCGGTGGCGATCACGCTGCTCGCAGCCATCGCGGGCGTGGGGTGGCGCCGCTGGCCGCTGTTTTTGCCGGCCGGCTGTTATCTCCTTCTTGAAGCCCTGGCCCGACGCCATATGCAGGGCGAGGCCTACAGCAGCTGGGCCCTGTTCGCCCACGCCGCGCGCTATGCGACGCCGTTCGCCCTGGTCATGCTGCTCCTCGGTGGAACCGAATCCCAGGGTCGCGCCCGGTGGTGGAAGACCGCAGGCAATTGGGCGCTGCGCGTTTCGCTGGCCGCCGTTTTTGCCATCCACGGGCTCGAGGCCTTCGAGGGCAATGCCGCGTTCATCGACCTGATCCTCAGCACCGGCGCCAATCTCGCTGACGTGCACATCACGGAGCACGCCGCCCGGGCTGCGCTCGAGGTGATCGGGATCGTGGATTTCGCGGTGGCCGGAGCCCTGCTGATTCGACCGCACCCGGCCGTACTGGGATGGGCTGCATTCTGGGCTGCCCTCACGGCATTTTCGCGGGTCACGGCCAACGGTTGGGGTGCCTATCCCGACGTTCTCCTCCGCGCCACCTATTATCTCGGCCCGATCGCACTCTGGATGCTGCTGGCGCGAACCGCTGCGGATCCGACACCGGCTGCGAGTGTTTCGACCAGATAAGCCCAATTGCCAGGCCAGAAGATCGGTCAATGGCCTCATTCGGAATGACCTTCATGGAGGGATGCCCTCCGTGGCGTCCTCAAGTACAGTATGGATTTCGTTTGGCAATTGCGGCCGTGACGGAGCACGGCCCTCCATGATTGCGATGCTCACTCCTCGGTCGGAATGACTCATTCGGAATCACCTTCATGG
>WYBX01000014.1 GCA_011525695.1 Verrucomicrobiia bacterium
ACCCCGTGTTGCCACGACGCAGTAGCCTTCGGTTGCAGGCGGGTGAACGTTCCGCCTGACGGGGACTTGCACCCCGCTGTGTGGACGCCCTCACAGGCGCACGAGGGACGCCCTCCGTGGCGTCCACCAAGCCGATGGGGGAAATCGTCACAATGAAAAGGCCGACAGCACTAGCGGTTCAGCGCCTTCTTGGGCACCCGTTTCACGGCGACAAAGCGCGCCCGGAAAAGATCCTCGAGGTTGGACCGCACATCCGCCGGTATCCGCTTCACCAATTCCTCCAGCGCCGGCAGCGGCACGGTCTCGACTTCCTCCGCTTCCACGGTCCGGGCCGGGGGAACAATTTCGCCGCGTTCGCGGGCCTCGGCGAGAAACGCCTCCTCCATGCTCTCGTCGAGGCTGGCGGGTGGTTCATCCGAGCCGGAGTCGGGCGTCGCAGGGCCCGTGCTCGCAACCGGGGCCGGGCGAGTGTCCACCATCGCGACCGCCGGGATCGGCTGCCGCGCGATCATCGACGCTTCGCCAGCCCGGGATCCGCCAGCCAGCGACTCTTCCAGCCGGTCAATCAGCCCTTTTTTTTTTCGCTCCCGCTGTTTTCCGTGGCGACCGGCACCTGCTCAGCCAGGGTGGCCAGTTCCTTGATCAGGCTGTCAATGGCACGCGCCCGGCTTGCCTCGACCGCCTTGAGCAGCGTGACCTCGAAATTGACCTTCTCCGCCAGGCCCAGCTTCACGTTGCCCTCACCCTCCCGCAAGGCGTCAAGCATCCGCGTCAGCTGTTCAGTGGTCAGGGCGACACCGCCCAGCTGATCGGTCCGTCCTCCTGCGGCAATGGAATCGAGCAATGCCTTCCGGATCAGTCCCTGCAAATCGATCAGGAGCCTCACCAAGTCGCGGCCCGCGGCGTCGCACTCGTCCACGAGCGCGACAATTTTCCGGTGATCCGCCGCGGCGAGCGCGGAAGCCAGCTCCTGGATGGTTTTCGCGGCCACCAGTCCGTAGACATCCAGCACATCCGGCTCGGTGATCTCCGTGCCGCAGAATGATATCATCTGGTCGAGGATCGACTGGGCATCCCGCATTCCACCGTCGGCAAGCCGCGCAATCGAGGCGAGGGCGTCGGCACTGACCTTGATCTTCTCGGCCTGCGCAATCTTCTTCAGCCGTTCGACAATCAGTTCATTGGGGATCGGCTTGAGGTCGAACCGCTGGCAGCGTGACACGATGGTCGGGAGCACCTTTTGCGGATCGGTGGTCGCAAACACGAATTTCACGTGCGCGGGCGGCTCTTCCAGGGTCTTCAGCAGCGCGTTGAACGCCGCCGCGGAGAGCATGTGCACCTCGTCGATGATGTAGATCTTGAACTTCCCCTGGGCCGGGGCGTACCGCACCGTCTCCCGCAAGTCCCGCACCTGATCCACGCCGTTGTTCGAGGCGCCGTCGATTTCGATCACGTCGAGATGCGAGCCTTCCGCGATGGCCTTGCAGGCGGGATCATCGACGTCGAAATCCGCCTTGGGGCCGCCGCTGCAATTCAACGCCTTGGCAAAGATCCGGGCCGTCGAGGTCTTGCCGGTGCCCCGCGGGCCCACGAAGAGGTACGCGTGGGCAATCCGGCCGCGGTTGATCGCATTCCGCAGCGTGCGCACGACATGATCCTGGCCCACGACATCCTCGAATGTCTGCGGCCGCCACTTGCGCGCAATAACCTGATAGGTGCTCGACACTGCGCGTTAGCAGAGTTTCGCAGGCTGGAATCGCAAATCGAAAATGCATCGGATCCGACTGCGGCCCGATCCGGCCGGGAGCAGGCTCCTCGATGCCCGGGACGGGACGTGGCCTTTTCCTGGTCGGCCGGCACGATGAGTCGCTCGCCGGCTTTCGTCCGCCGCGGGGGCAAAAATGACATTCGTGGAGAAACGACTCCCTCGGCAGGGACCGTGAGCCCTTCGGCGGGCTCAGGATCTTCAACCCGTCGAACCGCTCCGTGTCGTCCACAGACCCAATGTGACATTCGTCCTGCGCAGCTCATCGAACAATGGCCGTGACGGAGCACGGCCCTCCATGATCGGAATGACCTTAATGGCAGCGGTCCGGAGAATAAAAGTGGCCAGGCACTCCACGGCACTGGGAGAACGTCGTTACCGTTGCTACCTTCCGGTCCTGGCGGAGTTCACGCGCCTGCCCATGCATGGCACCTGGCCGCCGCGAACATGCTCCGCGACCGCCCGCGTGCAAGGTCGATTTCGCGATTCCTGCCGCAGCCCTGCAGGTCACGCGCCCGCACCCGGTCCGGCGACCCCGGTTGCGCCGGCAACACGCTATTCCCTCGGTCCTTCGGGTGGCGGCTCGCCCATCGGCTTCGCGTTCCGCGGGGGGACCCCCGCCCTCTCACGCGCGTGCCGAATCCGCTCCTGCATCTGCTTGCGCATGACTTCGAGCTCCGCCCGCTGTTCCGGCGAGAGCTGGGCCGCCACGTCGGCATACATCCGTTCGTTCACCCGCGTCGTGTTCTCCACGTTCTCCCGCCGCAGCCGCTGCCAGTCCTCCGCCGCCCGCGCCAGGATCGGACTGATGGCCTTCCGCTGCTCCGGCGTGAGCTTCAAGCGCTGCGTAAACTGTCGCATCATGGTCGGTGCCGTGCCGCTCGCCTGTCCGGCCGCCGCCCCGGGCCCGGGCGTCGCCGGCCGCTTCTCAATCCGGACCTTGGGCGCCGGTGGTCCCGCCCAGCGCTTCCCGGAGGTGCGCAACGTGAACACACCGCCGAAAATCGCCCCCGCAATGAACACGGCCACGAACGCGAAAATGACTTTCCAGGGCTTGTCCATGTTCAATCCATCAGGTCGACCATCACCACCACGTCGTCGGCTGGCAACATCACCGGTTCATCGCGCCAGTCGGTCGCTCCTCCCGTCGCCGGCGTCGAATAGTTCAGGATCAGGCTGAGCGCGGCAAGCAATCCGGCGACGCCAACCGCCCGGAAGGCAATCCGCTCGAGCAGCCAGCCCGCCGACGTCCCCTTCGTCCAGGCCAGCGCCACCACGCGGGTGCTGAACCCGTGCGGCGCCGCCCCCGGCTGCTCCGGGCGAACCGCTCGCGCAGCCCGGATCAACCGGCTCCAGGGATGACGGGAATCGTAGAGGTTCATGAGCGTTCCTTTTTCCTGAGTTCCTGAAACAGCCGCCTCAGCTTTCGCCGCGCCCGAAAGGCACGCACCTTGATCAGTGACTGGTTCCAGCCGGTGATCTGCGCAATCTCGGCGATCGTCTTCTGCTCCAGATCCAGCAGCCGCAACACCAGCTGGTCCTCGGGCTTCAGCTGCGCGAACAGTTTGTGCACGAGCTCGTGCGCGGCCATCGCATCGTTCGCGGCAAGGTCGTTTTCGTTCGTCAGTACGGCATCCAGCACATCGGTCTCCTGCTCCGAAAGGTCCGCCCAGCGAAACTCGGGCCGCCGCTTTTGCGCCCGCAGATGATCAATGCAGGTCGTCACCGCGATCCGGGACACCCAGTGGGGAAAGGGCACCGCACCCTGATACTGTGCCAGCCGCGAAAACATCTTCAGGAAAATCTCCTGTGAAAGGTCCTCCTCGGCCACGCGCCGGGGCAGATGGGCGCGCACAATCCGGATGACCATGGGATACAGGTGCTCCACCAGTTGTCGTGCCGCCTGCTGGTCCCGCTCGCGGACGCGCACCAGGCAGCCTGCCAGATCGAACGGCACGACGTCATCAGCCATGGAAAAAGAGAGGCAAAACCATGCACACCAGCCAAGACGCAAGCAGCCCCGGTGGGTTACATCCCCCGGCATCGCGACTGGACACATCCTTGACTTCCACGGGCCCCAGCCGATACGAGGAACCCGACCAATGCGAGTTTTGCTCCAGGCCCTCCGACTTACCGACGCGCACGACCTCTAGGACGCTGCCTAGCAGCGGGTCGTGCGTAGGCCTGATTTCTTGTCGCCGCCGTGTCACGGCGCGCTGACACTCCCGCCCGGCCTCGACGGCCGGTTCGATTCGCAGCCTCCCTTCCTTTCCAATTTGTCAGCTCATTTTCCGGTCATGCAACCCGCTCCTGTCACGAAATACCGATCCTTCCCCCCCGTCTCGCTGCCCAACCGGCAGTGGCCCAACCGCACGCTCACGCGGGCACCCATCTGGTGCAGCGTCGACCTCCGCGACGGCAACCAGGCCCTGGCCCAGCCGATGAGCGTCGAGGAGAAGCTGGAGTATTTCGAGTTGCTCGTCGGGATCGGCTTCAAGGAAATCGAGGTCGGTTTCCCCAGCGCCTCCCAGATCGAGTTCGATTTCTGCCGCCGGTTGATCGAGGAGCGGCGAATCCCGGACGACGTGGCGATTCAGATTCTCTGCCAGTGCCGTGAGGAGCTCATCACCCGCAGCATCGAGGCGATGCGGGGTGCGAAGAACGCGATCTTCCATCTCTACAACTCCACCTCGCCCGCACAGCGGCGGCATGTCTTCAATGCCAGCCGGGCCGACATCGTGCAGATAGCGGCCCAGGGCACGACCTGGGTGAAGCAGCATGCCCGGTCGCTCGTCGACGCCGGTACGCGGATGCGTTTCGAATATTCTCCCGAGAGTTTCACCAGCACCGAGCTGGATTTCGCCCTGGAGGTCTGCGAGACGGTCACCGACATCTGGCAGCCGACGCCCGCGGACAAGATCATCCTCAACCTCCCGGCCACGGTCGAATACGCCACGCCCAATGTCCATGCCGACCAGATCGAGTGGATGGCCACGCATCTCCGGCGTCGCGACTGCACGCTGATCTCGCTGCACACGCACAACGATCGGGGCACCGGGATCGCCGCGACCGAGCTCGCCCTGCTGGCGGGGGCCGACCGCGTCGAGGGCACGCTCTTCGGCAATGGCGAGCGGACCGGCAACCTCGACATCGTGACGGTGGCCCTGAATCTCTATACCCACGGGATTCATCCCGGCCTGGATTTCAGCAACATCAACGCCATCCGCGAGGTGTACGAACGCTGCACGCGGCTGGAGGTGCCCGCCCGCCAGCCGTATGCCGGCGAACTCGTGTTCACGGCGTTCAGCGGATCGCATCAGGACGCGATCAAGAAGTCATGGGCCGCCCAGAAACCGGAGGCACCGTGGGATGTCCTCTACATCCCGATCGACCCGGCCGACATCGGCCGCAGCTACCGGGCAATCATCCGGATCAACTCGCAGTCGGGCAAGGGCGGTGTCGCCTACGTGCTGGAGCATGAATTCGGGTTCACACTGCCCAAGCTCATGCACAAGGAGATCGGCCGGATCATCAACGATGTGGCCGATGCCCGGGGGACCGAGCTCAGCGCCCAGGATCTCCACGCCGTCTTCCGGCAGGAATACCTGGAGCGGACGACACCGATTTCGCTCCAGGCCTTCAAGACGGCCGAAAGCGACAGCAACGTCCGCTGCGAGGCCACGCTGACCATCGACGGGCAGACGCACCAGCTGACCGGCGAGGGCAACGGGCCCATCGATGCGTTCACCCGCGCGCTGAGTACGACGGACCTCCCGAAGTTCGAGGTGTTGAGCTATGCGGAACACTCGCTCGGGAAGGGTTCCGAGGCCCGGGCGGTCAGTTATATCCAAATCAAGACCGGACGCGGCCATTCGCTCTTCGGCGCCGGGATCGACACCAACATCGAGCTTGCATCGATCAAGGCGATCGTGAGTGCGCTGAACCGGGCCCTGGCCCGATCCTGAGCCTGCAGGGCTGCCGCTCGCCGGCGTGCCTCATACGGCTTCGGACGCACGTTGCCTTCTGCCCTCGACCCGGCCTTGCGATTCCCTGTCGCAGCTGCGACATGGAATCCGCATGCGCGGGTGGCCGCGGGCGCCTCGGCCCCATGGACAACTCCACGCCCAACACAAGACTGGGCGGCCCGGTCGCTACCAGCCCGCGCCTTTCGTGAGCGTCCGCACCCGCAGCAGGAACATGTGCGCGGTGATGTAGAGCGTGCCGCCGTCATCACCCCAGGCGCAATTGGCCGTCGCCACCCCGGTATTCAGCCGGCCGAGGAGCCGGCCCGCGGGTGACAGCACCAGGATCCCGCCGGGCCCGCTGCTCCAGACATTCCCCGCCCGATCCACCTTGAGCCCATCAACCAGGCCCTTGGCGCCGGAATCCAACAGCGGCTGGGCATCGAAAAAGGTCCGCGGGCGCGCGATCGCACCGTCCGGCAGCACGTCGAACGCCACAATCCGCGTCGCCTTTTCGTCGCTCACGCCCACGTAGAGAATCGACTCGTCGGGCGAGAAGGCGATCCCGTTCGGATATGTGAGCTCGCCGGTCAGCAGCGACACGGTGCCGTCCCGCGCAATCCGATACACCCCGTTGTACGGGATCTCCTTGAGCGGCGATTGGTCAATCCCCTCCAGGCCATAAGAGGGATCCGTAAAATAGATTTCGCCGTTCCGGCGTCGCACGAGATCGTTCGGGCTGTTGAACCGCTTCCCTTCGTGGCGATCGGCCAGCGAAGTGAACCGCCCCTGCTCATAGCGCGCCACGCGGCGTTCGCCATGCTGGCATAGCAGCAGCCGGCCCTGTTCGTCCCTCGTCAGCCCGTTGCTGCCCGGTTCACGGAATCCGGCTTGGGGGGTGAGGAGCCCACTGGGGTTAAGGAACACCTCCGGTCGCGCCAGGCCCGGTTTCCACCGATAGGCGATGTTCTCCGGCACGTCGGAAAATATCAACTGATCGCCAAGCCACACCGGGCCCTCCGACCAGGTGAAGCCCTCCGCGAGTTTTTCGAGCGTGGCGCCCGGCGCGAGCAGTTGCTCGAATGACGGATCGAATCGCTCGATTCGACCATGGAAGGACGGGGCGGCAGCGGCGGTCATCGGCAGCAGGATCAGCAGGCTGGTTGCGGAATTCACGAGCGAGAGGCGTTCTCGGCCCGCTTCATAAAAGACATCGTGAACCCGTCCGGAAGAGAAAACGCGCTGGCCCAGACATTTCACGTCCACGAATGACGGGGGTTGGCCAGCCGCTTGCGCGCCACCCGACTCGCCCTACGCTCCGGGCAGATCATGAAATACACCCCGGCAAAGCCGCCGCTCACGGGCGAGACGCTCGACTCGCTCGCCGCCACGCTCGAGGCGCGGCAGGAGCCGGCTTTCCGGGCCCGACAAATATTGGAGTGGGTCTACAAGAAGCGGGCCCGCTCCTGGGATGAAATGACCAACCTGCCCATCGCCCTGCGCCAGTGGCTGGCGGAGACCTTCGACCTCATGCCGGCCTCACTCGTGATCGATCGGCAGTCCAGTGATGTCACCGACAAGCTGCTCCTGGAGCTGCGCGACCGCTCGCTGATCGAGACCGTGATCATTCGCGCGCCCCAGGAAGGCGTCGGGCTCGAGCATTCCCGGAAGACGATCTGCATCTCGACCCAGGTGGGCTGCGCGATGGGTTGCGTGTTCTGCGCCAGCGGGCTCGCCGGTTTGAAGCGCGATCTCAATGCCGGCGAGATTGTCGCCCAGCTTCTCCAGATTTGTTATCGCGAGGATGAGCGCACGCCCCGCGCCCGCTCGGAGCTGGCTTCGTTCGACAACATCGTCGTGATGGGCATGGGGGAGCCGCTTGCGAATTACGACCACCTCCTTCGCGCGCTCACCATCCTGAATGCGCCATGGGGGCTCGGTTTTGGCGCCCGCCGGGTCACCATCTCCACCAGCGGTCTCGTCCCCAGGATCCTGCAGCTGGCCGGCGAGGATCTCGGGTTCCGGCTCGCGGTTTCATTGCACGGCGCGACCGACGAGGTTCGGGAGAAGATCATGCCCGTGAACCGCGCCTACCCGCTGGCGCAACTCCTGCCGGCAGTGAAAACCTTCGCCCAGCGTCACGGCCGGATGGTTACGCTCGAGTTCATCCTGATCGAGGATGTCAACGATTCCATCGATCAGGCGGAGAAACTCCGGGACATCGCGCGCGACCTTCATGCGCACGTGAACCTAATCCCCTACAACACCGTGGCCGGGCTGCCTTGGAAGCGCCCCAGCCTCACCCGCCAGGAGCGGTTCGCGGGAATTCTGCGCGCCAGCCGCGTTTCAGTCACGCTCCGCCGCGAAAAAGGCCACGAAATCGATGCGGCCTGCGGGCAGCTGCGACTGAAAACCGAAAAGGACCGCGAGTTGACCGGCGCATGAGCAGGCTCCACGAGCAGGAGAAAGTCGCCGGCCGCCCCTCGCATCCCCGGTCGGCAGCGCTGAAACCCTGCCACCCGGGACGTTGTTTTTTCTTGCGGCTGCCGCGCGGGATAATTTTTACCCGACGCTTCCAGTTGCAACCAACACGGAACTTGTTCCGTCTTGCCGGTCTCACCGCTCCATCCTGCCTGTTCTCGCCCCATGATTGAAGTCAAAGGTCTCGTCAAAACCTATGGCGCCAAACGCGCCGTCGACGGCGTCACGTTTTCCGTCCAGCGCGGCGAAATCCTGGGATTCCTGGGACCCAATGGCGCCGGCAAATCCACGACGATGAAGATGATCACCGGCTTCCTGCGGCCGGACGCCGGTACCGCCACGGTCGATGGCATCGACGTCACCGCCGAGCCGGTCACGGTCAAGCGGAAGCTGGGCTACCTCGCCGAGAGCGCCCCCGCCTATCCGGAAATGACGGTCGAGGAATTCCTCCGGTTCATCGCCGATGTCCGCGGTTTTCACAACTCCAGCGCAGACGCCCCGATTGAACGCGCGATCAAGCTGACGCATCTCAACCCGGTCAGGAAGCAGACCATCGAGACCCTCTCGAAGGGCTTCAAGCAACGCGTGGGCTTTGCCCAGGCCCTGCTCCACGATCCCCCCGCACTCGTGCTCGACGAACCGACCGATGGGCTCGATCCCAACCAGAAGAATGAGGTCCGCGCCCTCATTCGGAACATGGCGGCGGAGAAGGCGGTGATCCTCTCCACCCACATCCTCGAGGAGGTGGACGCCGTCTGCACCCGGGTGATCATCATCTCCCGCGGCAAGCTTGTCGCCGACGAGACCCCCGCCCAGCTCCGGGCCCGCCAGCCCGGTGCGCGGCTGGACGAAATCTTCCGCAGCCTGACCCACGCAGATATCTGATGCGCTCCGCGCTGGACCATGGACCAGGGACCAAGGACCAAGGGGAAATTCAGCCCCTTACCTTTTCCCCAGTCGATGGTACGCGGTCCCTGGTCCCTAGTCCCTAGTCCCTGGTCCCTAGTCCTCTTATCCATGCGCCAAATCTCTCCGGTCTTCAAACGCGAGTTTCTCGGCTATTTTCGCTCACCGGTCGCTTACGTCTTCCTCGTCGCCTTCCTCGTGATTTCCGTCTCGCTGGCGTTCTCCCGCTACGGGGGATTCTTCCGGGCCGGGATCGCGGGGATGGAGAGCTACTTCACGTTCTACCCTTGGCTCTTCCTCTTCATCGTGCCCGCTGCAGGCATGCGGCTATGGTCGGAGGAAAAGCGCTCGGGGACGGTCGAACTGCTCTTCACCCTGCCGGTCACCACGCTCGAGGCGGTCGTAGGGAAGTTTCTTGCCGGCTGGGCCTTCCTCGCCATCGCCGTCCTGCTCAGCTTCCCGATGGCAATCACGGTCGGCTACCTGGGCGATCCGGACTGGGGCGTGATCCTGACAACCTACTTCGGCGCGATCCTGATGGCCGGTGGCTATCTCGGCGTCTGCGCACTCGCCTCCGCCCTGACCAAGAACCAGGTCATCAGCTACGTCCTCAGCCTTGGCGCCTGCGCCGTGCTCCTGTTCCTCGGCTTCAGCAGCTTCACCGAGACGCTCGAAGGCTGGTTCCCGGTCGCGGTCGCCGATGCCCTCTCGAACTTCAGCTTCATCACCCATTACGACGCGTTCACGAAGGGCCTGATCGACCCGAAGGATGTCGTGTTCTTCCTCTCCCTGATGGGCTTCACCCTTTTCCTCAACGTCATCGTCCTGGAACGCTGACACCCCGGCTCCCTTTGCAAATGTCAACTTCCCCTCGCGCGCCGCGCCCATGAAACCTGGCAGCAAACTCCTCGCCGTCGCCCTGCTCTTCCTCGGGCTGGTGCTGGTCAACTACCTCGCCTCCTCCATCCCGGCCCGGCTCGATGCCACTGCCGATTCGATCTATTCCCTCTCCAACGGGACCAACGCGATGCTCGCCAAGATCGAGGAACCCGTCACCCTGGAACTCTATTTTTCCAAGGACGCCAGCGGGCTGCCGATCGCCTACAAGAACTATGCGGCGCGCGTGGAGGAAATGCTCCGCCAGTACGTCCGCGCCTCGCGCGGCAAGGTCTCCCTGCAGGTGATCAACCCGCGACCGGACACGCCGGAGGAGGAAAAGGCGACGGCGGCCGGCCTGACACCGCAGGTCTCCCAGCAGGGCGGGGAGCAGTTCTTCTTCGGGCTCGTGGTCACCCAGGCCGACCAGCAAAAGACGATCCCGGCATTCACGCCCCAGCGGGAGCAGTTCCTCGAATACGACCTGTCGAAGCTGGTTTATGCCGTGCAGCAGTTCGACAAGCCCAAACTCGGGCTGCTGACGAGTCTGCCGCTGCAGGGCACGAGCCCCCAGGAGATGCAGATGATGATGATGATGCGGCAGCAGCCGCAGCCCAGCCAGTTCGTGGTCAACGAGTGGGAGCAGGCGTTCGAAATCGAGCGCGTCGAACCCAGCGCCACCGAACTGCCCTCCGGGCTGGATCTCCTCGTCATCGCCCATCCGCAAAACCTTTCCGAACCGCTATTGTTCGCGATCGACCAGTTTCTGCTGGGCGGCAAGCCCGTGTTCCTCGCGCTGGATCCGTCTTCACAGCATTTCAAGCGGCAAAGCAACCCGCAGCAGATGATGATGGGCGGCGGCCCGCAGAACGTCTCGAGCGATTTGCCCACCCTGCTGAACGCCTATGGCATCCAGTACGACGCCCAGAAGGTCGTGGGCGATCTCGAGAATGCCACCCAGGTCCAGACCGGAGGCGGCGGCATCGCCCGGCTTCCCATCTGGATCAGCCTGCGGCAGGAGAATTTCAATTCCACCGCGCTGGCCACCGCCCAGCTCAATTCTGCGATGTTCATCGAGCCAGGCAGCCTCTCGGCCACCGCCGGCAGCACGCTCACGTTCACTCCGCTCATCGAAACCTCCGAACAGGCGGGCACCGTCGAGGCCATGATGCTCCAGTTTGCCCAACCGGAGGATGTCAGCCGCCAGATCACGCCCAGCGGCCGGAAGACCATCGCCGCGCTCGTCACCGGCAAGTTCAAGAGCGCGTTCCCCAACGGCGCGCCGAAACCGGAGAAGCCTGCCGATGACGCCGCCAAGTCGGACGACAGCGACGCGGCCGCCAAGGCGAAGGAACCCGAGCCGCCCGCCGCACCCCATCTCACCGAATCGAAGGACAGCTCCACCCTTTTCGTCATCGCCGACACCGACTGGCTCTTCGACGATTACTCGCTGCGCAAATACAACTTCTTCGGCCAGACCGCGGCGGAGCCGTTCAACGACAACCTCGCCCTCGCGGCAAACACGGTGGAATTCCTCGGTGGCTCGCAGGACCTGATCTCGATTCGCGGCAAGGGAACCTCACTCCGGCCCTTCACCGTGGTGCGCAAGATGGAGGCTGAGGCGCAGAAGCGCTACCAGGAGAAACTCACCGCGGTTGATGCCGAACTCAGCCAGCTCGCCGCGGATCTTTCGAAGCTCCAGGGCGAGACGACCACCGGCAACCGGCTGGTGGCGACTCCCGAGATGGCGAAGCGAATCGAGGAATTCCAGAAGCAGCAGGCCGCCAAGCGCGGCGAACGGCGCGAAATCCGCCGCGCCCTGCGTGAGGATATCGACCGGCTCGAGAACCGGCTCCTGATCATCAACCTGCTGGCCACCCCGGTGCTCGTCGGCGCATTCGGCCTGTGGTTCCACCGCCGGAGAAAACAGTGACTCCCCGATGAAACTGAAGACCCTCATTGTCACCGTCGCCGTGCTCGCGGCGCTGTCACTCGTCGTCTTTATCGTGCGGCGCCCCCCTGCTCCACCGTCTGCCGATCCGCGGATCGGCCAGCCGCTGGTGGAATCCGCCACGGTTGAGCAGGCGGCCAAGCTGGAAATCACCGATGCCGGCAAGACCGTCACGCTCACCCGGCAGCCCGACGGCACCTGGCGGGTGCCGAGTTATCATGATTTCCCCGCCGATTTCCAGAAGCTCACCCGGCTGGTCGGGGACCTGACCGGGGCGAAGATCCAGCGGCTCGTCACCACCAACCCGGACCGAATCGCCCGGCTCGAGTTCAAGGACACCACCCTCTCGCTGCGGGACGCAGCCGACAAGGTGCTTTGGACGATCACGCTGGGCCGGACGCCGGAGGCCGGCAGCGGCCGGTTCGTGCGGTTCGGCGACGAACCGAAGGCCTATCTTGCCAACCTGAGCGCCTGGCTCGATCCCGAGCCGAGGAACTGGGCGCAGGCCGAGATTTTGAACCTGAAGCCCGACGATGTAGCCAAGGTTGAAATCCCTTTCCCCGACAGTGCCGCCGTCACCGTCTCACGCGCCAAGGCCGCCGATCCGTGGACGTCGGAGCGGACGCCGGATGGCCAGCAGGTGAAGGCCGACAAAATCACCTCCGTCCTGAACTCCCTCGGAACACTGCGGTTCAGTGACACCACCGAGCTCAACGATCCCAATGTGGTCGCGGCCAAGGCCAATGCGCGTCCGTTCAAATTCACGACCTTCGATGGCAAGACGATCACGATCGCGCTCGGCCGCAAACCCGAGGAAAAGAAGCTCAAGCCACCGGAGCCTGCCGGTCCCGCGTCACTGGGAAGCGTCACCGATCTCGCGAAACAGGATTCGGCCAAGAAGGACGAGGAGAAGAAGGATGATCCGCTGGCTCCGGAGTTCGAGACCATCCCGGCCGGCCCGGTCTATGCCTTCGTGACGCACAGCGACGCGTCGGCTCCGATCAATGCCCTGATGGCGAAGCGTGCGTTCCAGATCGCCGAGTACACCTTCACCGGCCTTCCCCAGAAATCCGAGGAATTGTTCGAACCTGCACCGGCGCCCCCGCCGGCAGCCGCCGCTCCAGCCGAGTCGAAGCAGCCTTGATCTGAGGCGATTCAATTGGGAACCGCGAAGAGCGCGAAGCGGCGCGAGGTCTGAGCCAGCGGAGCTTGGCTCGTCCTGGGGCAGCTCGCCATTTGCCAGGAGCGTAAGGTTCTCCGAACTCCCTCCGCGAGTCTTCGCGTGCTTCGCGGTTGAATGGTATGGCAGGTTCGGGATTCCACTCTCTTGAAGGAATCGGTGACGCACTCCCCGCTTTACGCCCGGAGGCGTTTCCCCTTCCGTCGCGGGGTTCATGACGCCTGATCGGTGCATCTCAGATCTATTTCCACTCAAGCGGCCGGTTCGCTCGCTCGAGTTTTTTCCGCCCAGGGATGACGCGGGTATCGAGGCATTGCGGGCAACCGCCGCCACGCTGCAGCGGATGAAACCCGACTTTGTCTCGGTCACCTACGGCGCCGGCGGCTCCACCCGCGACCGCACCGCCCAGGTCAGCGCCATGCTCCGCTCGGAGTTCGGATTCACGGTGATGCCTCACCTCACCTGCGTCGGCCATTCGAGAACCGAACTCGCCGCGATTGCCGAGCGCGTCCATGCCGGCGGGTTTCGCAACGTCATGACGCTTCGCGGAGACCCTCCCAAGGGAGCCAGTGAATTCAAGGCCGCCTCCGATGGGCTCCAACATGCCAACGAACTGGTCGCCCTGCTCAAGCAGCGGCACGCTGACTTTTGCCTCGGCGTTGCCGGCTATCCGGAGAAACACCCGGAGGCCCCCTCGCTGGATGTCGATCTGACGAACCTGAAACGGAAGGTCGACGCCGGCGCCGACTTCGTCACCACGCAGCTTTTCTTCGACAATGCCGTCTATTACCGCTTCGTCGAAAAATGCCGCGCCAATGGGATCCATGTTCCGATCGTCCCGGGGATCATGCCAGTGGTGTCATTGAAGCAGATCCAGCGTTTCACCCAGATGTGCGGCGCGTCGCTGCCCGCGCAGCTAATCACCCGCCTGGAGGTCGCGGCGGAGAACACCGATGTGCTGGAGACGATCGGGATCGACTGGGCTCTGACGCAAATTCGCGGGCTCCTCGCGAACGGTGCGCCGGGCTATCATCTCTACGTCCTGAATCGCGCCAAGGGCGCCCTCGCGCTGGCAGCGGGCCTGGCGGCCTGACCGTCCGTAGCAGGCGCAGTCCTGCTGCGCCCGGCTACGCAATCTTGTCTCGCGAGAGCGCGAGTTCCTGCGGATCAGGGTTTCGGCCCCAGCACTTTGGCGCCGTGGCTGGTGTTGTAGGCCTCGAACCGCTCCGCGGCGAACTTTTGGTAGGCGCGGCTGTAATAACCGTCCGCGTTCCTCAGCACCGCTTCGCCCCAATAAACGAACGCCCGGGTCAGCGGCTCGCTGCCACCGATGTAGGCGCCGTTCTCGAAATTGTATTCGGCCGCCAGCAACTGCAGTTCGAGCTGGTTCTTGCCTGAAAGGATCTCGGATGCCTGGTTCAGCGTGAGACCATCAAACGGCTCCAGGGCCAGCCCGGCAATCTCGGCCGTATACGACAGCAGCGTGGCTTTGCTCACCTGAATGCCGTTGGTTTTACCGGCAATCGCCTTCGCGATATTGTTCTTCCAGAAACCCTGCGACATCCCGTCGGCCGTGAGCGTCCCAATCTCGCTCCAATTCAGGCCGAAGCCGCATTCCGCCGCATTGATGCCGGCGATCCCGGCCACGACCGTCTGGCGGGAAGCCGCTGAGGTGGCCGACATCCCCAGCGGTCCGGTAATCTCGAGCGTGTAGGACCCGGAGTTGGCCGCCACGGTGAATTCATAGCTCCCATTCGCGCCGGTGACGTGGACAGCGGTCGCGGCACCCATCGCATCCAGCAGCCGAACGGTAGCCCCGGCGAGTGCCGGCTCGGAGGTGGGACTCCGCACCCCATCGAAATCCACATCATGATAAACGAGGCCGCTGATCGCCACCTCCTCGGGTGTCGCCGGCACATAGACCAGCAGGCTGGTCGAGCCCGTCGCGCCATAATAATTGATGGGATCGCTGGGCTGGAAGGAAACCGTCAGCTCATGGCTGCCTGCAGGCAGAACCGTACCCGCCGGCGCCGAATACAGATAAGTTCCGGGAATCTGGGAGCCATCGCTCATCCGGGCGACCGCGCTGAGCTGTGTGCCTGAAAGCGGTTCTCCCAGCGCAATCGGAGAGGGCGTGGCCCATTGAATCACGGGCGTACCCTTCACCCGAAATTCCACCGAACGCGTGACTGTCAGGCCCGAGCTCGTTCCCTGTGCACTGAACGTATGACCGCCAATCCCGACCGCCGCCAGCGTACCGCTGCTCGTTGCCGAAGCGGCTCCAGTCAAACCCGGCGTTGCGACCACCATGGCCCCGCCATCCAGCTCGGCCGCCACGGAATCGATTGCAACCCCGCCAAGGGAGGTCGTGGTGAATTCAAATCCGATGTCGGCACTGACCGCTCCGGGCGGGAGCGAAATCGTCTCCGTCGCTGGAGATGCGATCACCAGATCAACCGGGTTAACGGTGAACGTGACACTGGTCCCGCGTCCCGAGCCATAGCTGTTGCTCGCGTTGACAAAAATCAGGCTCTCGCCCGCAACAACCCCGGCCAAATCAGCCGCGACGCCGGATAGTTCGGTTGTGCCCTCTCCCGAAATCACCGGATTGATCGGGGCTCCCCCGAGCAGCGCGTCCCATCCTTCCACGGGTGAGGACGTGCTGCTGGCGGTGAAGTGAAACGGAATCGCCGGTCGCGGGCCGGCGGCATCATAGGCGACGACCGTGTCGTCCGTCGGCGTCAGGATCCGCACCCTCGGCGGAACTCCCGTGAGCCACAGCTCAAATGCGACCGTCGCCTCGGTCGTGCCACCGAGGTTCGTGCCCCGCACCGTGACCACATGCACGCCTTCGCTGGCCAGTGAAAAGGTGCCAGTGCCGCTGACGCTTTTCGTGCCCTGCCCTTCCAGCGAACTGAGCGATATCAATCCCGGAATGCCATCGAGGTCGAAGGACTGGCTGCTGATCTCGCTCGAATACGGACCGGTCGATGTGATTGTGAAACTGAAGGGGATCGGCCCGTAAGGCAGCGCATCCGCCGTGATCGTTCCACCATCAATCCCAGAAATCACGATGACCGGCTTTGTGTACTCGGCATCCGCGGGCGCCACCGTAATACTGATCGCGCTTCCGATGTTGAAGGCGTCCGTGCCGGCAGTGAGCGGAAAGCCGTCCGCGAGAATGTTGAATACATAGGCCCCCTCCACGGCGCTGCTGGAAATATCAATCTTAACGCCCAAGGCTCGTATCTGTCCCGGTCCCGTAAAATTCAGGGTCGGCGCGGATAAAATCACGAAACTTTCCGCTGTCGCCGCGTCGACGCCAGGCGGCCGCGCGGTCGAGGTGACCGTCACCGGCACATCCGCCGACTGCGCCAGCATGTTCGAGGGCGACTTAATGAGAACGTCATAGGTCGTGGAATACGGGGCCTGCCGCGTTCCGAGCGGGTTGATCTCCGGGGTATAGGCAACCACGGGAGGCTCGGGATCGTCGCCGTCACCGACCGCATACGCATCCGGAGAAACTGGCAGCCACATCAGGCTGGCCAGCGTCAAAACCAGACCGTGGAATCTGATGCGGGAGATATGGCGTTTCATGGGCTGTGCGATAAGACCAACCGGTTAAAATGAGCCTCGTTTGAGGGGTAGGACTATAAAAAATAGGTAAACTCCCCTAGGGTCCAAGCAGAAAACCTTGATTACGCATTTCCACCCATCCCGGAATCCGTACGAGCCGTGCGCGGGCCACTTTCCAAGCGATTCTAATAACTAGGGTAATCCCCCCACCTTGTGCGTTGACGCCCACCAGCGGATTGCCCAGCATTTGCGGCTGTCCAGCCATGAGTGAGACCCCGGCATGCAATCGTACGAGCCCCCGGCCAACGGGTAGTCCGGGCCGCGGCATGCCCTGCTGGCTGCGCGCGCCGATTGCCGCTCTCATCCTGGCGGGAATCGCCAGTGCCGCATCCGGAGCCACCAGCATATGGCAGGGAGGAACCGGCGGCAGTGCGAACGTCTGGAATCGGAAGCAGAACTGGAGCACACCAAACACACCAGGCGCGGCCGACACCGCCCAGTTCGACAATACGGCCGATGCCAGCAACCTTGCCCCGAGCATCGGCTACTCGGCGACCTCTATCGGAGCCATCACGTTCACGAGCGGCACGACGAACGCGTACGATATTACTGGATTCCAGACGCTCACGGTGGCCACGGCAGCCGGCATCACGAATTCCAGTGCGACCGACCAGCAGTTCAGCGTCAACGCACTTGCCCTGGGCGCCAACCAGACGTGGACGGCAGCGGCCGCCGGCGGCCTCCTCTTCTCGAATACGGTTTCCCTGGGCACTCGCACCCTGACCTTGGCCGGATCCAGCACCGGAATCGGCAGCATCACCGGCGTGATTTCGGGCACCGGGTCGCTGCTCAAGACCGGCACAGGAACCTGGGCGCTGGCCGGAGCCAGCACCTTCACCGGGACGACCACCGTCAGCCAGGGCACGCTCCGGATCGACGCGGATGCACCCAGCGGTTCAGCTGGCGCCCTCGGCAATGCAACGTCCGCGGTGACGATCAACAACGCAAGCACCGGTGCGAACGCCACTGCCCTGCTTATCGGAGCATCCGGCGTCACCATTGGCCGCAATGTGACGGTCGCCAATGCCGGCACAGGTACGACAACACTCGGCGGCAGCATCACCTCCGGCACCGGCACGTTCGGCGGAGGAGTCACGCTCAACAAGTCCGCCAGTCTCGCGGCCGAAGGCACTTCCAACATCATCTTCAGCGGGGCAATCAGCGGTTCCGGCAGCGTGACCAAGACGGGGTCCGGCAT
The DNA here is from genome assembly GCA_011525695.1 of Verrucomicrobiia bacterium. GTDB lineage: Bacteria > Verrucomicrobiota > Verrucomicrobiia > Opitutales > Opitutaceae > ER46. The sequence goes on from WYBX01000014.1 coordinate 17,956, forward strand.
CGTCGAACTTTCAGGAACGAACACCTATTCCGGCACCACCACCATAAGCCAGGGCACGCTCCAGCTGAACGCAAATGCCCCAAGCGGCTCGAGCGGCACGCTCGGCAACGCGACTTCAACGGTCACCCTCAACGATGCGAACACCGGCGCTAATAACACGGCGCTGCTCATCGGTGCAAGTGGCGTGTCGGTTGGGCGCGCAATCACCGTCGCCAACCTCGGCTCGGGCACCGCGTCGCTGGGCGGCAACATCGCTTCGGGCACCGGCACGTTCTCCGGCACGGTCGCCCTGAACCGTGACACGCTCCTGAACGCCGGCGGCAGTTCAACCATCACCTTCAACAATGTCATCAGCGGCTCGGGCGGCGCCATCAAGACGGGCGCCGGGACTGTCACCCTGGGCGGCGCCAGTTCCAACACCTACTCCGGCACCACCACGGTCAACGAGGGGACGCTCGCCCTCGCCAAGACCAGCAGTGCCACCGCGATTGCCGGCAATATCACCATCGGCGACGGAACCGGCACTGACACCATCCGCCTGGATGCCGCCAATCAGATCGCCGACACTGCAGTGGTCACGTTCACCGCCGGCGGCACGCCGGTGCTCAACCTGAACGGTTACTCGGAGGCACTGGGCGCGATCGCTTCGAGCAACACCGGGGCGCAGATTCAGTTCGGCTCACCGGGCAGCGCCACGAACTTCACCGTCGGCGGCAACAACACCAGCACGACTTACGCGGGCATCTTCACGAGCGGCAATGCCAACGGCACGCTCGTCAAGCAGGGCACCGGCACGCTGACGCTTTCCGGCGCCAGCTCGGGATTCACCGGCGCGGTTTCGGTTCAGGCAGGCACACTCCGAGTCCAGAATGCGCTGGCGCTCGGCAGCGGCACCGCGGGCACGACCGTGGCGTCAGGCGGCACGCTCTGGCTCGATGGTGCCCTGGGCAACATGAACAATGGCCCGCTCACGCTCGCCGGAACCGGCGCGAGCGGAATGGGCGGGGCCCTCGTCGGCACCAGCGGAACAAATCGCTGGACCAACAACATCGTCCTCAGCGGCGATGCCACGATCGCCCACAACGGCGGCAGCTTCCTTTCCCTCGGCACCAGCCCCACCGCCTATGATCGCACCAACGACCCGCTGGGCTCGCCGGTCGATCCCAACACCCTCAGCCTCGGCGGCAACACGCTCACCCTGACTGGCACGACCACCGCCCTCGATCACCGCGCGATCAGCATCAACGCGCGAATCACGGGAACCGGCAACGTGGTCGTCGCCATGGACACCGCCGACGATGTCGTGCGCTTCACCTCCAATTACAACACCTACACAGGAACGACGACGATCCAGCAGGGCGTCCTGCGGCCCGAGACGATCTACAACACCTTCCCCAACGACCCGCTCCATCCGAACTGGTTCGGGATCAACGGCCCGATTGTCATTGGCGACGGCACGGGCGCGGCAGGCTCGGCAAAGCTCGATATCCAAAGCGGCACGACGTTCAGCGAACTCATCAATTTCAACAGCACGATCACGCTGAACCGCGACGGGCTGTTCTCGCTCCTCTCGGCGCAATCCGTTGCCGGAGTGACCTTCAACGGCGGTGCGATTGATCTGGGTACCACCGGTTCGCTCTACCTGAACGGCACCGTCACCGTGAACCCGCTCGCAGGCGAAACCGCCACGATCTCCGGATCCGGCACGAGCGCCCTGAGCCTGACCATTCACAACGGCGATTCTTCGCTCACCAACCGGACCTTCAACGTAACCGGCGGTGTTGGTAACACGAGCGACCTTACGATCGGCGCCGCGATCATCTCGGGATCGATGACCAAGACCGGCGCAGGCACGATGACGCTGACAGGCGCGAATGCGTACGAGGGAACGACCACGATCAACGCAGGTATCCTGAATATCCAGAACGCCACCGCTCTCGGGAATGCCAATGGCACCAGCGGCACGGGCACGACGGTCAACTCGGGCGGCACGCTCCAGCTCCAGGGCGGGATCGCCGTCGGCAACGAACTCCTCACGCTCAATGGCACCGGCGCCGGAAGCAACGGGGCGCTGCAAAACGTCTCCGGCAACAATTCCTGGAGCGGCGCCATCACGGTCAACGATGCCCGCGCGCAGTCCGATTCGGGACTCCTCACGCTGGGCGGCACGGTCACGGTCAACACCGCCCTCGAGGTACGGGGCTCCAGCAACACCACCATCAGCGGCGCAATGGGCGGATCCGGAACGCTCACCAAGAATGGCACCGGCACGCTCACCCTTTCCGGCAACAACACCTATGGCGGCGCGACCGTCATCAACCAGGGTGTTGTCAGTCTCCAACACAACAGCGGGCTCGGCAGTGGGTTGGCGGGAACGGCGGTTGCCGGAAGCGGTGCTGCGCTCGAACTGAGCAATGCGGCCAATGGGAACCTCAACACGGTGGCCGAGCCGCTCACACTTCATGGCACCGGGATCAGCGGGGCCGGCGCGCTGCGGAATATCGCCGGAACCAATACCTTTGGCGGGCAGGTGACGCTCGGCTCCTCCTCCCTGATTACCGCCAACAGCGGCACGAGTCTCACGCTGGGCGGCGGAATCGCCACCGCCGGCAACACCCTGACCATCGGAACGACTGCCAACAACGGCGCCATCACTGTGAGCGGCAGTGCCAGCGGCAGCGGCAACTTGATCAAGAACGGCACCGGCAGCCTCACGTTTTCCGGCTCCACCACTACGCTCGGCGCCGTCACCATGAACGCCGGCACCCTCAGTTTCACAGGCTCCACGACGACGCTGGGTACAGTCAACATGAACGCCGGCACGCTTAATTTCAGCGGCACAACGGCGACCACCGGGGCCGTCCACCTCAATGGCGGCACCACCAGCGTCGGTGGCAGTACGACGCTCGAAACCGGGCCCATCGATGCGATCGCCGGCGCAACCCTCACCATCGCGAGCGGTGGAAGCGTCGTCGCCGATTACGCCTCCGGAACGACGACGTTCTCGGGTGTGCTGGCTGGTGCGGGCGAGTTCGAGAAGACCGGGGCCGGCACACTGGCTTTCAACAACAGCTTCACGGCCTCCAACCTCACGCTCACCCTCGATGGCGGCACCCTCTCGCTTCTCGGCGGTTTCACGTTCGGCACCATCCACATCACCGGCGACACCATCCTCGATTTCAACAATTCCGCCGGCACCTTCCTGTCATCGGCCAGCCTCATCATCGATGCTGGTGTCTCGGTGACCGTAAACAACTGGGTTAGCGTCGCCAACAACGCCGCACAGAGCTCAGTCTGGTATGCTCTGAGCACGATCAATGGCTCACCGCTCGGCGGTACGGACATGGTCGGGGGCACGCCGCTTTCTCAGATTGAATTCAGCGATTACCCGGACCTGAAGCCAACCTGGGTGGCGGGCGATCACGACGGGTGGTTCGACCATGAAATCCGACCCACGCCGGAACCTGCCACCTATGGCGCGCTCCTGCTCGGCGGAAGCCTGGGCCTGCTCGGCTGGCGCCGCTGGCGCGCGCACGCGGCTTCCGGCAAGTGACAGCGGCGTGCCGCCGCCGGAATCCACTCGATCACTCAGTGACCCGGAAAGCGGCAGGATGCCGCTTCCACGCCGAACATGGCAGCCGGGCCCGACCGCTGCCCCGGATGCAGCACAAATTAGCCGGGATTAGGGGCACGGCTTGATTGATTAGTCAGGCTTTTCTGCAACGGGACGGCCCACTATTGACTCGCCCGGTCCCGGCCTGCCCGCCACAACCACGCCAGTCAAAAACCCTGCGTCCCGGCAATCCCCACATCCCCTGCCAGGCGCGGTCTCCGATTCTTATGAACCTACGTGTCTCCTTAAGGTTGGGCGCCGCCTTCCTGGCCGCGTCCGCGCTTACCTCGGTCCTTCGCGCCAGCGAAGCTGACATCCACATCCCGGATTTGACACAGGTCCGCTTCGACGGACTCGGGGGCATGAGCGGATTGATGCTCATGTACATAGGCATCGCGCTCTGCGCGATCGGAGCCGCCTTCGGGTTGATCCAATACCGGCAGACGAAGGGACTGCCCGTCCACTCGTCGATGCTCAATGTCTCGAACATGATTTGGGAGACCTGCAAGACCTACCTCTTCACCCAGGGGAAGTTCCTCTCGATTCTCTGGGCGCTGATCGCGGCATGCATGATCTACTATTTCGGGTTCCTGTCGCACATGAGTGCAGGCAACGTGATCGTCATCCTGCTCTCGTCGGTGCTGGGCATCCTCGGATCCTACGGCGTCGCCTGGTTCGGCATCCGGATCAATACCGTCGCCAACTCCCGCACGTCGTTCTCCGCCCTCCAGGGCAAGCCCTTCGCCACCCTCGGCATCCCCTTGCGCTCCGGCATGAGCGTCGGACTCCTCCTGGTCTGCGTGGAGCTGTTCTTCATGATTTGCATCCTGGTGTTCCTGCCCCGCCACCTGGTCGGCCCCTGCTTCATCGGCTTTGCCATCGGTGAGTCGCTCGGCGCCTCCGTCCTCCGTATCTGCGGCGGCATCTTCACCAAGATCGCCGACATCGGTTCGGACCTCATGAAGATCGTCTTCAAGCTCCCCGAGGACGACCCCAAGAACCCAGGCGTCATCGCCGACTGCACGGGTGACAACGCTGGTGACAGCGTCGGGCCGACGGCTGACGGATTCGAGACCTATGGCGTCACTGGCGTCGCCCTCGTGGCCTTCATCGCTCTCGCGCTCATCGAGAGCCCCGCCATGGCGGCCATCCTCATTGTCTGGCTCTTCGCCATGCGCGCCCTGATGATCGTGACCTCGCTCCTCTCCTATTTCTTCAACGAGGGTCTCAGCAAGGCACTCTACGGGAGCAAGAAGGACTTCGATTTCGAGGCTCCCCTCACCCACCTCGTCTGGATGACCTCGGCGGTCTCGATTGCGATCACGTTTATCGCCAGCTACTTCCTGTTGGCGCACCAGACCGGCATCCACCCGTCGCTGTGGTGGGTGCTCTCCATCATCATCAGCTGCGGCACCGTTGCCGGCGCCCTGATTCCGGAATTCACCAAAATCTTCGTGTCGACGAACTCGCGCCACGTGAAGGAGGTCACCAACTGCTCCAAGCATGGCGGGGCATCGCTTAACATCCTCTCCGGCTTTGTCGCCGGCAACTTCTCCGCGTTCTGGATGGGCCTCGTGATCATGCTGCTGATGTTCATCTCCTATTATTTCTCCCAGAACGCCGGACTGCTTTCGATCATGCCGGAGAAATTCATCTTCGCCGCGCCGATCTTCGCCTTTGGCCTCGTGGCATTCGGCTTCCTCGGCATGGGCCCCGTGACCATCGCGGTCGACAGCTACGGCCCGGTGACCGACAACGCCCAGTCCGTGTATGAGCTTTCCCAGATCGAGTCGAAACCGGGCATTGCGGCGGAAATCGAGAAATCCTTCGGATTCAAACCCGATTTCGAGAACGCAAAGTACCAACTCGAGAAGGGTGACGGTGCGGGCAACACCTTCAAGGCCACCGCCAAGCCTGTCCTCATCGGCACCGCCGTCGTCGGCGCCACCACGATGGTCTTCGGCATCATCATGCTGCTCGAAAATCTCTTCGGCGACGTGGTCACGAAGCTTTCGATCGTGCAACCCGAGGTCATCCTCGGGCTGATCATGGGCGGCGCGGTAATCTACTGGTTCACCGGAGCCTCCTGCCAGGCCGTGGTCACGGGCGCGTATCGCGCCGTGGTCTACATCAAGGAGAACATGAACCTCTCCGCCACCACCGCCTCGGAAAAGGACAGCAAGGAAGTCGTCCGCATCTGCACGGTCTATGCCCAGAAGGGCATGTGGAACATCTTCATCGTGGTGTTCTGCTTCTCCCTGGCGCTCCCATTCTTCAATGCCTACTTCTTCATCGGCTATCTGATCGGCATCGCGTTCTTCGGACTCTTCCAGGCCATCTTCATGGCCAATGCTGGCGGCGCCTGGGACAACGCCAAGAAGATCGTCGAGGTTGACCTCCGGCAGAAGGGCACCGAGCTCCATGCCGCCACCGTCGTTGGCGACACCGTGGGCGATCCGTTCAAGGACACCTCGTCCGTGGCGATGAACCCGGTGATCAAGTTCACGACCCTCTTCGGGCTGCTCGCTGTCGAGATTGCGGTGACGATGACGAATTCGACGGCCAAGATCGCGATTGGCACCGTCTTCTTCCTCGTCGCGCTCACATTCGTATATCGCAGCTTCTATGGCATGCGGATTCCCGAGGAGACCACTCAGCCGGGCGTGAACGTCGCCAAGAAGCAGATGCAGAAGCAGCCGGTGGGCTGACGCTTCTCACATTTCCGGTCAATCCAGGCCGCGGCCAGTCGCCGCGGCCTTTTTATTGGTCGAGGCGGCGAGCGTGGTCCGGCTTCGCGCCGGCCATACCCGAATGAGCGTCGCAAGTGACTGTCCGTCAAGGATACGCCACATCAAACTGTCCCTTCCCCGGACCGGATTCCGGTCAATTGACCTGTCCCTTACGCTTGAGCACCCTTGCCCGGGACCTGTCTCTCACCGTGGCCTAATTGACCTGTCCCTAATTGAGGGCAATCCACCCCGCCAAAATACAAGATGCCGAGGGCCAACCAGCAGCGTGTTTCGTCTCTCTTTCCTCCCGGCCAACTTGGTCGGAGGCTAAGTTCGACACGCTGCTGGGCGGAACATTTTCCGGGTGGCCGATTCTCTCCCTGTTCCCCCATGCGCTTTGCTCTACCCCTGATCGCATTTGCGGGTGCTGTTTCAGCCGCCGGGCAATCCTTCGTCCGGGTTGACGCCACCACGTTGCGACTGCCAGCCACTCCGCCCGCCACAACGTATTCGACAACGCGGGCATTTCCCTCGCTGGCGTTTTCCCAACCCGTCGCCCTGGTCACACCTCCAGGTGAATCCCGCCGGCTCTTCGTAGTCGAGAAGACCGGCCGGATTTACGGCATTCCCGATGTCACGGCGGCAGCCCCGTCGCGCACGCTCTTCCTCGATCTCGGTTCGCGCGTGGCGGTTTCGTCGAGCTTCAACGATGAACGCGGTCTGCTCGCCTTGGCGTTTCATCCGAACTACGCGAGCAACGGCGAGTTTTTTGTCTGGTACACGATCGACACGACAACGGCCGCCGGCAGCGGTCTGCATAACCGGCTATCCCGCTTCCATGTCTCGCCCGCCAATTCGAATACCGCGGACCCGGGTTCCGAGGAGCCGCTGCTCAGCCAGCGCGACCAAGCGGGCAACCACAATGGTGGCGAACTGCTCTTCGGACCGGACGGCTACCTGTACCTATCCCTAGGCGACGAGGGAGGCGGCAACGATCAATTTCAAAACAGCCAGCGGATCGATCGCGATTTCTTCGCGGGAATCATTCGGATCGACGTCGATCGCCGTCCGGACTCGTTGCCTCCAAACCCGCACCCGGCAATTCATCCGGGAACCTACGCGATTCCGCCGGACAATCCTTTCATCGGCGCCACGACCTTTAACGGCAGCGCAGTCAACCCCGCCGCGGTACGGACCGAGTTCTGGGCCACCGGACTGCGCAACCCCTGGCGCATGTCGTTCGACTCCGCGACCGGCCAGCTCTGGTGTGCCGATGTCGGCCAGGGTGCGCGGGAAGAAATCAACGTCATCATCCGGGGTGGCAACTATGGCTGGAGCTATCGCGAAGGAACGATCACCGGTCCCCGGGGCAATCCTCCGACCGCGGCGGCATTCGTTCCTCCGGTCTGGGATTACGGGCGCAGTGCTGGCGGCTCCATCACCGGCGGTTTTGTCTACCGCGGTCCGCGCCACGCCGGTTTACACGGGCGTTACCTATTCGCCGACTTTTCAAGCGGCCGAATTTGGGCATTGGCTCCGAATGGCGAAAACCTCGTTTCTTCGGACCGCGTCGTCCTGCTCGCCACCGACAGCGGAATCGCTTCCTTCGGCTTGGATCCCGCGTCCGGCGATATCCTCCTCGCCGATCTGCTGGAGGGAGCAATCAAGCGACTTTCCGCCTCGTCGGCCGGCGGCGCAGAGTTTCCCACCGCCCTCTCGGAGACCGGCGCCTTCAGCGATGTCGCCGCGCTGGTTCCGGCAGCCGGAGTGATTCCCTACGAACCGAACGTTTCGTTCTGGTCCGACCATGCCCTCAAGCGCCGCTGGTTCGCCCTCCCCAGCGGCACGGGTCAGTTCGGATTCGCATCAGAGGGGAACTGGAACCTCCCCACCGGAGCCGTGTGGGTAAAACATTTCGATCTCGAGCTGACGCGCGGCGATCCCGCCACTGCGCGTCGGATCGAGACCCGGTTCCTGGTGAAGACCGACGAGGGTGTGTACGGGCTCACGTATCGGTGGAACGATAGCCAGACGGATGCCACCCTCGTCGCCGAGGAGGGTGCCGACGCCACCTTTCAGGTCAACGAGCACGGTGTGATCCGCGAACAGAGGTGGCGTTTTCCGAGCCGTGCCGAATGCCAGATCTGTCACACCGCCGCCGGTGGCCACGCTCTCAGTTTCAACACCCGGCAGCTCAATCGGACCCACCCGTTTTCTGGAGGCACCGCCAATATCATCACCGCCCTCGCCGAAGCCGGTTATCTCGACACCGCCGTCCCGCCGGCTCCGGCAAGCCTCCCCGCGCTCGCACGAGCCGGTGATCCCACGAAATCGATCGAACTGCGCGCGCGGTCCTACCTCGATGTCAACTGCTCCCAATGCCACCAGCCGTCGGGTACAGCGTTGGGTTCCTGGGACGCGCGCGCCGCAACCCCGCTGTCGCACGCCGGCATCATCGACGGTGCCCTTGTCAATCAGGGCGGCGACCCGGCGAACCGCGTGGTCGTCCCGGGCGATCCCGCCCTCTCCCACCTGCTCCAAAGGATGGCCCAGCGCGGACCAGGCCAGATGCCGCCGCTCGCCAGCCACGAACGCGACCTTGCCGGCGAGGCATTGCTGCGCAGTTGGATCAGCGCGCTCGGACAACCCAGCCTGCGACCAGGCCGAATCATGAACCTCGCCGGCCGCGCCCAGGTCGGAACCGGCGCAAACGCATTGTTCGCGGGCTTCGTGATCGCCCCCGGTGCCGCCAAACATGTCCTGCTGCGCGCCGTCGGCCCGACACTGGGGGCCCCGCCATTCAATGTCCCCGATGCGCTTTCCGATCCCGTCCTCACGCTCCATGGACCGGATTCCTCCACCACCGTTGCCGCGGCAAATGATGACTGGACACCGGCGGACGCTGCACGATTCCCCGTTCTCGGCGCCTTTTCCCTGCCGAACGGAAGCCGTGACGCCGCGCTCTTCGCCCAACTCCAGCCGGGATCCTACACCGCGGTCGTGGCGGGTCGCGAGGGCGGCACCGGTGTCGCCCTCGTGGAAATCTACGATGCCGATGCCGCGGCCGTTCCCGAGGCCGCCGGCGTTCCTTCCTCCGCCCTGATCAACACGTCGGTTCGGGCCCAGGTCGGCACCGGGGCCAACATCCTGATCCCCGGCCTGGTCGTGGGTGAGGGCGCTCCGAAGACCGTGCTCATTCGTGCCATTGGGCCGACCTTGGCGGCCGAGCCTTTCAATGTCAGCGGCGTGCTGACCGGTCCCGTGCTGAGCGTTTATGCCGGCGCGCAGAGCATCGCCATGAACGCAGGCTGGAGCACGTCACCGATCGCCGATGCGATCCGGGACGCGACGCGCGCCGTCGGCGCGTTCGCACTGCCCGAGGGCAGCCGGGACAGCGCGCTCCTGCTCTCCCTGGCGCCGGGCGCCTACACGATTCATGTCTCCGGTGCGAACAATGCCACCGGCCTCGCGCTCGTGGAGGTTTATGAAGTCCCATGAATGGTCTGGCGAGGCGCGGGTTCTTCGGCCGTCGAATCCCAGGCTTTCCTTTGCCGCGCACCAGAATCACACTGCGAAAGAATTCCTGCTCTCATGCGTCATCCCTTCGTTCCCGTCGCACTGTTGCTCAGCCTCCCGGCGCTGCCCGTTTTCGGCCACGACGAGCCGGCACCACCCTACGAGCAGATGCTCAAGATCGACGCCCACTCCCACGTTTTCGAGGACATCCCCGAGCTCAACCGGCTCCTGCGCGCAATCAACCTGCGCACGAACAATATCTGCAATGACGGCACGGACGGATACCTCGAGCAGATGCACGCCATCGCGCTCGATCTCTACGAACACCACCCGGACCTGTACCCGTTCACGTCAACCTTCGACCTGCTGCAGATTCACTCCCCCACCTATACGAAGGATGTGATCGCCTTTCTCGATCGCACATTTGAACAGGGTGCGGTCGCCGTGAAGATCTGGAAGCAGGTCGGCATGGAGATCAAGGACAAGGAGGGGAAGTTCATCATGCCCGATGATCCGCTCTTCGATCCGATTTATGCGCACATCGCCAGCCGAGGCAAACCGCTGCAGGCCCACCTTGCGGAGCCGATCGATGCCTGGCTGCCGCTCGATCCCGACAGCAATCATTATCACTATTACTCCAAGAATCCGGAATGGCATCTTTATGGAAAGCCGGAGTATCCCAGCCACGCCGCGCTCATCGCCGCCCGTGACAATATCATGAGGAAGCATCCGAACCTCGTCGTGGTGGGCGCCCACCTCGGCAGCATGGAGCACGACCTGGACGGCATTGCGGAACGCCTGGAGAAATACCCCAACTTCTACATCGAGGTCTCGGCCCGCACCCGGAATCTCACCCGCCATCCCACGGAAAAGGTGCGTGCCCTATTCCTCAAATATCCCGATCGGATCATGTACGGCGTCGACGGCAACTGGAAGCCCTACAAATACCCGGCGACGGAACAGATGCGGCAGGGTCACATCAACCGGCTCGAACTTCAGTACCGGGCCGAGTACGACTATTATGCCGGCAAGGGCGAGATGACCTATAACAATCGCAAGGTCGAGGCGCTGAATCTCCCCCGCAGCGTGCTCGACAAATTTTATCACGAGAACGCCATCCGGATCTTCAAGCTCGACAAAGCGTGGTACGGCAAACCCGCGGGCAAGGCCGGCGAGTAAGCCTCGCGGGCCTCGGTCTCACCGCCTCACCGTCGCACCGCTTCATCGTCTCAGCAGTCTGAGGACAGATGACAGATGACTGAGAACCGACCTCGATCCGTCGTCCGTCCTCCGTCCTCAGTCCTCCGCCTTACCTCACAGCCTCACGGTCTCACCGGCTCCAGATCACCATCAATTCGCGGCCGCAGACCAGCCCGAATACGACCAGGCACACGATCAGCGCGCCATTGCCCAACCGGCCATTGGCGGACTCGCCGATCCATTCCCGCCGGTTGTTGAGATACAGGAGCGTCGCCGCGAGGAACGGCATGAAGAACGCCCCCGCGATGGAGAACATGATCACCACCGCAACGGGCTGCCGAAACCAAAGCAGCAGCAGCGGAGGCCCGGCCAGGTAGCCGAGTGCGGCCAGGTAAATGCCGCGGTCCCGATGCGTACCGGTCGCACCGGCGTTGGGCATCTCGTACCCGGCCTGCCCGTAACCCGCCCGGCGGGCACGCCATCCGCCCAGCAGGTCCACGTAGACCTGCGGGATTCCCTGCCAGACACCGAGCATCGCCGTGAACACGGTGCACCAGAATCCAAACAGGAAAACCCAGCCGGCAGCCGGACCCGCGACTGACTCCAACCGCGCCGCCACTTCGATCGCCATCCGCGCTCCGCCCACCGCCGAGGCATGGACCCCTGCTGCGATTATCACGAGCGCCATGCCAAACAATCCGGTAAAGACATAGGCAATCCGCACATCACTTCGAACCACGTCGATCTTGTCTACGCCCCGCCAACCTGCCGCCCGCATCCAATAGCCGTAGCAGATTACCGAAAGGCTGCCGCCAATGCCGCCAAGGAGCGCGAGCACCTGCGCGCCACCACCGCCCGCCGGCACGCTCGGGACAACCAGGCCGCGAATCACGTCCGGCACGGACGGCCGTGCCACCAGCGCACAGCCCAGGACGCAGAGCGCCATCACTCCCACCAGGGCCTTCATGACCGACTGGAAACGGGCATAGCGGTTGGTCGCGACCAGGACCGCCGCCACGAGGGCGTGAATTGCCCCCCAGATCGGCACCGGCAGTCCGGGAAACAGGCTCGCACCCGCCAGTCCGCAGGCGCTGCTCAGCGACGCGCCGACCAGGAACGTCCACAGCAGCAGGTAGGCCGCGAAATAGATCGCCACCCAGCCCGGTAGCCGCGTCACCCAGGCGCGGACGATGGTTTCACCCGTTGCCAGCTGCCAGCGGGCAAGCGCCTCGGTCACGACAAATTTCAATACCGCCGTCAGCACCACCGCCCACAGCAGCGTGGTCCCGAACCGGATTCCAGTGACCGATGCGACCACGACGTCGCCGGCGCCAATCCCTGCCGCCGCCAGAATCAGGCCCGGGCCGAGTGCGCGCAGCCGTTCGCGAAGCGGGGTAAGCATCAGAAACAGGAAAGCCGCTGCCGCACCCTCAAGCCAACCGAATCCGCGGCTCCAGAAGCAGTGCCACCTTCCGTACGGTACCGGCCAACCATTCGGGCCACCATATCCCACCCGCCGCCGCATCTTGTTCCTATATAGTTCTTTAAATGCATGATGACGCCATGCATCCCTGTTTTGACCTGTCCCTATCAGCCTCATTGACCTGTCCCTTCCGGGCCTTCTCAGGCGGAATTGACCTGTCCCTTTCTGCGCACCCTTCCGGCCGTTATTGACCTGTCCCCTTTTCGCGCCGCCCAATCACTTCATCCAGGTCACGTCGCGTCAAATAGACCCGACCTACTCGAATCCTCGCGGCAGGTCAGATCTCCGCGTTGACATGGTCGCTCGGCATCTCCTTCCACCCGGAAAAGATCCAGCTCGGCCAGGTCGAATCATGGTTTCCGGGAGAGCGAAGCGCGCTTCCGCCGGCGCTACAGACGAAGCCTCCGCCCTGGCCTACCCTGAACACCCTGCCGAACGGCTCCATTCGCCGCGGACTCCAGGGAAATTTCATTTGTCAGCCATGTGGGTCTTGCCGTCATACAACGTCCCCGGGACTGCGGTCCGAAGCCTGGCCGTTTCGCTTGTGGCGACGGCTCTCGCTGCCGCCGGCTGGGCGGCTCCCCTTCCACCGGGGGAACCCGTGCGGGGCTGGACCCTGCTTTCGCAACTCGAGCCGGAGGCAATATCCACACTCGAGGCGGCACCTGCGTTTGGAATCAACCACCTCGAGCTCTCGCATCACCTCGTGCATGATTTGTCCAGTCTGCGGGACACCACCCGGCGCGAGCGGGTCAACCGGCTGATCACGGCGGCGCACGCTCACGGGATTGCGGAAGTCGTCCTGTGGGATCACACGTTCTACGCTCTCGCCTACTATCCCGCCCGATTTCGAACCGGCCCGGGCGGGACGCTGGATCTCGACTCAGCGGAGTTCTGGGCATGGTTCAAGACCGACTACCGGCAGATGCTGGACCTCGCGCCGAAGGCCGATGGCATCGTGCTGACATTCATCGAAACCGGTGCCCGCGCCGAGCGCCAGCACTCCGCATGGATGACTCCCGCAGACAAGCTCGCCGCCGTGGTCGAGGCCGTGGCAGGGGTGGTCATCGGCGAACGCGGACTCAATCTCTATCTTCGCACCTTCTCGTACTCCAGGCAGGAGTACGCCAATGTGCTCGCCGCCGTGGCGCGGATCGATCGGCAGGATGTCCGCCTAGTGATGAAGGAAACGCCGCACGACTTCTTTCTGACCCATCCCAACGATCCGCACGTGGGCGAAGTGCCGCGGCCCACGATCGTGGAATTCGACGCCGCTGGTGAATACAATGGTCAGAACATCATTGCCGGCACCTGGCCGGAATACTTCCTGGAACGCTGGCGGGCGTTTGCCCGCAAGCCCCACGTCGCCGGCTATACCGCGCGAGTCGATCGCTACGGCAGCACCCATCTGGTTGGGCGACCGGGCGAGATCAATCTCCATGCGCTCAAGCGCGGCGCCGAGGACCCGGACGTGACCGCCGAGCAGGTCTACGATGAATTCATTTCCCGTCGCTATGGCCCGGCAGCCGTTGAACCCCTGAAGCGCGTATTCAAGCGCGCGCGCGGGATTGTCGAATCGACGCTGTACACGCTCGGCCTGAATCTCGCCAACCATTCCGCCCTCGATTACGACCCGTACGTTTCCAGTTACGGACGTCACGTCTCGGGCCGATGGCTGGAGCCCCCCGTGGCTAATGTGGGCCACGGCGTGAATCGGGAATTCCATTACTGGCGTGATGTCGTGCGCCACCTCGCTCCGTCATTCGTCAAAGACCCTTCGTCCTCCCTCTGGAGGGACATCCCGCGCTTCCATGAGATCGGCTGGTCCGAAGCCCGCGAGGAAATGAACGAGGAGTACCTTCGCCACGTGGTGACGGAGAAGAACCATGGCGTGGCCCTGGCAGAGGCGTGTGTCGGGGACATCGGCCGGCTCGCGCCCGTGCTCTCCCCCGAGGATCATGCCGCATTGACCGGCTACTTCGAACGCACCTGGTTGACGGCCCGGCTGCACCGGGCGGTGGCATCGGCGTACTTCGGATTTCGGGTCTGGTGTCGCGGCGAGCCCCACCGCAATCCGGTCGTCGAGGACATTGTGCGCGCCGGCCTGATGGAAATCCAGGAAGTGGTGCCGCTGGTACGCCGCTATCCGGTTCCGCCGCCGGCCGGCCAGTGGCGCTGGTCCCAGGACGCCGATTCGGCGGAGGTGTATTTCAACTGGATCGTTCGTGACGGCTGGCCGGCGACGCCTGCGGCCGCATCCGAGGAACTCCGCCGGGCTGGGGGTCGCCGAGCGAGCGCGCCCGCTGGCGGGACGGGCACCTACTCGTTTGCCGGACGCAGGTTCCCGTTGTCCAAATCGGACGGTTAGCCCGAACCTCTCACAAAAATCGAGTGCATGCTGGAGGGCCGTGCTCCACGCCGTCTGCGGACGATGCGGAGGTCGTTCCTCCAGAAGATGGCAGTTGGTTGTGAGGTTCGGATTGGCGCTCCACCTCCACCGGTCCCGATTCGGAATGCGCCAAGGGCAAGTAAATGGATTCCATCGGGCGCCGATTGCGTTTCCTTTGCCCCTGCCCACGCTGCCCTTCGCACGCCGCACCATGAGACTCCCCTGCACCCGATCCTTTGCGACGATGCTCCTGGGCCTCGCCGCCGGACCGATGCTCGAGGCCGGCTCCGTTTGGGAACGACAGCCCGATCTGCCCGTGGGGATCGCCGGCTTCGCGCTGGCGGTGCATCACGGTTCATTGCACGTCGCCGGTGGATCAGCCTGGGAGGACAATGCGAAACTCACCCTGAACCGCCGCTGGCACTGGCGGGAGGGCGATTCCTCATGGACCAAGCAGCCGCGGCTGCCGCGCCCATACGCCTACGGCGCGTATGGGATTTCCGGCGACGCGCTCGTGCTCGCTGGCGGCACCGACGGCACTGCAACATGTGACGACCTGACTGCAGTTGGTCGCGATGGTGCTGCGCGGAACATTGGCCGTCTGCCGCAACCGACCGCCTATTGTGGCAGCGTGGTGAGCGGCGACGCCCTCTACGTGCTCGGCGGCACGACCGACATCGGTGACCTCGCGCGGTTGCACGCCTCATTTTGGACTTTCGACCTCGCAACGGGGCGCAGCGAAAAGCTTCCTGACTATCCCGGCGGCCCGGCTCTACACCCACGACCGGCCGTGTTGGACGGGCGGCTCGTTGTTTTTCCCGGCGGCACCTATGACATGCAGCAAGCCCGCGTGGTTAACGGCTCGGCAACCTGGGCCTACGAACCGGCAACCCGGCGATGGGTACCGCGCTCTGATTATCCATTCGCGGTCCGGGGGCTCGCAGTCTGCGCACTCGATTCCGACCGTCACATCCTGACCGCCGGCGGCGTGCGCACACATCCCAATGGCGTAACTGCGATGACCGGAGAATGTTTTCTCTACGATGCCGCGAATGATCAGTTCCACTCACTGCCCGCGCTGCCTCATGCCGTGGCACTGATGGGCTCGGCTCGAATCGGCGAATGGGTGTATGTGCTCGGCGGCGAGGATCGGCCGCAACACCGTTCCGTCGCCGTCTTCCGGGCTCGAATCTCCGACCTGCTCGCCACCCTTCGCGGTCCGGGATGATCGCACTCGGGCGCTGCATACATCCTAGCGCACTTCGTCCCAGTCGAACTCCAGTCGCAGGATATCCGGCTGGGTGAGCCCGACCGCGCGATAGGTGATTACGTTGAACCAAGTGCGCCCATGGCGTTCCTGCCAGTATGGCACGCCGTAGTAGCCGTCGATCACCGGCAGGTGCCCCCCCGCGTTGTCCAGGCTGACGACGCGATCAACCGCCAGGGTCTCGGGATCGAAGTGGAGCAGGCAAAGCTGCTGGTTGTCGGGCTGGCCGGGAAAATGCGGGGGACGGTTTGCGAGTTTCTTCGTCGGCGGCTCGACCCAGTTGCGCCCGAGCAGGTACGTGCGGCCGTCCCGCACGAAGACACGCGGCCAGCCGATGTAGCCATTCACGCGGTCGCAGTCCTCGGTCAGGTTCACCTGCCGCTCCAGCCGAAACTCCCCGTCCGTGCGCTGCAATCGCAGGGTGTTGTCGTATCCGCGGGTTGCCACGAGAAAACCGCTGCCGTGTCGGACGAATCCGCTCTCATTGATTCGGAACCCGCCAAACTCCTCCGTCAGGTTCCGCACGAACCGCCAGTTCCGCCCGTGATCGTCCGATCGCAGCACCGCCACCGACCAGAGCCCGCCCGGCCGATATCCAAAGGACATCGTGAGCATGTACGCCGTGCTGCCCTCCACGATGAAATCAAAGGGGTAGCCATACTCGACGCCGTCAACCTGGGGGAATTCCTGCCACTCCCCGAACGTCGCGCCGCGATCCCTGCTCGTGGCAAAGCGCATGCCGTTCCGGTAGTGACGGCCATCGTGACCCGTGTGCTGAAAATCCGTATACATCGCCAGCGTGCCGTCCCCGTAGACCGTGCCCATCGTGAGCTGGAACTTCCGGCCGGGCGCGTGACCGATGGTCCGCCGTTCCACGATGCGGTTTTCCACGGTGTCGAAACGGATCATCTCCGCATCCGCCTCCTCCTCCCAGCCGTGCGACGTGCCGCGCTTGATGGTGATCAGGATCTCGCTTTCCGAAACACGAACGAGATTGGGTGTCAGATAGTAATTTCTCTCGGAATAGTCCGCTGGGCGCAGCAGGACCTGAGTGGTCTTGTAACGCGGGACCACGAGTTCCGGTGCTGAGGAAACCGCCTGTCCGGCGGCTGGCAGGTGGGCGGCAGTCGCAACCAGGAGCATCGCGAGGATTGGAGGCGTGATTTTCATGAAGTTGCTGCAACCATTCAGCACGGCTTTACGGCTCTGCATTCCGGGTACAAAAATGTCCGGGCCGATTTGCGATGAGTAGATGCGAATTATTCTAATCAATCCAGCAAGCGAAGCCCCAGACCCTCAACCGCAGATATCGCAGATGTATGCAGATAAACCGGAACCGCATGCCTCATCTGCGCCATCTGCGCTATCTGCGGTTGCATGGTTCTTGGAAAAACTTGGCCTGTTCACGATGAGTTTGGTCATTCAGGAATCTAGACAAGGAATGTCATTTCCACGACAGCCGCGCCAGCCAGACGCGATTGTCGGCGCCCCAGCGACGGGTATACTCCGGATCATACTGGTGGGGTGATGGACCCTGCATCCATTCCGTGACCGTGATCCAGGTTTCGTTTGGCGTCACCTCGGTGACGCCAAAATTGCCGAGCCGGGCACCGTGGTTCGGGACGAGAATCTGTTCCGTGGCTCGAATGACGCAAAGCCGCTCGGGGTCCACCCGGGCAATGAAGAGCGGCGCACGATGCCGGAAGACATGATCGTTGTCGGCACCCCGTCGCGTATAGACCAGATGGAGTCCGCGTTCGTGGGTCACCCAATGCTGCTGGGTGTTGTAGTTGCCGAGCGGACTGCCGTCGTCGAACGTCCACGGAACCGGCGGCCGGTAGCGCAGCCCGTCCTCGCTGGTTGTGACATAGCCGGCCTGGTCATTGCGGAGCGTCAGGAAGAAACGTCCTCGATGTCGCGTGAGCGAGGGTTCATAGACTCCGCGGGCAACCGGGACGGCGATCGGTTCGCCAATTTCGCGGACGCGAAGCCGATCCCCATCGAAGTCGCAGCGCAGGACCGCCGTTTGATAAGGATCCGTCCCCATCGGCTTGAAGTAGAACGGCAGGAGAATTGTCCCGTCCGGCAGGTCGAACCGCTGGACACAGCCGGCGCCGGCGCCGTGGAATCGCGGTTCATCCGGCAACTCGAGAATCCGCCATGGCGCCCATGCCTGCCGATCCGCGTCGTAGACGGAGTAGGCAGTCTCCCGGCGGCGCGTCGCCGAAGGCACGAGGTGATCGCCCTGGTAGCGCACCGTGTGGCCGATGCCGAGCAGACGGCCGGTAGCGGCATGCCATTTTGGCCAGAAGTCGCTGATGCCAACAATGACATCCCCCTCGCTCCGGCGATCCAAGCCAGACTGCGGCACGGGTTCACTCCACGTCCGGCCGCGATCGCGGCTCGCGAGACTGTGGATGCCAAAGAAGAAGTCGCTGCGATCGAGCCGCATCTTCTGCATCGTCATGACCCCGACCGGACCCGGCCCGGGAATGACTCCGGCCCGCGCATGCACCCAGTTCGTCTTTCCGTCGAATCCGGAACGTAAAACCTCACGACTGAGCGTGAAATCCCCCGCGGCAGCGGGGCCTTCGGATGCTCCCGGCAACTCTTTCGAAATTTTGGCGAGTGGAATGAAATGCGTGATCCCGCCACCAAGCGTCACGCGCAATCCGCCGGATTCGCTGGTGACCTGCGCCCCCGCAGCGGTGGACATGAAGAAGGAACCGGCGCCGGCGACGAGGCTCTCCCCGGTCACCAGGGCAAGGAACCGCCAGGCCGGCCAGTGAAGCATTACCGCCAGGGTTTGGCCTCCAACCGTGCGCACCAGGAATCCCTCCGGCTTCCCCTCGCCGGCAACCAACCGGAGAAGTTCCGCCTGCGTGAGCGGCTGCGGTGTTGGAGACGCGGGCGCGGACTCAATGAGGGACCATTGCCGGGAACGTTGTGCCGGGGCCAGATTGTCGAGGGGTGCGTCGCCCCAGCGCCACTTGGCGATGAGCCGGCTAGGGTCGAGATCGAGTTCGAAATCGCGGCCGCCGCGCAGCAGCATGACCGCCCCGGCCTGCTCGCTGACTCCGGCCCTGCCGCCCGCAACCGGCCAGTGCAACACCGGCACGGCGCGATCCAGCGGGGAAAGATCCGCGCCGTTGATCGAAACCAATGCCAGGGTTCCATAATGTCCTGCAACCGGCACCACGAGCGATCCGCCTTGCAGGTAGCCCCATGCCTTGCGCTGCCAATCGTATCCCTGGAAAGAAATGGCATCCGTATTCGCTGCCGCGAGATTCCGCGCCATTCCAACCAATCCCCGCTCGGTCTGAAAAATCTGCGCTTTCGCCGAATTCCCGCCGGCCGGGGGGACACGATCTTCAAGGGCCAGGCCATGCCCGATCCGCATTGTGGGGGTTACGTCGAGCTCGCCGGACACATCCGCCCGCCACAACTCGGGCGCCGCGGACGGTAACGCAGGGTCGGCCCCGCGTGTGAAGCTCACCCTGTCGATCTCCGCTCCATCGACTGCCCGGGCAACCACCGTGCCGGCGCCGGAGAAGTCGACCGTCAGGTAGTGGTAAACTTCGAAGATCTCCCGATCCATCGGAACTCCGCCGCGCTCCCTTTCCGCAGTGAAGAGCCGGCCTCCTCCGCCGCCGGTGACAACATGCTGGATGGGGCCGTGCAGGCCAGGTCGCTCAATTCGCTCGTACTTGTGATGGTGACCGGCAAAGAAACCCAGCACCCGCGCGCGCTCGATGATCGGCAGCAGGTATTTCCGCTGCAGTTCGCTGCCGAACTCCTGGTTGACCACGGTCGATCCGGAAAACATGGGGACATGCGAAAAGACAGCGAGCTTCCGGCCCGCTGCCGTGGCCCCGAGGACGCTTGCCATGAGAAAATCATATTGCGGCGTCAGCGGATCGATCGGATCGAAACCGTACTTGGTGTGAACGTCCGAATTGTTGAGGCCGATCAGCCGCAGGTCGCCAAAGTCGATCTTGAAATAACGCCGGCCGTCGCTCCGGCCGAAATACCAATCAAACCATTCAAGGCTTTTTCCGCGATAGGAGTCATGATTGCCGCAGATTGCGAGGAACGGACGGTGCGGCAGCACTTCCCTGAGCGGCTCGAAAAACTCCTCGCGCCAGGATTCAAAACGCGACCCGGCGTCCGCCAGATCACCCAGCCCCACGATGGCATCGAAGTCCTCCGCGGCCCACCGCTCCGCGAGTTGCGCCAGCGTCTCTGCCCCGCCCTGGGAGTCCCCGAACACGAGCAGACGCGGATAGCCCTGCAGTTCGCCATTGATCCGGGACCGCCACGCAAAAGACTTTGCCGTCTCGCCAGCCCGGCCGATTTCATAGCCGCGAAAGGACTGGTGAATTGACAGATCCACCGGCACGTCTGCCAGGAACGTGTCGCGTGTACTCCGCCGGTAGGATGGCACAACCCGGGTGCGCTCCCCGGCTCCATGAAGCAGGACTGCCTCGTAATCGGGCCGATCCACCTCGAACCGGATCCGGAGCACCTGCGCATCTTCCAGCAGCACATATGGTCCGTGGAGCACTTCGGCGACGGCGGATCCCGACGCCAGGAGCGCCATGACGAAACATGCGAACCATCGGCATCTTGGGTTCATGAGGATGAGAAGAGCTTGGATCGAATGGAGCCGGAGAATTGTTTGCAGAGGTAGGGGCGGAGACTTTCTGCGCCCTGCAGAGGTTTCCGCCTGCAATGAGGGCGCAGCAAGTCTGCGCCCCTACGAAAATCCGGTCGGGAATTATGACGCCAAGTATAGCATTTCATTCTGTCGTCCGCCTTACCTGACCTCCGCCCAGTCGAATTCGAGCCGGACAATATCCGGGTGCGCCCCGTTCACGGCACGATAGGTGACGATGTTCAGCCGGGTGCCTCCGTCGCGCTCCTGAAAATAGGGGACCGCGTAATAGCCATCGGTCACATTGATGCCCTCCTCATTGTCCAGGATCGCCCAGCGCGTCACCCGCAGCGATTCGGGATCGATCTTGAACAACGCCAGTTCCATCCAGCCCGGGGCGCCACCGATCAGCCTGCCCGTGCCTGGAAGTGGCTGTCGCGGCTCCCCCGATCTCGCCGTCCGCCAATTGCGGCCCAGCAGGTAAATCCCGCCATCGCGCTCGAACAGTCTCGGGCGGCCGATGTGACTTTCGATGAACGGATTCGCCGCACTCAGATCGGCTTCGGCCAGGTTGCGGAAACTGCCGTCGGTCCGGTAAAGCCGCTCGCTGTCCCCGTAGGCACGAGTGGTCACGAGAAAACCGTCCTTCCATGGCACGAAGGCGCTCTCGTTGATCCGGTGCCCGCCAAATTCCTCGGTCAGGTTTCGGACAAATGTCCAGGTCGCCCCGTTGTCATCCGACTTGATGACATCGACGGACCAGCGTCCTCCCGGCCGGTAGCCAAATCCCATGACCAG
This sequence comes from Verrucomicrobiia bacterium, assembly GCA_011525695.1. Lineage (GTDB taxonomy): Bacteria > Verrucomicrobiota > Verrucomicrobiia > Opitutales > Opitutaceae > ER46. Next base: position 39,605 of record WYBX01000014.1, read on the forward strand.
CATATAGGTCGTCCTGCCCTGCACGATGAAATCGAAGGGATACCCGTATTCGCGTCCGTCAACCAGCGGCGAGCGCCTGAGCCCCTGGAAGCTCCGGGCACCATCCGTCGAGCGGTTTTCGCGCATGCCGGAGCGATAATGCCGCCCGTCGTGGCCAATATTCTGAACGTCGAAATAAACGGCGATATCACCGTTCGGAAACTTCACCCACTCGCCCATCTGGTAGATGATTCCGGGATCGTGGGCAATCACCTGTCGCCCCGTGATGCGATCCTGCGCGGTGTCGAACCGCAGCATCTCACAGTTCGCCTCCGTGTCCCCCCCGTGGCGAAATCCACGCTTGAAGGCGATCAGCACCTCGCTCGGCGACGTGCGCAGGAGGGAGGGAAACGCCAGGTAGGTCATCCCCTCCTGTTCGGCAGACGCAACCAGGGTCTGCTGGGCCCGGTACTTGGGGATGACAGGCTGGATTTCCGACGCCATGCAGACCGACGAGAATACTGAAAGCAGGGCGAGGACTGAGCGGGCGGTATTGCCTTCAAACACAGAGCCAGCAGAGGCCACAGAGCTTGCCGTCCCGCTAAACTCCTCGGTTGGGTGATTGATCGATTTCATGGATTGTTCCTCCGTGTCCTCTGAGTTCTCTGGGTTGAAATGCCGAAGAGACTTAGCCGCCCCCACATGTGCCGAAATGTTACGCGAGTTGCTCTATCAGCCCTGATCCTGGGCTAGGTGAGGGATCGCTCCGCATAGGCGCGAATCTCGAAAACGCGTGCGTGATCGAGGCCATGGGTGGCCACGACCCGAAGTCGAATCGCGCGCGTCGTGATTGGTTCAAACCGGTGGACGCAACGGCGCTGATAGTTGCCGTGAACCGCGAGCAGTTCGCGCCAGCCGCCATCCGTCTCAATCTCCAGCGCATAGTGCCGCACCGTCTCCGGCTGAGGCCGGCCCCATAGCATCCGCTCCCGGTAACCGTCGGCCTGCGTGAGGGTGAGATGCCGGTGCAGGCCGGTATCGAAAATCAGGATGACTTCCGCAATCCGCACCGGATTCCTCCAGCGCAGTTCCAGCCAGGCCGGCAGCCCGGCGGCCGGATCGCTCATCCAGCGATGCTTCCCGGGAAAGCAGCGATCGGGCGGGGCACAGGTGAGTTCGACCAGCCGGCTCTCGGCATCGGTGCCACGCAGGGCCGCGTCCCAGAGATTGCCGCCACCGAGCCGCGGCTTCCATCCACTGGCCACCGCCTCGCGAATACGTCCGGGGGTCCAGCCGCCGTGCACCGACCGCGTCTGCCCGGAGAGCACCTCGGCCGCTGCGCCATCGGGCTGTTCGCTCGAGGCACGGGCGCTGGCGTGGCCGGCGAGATCCGCTGGATCCTCGTTTCGAATCCCGACCAGGAAACAGTCGTCACGCAGCAACCGCTGCTGGATCTCCCGGACCAAATCGGGCCTGCCGGCCAGATCAGCCGGAGCCGTCTTCTCCCGGATCGCGACGGCCGCGGCGGTCCCGACCCCCTGGCCGATGACGCCGCACGTTGCCATGACCCGCGTGGATGCGAACGCAACGTGCGTGGCTGAAATGTTCCGGCCGGCAAACATGAGGTTCCGCACTCCGGCCGACACGCAGGCGCGCAGCGGTACGTTATACAGGCAGGGGAGATGATTCTGGATACACGGCGGCTCCTCCGGGGCGTCCACGCCTTCCGGCGGATGCGTGTCGATCGGCCAGCCGCCGTAGGCAATCGCATCGGGAAAATTCCGCGACTCGACCAAGTCGTGCTCGGTCAGGATGTGCTGGCCGATGAACCGCCGGCTCTCCCGCTTGCCGGGCAGGAAACCGAACCATTCGAGCGCCCAAGGCTCGGCACGGGCGACATCCGCCTCGTTCTTGATGTGATTCCAGACGCCCAGGATGATCGCGAGGAGCTCATCCCGAATCCGCTCGTTGTCCTTGATGGTATCAAGGCACCCGCCCCACTCGGCCCACCAATAGCCATACTCGAGCCCGAGATCGGAGCCGCCTTTCCCGAATGGGCGCAGCTTGAAATCATCCGGCTTGAACTTCCGCACCCAGGACGGTGCGACGAAGGGCATCGGCCGATCGTGCTTTTTCGCCTGGAACAGGATGGTCGAGCCGAGCGTCCGCCCGTCGGCCTGCTCCGGGGCCAGGCTCTCGCCAAACTCCACCCGCCCCTCCCGGCCATGTCGAAACGGTGCGCCCGCCTCGACGCCCAGCCGTCCGTCCCCGGTGCAATCGACGAAAACCCCGGCCGAAATCAGGAACCTATCCTCGGTCGATGGCCGCTCCGCCGTGACGCGCCGAATCTCGCCGCCCACCACTTCCGCGGCGACCACCGTCGTGTTCAGGAGCAGGGTCAGATTCGGCTCGGCGCGACATTTCTCGTAAAGGATCAGATCCATCATCGACGGCGAGCACTGGGAGTTGCGCACCGCCAGATCGAGTCGGAGTTCCTCCACAATTCCACCCTCGCGGTTCTCGACCTCCAGCGGGACACCATCCCGCAGGCCGGTGGCCCCGACGATATGCATCCGCACCTCGCTCGAGGCGTTGCCGCCGAGCACCGGCCGGTCCTGGCACAGGATAACCTTTGCCCCATTCCGGGCCGCCGCAATCGCGCATGCGAAACCCGCGGGACCGCCACCGGCGACCAGGACTTCACAATCGAGGGTGTGTTCCGCAATCATCGCTGCGGCCGCCAGCCTGGGATCAACCGGGAAGTTGCTGCCATGGGAGGACGAAGGGTTTACTCGGTATACCAGCAGTCAAGCCGGTTTTCCCATACAAAGTTGTCTCCGGACGAAAAGAATTATTGCTTTGGTATACCACTAATGGCTTCCTGCTCCCGTCACTTCATCATACTTGGCCCGGTGCGTCGGGCCGGACAATCCGGCGTATTGCCGCACCCCGTTTGCATCCTTCCCGAATGAGTCGTCCAGGACCAAAGACCTCCCGTCTCCATCTGATCGCCGCCTTGGTAACCCCATTCACCTTGGAGCACGAGGTGGATTGTGCGAGCCTCACGAAGTTGATCGGTTATCTCCGGCAGGAGGGGGTCCACGAATATTTTGTGGTGGGCTCGACGGGCGAGGCCCCGCTGCTTGATGACACCGATCGCACCCAGATTATCGAGACGGTTCGGGCGGCGGCACCCGATGGCTTCATCTATGCCGGCGTGAGTGGCATGGGTTCCCGGTCCGCCATACGGCTGGCGCGGGAGAGCGCACGAGCGGGCGCCAACGCCGCAGTGCTGATGTGCCCGTACTTCCTCGCGTTCAACCAAGACCAGCTCGCCGCATACTGCGAATCCGTCGCGGACGAGATCCCGCTGCCGCTCACGCTTTACCACCATCTCCGAATGCCCACGCCGTTCGCGGTACCGACCGTAGCGCGGCTGGCAGCGCATCCGAACATCGTGGCCCTGAAGGACACCAGCGGAGGCGACCACAATCGTTGTGCTGAAATCCTGTCCGCCACCGCGGGACTGGACTTCCAGTTCTATCAGGGAGTGGAAAAACTGGTCTTGCCGACACTTGAGGCCGGCGGCCATGGCTGCGTCGTGGCCCAGGCGTGCATTGCGCCTGGCGTGTTTCGCAGATTGTTCGACGCGTGGGAACGCGGAAACCGGCCGGCCGCCGATGCGGCACAACAGGAGGCAACGCGGCTTTGGACGATCTTCTCCCGGACTGAGGTGCGGCAGTCATTTTGCCATTTCCTGCACACCCTCAAACTGCCTTTGCATCAGCGTGGCGTTCTGGCGACAACCTCGTCGGCAATGCCTGGACCCAAATTCCAGGAATCGTTTGAGCGGATGATCACCGATTTCATGCGGCAGCATCTCGATGCCGCCGCGGTATCCCCGAATGCGTGATGCATCGTCACGCTGTCCACTCCAGCGGTAACGCCACATGGACCCTCCGGCCCGCACTGCCCGCGGCTGTCGCGGGGCACGCTGCGGCGGTCGCGGGAGGTAGTCTCTGGGTTGTTGGCGGGAGCCGCTGGGAAGGCGGAACCAAGCGGATTGAAACCGCCATTCACCGCCGGATCCTTGCTGGTGATGAATGGGAGGTTGTGGGCGAGTTGCCGGGAGGCTTTGCCTACGGCGGAGCTGCAGCCGACCACCGGGCCCTCTACCTCGTCGGCGGCCTCGAGTCCTCCGGCCCGTCGGCGGCAATAAGGCGGCTGGAACTTGCTACGGGCCAGGCCTCCGTGCTGGCCCGACTGCCGGAACCCCGGGCCTGTTGCGGTGCGGCATTGCTCGGCGAAACCCTGTGGCTGCTCGGCGGAACGAGCGTCGATGGCAATTTCGCGGAAGCGCGCGGCAATTGGACGCGAATCGACCTCGCCACGGGCGAAATCCACGAGCAAGCCCCGACCGGACCTGCCTTTGTCAACCCCGTCGTCGTCGCCTTGGACGGGAAGCTGCATGTGCTCCCGGGCAGCGTCTGGTCGGCGGAGCGGAAACGCCTCGAATCTCCTGGCGGCATTCACGTCTACGAACCCTCGAAGGATTGCTGGGAGTTCCGTCCGATTCCCGTTCGACTCCCGCGCGGGATGAGCGGGGCTGCATGTGACTCGTTCCGGGCAGTGATCTGTGGAGGGGTCGAGTTCCGCGGCACAACACCGGCGGTTGCGAACGGCGCGTGGATCTACGATTCAACCGATGGCATGTGCACCCCTTTGCCCGAACTCCCGGAACCGCGGCTCGCCGCGGCGGTGACCGCCTGCCGGTCCGGAGTACTCGTGCTTGGCGGCGAGGACCGCCCGCGCGGGCGTGCCAGCACCGTCTGGGAAATCCAGTTGAACGAAGCGGAGGGACGGGCGTGAGGACAGCCAATTGGATCAAGGAGCCGCGTTGGCAGGTTGCGGGGTTTCTGGCTCTGGCGGCGGCACTCAATTATGCGGATCGCTCGGCCATCTCCTCGGTGCTCCCGGCGTTGCGGGCCGATTTCGCCCTCTCCGATGTGCAACTCGGGCTCCTGGGATCGATCTTTCTTTGGAGCTATGCACTGGGCTCCCCGTTCGCCGGTGCGATGGCGGATCGCTGGCCCCGACCGCGGATGGTGATCGTGAGTCTCGTGCTCTGGAGCGGGATCACGGCGCTGATGGGCGCCGCCAACGGGTTCGTGATGCTGTTGACGCTCCGGTTCATGCTGGGCCTCGCCGAAAGCCTTTACCTCCCCGCGGCGACAGCGCTGCTCGCCGACCACCACGAACCAGCCACGCGGGGCAAGGCGATGAGCATTCACTCGGTCGGGCTCAACTTCGGCGTGGTCCTGGGAGGCGCCTTCGCCGGGTATTCGGCGGATCACTTCGGCTGGCGGTTGGGGTTCTGGGTCCTGGGCCTGACGGGGATCGTGATAGCGTTCGCGGCCCGCCGCTTCCTGAGTGAAGGACCACAAGTTGTCACGCGGACAGCGGTGGTGCGGCCCAGCGTGGGTGAGGCCTGGCGCTATCTCGCACGCGTGCCCTCCTATCATGTGCTCATCGCGAAGGCCATGCTCGCAGGCGTGGGCATCTGGGTCTTCTTCAACTGGCTCCCGCTCTTTTTCCGCGAGACGTTCCAGATGAGCCTCGGCGGAGCGGGGTTTGCGGGGACCTTCATGCTGCAAATTTCAACCGTGATCGGAATCGCGGCCGGAGGATGGATCTCCGATCGAGCCGCCGGCCGTGGCGTCCGCCATCGGATGCTGATCCAGGGGTTGAGCTACCTGGCAGCGGCGCCGTTCCTGCTGCTCTTCCTCGGGCAACCGAGCTTCGCTGTCGTGACCGTAGCCGTCTCGTTCTTCTCGCTCTTCCGTGGACTCGGCCAGGCCAACGAAAATCCGATCATCTGCGAAGTCGTCCCGGTGCAATTCCGCTCCACGGCTGTCGGGTTGATGAACACGTGTGCCACGGCGGCGGGCGGGGCTGGAGTATTGCTGGCGGGATTGCTCAAGAAGGCCTTCGGGCTCGATGCGATTTTCGCCGGCATTTCCCTGCTGTTCGTGATCGCCGGCCTCGCACTGCTCGTTGCATACCGTTACTGGATGCCGCGGGATACCGAGCGCGCAGCGGCGTACAGCAAAGGATGGGGCTCCTAACCCGAATTCCGCAACTGGGGACGGAAAGCGACTATTTTTGAAGGGCGGCGCGATCTAAGAACGTGTCCAAAAAGGGTCATCGAGCGAGCCGAGCGAGCATCAAACGGATCATCGAAATATAGATGAAAGATTCGGAGGAAGACACCGTATGCTCGTAATCTTTGCTGAGGCGGCGCGAACGACC
>WYBX01000118.1 GCA_011525695.1 Verrucomicrobiia bacterium
CGGCAGCCCGGATTGGGCCGCGCGCAGCGCGGACTCTAGCAGCCCGTCGGTTCGGGCACGCACTTTGCTCAACAGATCGTTTGATTCAGTCCTTACCCCAAAAATCGCAAGTCCGACGGGCTGCTAGGGCATTGCACCAAGTCATTCGTGGTTGGTTTGGCCGCTGATCGGCAGCGGCCACCCTTTGAACCCCATGACTACAACTAATCCCAACTCCATGCGCAGGGCTTTCGCCTTCCTCTTGTGCCTGCTTGGCCTCTTTGCAGTGAATCTATCGTTTGCCGCCGAGACCAGAAAATCCTACGACATTCCCGCGGGCGAGGCGCTGGCGAGTTTCAAAAAGTTCACGATCCAGTCGGGGGAGCAGTTGCTTTACTCGACCGATGCGGTGGAGGGGGTCACGACCAATGCGGTCAAGGGTACGTTTACCGCACGTGAGGCGCTCAGCCAAATGATCGACGGCACAAATCTGGCCGTCGTGGCAGACAAGAAGAACGGCGCCTTGAGTCTGGTAAGGACCGTCGACCCAAACGCCCTGCGGGCGGCGCTGAAAAACAGCGTCCGCCCGGAGAAAAACGGGACCCCAAGCGGCGATGAGACACTCGTCATGTCACCCTTCGTCGTCGGCTCGACGCAGGACACCGGCTATCAAGCCACATCGACTTTGGCGGGTACCCGCCTCAACACGCCGCTCAAGGACCTTGGCGCCTCCATTTCGGTTTATACCAGGGATTTTATCGACGACCTCGGCATAACCAACGCCAACGAACTGATGGTGTACGCCACGAACATGGAGGCGGGAGGGCCAGGCGGCAACATCTCCGGCGCCAGCAACGATCTCAGCGAGCCCATGGTGGTTGGCGACGCCGTCCGGGTGTCTCCACAGAGCAGCGTCCGTACGCGTGGGCTGGCGTCGCCGAGCTTCACCCGTGGCTTCTTTTTGACGGGCATAGCGCTCGACGGCTACAATATCGAACGGGTGACGGTGAATCGTGGACCCAACGCCGCCCTTTTCGGCGTAGGCAGCCCGGCGGGGGTGGTCGATCACACGCTGCTGCTTCCCGATCTCCACCGCAACAAGAATCAGGTCGTAATGCGTTACGGCAACAACGACAGCCTGCGCGGATCGGTCGACTTCAACCGCGTGCTGATACCCAAGAAACTCGCCGCGCGCATCGCCGCGGTCCGCGACCGGGAGGAATATAACCAGCGACCTGCCTTCGAGGAAAAGAAACGAATCTACGGCGCTCTGACATTTGAACCTTTCAAGTCAACGGCGCTGCGCGTGAACTTCGAGTCGGGGAACACCCGGGCCAATCGCCCGTTCACGGTGTTGCCCATGAACAGCATTTCCAAGCCTTGGTATGACGAGGGCAAACCGACCTTCGACTGGACCTACTATGATGACCCGGCCCGCAACCCAAACGCAGCGGCTCAAGATGCCGGCCTCGGCAATTACCATATCTTCTTCGGCCAGGGAACGATCTTCGACCAGCTCGCCGAGATCTATGACACGCCCAATGCCACGGCTGCCTCCCGGGCATTTCGAACCGTGCAGAATGTGCTTGCCGGCAATCCGCTCAACCAAGTGAGGGGCGGAACCTTAAACCCGCTGATCAATCGTGACAGCGCCGGAGATAGCATTCGATTCGTGGGAACGCGCAACATTTACTCCATCAGCCTGCTATACTGGCAAGATCATGTACTCCCCGGGCAACAGCCGGGTTTATGGGCGCCGGCCGGGATCAAGAATCAGACTTTTACGGATTTCAGCGCTTTCGACTGGAAAAATCGGATGATCGACGAGACCTCGCGCCAGGGCGAGAGCTTCCACACGTTCAACGCCGCACTCGAGCAGCGCTTCTGGAAAGACCGCATTGGCATCGAGGCCGCCTACGCCAAGGAACGCGTCGATCGACGCGCGAGGAACTCGTTCTTCCAGAGAAGCAACAACAATGAGATTCGGGTCGACGTCAACGTTACCCTGCCCACCGGCGAACCGAATCCGAACCTCGGTCGCCCCTTCACCATCTCCAATTGGAGCACGTGGTTCAATAGCTTGACGGAACGCGAAACCAGCCGGGTCACCGGTTACCTCAAATACAACTTCAATGATCTGAGTCCGTCCTGGGGCAAGTGGTTCGGCCGCCACACGGTGACGGGGCTGTACGAGAACTACGCCATAGAAGACATCAATTATCAGACCCGCCTGGCGGCCGATGGCCCTGCTGCACGCGCCATGCATCCCGACATCAGCCAGGCTCCACGCAAGATCGGCAGGGTTGTTTACCTCGGTCCCTCCATAATCGGAAACAACAATCCGCTCCAGCTTCAGCCGATTCAGATACCGTCGGCCGCCGTCGGCCCGTCATCGATTCCCGTTCGCTTCTTCTTCCGCGAAGCTAATGCCACGGACCCCGGGCATTTCGAGGATGTCCCTCTTTCGTGGGTCGAGATTAACAACGGTGGCGGGACCCAGCGTGAAGTCATCGAGTCGAAGGCGGCCGTGCTGCAAAGCTACTGGCTCCGAGACCAGCTTGTCACCATGGTCGGCTGGCGCCGTGACGCGGATTATTCCGACCAGAAGTCCTTCAACCATGTGAGGAATCCGAGCGATCTGAACGATCCCGGCAAGGTGCATTACAGCCTTGATGATTTCTCATTCCCTCGCACGCCAACGCCGAGAGTTGCGAAGGAAATTGTAAGTTACAGCGCCGTTTTGAACTGGCCGCGGAAATTGATCAATCTGCCCGCGGGCACCAACATCAGTTTGTTCTACAACCGGTCCGAAAATTTCACGCCTCTCGGCACCCGCCGCAATGCCTTTCGAGAGGATCTTCCCTCCCCCCAAGGTCAGACCACGGAGTATGGATTCAATCTCTGGGGGTTTGGAGACCGGCTGAGCCTTCGCGTGAATCGCTTCGAAACCTCGATCGCGGGTGCGACTTTCAATCCTGCCGTCGTTGGCATGGCCACCAATACTGCCATGTTTCAACAGACCCAATCCTGGATGACGGAAGGCAATATCAATCCCCATCTCATGGAGATGCGCGATGCACAATTCGAACTGCTTTTCAGCACGCTTCCCGCCAATTATCGTGACCTCTATAAATTTCAGCGAACGGGCGAAACACCCAACCTCGCGACAAGTTACAACAGTCTTAGCCCGTCGGATACGACCGATTATGTCTCCACGGGGACCGAAATCGAGCTTGCCCTCAACCCGACACGCAATTGGCGCATCATGGTCAATGTCGCCAGGCAGGAGACGGTGCAGAGCAATATGGTGCCCACGCTGAAGAAATTCATGGGTTTGATGAAGCCGGTTTGGGAGCAATTGCGTGACGTTCCGCAGAACAATTATCCTGACGGGTGGCAGCCTGGCGATTCGCTGGTTGGTATCCCGACCTACGGCGGGTATCTAGACAAGTTCGTGATGGTGCCCTACGCCACGCTGCTGGCCACGGAAGGCCAGGCCAGCGCGGAACAACGCAAGTGGCGGGCGAACCTTGTCACGAACTATGCTTTCGACCGGGGCTCAATCTTCGGCGTCAAACTCAAGGGGTGGAGCGTTGGCGCCGGGGTGCGCTGGCAGGACAAGCTCGGCATCGGCTATCCGACCACCCGGAATCCGGATGGCAGTGTCAACGTCGACATCAAGCATCCGTGGTACGCCCCGGCTGAAACCAACGCGGATGCGTGGGTGGGGTACAAGCGCAAGCTCTGGAACAATCGGATCAACTGGGAGGTGAAGCTCAACGTTCGGAATTTGTACAGAGAACGCGAGTTGATCCCAATCGGCGTGCAACCGTGGGGAGAAATCGCCTCGTACCGTCTTGCTCCTGAGCGCCGTTGGTACTTGACGAATACCTTCGGCTTCTAGCTCGAATACCCGGCGCCAATCCGGCGAACGTCCGTCGGCACTGAGGTCGTCGCATGGCAGGCCGTCCTGGGGGGCGGGGTGGCTGTGATCGCCTGCGCCAATTCGACCGGAAAGCTCCCGGACGTTCGATGAAGCTTTCGGCGGATTCATTCTAGGGCACTACGCCAACATGTTCGTGGTTGGTTTGGCCGCGTGTTGCCGCCGGCCAATCCCATGACTACAGGTGAAACCAATTCGGCGCGCTCGCCGACTGGAAGGCCAGCGAAGATCCCGCGTCATTCGTGTTCCGCGACGAAGATGCCCGGCGATCGATGGTCGGCTGAACGGAGCGGAATGAATGCTTCTTCGATCCAAGTGGCATGAACTGGCGCGCGCTCACGATCCTGTTGGTGGTTGTCAGCACTCCGCTCGCGGCCGCAGGGTCAACCGCCGCCGTCAATCCGTCGCCACGTTTCTCCATCCTCGTTTTCTCCAGGACGCTGGGATTCCGGCACAATTCGATCCCGGACGGCGTGGCCGCCTTGCGCGAAATGGGCCGGCTGCACGGCTTCATCGTCGACGCGACCGAAGATAGCTCGGCTTTCAGTGCGACGAACCTGGCCCGCTACCGCGCCGTCGTCTTGCTGAGTGTGACCGGCGATGTGTTGGACGCCGGACAGGAGGCCGCGTTGAAGAACTACGTCGAGCGCGGTGGCGGCCTCGCGGCGATTCACGGTGCGATGTTCGGGCCGAAAGCGTGCGAAGAGCACTGGACGTGGTACGGGGAGATGATGTGTGCCACGTTCAGCAACCATTCGAAGGTCGTGCCTGCGACCGTCGTCATTGAAGATCGACAGAACCCCTCCACGAAGGCGTTGCCCGAGTCCTGGCAGCGCACGGACGAGTGGTACAACCATACCGGCAACCCGCGCGCGTGCGCGCACGTGCTCGCGACGGTCGATGAGAAAACTTACGTGGGCGGCACGGTGGGCGAGGATCACCCGATTGCGTGGTGCCGCCGGGTGGGGCAGGGCCGCTTTTGGTTCACGGCCATGGGCCACACGCGCGAGAGTTTTGCCGAACCTTTGTTCCGCCAGCATCTGCTTGGCGGCGTGCTGCTTGTGGCCGGGGTTGCGGCGGGCGACTTTACACCGGATAGGCCGCGTCCATCCATCCGAAATCCAGCGAATTCTTTTCCTGCGCCATGAAGTTCACTCCGGCCTCGCTCAACCCGCGCCAATGATTCTTGAAGCGAGCTGTTATGCGGGCCTGCAAATCGAAGAGGCAGTCCCGGGCGAGAACCGGCTCTTGGTCGTGGAGTCCTGAATATGCGAGCGACGATCTACTTGTCCTTCTGGATCCTCCTGGGATCGCTTCTGTCGGTCGTTCCGGCACGGGCCGACCTCCTGGCCGCCGCCGATCCGAATCAGGACAAGACCGACGACGATTATCGCGGCCGGCTCATGTCGCTGGCCGTGGCCTACGACTGGCTGCACGCAGATCTGTCGGAGGCGCGTCGTGAGCAATACCGCCGCGCGATCGCGGCCCACGTCGAGCGCCAATGGTACTTCGCTCAGCGCACCAACTTCGTCAGCGGCCACCCGAAAAGACGCCGGGAAATATTTTCATGAAGAAAACACCGCGATTCCTCTTCGTCGCATCCTCGCGCAAACCGGCCTTGCGACCCTCCTGGGTGCGCTGCCTCCTTCTTGGCCTGTGCGCCCCACTCGGTGTCACAGGCGCGGCCGAAGCCCCACGAATTTCCGAAACCGGCGACATCATCCGAGTCGAAGCGGACGCCTACCGCTGGGAGTGGTCGAAGACGAGCGATGCGTTTCAGATTTTCGACGCAGAAGGCCGGCTCGTCGTCAAGGGCGGGTTGCAGCCGGAAATCGTTGTCAAATTACCTGATCGTCCGGCGCATTCCGCGGCCGGGAGAATCGGCGGCCATAAGCTCGCGAAGGATTCAATGGTTGTGACCTACACCGCGGTCAATGGAACCGCCAGCGCACGCCTCACTCTGCGCTTCGATCCGACCGCCATCTGGCTTGAGCCGGTGAGATACGACGGCCCGGCGAGTGAGGATGTCGTCGAACTGCGCTATTTTTCAGTGCAGCGGCGTCCGCAGTTGACGTCGACGCTCGCTGTCATTCCGGGCCTCTCCGATTACGCCGGAATCAGCCCGATTGTTGCAGCGCGCGTGCGACTCGATGCCACCAACTGGCTCGGCCGCGGAGGTCCTCCGCACCTTGGCCTGCACCAGCAGTGGGGATTGCCCGTGCATTTCTTCTGCGGATTCGAAAACGCCTCGGATCATCCGGTGTCCAACTCGCTCGGCACCGCGTTGTCGGACGCGTTCTGCTTGGGCCTCGCCGATCTTCCGGCGGGCGATCTCTTGGTTCGCACCAACTCCGGAAATCACAGCCTGATCGTCAGCACCCGAAGCGACCTCTGGCATCACCTCCGCGGGCCGGGGACACTTACGCTCGGCGCAACACTCGTCGTGACCTTTGGCGCGGATTTTCGAGCGTCGATCCGGGCATACTACACGAAGCTCGTCGAGACGGGAACGATCCAGATTCCGACGCGCTCGCCGCGCAAGCAATCCGTCCTCACCACATCGCAGTTCAACACGTGGGGCGATCAGGTCATGAGTCACACGTACGGCCAGAAGCTCAACGAGGAACACCTCACGCGATTATACGACGCCATGCGCCACTCAGGCATGCGTCCGGGCATGTTTGTCATCGACGACAAATGGGAAGGTCGATACGGCAACCTGAGCCACGATTCCGACCGCTTTCCGAATTTCGAAGCCTTTCTCGGCCGTGTTCGCCAGGATGGGCTTCGCGTGGGCCTTTGGGCGGCCTTCATGCGCTGCGAGGATCCGGCTGATCTCGGCCTCACGTCGGAACACATGCTTCGGGGCGTCGATGACCGGCCGATCCGCATGCACGGGAGCTACTACCTGCTCGATTTCACTCAACCCGAGGTCCAGCGCGTCCTACGCGAACGCGCCAAACGGTTTGTTCGCCGCTACCGACCCGACTTGGTGAAATTTGACTTCGGCTACGAGATCCCGTCGCTGTCGCGCGCCGCACCGCGCGACATGAATTTCGCCGGCGAACGAATGCTCCTTAAGGGCCTCCAGATCGTCGTCGAAGCGATGCGTGTGGAAGACCCCGACATCGCGTTGATGTATTATTCTCTTTCGCCGCTGTTCATGAAGTATATCGACCTGCACAGCGTTGACGACCTCATCTGCCATCCCGGGGAATACGGCATCGAGGCCAACCGCCGCTATTATTTCAGCAGCCTGCTCGCAGAAATTGGCATGCCGACCTATGGTTCAGGTGGGTATGACTGGGAGTCGATCCCTGCGATCTGGTTCGATTCGGCGTTGCTCGGGTCCATCGGTTCCCTGCAATCGCTTGGAGCCGACGAACTGGGCGGCACGCCTACGCCGGAGCGCATCGCCAAGTTCAACGGTCTCGCCCAGCTTTCCCGGCCGGCCACGCAGTTTCGGATCGACGTGCTCGGCGGCCGGCCCGCGTTTGCCCCGATACGTGCGGCCCATGCGACATCGTGGGCGCGCTATGAAGCCGGCGAACTGGCCGGCGTCGCCTTGCGTGATCGCGTGTGGCCTGCCGCCGGTATCGAGGCCACCGCGCCGGTGGTAATTGCCTCGCGGGGATCAAAAGGGCTGCATCAAGCTAGCCGATTGGCGCTCGTGCCCTACGGCGACGGGGAGCTGCAATTGAAACGATCCGTTTCCTCGCGGCCGGTCGAAGTTCGTCTGCACCTCGCGGACGGAACAAAGGAGTCCGGTCGGGCGACTCTCGCGGACGGTTCGTTGCGGCTGGCCTTTAGAGAAAGAACCGACCGCGGTGCATTGGTGGAGTGGATCGAGATCGTATTCGACCGCGACTAACTGCGCCGCCCATGGAATGTCGGCAGGAAAAGATTCTTCACCGAACCCTGCCACGTGCCTCGCGTAGTGTCGGTGCAATCTGGAGGGAATCTCGCACCATGTGCACCGGCCGGGATCAAGAATCAGACTTTTACGGATTTCAGCGTCTTCGACTGGAAAGAATCGGATGATCGACGAGACCTCGCGCCAGGGCGATAGCTTCCACACGTTCAACGCAATACCCGGCGCCAATCCAACAAACGTCCGTCAGCACTGAGGTCGTCGCACGGCAGGCCGTCCTGGGGGCGGGGCGGCTGTGATCGCCTGCGCCAACTCGACCGGAAAGCTCCCGGACGTTCAATGAAGATTTCGGCGGATTCCCTCTAGGGCATTACGCCAACCTGTTCGTGGTTGGTTTGGCCGCGTGTTGCCGCCGGCCAATCCCATGACTACAGGTGAAACCAATTCGGCGCGCTCGCCGACTGGAAGGCCAGCGAAGATCCCGCGTCATTCGTGATCCGCGACGGCATGATCGTAAACGTGCGAGCGACGACCTGCCTGTCCTTCTGGATCTTGCTGGGATCGCTTCTGCCGGTCGTTCCGGCACGGGCCGATTATCCGATCGGATCGCGCGAAGCGCCCGCGGTCGTGGTCTACACCGACCCGGCCCAGTTTGGCGTCCACCCGAGGCATCCGCGCCTCTTCTTCCGCAACACGGACCTGCCTGCGCTTCGGCAGCGGATCGCCGGCGAGTATCGCGACCAGTGGACCGCGATGACCGGCATGCTGGACAATCGCCTGCTAAGGCAGGATCCGGCCGGGTACACGCGAAATCCGTATCTGAAGGACTGGATCTACGGGCGCAACATGGCGTTCGCCGCCGCGTTGACCGGCGACGCGCGCTACCGCGACTGGGCCGTGCGCTGGGCCGACCTCCTGGCCGCCGCCGATCCGAATCAGGACAAGACCGACGACGATTATCGCGGCCGGCTCATGTCGCTGGCCGTAGCTTACGACTGGCTGCACGCAGATCTGTCGGAGGCGCGTCGTGAGCAATACCGCCGCGCGATCGCGGCCCACGTCGAGCGCCAATGGTACTTCGCCCAACGCCCCAATTTCGTCAGCGGCCACTCGCGGTGGGGCAATTTTTCGCTCGCCGCCGGGCTACTGGCCGTCGTGACCGAGATGCCCGAGATGCAGCCCAAGCTACGGCGCGTGCGTGACAACTGGTTGTTCGGCTACCATCCGGCGCAGGGCTGGATCGCCGGGGACGGCGGCCACCATATGGCATGGATCTACTCGGTCCCATACACCGACGCGCGCATTCACTGCGTCTGGTCCAGCGCGACCAACGAAAGCGTGTACTACCCCTGGCGCGGCCAGTTGCCCTACCTGTACCTCTACGGCAACCGGGGTGACGGCACCTTCGCCCACTTGGGCGATGCTTGGGGCCGGACCATGATTGGCGAGGGCGACTCGCTGGTCGTCGCCGCCGGGGTGCTCAAAAACCGCCATGCTGCGGCCATGCTTCCGCGTTCGTGGAACAGCTTCTACGAGATCCTTTACGGCGACACCTCGGTCCGCCCCCTGACGCCCGACGATCCCGAACAACCCCTCCCGCTGGCTCGTTGCTTCCGCCCCTCCGGCATCGTCTCCATGCGCGACCGCTGGGACGACCGCACGACGCATCTGGTCTTCAAGTCGTCGACCTTCTATTCGGCCAACCACCATCACCGCGACGAGAATGGCTTCACGCTCTCGTACCGCGGCGATCTGGCCATCGATTCGGGCCACTTCGACGTCTACGGCAGCTCGCACTGGCGCAACTACTTCACGCGAACGATCGCCCACAACGCCATCACGATATTCGATCCCGACCAGGAGTACCGCATCTCGGGCAAAGAGGTCTCCAACGACGGCGGGCAGGCTTTTCGCGAGGAGCCCGTGGAACTGAAGGACATCTCGGCCGGCGGGCCCGCGGCTCTCGATGGAATCATGCGTTACGAGCACTGCGATGCCTTCACCTACGCCCTGGGCAGCGCCACCCGGGCCTATGACCCGCAGCGCGTGCGCCTGGCCGAACGCGAAATCGTCTACCTCCGTTCCAGTGACGGCCCGCATCCGCTGATCGTTGTTTTCGATCGTGTGGAATCGGTCAGGCCGGAGTTCCTCAAACGGTTCCTCCTGCACACGACGAATGAGCCGAGCATCGAAAGGAATCGCTGCGTCGCACTCAGCTCGGGCGGCGGCCGGTTGACCAGCTACACGCTGTGGCCGCGGGAAGCGGAACTGCACTTAGTCGGCGGGCCCGGCCAAGAGTTCTCGGTCAACGGACAGAACTACCCACCGGAAAAGCTTCCCGACGCGTGGAAGCCGATCGCCGGCGCGTGGCGTGTGGAAGTCACGCCGCGCACGCCCCGATGCCTGGACTACTTCCTGCACGTCATGCTGGTCGACGATGCCGACGCACCGATGGTCGATCCGGCGTCCATCGTCCCGATCGCCGGCGACGACTGCGTGGGGGTCGAAGTCGCCGGCTGGACAATCATCTTCCCCACCCTACATCAGGCCGAGCCGTCGTGGAGCTACCGATTCTCCGGCAAACCGGGCCGGCACCTGGTTGTTGGCTGCCCGATTCAGAAAGACCTGCAATGCACGCCCGAAAGAGGTCCCGCCCGCATCGCCCGCTCCGGCGATGGCGGTTGCTTGGTGTTCGACGTGCCCGGCGAGCAGGGCCAACGCCTCGTCATCGGCCTGAAGCGCTGACGCGACCTTCTTCGGATAAA
Source organism: Verrucomicrobiia bacterium (assembly GCA_011525695.1). Taxonomy (GTDB): domain Bacteria; phylum Verrucomicrobiota; class Verrucomicrobiia; order Opitutales; family Opitutaceae; genus ER46. The sequence goes on from WYBX01000118.1 coordinate 10,559, forward strand.
CCCCTCGCAGCATCCCCTGAAGATCCACCTTCCTACCAGGGAAACGCCCAAGTCCGACACTGAAAGGATCAAGACAGATGCAACGAATATATCAACGTGCCCATCTTTTGCAGACCCTGGTTGCGATGCTGATCACCATCACAACCGCCGACTGTAGAAATGCAGACAGGCCTCCATCTCAGACTCTCACTCAGTGGGCGGTTCACGATATTACGTTCGAAGCTGAGGAACACTATCCCACTCCGTTTCTGCAGCAGGATGCCCCCCTGCTGGCGGTGACTTTTACGCATCGCGAAAGCGCCAGCAGCCTGAAATTGGAGGGTTTTTGGGACGGCGGCCGAATTTGGCGGGTGCGCTTCGCCGCTCCTATTCAGGGGACCTGGACCTGGCAGTCCCGTTCTGCCGACCCGGGGCTTGACGATCGCCGTGGAGAGCTGGTGGCGGAGGCGCCGACGGCTGAGCAACTCGCCGCCAATTCCAACTATCACGGTCATCTCCGCATCGGGCCGACCGGGCGCTATTTTGTCCACGCAGACGGCAACCCCTTCTTCTGGCTGGGCGATACGCTCTGGAAGATCAACAGCACAGCGTGCGGCTTGGATGGGCCGTTCCGCACCTGGCTTCATGATCGCATTGCCAAGGGGTTTACAGCCGTGAACGTGCGGTATATCAACAAGATGTTCCAACCGAACGAGGGCGGACTGCCGTTTCCCGACAACGCGAAGGACGAGGGTCATTTCAACAACCTCAATCCCGCCTATTTCCAAGGCATGGACAAGCGCATGCAGGGGTTGTGGGACCATGGCCTGGTGGTTGCCGGACCGCCAGCCTGGTTCGGAAAAGCGAATGATGGCGCAACGAATGTCACTCTGAACGATGCGATCAGGCTCTCCCGTTACTTGTTGGCCCGATATGGGGCGTACAACATTGTATGGAGCCTCGTCGGTGAATTCTCGGCCACCTATCGGATCAAGACACCATGGACCACCGCAGATCTGAATGCCTTGGGCAGCGCAGTCCAATCGTTCAACGTTTATCATCATCCCGTAACCATCCACCCGGGTTCCCGCCAGGAACCGACACCACTTTATCCAGCACTTGCCGCCGTCGGCTCCTCGGCCGGATTATTTCATAACGAAACGTGGTTGGATCATAACTGGCTCCAGACCGGCCACCGACGTGATCATCTGTGGCGGATCGCGCAACGGATCGAGGAAAACTACCGAAAGACGCAGGTCAAACCAGTCGTTCACAGCGAGGGCTGGTATGAACGGAACGTTGTCAGAGCCGGCGAGGATATTGCAACTCCGGCCGAAATCCGCTGGCAAGCCTGGGCGGCCTATCTGAATGGCGCTGCTGGTCATGTATACGGTTCCAACATTTGGCTGTTCTTCGATCCTCGTGAGGGCCCCCCCCAGGATAATCCTTGGGACAGAACGCCGTGGTGGGTATCACTGGCATCTCCAGGAGGGCAGCAAATGGCGTATGTGCGCCGGTTTTTCGATACTATTCCATGGTGGACACTCGAACCCCGGCGCGACTGGGTGCGCATCGACGGGAAAGCGCCGGAGGTCAAAAGCCTGACGGACCCGCATTGTGCCGCAAGCCCCGAACGTTTGATCGTAGTCTACATTCCGGTCGGAAATCAGAAGCGAAGTCTGCAACTGCATCATGTTCGAAACGACACTTACACTGCCCAATGGTATAGTCCGAGTACCGGCTCCGTTGCGTCTATAACTGGCACCGCCTTCGTTAAGTCGGGAGGTGATGAAATCTGGCAGGTGCCGGAACCACCTGACAATAACGATTGGGTGCTTGTATTACGAGCGGGGAAGCAATATGGAAGATAAGTTCAAGCTAGGGCGTTGCACCAGGTCACTCGTGGTTGAATTGGCCGCGGATCGGCAGCGGCCACCCTTTGAAAGCCCAAAACTACGCATCAAGAAAACATGAATAGACGCAACTTTCTCCGAAGCAACCTTTTGGGCACATTGGGAGCGGGCTTGAGCACCACCTACGGCTTGGAAGAAAGGATCCTGCTGGAGGCGCTCAAGGACGGCGTCGGATCAGGAACGAAGTCCAAGCCGGAGAGCGACGTGTCGCCCATGCCCTGTGGGAAGATCGGTGACGTAAGCATCAGCCGATTGATTCTCGGGGGAAACCTGGTCGGCGGCTGGGCGCACAGTCGCGATCTGTTGTACGCTTCGAAGCTGTTCAAGGCCTACAACACCGAGGCGAAAATCCTCGAGACCCTCGAACGCGCGACGGAGTTTGGGATCAACACGATCTTGATCGATCCGCGCAACTGGTCGCCCGTGAAGAAATACATCGTGGAGCGGAACAGCAATTTCCAGACCATCGTGGTCACGCACCCCAAAACGCCGGAGGCTGAAATGGGTGAACACGTGCGACGGCTCGTGGATGACGGTGCGAGCATGGTCTATTTGCACGGCGAATATGCCGATAAGCTCGTCATGAATGGCCGCATCGACGTCCTGGGTCGCATGATCGAAGAGGTCAAGGAGCAGGGAGTGCCGGGCGGCGTCGGCGGCCATTCCCTGGAAACGGTGCGGGCCTGCGAGAAGAACCGGTTTAATCCGGATTTCTACGTGAAGACGTTTCACACCGACCGATATTGGTCCGCGACGCCGCGCGAGAAGCGGGAGGAGTGGTGCTGGTATAAAGGGGCAAAACCCGAGTTCGGCTCCTATCACGACAACATGTTCTGCCTGAACCCCGTGGAGACGGCCGCCTTCATGGCAACGGTAAAGCAACCATGGATCGCCTTCAAGATCATGGCCGCCGGTGCCATCCCACCCGCCGTGGCATTTCCCACCGCTTTCCGAAATGGCGCCGACTTCGTCGTTGCGGGGATGTTCGACTTTCAGATCGCGGAGGACGCCAGGCTAGCCATCGAGGCAATCCGCGGAGCCGATCGTCGCAAGCGGCCGTGGCACGGGTGAGCTGGGGAAGTTTTGCGTTAGGCCGGACATTTCACGAAAATCGTGAAATATTCGGCTGCGGGCCGGACGGCACTCGCGACGAAGTCGGAGGCGTCGGGGCTAACCGCGACTTGGTCGCCCGGCGAAGGCCGGCGGAAATTTCTCTAAAGGTTTCCTCTGTTCATGAAATTTCCGGGTTAGCAGCCTGTCGGACTTAGCTCATCGAAGCTTAGCGCAATCCAGCATGCAGGGATCTTTCCAAGCGAGCGCTGCGCCAGGTGTGCAAACGCAATCGGTGTGTAGCACACTGACACCTCACTATGCCCAGGATTGGAGACTGATCCTCCGGATGTTTTCCGGTGGCGTCTCGTACGGCAATGCGCCGGTGCCGAGCAGGGCTCGAAGACGGCGCTGTCGTCTGTCTAAGCTTTACCCGTGACCTTGCCTGCCGAAGGAAGCTTCCCCACCGAAGGAGACCATCCCATGGATTGCCAAGCCCTCTACCAGACCCGGCTCGCGCGTTACCTCACAGCACTGCGCAACGAAAAGCCCGACCGGATTCCCATCCGTCCGTTCGTGGCGGAATTCACCGCCGAATACGCGGGGATGACCTCCCAGCAGGTCGCGCATGATTACAACCTCGCCTTCGAAGCCGCGTGCCAGTGCGCGCGCGATTTCGACTGGGACGCCGTGGTGCCGAACATGGTTTACGTCTGGACCGGTCTGACCCAGGCGGCGGGGCTGCGCTACTACGGCATCCCCGGCATCGGCATTCCCCACACGACCGGCTTCAACTACATCGAGCCGCCAGAGGATGCCGCGTTCATGCGCGAGGACGAGTACGACGCGTTGATCGACGACCCGACGGGCTTTCTCTACAACGTGTGGCTGCCGCGCGTTTCGACCGAGGTGGCCCGCATCGGCGAACCCGTCACCTACCGCAACAACGTCGCGCTGGTGAAAAGCGCAATGGCGATGCTGGCCTACTTCACCGCCTTCGGCCCGCAGGTGCAGCGCCTGCGCGACGAGTGCGGCACCGTCTCCGCCATCTCCGGAATCTTCAAGGCGCCGTTCGACATCATTGCCGACAAACTGCGCGGCTACGTGGGCCTGACCATGGACATGGCGACGCAGCCGGAGAAAGTGCTCGCCGCCTGCGAGGCGCTCATGCCGCACTTGGTGCACGTCGGGCTGAGCACCGCCGATGCCGCCAAGCAGGTGCCGATCGGTTTCTGGATGCACCGCGGTTGCGTGCCCTTCGTCAACCCGCAGCAGTTCGCCTCGCACTACTGGCCGACGCTCAAACCGTGCATCGAGGAGTTCTGGCGGCACGGGCACCAGACGATGTTCTATGCCGAGGGCAAGTGGGACTACCACCTCGACGACTTCGCGACGCTCCCCGAGCGCAGCATCCTGTTCCACGTCGATCAGGGCGACATCTTCCTCGCCCACCGGAAGCTGCACCACAAGTTTGCGCTGAGCGGCGGCATCCCCAACGTGTTGCTGAGCTATGGCAAGCCCGATGACGTCCGGGCGTATTGCCGCAAGGTGATCGACGGCGTCGCGCGCGAGGGTGGCTACATCATGGACGCCGGGGCGATCATGCAGAACGATTCCAGCGTCGAGAACGTGCGGGCGATGACCGACTTCACGCGCGAGCACGGCGTGTATTCGACTGGTTCGACGGGGCCGGTGAAGGACCTGGCGGCGCTGCGGCCGTGTCACGGGGCCGACGTGTCGCAGTTGCCGGCGTTCGCACCGAAACGTCCACCGCGCGTGAAACCCGGGCAGTGCCTCCCGTGGGAGGGGAAAGTGCGCGAGTTGCCGCCGATCACGGGCGACGCCGACCTGGTGCGCCGCGTGTGGGAGAACGTCGAGGGTTTCGGCAACACCTATATATGGCAACTCCTGCTGAGCTTCTGAAGCGGCGTCTCCGTTGACCATGCAAAGTTGACCGCACACTGGACTACATGGCACACAGTGAAATCCTTGCCTTATGACCTCGTTTCAACGCATTCATCCCAAATTCCATCTCCCCGGAGCTCACGGGCAGATAACGGAAGAAGGTTGGAGGAGTGGATTCCACTGGTAACGGCCCCTTTCCGTGCACGGAGGGAGGGGGCCGCAGCGAAGCGTGCTGCGCGCCCGCCCGCTGATAATGCGGCTTCCGTTGAAAAGTCCCTGGGATGCTTTCTGTGCTCCGGCTCAGTCGATCTCAATTGCCCCGAGGTCGGGGCGGCCTCGGATAGGTCGACCCAAGATGTCGGTGGTCACAGCGAGCCCGCGACGCAGCCCGATAGGGTCGCCCGGAAGGGCTTCTATGGCGAGGCCGCGGTCGCGCACCAGTTCCGGCCGGAGCGGTTCGTAGTCGGCGGGGGCGAGCCCGCCCGGACGGCGGAAGCTCGGGTCACCGATCATTGGATGCGCATCCCGCATCGGGAAGCCCTCCGGCAGCACCTTGGTCGAAAGGTAGAGATTGTTGGCCATCACGGCGCGGGGCACCGCTTGGTGGCTCATCGCATCACGGACCAGATGGTCACCAGCCACCAGCAGCGTCTCGCCGGCCACGTGGAAGATGTTATTGGCGATCAGGAGCCCCTCCGTCGTGGCGCCTATCGCGAAACTGGAGCGGCGGCCAGGCGCGACGAAGATCGTGTTATTGTATATATAGCTGTTGAACGGCCCGATGCGCGAGGCGCCGCCCACGTCGCCGGTTGTCCAGAGGATCTTGCCATCCTGGTGCGCACCGTCGCGGCCCTTGATGCGAGCACCGTCGTTCACGCTCACGTTGTAGCGATAGACGCAGTTGTGATTGTTACCCAAAATCTCGACGAAGCCGCCTTCGTTGTCGGCGCTGAGGTTGTACTGCACGACGACGTCACGGCAGTTCAAGTCGATGTGAATCCCACAGGAATCGCCCCTGCCCCGGGCGTGGAGAAACCGGTTACGCTCGATCAGCACGTCTTCGCAGCCCCACGGCCAGATGCCGCTGCCCCGGCCGTGCATCCGCGGATCGAGGAACGAGCCGCTGCGCTCCACCGAGTTGCCCCGTACCACCACCTGGCGGCAACGGCTGGGAATTATTCCGGGGCCTCCGATGTCGGACAGGCGGTTGTCGAGGATGGATACGTGCTCGAGGAACCGCCCCGCAGCGTTACGTGGACCGTGTAGTCTGATGCCGGTGCGCCCGGTGCGCGCGATTGTGCAGCGTTCGACCACGACATCCGCGAGGCGCGCCTCGTCGCCCGACAGCATCACCGAGACGCCCATGCCCCAGTTGCTGGTCGGGTTGCGCCCTTCGTCGGGCACCTGTTCGCTCGCGAAGATATCGGAGATGCGGAGCCCGCGCAACCGGATGTGGCCAAAGTCGCCCTTGCCCGTCGCGGTGACATAGACGCCGTAGCGCTGCCGGCGCGCCTCGGATTCGCGCGACTCACCGCCGTCGGCGACGATGGCGAGATTCTCGACGACAACATGCCGGCAATCGTGCAGCGCAAGCCCCGCGAGCCAGCCCGCCGCATCAATGACGGGAGGCTCCGCCGCGCCTTCGGAGGCGTAGTCCGCCACCCGCACCGGCTTCCCGACCTCCCCGGCCACGGTGATCTTTAGCGATCCTGGAAACCGCTGGCCTCGGCGCAACAACACCTCGTCGCCTGGCTGCAGCGAAGCGCGGCTCGCGCGCGCCAGAGTGCGCCAGGCGGTGGCCGGCGTGACGCCGTCGCGCGCGTCGTCACCGTGGACGGCATCGACATGGTAGGAACGGGCGAAGAGACCGGACGCAAATGCGAGGATGGCCAGACCAAACGAAATCCGGCGGAATGAGCGGTGGTTGACGGTCATGGGAACGTATTATGGCGGGCGCGGAGTAATGTTGAGTAGTTGCGGCGAGTCGGTGCCGCACTAAAAGGGTTTATGGTTTCGGGTTTATAGTCGAAGGCCTGCCACCAGAAATCGTTTCGCTCCCGAACCGTTGGGGTTTTGCATCATGGTTTCGCCGTTACATGAACAAGGGGCCTTATGGCACACCGATTCAGTGGACAACCGCGAATGAACGCGCCTGGACGCCAATTTCAGAGAGGAGGGGAGAGGATCTCCCAAGTTAAGCCATCGTCCCCGTTCGGTTTGTCATTTCCATGCTCCCACTAGGCGTGGCTTCATTCGCGATAATTGGCGTTTATTCGCGGTTCAGCTGCGTGGTTGGCTAAGGCTTCCGCTGTTCATGAAGTTTCCCGGTTAGCGTCAACCCATGAGAAATCTGCCGTTCTCATAGACGCGGTTTTCGTCAAGCTCAAGCCGCCCACCCCGACGAAGGTCCTTCACGATATCCCAATGGATTGCCGAGGCGTTCGTTCCGCCGCACTCTGGATATGCGCGACCCAAGGCGAGATGAATCGTGCCGCCGATCTTCTCGTCCAAGAGGATATCCTTGCAGAATCGATCAATCCTCGTGTTCACGCCAATGCCGAATTCCCCCAGACGACTGGCTCCCGGGTCCACAGCAAGGACCCGACGCAAGAAATCCTGATTCGTCGACGAAGTCGCTTCGACCAAGGTACCGCCCTTCCAGGACAAGCGAATATCATTCATCAGGCGCCCGCCAAAAACTCCCGGAAAATCGAAGTGCACATGTCCGTTGACCGAGCTGCTTACCGGCGCGGTGTAGATTTCCCCGTCGGGCAGGTTGAACTTTCCCTGCCCGACCTGCCAGAGGCGATTCGCCACGGAAAAGCTCAAATCCGTGTCCTTCGCCACAATGTGCAGCAGTGAACCTTTTTCCAGGGTCGCTGCAGTCTTTTTCCAGGCTAACGCACTGGCCGGCCAATCGATCAGGCAGGCGTCGAAGAACATCTCGGTGATGGTCTCGACGTCGGTCTCGGCCTGCTGGGCAAACGCCTCGTTCGGTACGCGCACCAGGCACCAGCGGGTCCGCTCCCAGCGCATTCTCGATATGCGCCCCAGAACGCCTTGGCTGGCGGCCAGTACTTCCGGCGCAATATCGGCATGTTCGTGGAGGTTATAGGCACCGCGCAGGCCGAAATAGACATCCGCCCAGTCCATGCCATACTCCTCGATTTCCGGCAGCCACTCCACCTGCTGCCGCGTCCCATATTTCATCAACGAGTGCCGCAGGGACTCGGCCAGAAACTGGACCTGCACATGGGCCCCCACCTTGATGGCGACCTCATGGAGAGCCTGCACAAGAGGATATGAGCCGATTTCTCCCATGGAGATCAGCACGCGCTCGCCGGCTTTCACCTCGGCCGAGTAACTCACCAAGATCTCGGCTACCTGCTTCCATCGTTTGTCCATAGTCTGTCAACTCCACGATTGCGCGACGCCCACGGCCAGTCACCACTGCGGCTGGCCTTCAGCCGCGAACTTCTTTGACCTTCTGCATGAAAGCCTGCACGCGTTGAGAATCCACTTCGTTCCAGATGAAGCCGTCGCGCTTGAACGCGGTCCCGGTGACCGCGCCGTCCGCGATGGCAAGCTGTTGCTCGATATTCGACAAGCGAACTCCCGTGTTGGCAAACACCGGCGTGTCGGGGACGGCCTCCTTCACGACTTTCAAAGCGGCGGGCGAAGTTTCCGCTCCGGCGGTCAAGCCGGACACGCACAAAGCGTCTGGCCGCGCATTGAACACCGTTGAGCGGGCAATATCGGCGACGTTGCGAGGCGCCAGATAAGCGGCCGACTCGGGAACGATGTTAAAAAGAAGTCTTACCCCTTGGGCACCGACGGCATGTTGGTGACGAATGGCCGCGCCGCAGTTCGTGTCCCAGGTTCCATAGTCGCTGGCATAGACGCCGGTAAAGATCTCGCGCACAAAGGCGGCACCCGTGGCAACGGCCAAGTCGATGGAAGCGATCGGGTCCCAAAGCACATTCACGCCGAAGGGAACATTCATGTCGTCGAACAGCTCGGCAATGATACGTGCCATGCAAGCGGTGGTGATCGGTTCGACTCTGGTCAGATAGGGCAGACTACATTCGTTGGAGAACATCACGGCATCAACGCCGCCCGCTTGCAGTGCGCGGAGATCGGCGCGCGCGCGTTCAACCACCCAGTCCAGACCTTGCTGCGCGTCATAGCCCGGATCCCCTGGCAGTGCGCGCAGGTGACACATCGCAATCACCGGTTTACAGGTTCCGAACAGTTCTTTGATCCAGGTCATTTTGAGTCCTTCAGTTCGTTTATATGTGCTTGTCGCCTGTGCCCCACTTGGGCGAGGCTCTGTTCCTAAAGCCTCGCCTCAAGCCGCCTGCCCAACTCACTCCTGCAGCAAAGTCGTTCGTGCGTGTTGGCGATGCGCTCATGATGTGGATGCGGGCATTGCCAAGGTTCTGGTACGGACACCGATGAGCGACAGCACCAGATACAACGCGAAACCGACCACCATGGCGGCCACGGGCGGTACGGGCACATAGTTGCGCCATGCTGTCAGGTCAGGGACGAGATCACACGCGAACTTCCACTGTCGCTCAACCGCGGTGCTCGCCGCGAGATTGAATACACCCACAACGAACCCGACAACCCAGGAGATCCAGCCGGCCAGGTTGAAACCTGCCCTGGGTCCCGGCCATTTTCCGCGCGCCAGCAGGCAGTCGGCCAGCATTGCACCGCAGAGCGGTCCGAAAGAGGCGCCGAGCACCTGAAAAACTCCCACGGCGTTGCCGGCCACGCCCGTAACCGACAAGATGACGGACATCGACGCACCAATGCCCATGGGGAGATATGGATTCACCGCCGGCATTGTATTCTTAAGACTATGGGCGGCAATGAAGGCCGAGAAACACGCTGGTGGTAACGACGATATCGCCAATGCGACCATTGCCGCATTGGCCAGATGCGGCCCAACGAGGTCGGGCATCAGATCCACTGGGTTGAGCTTTCCCAGGTTCTCCGGGCGGATCAGGTCCTCCGCGCCGTAAGCACCGGCCAGGATCAGCAATACAGCGATGCCAGCCAGTATCGTCGGCACGACAATGCCAATCAATCCACCCAGATGTACGTCCCTTGCGCTGCGGCTGGTTGCAGCAATGTCAGTGCCCGCCGCGCCGGGCGTCGTGAAGAATCCCACGATGTACGTGCAAAGGAATCCGATCACTGCCCAATGCCCCATCGGCAGCACGGAAGTTTTCGCCGCCGTCAACTCCGAGGATATTGCCTCTGAAGCCAGGAGGCTCACCGGCGGCCTGGCGTTGATGATTTTCTCTGTATTGAAGCCGCTGAGGCCATTCCAGGTCGTGATCAGGAGGACGGCCAACACGCTGATCGGGATCAGCGGCAGGTACGTGGCGACGCGAGCCACATACCGGATACCCTTCAGGCCAACCACCGCCGCCACGACTATGAAGGTCGTGGCAATTACTCCGTGCGCCAGGCCAGGCACCTGCACCTCCAGGGCGCCGGTCGGACCGGCCTGCAGGCCAAGACGGAAACAGCGGCAAAGAATCTTGGCCACGGCGCAGGAGTTGACCGCGAGCCAGCCGAATTGCAGGAGCACCCAGAGGAACCCGGGCATGATTAACCCGCCGCGCACGCCGTAGGTCGATGTGCCCACAACGTACAGCGGCAAGCCGGTCCGCATGCCAAGCATGGCCGGCGCCAGGTAAAAGAAGACGTGCGCAATCACGGCGGCCAGGACCAGGCCGAATACGGCGGGACCAATGCCCGCGGCGAGCACGCCGCCGGGGGAGCCTGCGCCTTGGCCGAGATCCTGCCAGAACACAAACCACAAGCTGACTCCCGCGTAAGTTGGCGCGATGGTCTGGTACCAGGGACAGCGATCAGCCGCCGGCACCGGCTTTGCGGTGGTCACATAGGAAGGCAGACGCGACATAAGGTTTCTCAAATCAAGGCTGGCTTGCCGATGCTGGCTGGTTGTGGCCGGGCCCGACCATTTGTCCGCTATAGAATCAGGCCGCCTCCCAAAGAAGGTGCATTATATCCTTGTTGCGACGGTAGAGTTCGAGACTGAGACCTTCCATCTTTTCATACAACTTGGTGTTGGCAGGATTCGGTTCGATCGTACGAATATCGCGGATCCACGCCTTGATTGCCGTGTGCGACGGAAAGACTCCCATTCCCAATCCGGCGAGAAACGCATCGCCGTAGGAGGCTCCCAGGGTGACCGCAGGAACCCTCTGCGAAATATTGCAGATGTCGCTCACCACTTGAAGCCACAGACGGTTCTTCGTGCCTCCACCCACGGCGACGATTTGTTCCGGTTCGGCTCCCATGGTCTTCATCACCTCCAGGTGGTGTCTGATCCCGTAGGCAATTCCCTCCAGAACGGCTTTGTATATGTGCGCACGCGAATGAGCCAACGTGAGACCAAATATCACTCCTCGAGCCCTGGGATCATTCAGCGGAGTGCGTTCGCCGCTGAAATGAGGCAGCACGATCAAGCCTTCTGACCCAGGGAGTATCTCTTCGGCCTCTTGCATCAGCGCCTGGTAGGCGTTCACCCCGGTCTCCTTCTCGGCAGCCGTCAGCTCTGGGGCAAGTTGATCCCGGAACCAGCGGATGAGCGATCCACTGGTCGCAGTCCCGGCCGCCAAACACGCCGTTTCCGGGAAGACGTAAGGCAGCGCCCACAGGCGTTCATCCGTCCTGGGTTCGGTCTGTACGGAATACATGAACATGGTCGACCCATACATCAACATCATCTGGCCGGCACTCACCGTGCCTGCGCTCACGGCCTCGGCGGCGGCATCCGCCGTCCCCACGATAACCGGTGTTCCCGTCGCAAGCCCCGTTTGTTGCGCGGCGTCCAAGGTGACCGTACCTGCAATGTCCGTTGTCCAACCGAGTTTCGGCAACCGCGCCACGTCGACAATTCCGTCGCAGAGGTCGCCCCACTTCTTCGCCGCGAAATCGTAAAACGGAACCCAGGTGGAGGCCGTCAAATGGTCAATGACATACTTTCCCGTAAGCCGGGCCACAATGAACGTTGTTGCCGTCACGAATTTGGCCGCCTGGCGGTAGATTTCCGGTTCGTGCCTCTTTAACCACAGAATCTTGGGCCCCACCGCCTGGGCCGACAGCGCATTTCCGCAGGTGCGGAAGATCGTTTCCTGCCCAATGCGTTGCCCGAGTTCTTGAATTTCGGCCGTGGCTCTCGTGTCGATACCGTACAGGATTGCCCCGGAGCGAAGCGGCCGGCAGCGCGAATCGACCGGCAAGAGAGCGGGCGCGATGGCGCTTGTCCCCACCGCAAGGATATCCTGCGGGGCGACGCTGGATTCGGCCAGCAATCGCTTGACGATAGAGACGAAGTCCCCCCACCACACGGCTTCGGGATCATGTTCCGCCCATCCGTGTTTGGGAATGGAAAGGGCGTGGGGCAGGGCGTGCTGGCTCACGACGCGCCCATCCAGGTCCGCAATAATTCCCTTGGATTCGTACGTACCAATGTCGACACCCAGAAGAAAGCGCTTCTTCATCTGGTACGTTTCTCTGCAACCAACGCGCGTTCCGATGCGCCGGTAGACTGTTGTCGAGGAACATGCGACCGTTCGCCCGGAGCCAGGCAAACCTCGGCCAAGCGCAGCCCGTGTGGCCCGTGCCACGAGGGAAACACCTGCCAGGAATCCTCGGCATGGAACATGATCAGCCTCGTGGCATCGTTTCCCACACGCTGCATCAGGTCGTCGATGGACAGGACCATCTTGACCGTATCGCAATGACAGAGGCCGGTCGGTACATAAGTGCCGTCGCCATCGAACCCCCTGGCATTCTGGTAGGACATGAGATTGTCGCCCACGAAGACCCAGGGACCTCTCCCAGTGTCGGATTTGTTCTCCACCATGACGTACTGGCATCCAAAGGAATGAGTGTCATGCGCCGGAAGCAGACTGACTGCCGGCAATACGTTTTGCATCGGGCCATCGACAAGGGTCAGCCGGTGTTGCTGCGTCAGTTGACAAAGATCATAAACATCCTGCGGGTTGACCGGATTCCTGATCCAACCGAATCGTCGCGGCAGGCTCAACGCCCACAGCCAGCGATCCAGTTCCCTCTGCTGGATGAAAAAATGTGCGTTGGGAAAGCTCCGAACGTTGCCCACGTGATCGAAATGGGCATGGGTGATGAATACCGTGTCGATATCCTCCGGCTTCAGACCGACGACTTTCAAGACCTCCGCCGGCGGTTGCCACAAGGAACAACCGGAGATGTCCGCCAGGTGTTTGTTGTATGCCGTGTAGTCGTAACCGACGTCCACCATGGCAACATGCCCTTCGCCCTTGATGATGGCGTAGCAGAACGGCACCACCGCGGAGCCGGAATTGAATTTGCCGGCAAACAGGCTGCCCACGGGTTGTTCAATGACGCGGGCGTATTCCAAGAGCCATATCGAGTAATCAGCCATAATTGTTTCTCCCCGGTCTCACAATTGCTGCCTGTACCCCAGCCGGAGCATCCGGAGCGCGACTACAGGGTAGAAGCGGTGGGTTTATCATGGGACAAGTTGCAGTCTTGGGGTCGGCTGCCCGTGAGGAGCGGCTAAACCAGCCACGGATGACTCGGCGCAACGCCCTAGAGGAAATCTGTCGAAATCTTTCCCGGGTCGCCCGGTTGCGGTCCCGCAGTCCCGTCGCGCGCCATAATCTTCGCAAAGTAGATATCCGACCCGCACACGAACCGCCTGCGGCATCGGCAAGACGTATTCTTGGCCGACAATGCCGCCACGATCGCTCGCCCGCGCGAACAGGTCGTGGTAGCGGGGGACGCGGGAAAAATCTTCAAGAACCTTGATTTGGATCAAGGCGAAATCGGGAGAAGCGCCTAATCCTCGGGCTCGATGAGAGTCACCCTCGTTTGCCTGTTGGCCCTGATCCTTTTGGGCGGGTCAAGCAGACTGCGAGCCCAAGAGGCCTCCGCCGCAGCATCCACGTCGGCGCACGGTGCCGCACCCACGCAAACCGGATACGCCGTTTACGGACAACTTTGCGCCGCGTGCCACGGATCGAATGGTGGAGGTGCCGATCCGGCGACAGTGTGGCTGCACTCCAAACCAGGACGGTTCAATTCCGGACTCGGGACGGCACCGGCGCAACAACGTCCAGACACACCATCCGGCATTTCAGGTCACGCACGCCATTGAGCCCGCCTCCTGCAGCCCTTGGTCAACTTGCCGGCACGGACTATTATTCCCGCTGGTTTGCGGAAGAGGTGCAGCCACACGAGCCGGCATTGCGGGCGTATCTCCGCGGACGCTTTCCCGGACTGAGCGACGTGGACGATCTCGTACAAGAAACGTTCGCGCGACTGCTCCGCGCACACGCGGCGAGCAAAGTCTCGGAGGTACGACCCTACCTCTTCGTGACCGCACGCAATGCGGCTTTCGACGTTATCCGGCGCAACCAGGTTGTGGCCATCGACAGTATAGGGGATATGGACTCCTTGTTCGTGGTAGAAGAGAGGCCCGATGCGGCCGAAGCCGTCTCCCATGCCCAGGAAATCGAAATATTGCACGAAGCCATCGCCGTGTTGCCGCCGCGTTGCCGGGAAATCCTCCGACTGCGCCGATTCGAGGGTTTGTCGCATCGTCAGATTAGCGAAGAACTCGGCATTTCCACCCACACGATCGATGCGCACCTGTGCTTTGCGGTGCATCGCTGCCGCCGATTTCTGCTCGAGCGTGGTGTGTCGCGCGAGCGCTTAGGGAACGTTCATCCACGCCGGTCGTCTGTGGTGCGCGAATAAACTCCCATGCCTTCGAATAGTTCCGACCACGAGAAATCCGTGCACGGTGCGACCGAATTGGAGCAGGCTGCACTTGCGTGGTTTGCCCGCCGCAACCGGGGGCTGACGCCGGAGGAGGAGCCGGAATTCGAG
>WYBX01000119.1 GCA_011525695.1 Verrucomicrobiia bacterium
CGGAGCTGACGCCGCGCGCGTGGCAGGCGGCCCGGGCGGCGGCCGGCATCAGCAGCAATCAAGCGTAACTGAAGACGATATCGCAGATCGTAGGCGGCTGGAATATGCCGTTCGTCGGACGTTTACGAGAAAACTTCATTTGATAGTTCCAGATGCAACGGCCTTGAGCCCGACCCACAACACAAGGCTGACGGACAGAGTACGGCGCGAATGGCGAATTCGCGCTCCCCCAGAACTCAACTCCACCCCGCCGCATGTATCGGCTTGGCGTGCCCCGGGAGGCTCGGTGAGATACCGCAGCCTCCCGGAAGGTATGCTTGTCATCTGCAACTACTTCAGGAGCGTGATCTTCAATGACCTCGGATCACAGTCTTGAGCGTCCATCTTCACCAGATAGACGCCGCTCGCACATCTCAGCCCCGCTTCATTGAGGCCATTCCATGTGACATGAAGCAGCGCCGATTCATGCCGCTCCTCGTCCATTAGGGTACGAACTACCCGGCCCATGATGTCATAAATCTTGATCGTCACTCGCCCAGGCGCGCGCAGTGCCAAGTAGATGTCCGTCGCAGGATTGAACGGATTGGGTGCGGCATACAAGAGTCCGGTGCGGCCGATCGCTGGTAGATCAACCCCGTTCCCTGTTCCATCCGCGCGCTGATTGTCGAATCCCGGCGTCCCACGCCGACCCGGAGCGAAATCCGGGCCATCAAATTCCCACGAAGTCGACTTGGTGTGCTGGTTCGTGAACCGCTGGACGCTGCACGATGAGCCCGCGGCTCTTGCCTTCGCAGCTCCCGCGTCAAATTCGTCTGCCTGCACACCAAACGGACTCAGCAGGGCCAGAGTACTATTTGAGAGCTCAAGGCGCGATGAAGCGCACACAAGGACAATGTCTTCATCAAAAAGGGTAGTGTCTGTGCCAGCAGCCGCCAAGACAACGTGACCACCCGGGGGCAAAATGCAAAGCGGCTCATACGGTGCATGAAGCACCCCCCCTGTGCCGTTTGACACCGACCATCCGTTTATGCAAACTGGCGCGTCTTCTGCGTTGTACAACTCCACCCATTCCACAGAAGCGCCGCCTCCTTCGTTCTTCGCAACAGCAAAGAACAACTCATTGAAATCCACATCCGGATTCTCTTCATTGCACACGTTGTGGATCGTGCTATCTCGCACATTGCCTACCCGATCGCTGACACCCATTGCTTCCAGATCAAACAACTTCCCCGCCTGAATCGGCGTAGTCAAGTGCAGCCAATAGGTCTTTTCGCCCATCGGCCAAACCTCGGAAACTGACTTTGTGATCGATGGATTTGTGGGATTGAATATGCGACTGAAGTTCAAGTAGAACTCCGGCAGGAAGCAAGAATCCGATAGCGGCTCGTCAAATGCGACGGCCACCCAGCTTCTCGGCTCCGCTGGGTTCCATGGATACAATCCGGCCCATGCAATCAGCGGAGCTTTTGTGTCCGGGATGTGATACGTGATGCCGTTGTCAACAAACGTCTCCTCAAAGCGATATAGGACGCCGCTGTCTCCGCCCCACCAACAGGCGGAAGCGGGCTCCAAGGGGTCGGTGAAGCTGCATGGGACGCGCGCGCCCAGGCCAATTGACGCATCCGCACCTTCCCGGAAGAGCTGGCCACGAAAATGCGCCAGCGATATCGGCCCCTGATTGAGCGCAACTCCATCGCTGAATCGGACTGAGAACTTCCATGGATCTGGATCACTATCGACGCCAGCGATTAGAGGTTCGATTGTCATGTCATACAAGACGGACGACCTCTTCACCTCAATTTCATAGCCGCCAAGCAACTGGTCTTCAACAGCCACTCCCGAGAAGTCCGCTGCCAGATAGAAATCGACATATTCGCCAAGTTCATAGTCACCGATTGGTTGCGTTCGCGCACCGGAGCTACTGGTCGTCAAATAAATAGCACCCGCTTGCGGCGCGGCGAATTCGTCGGTAACGACAATTGTCGTTCCAGCGGGAACTAGCGGTACTTCCGTCAATCGTCCCCACGGCCACCGGACCTCGACTCTCGCAGCAACCTCGTTGTGGCCGATCCCAATGACCTGATCCTTCACCTGCGGGGAACTCCCTCCGGTCATGCCGGTCAACTGGCGTGTCTGAATGTTGCCACCCGCAGTATGCACGCGAACGACGGCACCGATGCCATCGCGATTGCAGGTGGTTCCGTCCAGCCCGACACCAATGCTGGCGCCATGGTCCCCGTATCGATTCTCATAGAGCTTGCTGTGGGCATAACTTTCGCTCGCGTACAGTTGTGTGACCCCCAAATATACATCTTCATCACCGTCGCCATCGACATCACCCAGCGCCAGCGTATTCGGAATCACGTGATTCACAATATCAGTGCTGGCTGAACGCGTAAATTCTGCGCCCGTGTTGTGGTTCTCCCAGATCACCGTCGGCGCGCCAGTCACGATCAGATCCAAATCCCCATCATTGTCAAAGTCGAACCACGCCGCCGCGCTCGATTCACTGCCGTCAACAGGTAGTCCAACTTCAGCGGTGACATCCGCAAACGATACCCCGTCATTTCGAAAGAGTCTCTTGGGAGTGCCCCAGTGGTAATTCAAGAAGAGATCGACGTCACCGTCATTGTCATAGTCGCCCCATGCCGCAGACTTACTAAACCCTTCAATTGCACCCGTACCACCCAGCATGTAGGTCACATCCGTGAATGTCCAATCGCCGTTGTTTCGAAGCAGCCTGTTCCCCTGAGTCGCAAACACCAATACATCTACGAGCCCATCGTTGTCAAAGTCGGCCCAGGAGGAAGAGCCATTGGAAACCAAATCTGTCAGGCCGGGCACCGCCACAGTCTGGAGCCGGGAGAACTCTGGTGGTGCGCCACCTCGAAACACAAGACATGTGCGATCTGGGCGACCGACGAACAGATCAAGTAAACCGTCGTTGTTCATGTCAATCCACTCTGCCTTGCCGCCGAGATTCGAGTCGCGAATTTCAGCTGGGTACAGGAACGGATGGACTGTTGCAAATGGTTCGCCACTTGTGCCACTGATGTTCTCTAGCAGCACATTTGGATCCGTCGGAAAAAAGGCATCGCCATTGCACAGATACAGATCCACGTCGCCGTCATTGTCCATATCCGCTGGCGCTACCGACATCGTTGAGCCATTCCAACCGTATCCATCAGCGGGCCCCGGCGGGTTCATCTCCGTGAAGCTGCCACCACCCCCGTTCAAGAAAAGCCCGTTGCGCGTGGTGTACACATATGTCGGGTGTGCTTCGCCGTAGCCGATATAGAGATCCAAATCGCCATCATCATCAAAGTCGGTGAACACTGCGGAATTCGTGACCTTGTATTGCCCTAGGATTGGACCCGCTGTCTGATCGCTGTTTGTCCAATTACCTGGAGGCGCCGATAGGCGGAAATCGCAATAGACATCGCTCTCCATCGCGGCCCAGTGATACGCGGTCGGCAACGTAGGCGCCCCGGCGTCCGTCTCCAATCGCACTCCCCGATATGCGGGGATACCCTCGATCGTGTACGCTCCGCCAATTTCAGTGATGGCGCGTCCAAGCTCACTGCCCGTAACAATGTCTCGTGCAATAATCGCAACGGACATTGCCGGACGGCCCTCGCTGTCGAATATCCGACCCCGAATTGTGCAAGTTTCAACGATATCTTCCGCGAGTATCAGAATCTTGTCATGATACTCCCAACCGGAAGGCGACATTTCCTCCAAGCGCTGCCAGTATACAGCGCCGCCTCGCCCATCGGGACCGACGAACTTGCCTGGCTGATGAGTATACTCGTCCTCAATATGGCACGTGTCCCATTGAGCACCGCCGCTTGCGTCAAACTCTTGCAGGAATGTGAAATCGGTGCCCACCCCGCCCGACAGGCGAGTCTCGCACGCCACGAAGAGACCTCCGCGTCCATTGCCTACGAACTCAAGGTCTCCATACGACCTCCCGCTCTCCCTGTCGGTGCATACGTCAAGCGGAACAGCGTGGTCCCACAGCGGAGTCAAGTCTCCGTCGTACCGCATAATCGTAGGGCTGGCGCTTGGCGGACGATCCGACAGGTAAAGACCTCCGGCACAGTCATCGCCAACAATGCGGAGATCTGCGCCACATGGCTTCCCGCCAGGTCCCCAAAGCAATGCTCCGTCAATCGCCACGCGATGCATGAAGCCGTCGCTCAACTGTACGAATGCTCCTCCGCCCGGCGCGATCGTGGCGCTCACCACGTCAACCTGACCGCTGCTGATCCGTTGCGCGGCCGGCCACGTACTACCGCTTGCTTCGAAGTGCCATATATAGGTACCTGTTGCGCCGCCAGATATCGACCCCCGCCAAACAACGAAGACCCCGCCGGCCCCGTCCCGCAGCAGCTCTTCCTCGCTGACCACTATCCCAAGCTCCTGGTGCCAGCCCGGAGACGCCGCCGGTGCACAGTCTTGCCACTCGATCGACAATCGGCCGTCTGCACCCTTCCTCGTGATATAGAGCCCGCCGCGTTCGTCATGCGCGTACCTACGACTGAAACCTAGTTCGCTTCCAGCGAGAAATTGCGCGGCTTCAGTCCCATCCGCGGCAACGTTGACGCGCCAAAGCGTATTAGCCAAATCTTGCGCAACAACAACCAATCCGGTGCGCGGCGACCAGAACGAATATTGCACGTTCTTCAACCCGGCATTCTGTAGCGTTTTCCAGTGGTACGAGTTCCACGGCGCGAACAGGCTTGTGCCCGTACTGGACAACTTCTGCACTCCGACACGATAGGTCCCGGGGCTGCTGACTGGGTAACTCTCCCCTACCACGTACAAGTGACCTGAAGCGTCGTGTGCCGAGCCTCGAATATAGGAGTCTCCGCAGGCCCAGACTCCGCGCACTTTCGACGAGTTAGTCGAGACATTCACCGGCACCCACAAATCCACCGGGTTCTCCGAGAACTCGCGATTGATGGCGTCGGCGCGCAACAGAAAGCCGTACTGACCTTGCTGCACCGGTGCCGTCACATACAAAGCGTACGTCGCTTCGTGCTGGCCAGTGGATGGATCATAGAGATTCCCCAGGAACTTCGGCTGACTGAGAGTGGCCGTGCCGGCGTCGAATGTGAGCGGCCACGCCGTGTCATCCACACCGACACTAGCGCCGGCGATCGTACTGCCAGCGGATCGCACGCGAACCGTCACCGACTTTCGCTGGCCCGGATACATCGTTACAGGCAAGCCGCCAACAACAGCAACACTGAGGCTCGGCGTCGCATAGTGCACATCCACAACTAGAGCAAACGTTGCCTCGAGTGATGCACCGGAGTTCGCGAAGTTGACGCGCCATGTCCAATCCTGCGGTAACCCGTTTACCAAGTCCTCAATGATGATCTTATCGATAGGACCCTCTGCGGTCGCGCCATCCGGGAGTAAGGCCGTCACTTCCGCTCCACCAAACGGTTTCAGGCTAAGATCCAAATCATCGCGCAGAGAAAAGGCACCCGGAGCATTCGGGTAGTCGTGGTATACAAGTGTCGCCACCATTCGCACTGGCCTACGCCCATGCGCATCGTCGGGAAGAATGAACAGGTGGCTCGGCGTGGACGCTCCACGGCCGATTGTCTGTTCCACCTTGATCAGTCTGCTAATGGACTCATCGCCAACGATCCCCGCATTCACCAAGCCGTAGCCAAACGTACAGTTCGCAAAGCCTGCCTGACCGGCCGCCACGGGGTCACGGCCCCATGTCTTGTTTCCCTTCAAAGGAATCGCGGTATTGATGAGAATCGCTTTCAGCATTAGTGGCGAATCCGACGGAGATCGCTCAAGAAGCCGCGCCGCGACTCCGGCCACGAACGGCGCCGAATAGCTCGTCCCAACGAACGCATCATATGATCCCGAAACGCCGTCGACGCAGTAGCTAGGCAGCAATTCCAATGATGCCGCCACTACTCCGTGTTCCGGGACGCCGTTTGAGTCGTGCACACCACACGGAGCAACCAGTTCCGGCTTTAATCGGCCGTCCAGCGTGGGTCCGCGCTGCGCGGAAGGAGAAAGCGAACCGGCGGAGTCTGCGAACGCCGTCCCGAGATTGAGGTTGACGTACTTAATTCCGCCGACCGTAAGAACATTCTTCGCGTTCATGGGTGTTGCCAGATAGGCGCCAGTCTGGCCTGGCCCAGCTGTTGCACACACGGCTAGTGCCCCGCCTACATAACTATAGGTGTCGATGGATTCGGAGACCAAATCGTTGATATGACTTATTGGATCGTTGTGAACCCAGGAGTTGTTGAGGACCTTGACCTGACTACTATTCAGAATTCCAAACGTGGTCTGCCAGGCTTCATCAGATGGCCGGAACAAGGCACTTGCTGCTGGCGCGATTCCGCGAATAGGCTCCAGAGCGCAAAGATCTTGGTTGCCAACTGCGATAGAAGCCACTTGTATCCCGTGCGAGGATCCGGTGCCAGTCGAGAGCGTGCTATTCTGATTTACGCGCCCCGAGACACTGTCGTGTCCCCAGCCAAACGTCCGATCTTTGATCGCAACGATCGCGCCCGCACCGGAATTGGCCCCAGTCTGCGCAGCCACCAAGTTCCTACTGTCATTGGCAGCCATATTCGTCCGGAGTGCCTTATCGGGGTCCTGCAAGTGTTCATCCAGCATTCCAGACCTGCGGACTGGCGCAATGTCTTCGATGCGCGGCGGCACATATGGCGCGATGAAGCGCACCCACCAGAGTTCCTGCAAGCGCTGCACCCGTTCCCAAGGACCACGCACCGCGAGCCCTCGCATCGGAGGATACCCTCCCGTGTATTCGAGATCGAGGTCCGCAATATCCTGCAGCCGCATCGCGTGCTCACGATCCGATCCGAAGTATCGGATGTCGTAACCGAACGGGGAAGCGCTCCAAGTTGGCTCATGTTTCATCTCGGCAGCAAATTCTTCCAATCTGGCGCAGTAGCTCATCCGGCTCACGCGTTCCAATGTTGCGACTGAGGCGCGGAGTACGAACACGTTTCGATCGCCGAATGCGAGGATTCGAACTCGCGCCCGCAACAACTCAGACATCTCCCCAATTGACAAACCGCGGTTAGCGACAAGGATCGCAACATGCAATGACGTGTCGGCTACAGCCTTCTCCTGCCTCAGGCGCTCTGGATATGAGCGGCCGCGCATATTCAGTTCGACTACATTGATCCCGATTCCAAACCGGAGTCGTCCGTTCGCTGTATCGCCCAGGCTAGTCGCTGGCCCATCCATCTCAATCTCATTGATGTCGAGCCCATGCGCTACCGCATCTCTCAACATGCGAGCGCCCGCATCAACAAGGTCCTCCGAATCATGATAGGACATATCGTTCAATATCTTGCTCACAGCCACATTTGCAGAGGCGTCGCCGAAAAGCACACAGGCTAGGGCCACGATCGCCCCAATATGAGTCGATGGCTTCAGCGCACAACTCGCTACCTGACGACGCTTCAATCTGAAGCGGCGCAACTCTTTGATCGAAGAGAGAGCAGCGGTCGGGCCCCTACGGCGCAATACTCCCACGCGGCCTTGCGGTTGAGTCTTACCACACGCTATCACGATGTTCATCTGGAAGACCTCCACATAGTGGCCATCGACGCCAATCCAAACTACTACAGAGTGCACAGGTAGAAACGGCACGCTGTCGGGCCGACCCAGCCTAGTGGCGCGCTACGCTGTGCTGAGAGGCCGGACTCGCTGCGACACGCCCACCGTACACGCTGGAACCGCACGTCGTGCAAGATCGACGCATGAGGCTACGGGAACTACTTCGCGTAACGCAAGGAGAATTCGCCGCGCGATCAGGAACGCGGCCAACCTCATTGACTACCGCATCCTGTGCTAAACCGCCCCGGCTCTTCCGGAGGCTCCGTAGCGTGTGTCCCACCGGCTCGGCCGAATTCTGCTGCTTCCTGTAGTGTAGCTCGTCCAGTTCCACAATGCGGGAAGCTCTCCGATTTGCCCGATCAGCCGCCAACCGTGTCGCCTGTCCAGCCGGGCCACCGTCTCCACCTCGACGCTTTGAATCACCCGAGGACGCGAGATGCCGGATCACCTGGGCATCGAGCTGTCCGTTGGTCGCCTCAGCCCATTCCGCACCCGCTTCCGACTTCCGCAAGCCGGCGGAGGCTTGCAGGAGTGGCCTCGCTACCTAATAAGGCCAGACACCCCCCTTTTGGATTCACCCAAAACCGAAGATTGTGCATTTTTCTTGGTCTCATGGCTTTCGCGGCTCACCACTGATATACAAATCCACTAGGGCATCAAATTCGATCTCGGGCGAACTAGGCGCAACGTGAATCACCGACCCGCCACGGGCACGCACCGAGGATGATTCTCACACGAAATCCACCGACACCCCGCACGACCGCCTGAACGCCCCGTACAGGTGGTCGAAGGCGTGGGCGTAGCGGTAGTGGTCGAGGCCATGTCGCAAATCGGCTGATACGCAGTTGGTCAAGACGAGGTGTCGGCACCGAAGTATCTGCCCACGTCGCTGTTCCAAACGAAGAATTGCGCGCAGAGATTCGCGAATGTCTCCTTTGTAACCGGGCTGTCGATTCGGAAGACCTTGTGCCGTCTTCCGGCCTTGCCAGCTAGGCGGACGTGCCGCGAAGCAATGCGCTCTATCCACTCTGCATTCGAATAGACGCGGACTGCCGCGTCGAGATGAACGAATCGATCCTGTGCCCGATCGAAGATGGCGTGAAAATACCGACTTCCCGCGATCTCGATGCGGTCTGCCGCAGGCACCTCTTCGCACCTGAAATGGACTTCCTGGCCACGTGGGGTCCACGCATAGTCTGTGGAATAGACACCTTGGCAGTCCCAGCCGGGATCCCAGGCCCCGTGCTCCTCTTCGTTAAGCGCACGGATTCTGTCCCAGTCCAGCAGCCGCCCGTATCGCCACATCTTGTAGCCGACGGCCGCCAGTTCTTCCGTCGTACCATGGAGCAGCGGATCCGGTCGTGCGAACACCGGAACTGTGCGGGCGACTTCGACCAAAGGAGACGAATACCAGTACTGCGCATTGGGCGATTCCTTTGGCGCGAAAAGCATGAAGGCGTGTCCGTTGCGCATCAAGCGGGCGCCATCCCATGTGAATCCGGACAATTCCACAAGCCCGTCCTCAGCAACCGGCAGACCTTCAAGCGCGCGGTTGGAGGATCCAATCGCTCTGTCCTCTGGCGCAAGCAACGCCAGGCGCCGTCGGGGAATCTCCCAATACAAGGCTTCAATCAAAGCCCAGATCCGCGCCTCGAATTCGACTTCCTCGCCCGAATCCGGGACGTGCCGCTTGCGAAACTCATACGTACTCGCAGCGAACTCGACGACTTCGGGTGCAAGATCTCGGATCTGGGCCAGCGTCGCGTCGTGGGCGGGGTGTTCGACTTGGCGCGCAACGAACCTCACCTCCGATTGCAGCGGGATCAAACAGCGGGAGTAGTAAGCAAACACATCTGGAGTGATATCGATCTCGGCAGCAAGCGCCTTGCGGTCGTTCATATCGCGACCTCCGTTCATCGAATCCCATGATCAGCTGCGCGGCTCCGATTGTCGTTGTACCGCGGTTGCGACGCAAGGGCTTAGCTTCAAGATCGATAGTGCAGTAGATGCCTATCCTCAGGCATGCAGGTACCGCGAGGTCACAAGCACGCTCGAATGCCCCAACCGATCCCGCAACCGATGCAACGGCTCCCCCGCATCGATCGCCAGGGAGGCGGCTGTGTGTCGAAGGTCGTGGGCGCTGACGTCAGCCAGGCCAGCGATGGCCGCATGCGTGCGCACCAGATGGTCGACGGCCGCCACGGTGAGCCGCCGGTCCTCGTGCCCGGGTTGGCCGCACCACAAAGCTGGCTCGTGGTCGATGCCACGCTCGCCCCGCGACCCCATGTGGCCGCGCAGGGGGCGCCCAAAATCTTGATAGGGGAACCATGCGTTGCGTGCGAACCATGCCACCACTTCCTGAGTGTCTTCCGCTCGGACCTGGGCCGGCGAGGCCTTTGGCCATACACTTTGCACAGTCCAATGGGCGGTGGACTGGCCGGGCGCGCTGAATCGTCCGGCGATACGTGACCCCCATATCACGCGGAAACCGAGGAGGCTCGATCATTATGGCAGCAAGCCCCAGCGTAGCGGAGTCGTTCATGAACTTACACGACGTCTTCATGAACGCGTCCGTCATCAAACGCGCTATGGATCAGGCTCCCATTCCCGACAAGGACGTCCAGTGGCACTATCATGATCGTGGGCGCCTGGAACGGCTTTGGGTAGCCCTGCTTGCGGTCCTGATTGAGGCGTGGCACGCCGATCAGATGAAGGCGGCCAGGGACTGCCTTGCGACCGTCACCGATACCGGGGATTTGGTGCGCCTGCTTCGCGAGGCAAGGAAGACAGATCACCTTCGGCGCCTGCAGGCAAATAGGGCATACATGTTCCATCGCGATGAGCGGAAGTACTGGGACGAGGGGCGGCTCGGGCCAATCGACCACCTCGAATTCCATGTTGCGATTCATACGGAATTCAGCAAAGTGCTGCTAATCGGCTTGAGGTCCTTTGGCTCGTCCCCAGGTGATCCATCGTAGCGCCGCCGCAGAGCCCGCCTATTGGACTTCAACGCCCAGCATTGGACTATCGCTGGGTATGGAGGTACCGCGACGTAACCAGTACGCTCGAATGCCCCAACCGATCCCGCAGTCTGTGCAGTGGTTCTCCGGCGTCGATGGCCAAGGAGGCGGCGGTGTGACGGAGGTCGTGGGCGCTTAGGTCGGCGAGGCCCGCGGTGAAGGCATGGCCGCGGACAAGGTAGTCGACAGCCGCGACAGTCAGGCGCCGGTCCTCGTGCCCTTGCTGGCCGCACCAGATCGCGGGCTCGTGTTCAACGCCGCGCTCTGGCCATGCCACCATGTAGCTGCGCACGGGCGCCGCCCAAGGCCCGGGCAGGGCCACCAGCCGCTGCTTGCGACCCTTGCCACTGACGTGCAGCACAACGGTGCCGCCCTGGATCGTGATGTCCGCCCTATTTAGACGACACACCTCACCCGCCCGCAGCCCACCGACGCCCATGAGCGCGAGCACGAGAGTGTCCCGCTTGCCGCGTCTCGTCCGCTTGTCAGGAGCGGCCAGCAGCGCGCTCAGTTGCCCCCGGGTCAGGACGTGGGGTGCGAAGCCGGTCACACCCTTGGGCGGCAGGAAGTCCCCCACAGCGGGCACCTGAGAGCCTGTGTGGGCCGCCGCGAACTTCAGGAACGCCCGGGCCACCGTCGTCCGCCACTGGACCGTGGTCGGCCCCAGGCCCCGGGCCCGCAAGAAGTCTCGATAGTCGAAGAGCACCTCGGCGGTCGGCGCGCTCGGCAGCCAGGCCAGGAACCGCTTGAGCTCGCGCTCGTACGCCAGGCGGGTGGATTCCGCATCGCACCGCCGCAGGAACCGCGGCAGAATCTCGAAAAGGGGAGCCGTATCGGGCATCACGGGCCTCCGGGTTGGGGGTCCACCGATGAACGCTCTCTTCCCGAGAAACATCCACTCGAATCAGCCCCAATCGTCGGACGCCCACGAGCGGTCGCTGGCCCATTTGTCATAATCCGCCCACATCTTGATCGCCTCCAGCGGCCCGGAAGCAGACATGCAGAATGCCGGCGCTCCCCGCAGGCTGGCCTCGCTCACCGCCAGCGCGATGGCGTCGGCGAAGTCGTCGTGCCCATGCCGCGGGTGGCCAATACGCAGCCCGCCGCCCGGCAGGTTCTCCAACTCAAGCGCCCGCAACTCCCTGAGCGATGCCTCGTGGTCCAGCAGCTCGATCGTCCCGTCCTGAACCCGCGACCTGAGCGTGGCGTAGATGTCGGCCTTGCTCTGGTTGGTGAACGTCCGCTCCTCGTACGACAGGTTGTACCGCGTGAACGCGTCCTTCAACGGTTCGGCCCCGAACTGATCGCCCAGGACAGTGTAGATCCGGTAGCGCTCGCAGATGGCCTTCAGCTCGGGCATCACGTCGCCAAGCTTGAGCGGCGCCTTGCGCGACCCCTGCCAGCCGTGGAGCAGGTCGACGATCACGGCGCGGCGCTCGCTATCCAGATGGGCGATCGCCAGCGTGAACTGGTCGCCCTTGTATGCGGCGTCGATGGCGGCGCAGTAGTAAGTCTCGGGCTGGGGCGGTAGCTCGGCCCGTCCGCCTGCCACGCATCCGGCAGTCGCCTCGGCCGACAGGAACCCGCTCACAGCCTCGGTGAATTCCGCCTCGTACTCCCGGCGGTAGTTCTCGACGTCCCGCTTCTGCTCCCGGGCCAGGAACGAGGTGGAGACCGTCGGGTTCATGACCGCCGTGTGACCTGACCCCCTAGATCGAGTCCACCCCGATTGGTACAATCGGGCTGGACAAGGGGGTTCGACATGGCAAGACGGAACTTCACGCCCGAGCAGATCATCACCCACCTGCGGCAGGTGGAGATCCTCGTCGGCCAGGGCAAGACTGTCGGCGATGCCTGCCGGCA
Organism: Verrucomicrobiia bacterium; assembly: GCA_011525695.1. Taxonomy (GTDB): domain Bacteria; phylum Verrucomicrobiota; class Verrucomicrobiia; order Opitutales; family Opitutaceae; genus ER46. The sequence continues at coordinate 12,516 of WYBX01000119.1, forward strand.
GATCAGCGTGCCGGAGCAGACCTATTACCGCTGGCGCCGGGAATACGGTGGCATGGAGGTCGAGCAGCTTCGTCGGCTGAAAGAACTGGAGCAGGAGAACGGCCGGCTCAAGCGGGTCGTGGCCGACCAGGCCTTGGACATCGCGATCCTGAAAGAGGCTGCAAAGCCAAACTCATGAGCCCGGACCGCCGGCGGCAGACCTTGGACCGCGTCTGCCAGGATCTGTCGGTGCCGGAGCGGCGGGTGTGCAAGGTCCTCGGCCAACCCCGGGCAACCCAGCGTTACCGGCCCCGGGTCGCCGACGATGAGCCACGGCTGACGGCGGCCATCATCGCCTTGGCGAAGCAGTACGGGCGGTATGGCTACCGTCGCGTGACAGGGCTGCTGAAGGCTGATGGTTGGCGAGTCAACCACAAGCGAGTGGAGCGGATCTGGCGTCGGGAAGGGCTGAAAGTGCCGGCCAGGCAGCGCAAACGGAGCCGGCTGTGGCTCAACGACGGTTCGTGCATCCGGCTGCGGCCGGAGCGCCGGAATCATGTGTGGACGTACGACTTCGTGCACGAGCGGACGCACGACGGTCGGGCGCTGCGGATGATGACGGTGCTGGACGAATACAGCCGCGAGTGCCTGGCGGTCGAGGTTGGCCGCCGGTTGAACTCGAGGAACGTGATCGCGACGTTCGCCCGGCTGTTCCTGGAGCACGGCGTGCCGGAACACATTCGGTCGGACAACGGCTCTGAGATGACGGCGAAGGAAGTGCGCAAGTTCCTGGGCGCGCTGCACGTGGACACGCTGTACATCGAACCTGGCAGCCCGTGGGAGAACGGTTACATCGAGAGCTTCAACGGCAAGCTGCGGGACGAGCTGCTGAACGGAGAGATCTTCTACACGGTGCTGGAGGCAAAGGTCTTGGTGGAGCAGTGGCGGCGGCACTACAATCGCGTCCGGCCGCACAGCTCGCTGGGCTACCGGCCACCGGCGCCAGAGGCCATCAGGCTGCCCCCATTAGGGCGAGTAGCCTAACGATGCAAGTGGTACAATCACTGGGGGCAGGTCACCTGACCGTCAGATCCAAACCGTCCGGGGAAGCGGGGCAACTCCAGACCACGAGCGCGAGCGCGTGGTTGAGGTCGCACTGGAGAAGCCGGAGCTGTCACCGCGCGAGTTGGCCTGGCACATCACCGACAGCGAGGGCTGGTTCATCAGCGAAAGCAGCGTTTACCGCATCCTGAAGGCGTTCGACCTGGTGACGAGCCCGCATTACATCGTGATGTCGGCGGCGGAGAAGTTCTCGCAGCCGCCGCGTCGGGTGCACGAGCTGTGGCAGACGGACTTCACCTATATGAAGATCCAGGGCTGGGGCTGGTACTACCTTGGCACGGTGCTGGACGACTACAGCCGGTACGTGATCTGCTGGCGTCTGTTCACGGGCATGTCCTCGGACGACGTGAAGGTGCTTCTGGACGAGGCGGTGGCGTTGACCGGGGTTGCCGGCGTGCCGGTGCGGCACCGGCCGCGACTACTCTCGGACAACGGCCCGTGCTACGTCTCGAAGGGCCTGGCCGCGTGGATGGAAGAGAACGAGATGAAGCACGTCCGGGGCGCGCCGTACCATC
>WYBX01000120.1 GCA_011525695.1 Verrucomicrobiia bacterium
ATTATCGCATCAAACGCGCCAGCCCGTCTACGGGTCAGGTCGGCCCACACGCCTTTCAGCACTCCGCTCAGAGGCAGCGCACATCGAAAAACACGAAAAATCGCGATTTCGTGCGAAAGTCAGGCTAACCCGGATGCGTCTTACCGCGGGAGCCGCAACCGAAGGTTATTTGTTGGGACACAGAGTGCACAGTTCATTTAGCCACGCAGCCGTAGGGGCGCAGCCTCGTCTGCGCCCTCAGGACGGATGAATCATCGCAGTGGGCGCAGGACTGCGCCCCTACGGCATCCAATCCCATATCTGGAACACATCCGCCGCCGAAAATCACAGCACCCAACCCGGATCCTGGATCACGAACTGCCAGCGGCCGCGATACTGGCCGAGTTCGCCATAGAATCGCAGCTGCGCCCCCGCGGGATATTGCTCCCGCAGCTTCTTCCGCAGCGGTTCATCGAAGCTCCAGATGTCGTAAATCTCTCCGGCGAACTCGATCGCCAGCCGCTCGCCTGGCGCCACTCGGCCTTCGACCAGGAAAATCCGGCCCTTGTACGCGTCCGATCGGATTGCGGCTCCGGGCGGCAGATCGCCCAGCCGCAACGCCAGTGCCGGAAGATCCATTTCAATCTTTACCGGTCCCTCGAGTTCCACCTGCTCGACCGAGGCTCGCTGCAGCGCAAGGGTACGGTCCGCACGCCCGTCCGCCACCGTGATGAACCGGGCAAACACCGGAAAATGATCCGAAAACCCGGACCCCGCCGGGCCGGCCGCCGACCACCGCACCGGCAACCCCCGGGCATCGGCGTTGAGCCCGGGAAACTTCGCGACTCCGAATGAGTTGTCCACGTATTGCACGCCGCGAAAATCGTAGAGCCCGCGAGACACCAGCAGGTGGATCAGGGTCCCCCATTCGCCGCGGAAGGTGTCGCTCCCCCGCTCCGCCGGCGGCAGTTCATACCAGAGATTGTAGAGATCGGGCCCGGCACCGCGGATCGCGAGCTCATTGCCCTGCGATCCCAGGACGTCGTTCATTCCCGTGATCCCGAGCTGTGGATAGCGCCGCTTCTGGTTGTACTGCGAATTGAAATCGCCGCCAAGCACCACATCCGCGTTCGGATCCGCCCGAAAGATTTCATCCAACCGCCGCCGAAGCGTCCAGGCATTCGCCACGCGGGTCGGCTCTGTCGCCGGGTCGCTCGCCCCCGACTTCCAGTGGTTCGCGAAGATGTACAGCGGCGCACCATCGACTTCCACCACCACCTCAAGGATCGCACGGGCGTCGAGAGTAGGGTGCGACCGCGCCGATTTCACCGGAAATCGCGTGAAGACGACGTTCTTCTGCTCGAGCCGGCGCGTCGTACCGGGTGCGGCGACATCCTCACCGGCAACGACCGTATAACCCGCGAGCCCCCGGTCCTCTAGCGCCTTCGCCAACAGCGCCTCGGCCGGCAAATCGCCGATTTCCCGATCGAACCGGTCGCCCAGCATCTCCGCGATCGAAATTCCCCGATACCGCGCCAGGATCGCCCCATAATCCGGCGGTGCCATCCCGGGCGAGAGGTCCGCCTCGATTTCCGAAAAGATCAGAATGTCCGGCCCACGCCCCTGCTCGAACTGCCCGACCACCCGCGCGATGTTCTGCAGTTTCGTCAGCGCATGCGCACGGGTGTAGGTCGTCGGCGCATAGTCCTCGAACCCCGCGAGCCCGTCCACGTCGAATAGGTTCTCGACGTTGTACGCCACGACCAGGAATGGGCGCGCCTGGACCTCCGCAAACAGCGCGGCCCATGCCAGGCTCCCCACCGCGATCAAGGACCATTTCATCCCGCCCAGCGTTGGAATCCGCCAGGCGGACGCAACCCTCTCGTTTGCCTCCTCGTTCGATGCGGAATCCGGGTAATTCCGGAACGCATCCCCGCTGCTTCATTGAACCACGCAGCCGTAGGGGCGCAGCCGCGTCTGCGCCCTCAGGATGGATGAATCATCGGGCGGGCGCAGGCAAGGCTGCGCCCCTAGAATCCTGAATTCGAATGCCCCGTCCTGGAGGAACGACCTCCGCGTCGTCCATGGATTCGTTGGGGAAATCATTCTGCGCAGCCGATCGATCTTCATGGCCGTGACGGAGCACGGCCCTCCATTTACGAGGTTCGGAACGTCGCGGCCCGGACGGAGCCCGGCCCTCCATGAATTCGGTTCAGATCGAAATGTAATTGCTGCGAATTCCCAGTCTACCGCCCCGTCGGCGTGAGTCCCGCCACCGCGTCCACGCGGCCGACCGCCGCGGCATAGGCGTCAAAATTCGCCGCCAGTTCCGCCCGGGCTGCCTCGAACTGGTGATCCGCCGCGCGGTTCGTGGCGCGCAGGCTGCTGCGCAACCGCCGCTCCGCCGCACGCACCTCATCGTGCGCGCTGACAAACTGCGCATGGCCTGCGGGGCTCATCTCATCAGCCGACACCCGCATCGCGCGCAGCGTGTCCTCCGTCGCCTCCACGCGAGCCGAGACGTCGGCGATTACCTGGGCTCTGGCATCAGGGGAAACGCTGCGGATGGCCGGCGCGAGCCGGTCTGCGTCAAGCGATGTCGCGACTGCCATCGTGGGCCGCCCGGTGGGCATCAGCGCCGGCTCACCCGGCACTGCATCGGCCGGATCCTGGAGGACGGCGACCGGCGGCTGGGGCAGCGCGTGTGGCGCGGGATCCGTGGCCGGCGTGTTCGGGGGGAGCTGGCGGTCGATTGCGTCGCCATCCGGCGGCGTGGCGTCGTTGAACGGCCGGGCCGCGGGGAAAGGGGCGCGGCTCGCGTTGCTGCCGTCATTGACCGCCGGCAGCGGGATGACCTGGGGTTTCCTGGCGGGATCCTGCGCGCTGGCATTGGCGAGGCCCAGCGTTCCGAACGTCACGAGCAGGGAAAGGCAAAAGCGGGTGTTTTTCATGGGTGGATTTCTTTGGGTTCACGCCTTGGTCCGGCCCCCCGTATCCACGTTTCACCTTCGCCACGTCTTTTATTTCGGAACCGCCGCCGCCCCGCATTTTGCAGCTCCAGCCCCGAACCCAGCGCCAGCGGGGTGGAGGCCCCAGGCCGGGACGATCCTCATTTGACCCCGCGCCGCGCGGCCCACCATGCTCGGCCCGATGCCGCCAATCCTGGAACTCCGCAACCTGCACGTCCGCCGTGGCCGCGCCGCAATCCTCCGCGGCATCGACTGGCGCGTGGAGCCCGGCCAGCACTGGGCGATCCTGGGTGCCAACGGTTCCGGCAAGACCTCGCTGCTCAAGGCGCTGACCGGTTACCTCTCACCAACGACCGGGGCGATCTCCCTGCTGGGCCGGGAATACGGGTCGTGCGACTGGCGCGATCTGCGGCTGGAAATCGGCGTCGTCACGAGTGCCTTCGCCGCCTCGATCCCGCCGGCCGAACCCGCGCTCGAAACCGTGGTGAGCGGGAAATTTGCCCAGCTTGATCTCTGGCACCGGACAACACCGGCGGACCAGGCCGCCGCCCGGCGCTTGCTGCAGGTCGTCGAACTCGGCGCCCTTGCCGATCGGGAATGGGGCTACCTCTCCCAGGGCGAGCGGCAGCGCGTGCTCATCGCCCGCGCCCTCATGGCCCGGCCGAAGCTGCTGATTCTCGACGAGCCGTGCGCCGGGCTCGATCCGGTTGCCCGCGAACATTTCCTCGGTTTCATCGAGCAGCTGGCCCGCCGGCCACGGCGGACGTCCCCCGCCCTCGTCCTCGTCACGCATCACGTCGAGGAAATCACGCCGGCCTTCACCCATGCGCTCCTGATCCGCGACGGCACCGTCGTCGCCGCGGGCGAGCGGCGGCGCGCGCTGACCTCGGCCACGCTGTCGGCGGCGTTCGGTGCTGCGCTGCGGCTCACCCGCAGGGCCGGCCGGCTGCAACTCACCGTCGGCACCTCGTGAACCCGCTCACCGAAGCGATCGATCTCCTGGGGCTCACCAGCGTCTGGACCTATCTCGCGCTCTTCCTGGGGACTTCGCTGCTGATGCTCTGGCGGCTCGAGGCGCTGCTCGACCACGGTCTCGAGGGAACCGCCCTCGGCACCCTTGTGATGCCCTACTGCTCCGGTTTGGGGAATCTCTTCTTCGTCGGCATCATGGCCGGCCGCGGCGGACCGGGCGAAGAGGTGTTGATCAACTGCCTGGTCAACAATGTCACCAATCTCACGATCATCCTCGGACTGCCGGCCCTGATCTGGGGGCTGCAACTGCAATCCGGCAAGTCCGGCAGGCCTGCCGGCGCGCGGCGCGGCCATCGCGAGGGCACCGAGCAGCAGCTCAACCGGCTGTCGCTCCTGTTCACCCTGCTCGCGGTGCTGTTCTTCACCGGCGTGACCTGGTCGCTCGGTGCGGACGGGGATCTCGACCGGCGCGACGGCATGGTGCTGGTGGCGCTGTTCCTCTTTTGGCAGTCGTTCCAGGTGTTCGACGTGCTCAAGCACAATGTCCGGCAACGCCGGACGTTCAGCCCGCTGTTTTACCTGGATCTTTTCTTCGTGCTGCTCGGCGCGCTCGGGCTGTACGTCAGCATCGACTGGCTCGTGCCCTGGCTGTCCGGCCAGCAGGGCGCATTCCTGAATGCGGACCACCTCGGCTGGCTGAGCGGCTGGCTGATGGTCCTGCCGAATGCGCTGCTCGCCTTCTTCTATGCCGCGCGCCAGCGGGCGGACATCGCCTATGCGTCGCAGGTCGGCGACGGCCATGTCTGCATCCCGCTCGCGCTCGGGCTCAGTGCGATCCTGCAACCGATGTCATTGCCTCACTTCTTCGATACCGGACTGATCATCCTGGCCGGCGCGGCGCTGCTCCATGCCGCGAGCGTCCTGTTCGCCAACGGGCTGCCGCGCTGGATGGGCTGGCCGCTGCTCGCCGGCTACGCCTGGTTCGTGGGCTCGGGGCTGCTGGCAGCCGGCGGGACTTAGCCTGCATCCATCCTACCGCGGCAGCCTCAACCGAAGGTTATTTGTTGGGAAAAACCAGCCACTTTTCGCGGGCAGGACGTCGGTATTGGTTAGGAGTCGGTGTGCAAGAGCAAATCGGCGCGGCGTGATGCTCGCGATTTGGTAGAGACGGGAGCAAATGAGCGCGCGTCAGCCCGCCGGCTGAAGCGGATCCGCGCGGAACTTTTCGCTGAGCTCGAACAGCACCGCCTGCGCGCCGATCCATTTTCCGTCGGCGCGGACATCGGCCATCGTCTTGCCAGTGTTGTTCAAGACCAGATAGCTGCCCGGCCCGGTCTTCATGAAGGCGTCGAACCGGGTTTCGGTCGCGTCCTGCACAAACTCGATGTCGCCCTCGGCGAAGGTCCGGCCGGAGGTCAGCGCGCGCAGCGGTTCGGCATCGTCGGCCAGGCTGCGGCGAAACGCGTCCGGCCGCGGTCCGGCGTAGGCTGCAATGCCTCCACCGGTCTGGCCGGGCAGCGTGAGCAGCGCCCATTCATCGAAGACCGGCTTCAGGTAAATGACGCGCATCCGATCGAGTGCGACCTGGATGTGGCGACGGGCAGTTTCGAGATCCATTGCGCGGGAGGAAGCGGAAACACCGGCCCGATGCAAGCCGCGCCACGCGCCGGGCAGCTCATCGCCCGGTTTGACGGTTTTCTTAACCCAAACCCGGCGGGAGAACACGGCATTCTCGGTCGGAAAAAGGAAAGCAACACGCTGCTAGATTGCCTTCCCAAGTCTTTCGCCAGATCCGAAAAGGCCGCACGCAGCGCGAATCAGCAACCCGTGCAGCCAGCCCGTGAAGCGCAGAAAGAATGCCGGCTGTCCCCGAGTTCCCCTTTGCAATCCGCCGGGCTGCTACGCGGAAAACCCGCTCGTGATGTAATTCTTCAAGTGCTCGGCCTCGGCCCGGTGGTGATCGGCCATCCAGCGGGTGACGTCGCCAATCGAAATCGTGCCGACGAGTTTTCCCTGATCCAGCACCGGGAGGTGGCGGCAGCGCTTCTCGGTGAAAATCTTCATCGTCTCCTCGACGGTCGTCTCGGGTGACACCGTGATCACGCCGGCGGTCATGACATCGGACACCAGCGACTGCTTCGGATCCATCGCCGCACCCACGACCCGGCGGAGCACATCCCGCTCGGTGAAAATCCCGACAAGCCGGCCGCCATCGAGGACCAGGACGGAGCCAACCCGATGCCGGTTCATCTCCGCGACGGCGTCGGCAATGCTGATTGAGGGCGCGACGGAAAAGACCTGGCGGCCCTTCCGATCCAGGATGGCTGAGATCGAGGTGTTCATGGGTGTAACGTAGGGGTGTCCGGGGAATGTGCGGGTTCGCGTCCGCATCGCAATCTGAATTACGGCAAAATCATTCAACCGCGAATCCACGCCAATGGCCGCGATTTTGGAGGATGAGGTGGGGGAAAAGAAATCTCCGGACAATCCTGAGGCAAATCCAGGCCACCGGCTCGATTGGTTTGCTGATGGGATCGACGATTACTTTTCCAACTCCCCAGGGCTTGGACCTTCGCGTCCCTTGGCGGCCATTCGCGGTTGCCTGTCCGGGGTATCCCAAGCCCCCAGACGTTTGAACAGGAGTCGAGCCGAGTTAAGGCGGAGGGCGGTCGCCAGTAGCGCCGCGTCTCCGACCGGCGAACGACATTCAATCTCTCATTCGCTTCGCCCTAAAACCATGGCCGCAAAAAACACAAAAATCAGTGGTCGCACCCCGAGCCAGGGGGCGGCTATAGTCGCTCGCGTGATGTGCGGACCGCCCAGGGCCCTCTTGCGTTTTTTGTGGCAAATGGCTCGGGCGGATCCCGGTGCGGTATGTCTCCCAGTCCTTGGACACAGAGGGCACTGAGATCGGAGGAGAGGTCACGGAGGCAAACCGGTGAATCGGTGGTCGGTGACTCGGCGTCGGTGAAGCCCTGGATTACCATTATGGCTTCACGACCTCACATCTTACCGTCTCGCCGCTTCACGGGGAGGAAGTCCGGTCTTGCGGCGGCAACGTGCCGAGGTATTGCTTGGCCAGGATGATTGATGCGGGCGCGTGGCGCTTTTTGCAGTGGCTGAGGAATGAAATGATTTCGCGGCGGAAGTGCTGCTGCTGGAGGTCGGGAAGCCCGGAGTCCGCGAGCGCCTGGTTCCAGTCTGGAAAGGAGACCGGTTGGTTTTCGGACCTGCC
>WYBX01000121.1 GCA_011525695.1 Verrucomicrobiia bacterium
GCACGTTGAAATCCGACACCGGCCTTGACGCGGCCGTGCCAATCAGTCGACGTGCCGCCGAGCTCATCGTCTTCGATTACATCGAAACGTTCTACAACCCGACGAGGCGCCACAGCTCGCTCGGTTATCACAAAGCGAAGGAGAACCGTCGCTGGCGTGCCTGGAGTCTCTACGGGGACCTGTGCCGCCGTGACGCTTTGAAAACCGCCATGAAAGCAGTGGTGGCCAATGGAGGAGCGGCGGGGATCGATGGGATAACGACCGAGCAGGTGGAAGCCGGCGCGGAGGAGTTCCTGAATGCCCTGCAAGCGCAACTGAAGGACCGCAGCTACCGGCCCGGTCTGGTCAAACGCGTCTGGATACCCAAGGCCGATGGCAAACTGTTGTGCTTCAGTCGGAATGTCCCATTTGACCTGATGTGCTAAGCTACGGGCTTCAGAAAGGAGCCGTAGCCTTGGAACGCAAAACACGCCGTCATCACACGCCAAGCCAGAAGGTCCGCATCCTGTATCAACGCCCGCGTAAAATTGACCCACTAACGCCCGTTTAGAACTGACCCACCCCCGTTGGAGTAACCGCGGAGGAGGGGCGGTGACCGGGCCCCAAGCTGGGCTGGCTGGGCCTGTCCCGGAGGAAGCTTCACCGATGGCGGGGCCGCTACGGCCAAGCCAACGAGCACAACGCGGTGGTGCCGCGCGATCACTGGCTGCAATCATGGGAGCGTGCGGCGATCATCGAGTTTGCCAGGCAATACCCCTTGGAGGGTCATCGCAGGCTGACCTTCATGATGCTCGACGGCGACATCGTGGCAGTCAGCCCGGCGACAACGTACCGGGTTCTGAAGGAAGCGGGGCTGATAGGCGATCGTCACCAGCCGGCTTCCCGGAAGGGCCGGGGGTTCGTCCAGCCACTACAACCCCACGAGCACTGGCATGTAGACTTCACGTACCTAAAGATCAACGGGGTCTTTTACTACCTGTGTCTCGTCATGGATGGCTGCTCGCGGTACATTGTGGCGTGGGACATCCGCACCGAGATGACCGAGGCCGACGCCGAGATCGTCATCCAGCGCGGGCGGGAGCGCTTTCCCGAGGCCAAGCCACGGATCATCACCGACCGAGGCCCGCAGTTCGTGTCCAAAGAGTTCAAGCTCTTCATCGAGCTCTGGCAAGCCAGCCACGTCCTCACGGCACCCCATTATCCGCAGAGCAACGGGAAACTCGAACGTATCAACCGCACTCTTCGCTCGGGTGCCATCCGGCCCAAGACTCCTCTCGATATCGACGACGGCAAGCGCGTCGTCAGCCGCTTCATCGAGCATTACTGCAATGTCCGGCTCCACTCCGCCATCGGCTATATCACTCCAGCCGACCGCCTGGCTGGCCGGCACGAAACCATCTTCGCGGCTCGGGACAAAAAGCTCGAAGCCGCTCGTCAGCAACGCAAACTCAACCGTCAACAATCAACTGCCCGTGTTGCTTAGCGCCCATTCCCGAATGGAACATTCACGCTGACACAGTACAAAACAGCGGCCGCCGGGTGTACCGAATGTCGTCGACCGGGTCGTGCAGATGGCGCTGCTGATCCTGCTGCAACCGATCTTCGAGGCTGACTTTGACGAAGGCAGTTTCGGGTATCGGCCGGGCCGCAAGGCCCATCAGGCGCTGGATGCCATCCGGGAACAACTCCGGCACGGGAGAACGGAAGTCGTGGACGCCGATTTAAGCGGCTACTTCGACACGATCGACCATGCGGGGTTGCTCCGGCTGGTGGCCGGGCGCGTGAGTGACGGCAGCATCCTCAGATTGGTGAAGCTATTCCTTAAGGCACCCATCGTGGAGGAAAAGAAAGGCAAGAGGAGTTACCACAAGAATGACCGGGGCACGCCGCAAGGCGGAGTCCTGTCGCCGTTGCTGGCCAATCTGTATCTCAACAGCCTGGACCATGGGGTGAACGACCGCCCGGAGCTGGACGCGAAGCTCATACGCTACCCCTTTTCAGCGGCATTCTTTTCAGCGGCATTCACGCTCCGATTGACACAATCAGCCACAGGGCGGCAATCACGCCGAGCGTCGCGAGCCAGGCGAATCCGAAGCCGATCGTCTCCTTGCGGGTCCATTTGAAGAACTCGAGGCCGGAGTGCGGGAACAGCAGCTCCGCGGTCGTGCCCGCCGGATTGGAGTAGGCAGCCTGCAGTGCCCGTTCATCTTCGGCGCGATTGGCGCGCACCTTCGTGCGCATTTTCAGGAAGAAGTGTTGCACGCTTTCCGTTTCGTCGCGGAACGTCAGCTTCGAAACGAGGATGAGAACGACAAACGGCAACAGCAGCTTGTAGGCATACCGGATTGTCTCATTGAGCGCTTGGGGATTCTTGCCCAGATTCCAGATCTGGCCGATGAGCCACATCTCCACATTGAGCAGGCCGCTTCCACGGAACTGCCCGTCGACGACCTCGATCCCCTGAGTCCAGTAAATGGACCGTGGCGGCTGTACGAACGGCCGACTCAGCAGGTCTCCCTCCGCGATGGGTTCGGGCGGAGAGCCTGGCCGCTGCCAGGCGGCGATTTGCCGATTACGCTCGCTTATGTCGCGCAGGCTTGCCCTATATTCGAGTTGGATCACCCGCTCGTTCGTGCGCAGGAGCATAGACTCGCTAGTCCGCAGTTCGGGAAACACGGTGGGGAGTCCGAGCGGCAGAATGATGAACATCGTGAGCGCCACGAGCATCGAGGTCCATGCGCCCTGCCGCGTTGCCCCACGCCACTTCAGCCCGCACCAAAACGACGCGGCGACGATCACGTTGAACTCCCAGATGAACTTCAACATGCCGAGAACGCTGTCGAATGCAGTGCACATCAACGCCGCGGTCAGCAGCGTGCCGCCGCCGCAGATCCGGCCGACCAGCACATAGTGTTTTTCCTGCCGTCCCGGCCGGAGCGGCTCATAAACATTCTTGGTGAACAGCGTCGAAGCGGAGATCATCAGCGTGCTCGCCGTGGACTGCAGCGTCGAAAGCAGACAGGCCACCATCAAGCCGACGAGGCCGAAGCCGAGACCGCCCAGGAGATCCCGCGTGGCATGGCCCCAGATCAGATCGGGGTTCTGAATCTGGCGCCCGTAGAGCGCGGCCAGCATCAGGCCGACGAATCCCCAGATGATCGTGCAATAACGCTTCACCAGAGTGCCCGAGGTGAATCCGACCGCAGCAGCGGTCTCGTCGCGCGCGGAGGCATTGGCGGTGAGCTGGTTTGCCTGCACAGCCACGTTCAGCGAGGCCATCACGCACAACACGATGATGAAATACCAGGTGAATTCCGCACTCTGGCTGGAGCCGAAGGTTGCGAAAAAGTGGCCGGGCAATTCGCTGCGCATGGCCTGGCCTGCGCCAATCAGACCCTCAGTCCCATGAAGCAGGTTCAGTCTTGCCACAGCGAAGGGAAGTAGCAGGAAGGTGAGCACGATGATCAACGTTCCCTGAACGGCATCGGTCCATACGGCTGCCTCAAGCCCGCCGGCGGCGGCATAAAGGAACACCACGATGACGATGAACCAAACGAGCCAAGACTCGTTGATGTAGGAAAATTCGCGCTTTGGATTCAATAGACGCAATTGTCGCAGCTCTTCCGCTTCCGCCGTGCCCAGAGCGTCCTGTGCTGTCGCCTGGGTGAGTTCCTCGAGCCTCAGTGCCTGGGCATATTGCACGTGCTCGGCCGGGCTCAGGAATTCCTCCTGTTTAAGCGTGATCCCCATGACCGTCACACTCAGGGCCTTCAGTCCAAGTCCGATCAGGAAGATGAGCTGGGCTCCCGCTACGGCCGAGTAGAGTGTTGCCATTCGTCGCGAGCGATAGCGCTCGTAAAAGAAGTCGCCGAGGGAGAAGACCCGCATGCGGCGGTACCACGGACAGGTGAACCAGTAGAATGGTGTTGCGAGGAGCAGCGTGAGCTGGCTCCACAACCCCCCCGCGCCGTCGCGGGCCGTGGTCGTCACCGCACCGACGACATTGTCGCTGCTGGTGGCCTGGCCGAATGCAGTGAACATCTGCAACATCCGGCCGAACCGCCGGCCGCCAAGGAAGAAATCCTCCTGATTGCGGATGCGCCGCATCGCGACATAGCCAATACCCAGCATGAGCGACGAGTAGGCGGCCACGACGATAAGATCCAAGGTTGGGATGCCAAACATAAGGGGATACGCCCAATGTCACGAGGCGGAGCCGGCTGTCACGCCTCTTCGGCGGGCCGTCTATACGGACCTCGTCCATTGGCAGGAACACGGCCACGTTCTCTATCCCCTCGGCGAAGCAAATACTGACAATACTGCCGGCGAGAACGATTGCCCGCAGGCGCGGCCGATTTCCACGGATGAGAAAAGGGAAAGAGGGGTAGGGTCAGTCTCATCATCGGGCCTGTTAGCAAGAAGGAGTATGATGGCGGTCGGCGCACTCGAGGGTTGGCCTTCAGCAAGGTTTCTACCGCCGGCGCAGTCACGGCCACTGTGCACTTTATGATAAAGCCAACGACCATGGCCGTGCCTATTGGCGTGATGCAAAACGCCGGCCGACCCACCTGCACTCAGCGCCGTTTCGTACCGCGCCGACCAAGGGATTTCCGCTCGACGCGGGGCGCGGTTTTGCCCGAAACAAAACGGCCCTCGACCATGATGATTTTCGGCACGTTCGGGATCCCGCGTTCCCCATGCCGGACAAGCGAGATTAGCAGATCGACTGCGGTTGCGCCGACCAGCACCGAATTTTGATCGATTCCGGTCGTGCCGGCCATGGTCGGCCGGAGGTCAACATTCGCCAGGGCGACATCCTCCGGGATCTTGCGGCCAAGCCGCTCGAGCCAGTCATGAACCTCCGCGCTGACCGTGATGATCACATCTGGTCCGTGGTCCTGCAGCCACTGGTCGAATACGTCGATTGTCCACTTGGAAGCCAGGAGAGGGGGTACGCTGGGCTGCGCGCCCCAGAGGCTGCTCCCGGCGGCGAACGCCCCCCGCCAGTGATAGTTGACCCGCTCGTCTTGTTCGATGTGGACGGCCAGACCGAAGCGTCGATATCCGCGGTGAGCGAGTTCCTTGATCAGTGTCATCATCGACTGAAATTGGTGGTTGCAGGCGCGGTGCAAAGCGGGCTTGGCAAGCGAATATCCCAGTTCGACGGCCGAGAAATACTCCCAGTTGAAATCCTTGTAAAGGGGCGCGGTGCTAGGCAAAGGCGCGACAATCAGTCCTTCGATGCCGCGATTGCGGATTATCTCGCTGAGCCGCCGTTCCGTCATGCCGGTCTCGCGGAGCCAGAATTCCTCGAGCACGTAGCCATACTCTTGGGCCCGTTGCTTGGCCCCACTGTAGTACATCAGCTGAGTGGGGTGGTCCTTCCATGTAAAGTGTCCCTCGTAGGCGGTGAGATAGGCGATCGTGTTCCGTTGCACGTGTCGGCGCTTCTCGCGAATGCGCTCCATCAGGTGGGCGATATCCGGATCGGGCCGATAGCCCATGCGCCGCGCCAAGTCTTGAATGCGATGGCGGGTCGACGCGGGCAACGAAGGGCTGTTGCGCAAGGCGAGCGACACCGTCATCCTGCTGACGTTCGCGGCTGCGGCGATGGCGCTCAACGGGACATGATGCGATGAATCGTGGAGCATGGGAAACGGCGGCGAATTGGCATGCGTTCGGTTGATAATGAGAGGAGGTAGCGCCGGCAACGTTACACAGACAGCGGCTGCCCGCTTTTGATGTCGGCATGGACCTTCCATTTCGAGACCCTTTTGTGCTGGAGCCCCAGCAATGGCAGCAGCTGCTGCCAGGCGATCAGCCGGTAACAGTGGGGAGCGAGATACCGGGCACTCGGGCCGCTCCGGTAAGGGTCTCAAGCGGCGTTACGGGCCGGAGGACTTCGGCCATGACGAGAGACATGGGGTGGTTTTCCAAGGTAATGTGCCCCAATATGCTCCCGACCATCCCCCGTTCCTGAGTTCGTGACCTCAAGGTAAGGTTTCAATACGCTACAGAAGCGGAGGTGGCGGCGCCGGCGAAGGGAGCCCGTAGGGCGACCGAAGCCGGACCCGCCACCTCCGGCGGTTCCAACAGCGAAAAGAAACCACGAATAGCAGCAAAGCAGCCTCGATCGAACCGATGATGACCGGCCAAGAGAAAAAGCGGCGGTATCTCAGCGCCGAGAAGAATATTCAAATTTGCCTTGAGACCCAGCGTCCGGATCAACCCGTCGGGGAGATCCTGAGGCGGGAAGGGATGTTCTCCAGCGATCTGGCCCGTATCCTCCAGCAGGTCCGGGAAGGCGCTTTGTTGTGCCTTGGGACCAAGCCCGGCCGCAAGGTGGAGGGTGATCAGCACCGAATCGTACGAGAAGCTCAAAGCGGAGCTGGAGGAAAAGGAACGCGCCCTGGCCGACCAAGCCGTCGAACTGGCCATCCTGCGAAAAAAAACGAATGGGGGGCTCGTGGGACCGATAGCCGGCACCTGGCTGCCTGCGGCGACCAAACAAGCCATCTTCCCCGTGATTGCCACTTCCCAAGCTCAGGGCGTTTGCCGCCGGCGCAGTTGCGCGATTCTGGCGATCTCCCATCGCCGGGTTGTGCGTTGGCAGACGCACGAGCGCCAAGGCTTGGGTTTGGCGGATGGCACCCCCGGTCCCCAGGAAGCGCACCGGCTGCTGCCAGAGGAAATCGAACGCATCGCGGCGATGCCGCCAACGATGTGGGCACGCATTTCCTCGTGCGAACGAGCGCCACCCGGCTGGCCGAGGATGGAACCACGAAGACTGAGGCGGAAATGGCGCAGGCAGAGGTGCAAGGTTTGCACCGCCTCGAGGTTCAAGACCGGAATGGCAACGTCTGCGAGGCTGTGCTCGAAATCAAGTACCGGCGGATGCTGGTTCTTGCACCGGTCGCCAAGGAGAAAGACTACGGCCCGCTGGAATTGACCGTGATCCACGCGACCGAACGAGGGACGCCGAAGAACCGCGACAAGATTGCCTGGAAGCTCCTCACCGACCTGCCGGTGCGCTCCCTGCAAGAAGCGATCGAGAAGCTGGGCTGGTACGCGCTCCGCTGGAAAATAGAGGTCTTTCACAAGATTCTTAAATCCGGCTGCAAAGTAGAGGAGTCGCGGCTGCGCACGGCTCCGCGACTGGTCAATTTGATCGCCACCTGCTGTGTGGTCGCATGGCGCATCTTCTGGATGACGATGGTCAAGCGAAGCACTCCCGCCGCCGCACCGACGATGGTCCTTACGCAACTGGAAATCAATCTCCTCGACCAGTTGCCGAAGCAGCATTCGACACCACGCGGTCAAAAGGCACTCGACCATTATCTCGATAAGATCGCCAGGCTTGGCGGCTACCTCGGCCGAGCGAGTGACCACCACCAGGAAACATCGTCATGTGGCGCGGCCTACGGACATCGCCATCGGGTTCTCAATCCGTGACGACAAATGTGGGTATTTCAAAGTCCGGTCGGACGTTTACGATCTTCCGGACCCAGGGCATTGATGTCATCGACGGTCACCCGCTCGACAGCGGCGGCTTCACCATCGAAATTTGGGTGCTGCAACAGCTGATCGATTTTACCGACATGGCCGTCACCCACGGAGGCATCGTCGCGCAATCGGGCAAATTCACGATGTCAGGGGCGGCCTGCGCGTTGAATATATATAATACCTGAACACGGAAATACTTGGCGTCGTTGGCGGAGACGATTAGGTGACGGGGACTTTGGGCAAATGCGCTGAACACGGCAGCGACGGCAACCGCGAGGCCAAGCATTGAACGCGCGCCGCGGATTGGATTGCCCGGAAACGGACCGATTGCGTGCGCACAGGAGCCCACGAGAATCAGTATCGCACGCCACGCTCGCGGGAAGGCCCCGCGAGCGGTCCCACTTTCAGCGGATACCAGGTGTCGCCGGGCTGCTGCGCCCCGATATTCGGCAGGTCCAATCCGGCCTCCGGCACGGGGACCGCTGCGTTGGCCAGCGGGCTTTCGGGGCGGGGGCGAAAGGCTCCGTCGAGCAGCAATTCCTCGACCGAAACAAGCTTACCGTTAGCTGCCGCGATTTCGGTCGGCCCGCGGGCGCCCATAGTGGCAGGCGCACAGACGTTATTGTCATAGCGTGACGCGACCCCTTTTGGACCGGGACGGTCTAGGGCGAACATGTTGTTGACGAAGCGCTGATTTTCGAGGCGATTTCTCGGGGTTGAAATGGTGGTATTCCGGAGCAGCACCGTGTTGTGGGCTGCGATGAGTCCGACGCCCCGTGCATAGTGAGGGAGGTCCTTTTGGCCGGCCATGTGGGGCAGCGCAGCTTCCCTGCGGGTCCATTGGAACGGATAGATCTTAAACACCACCCGCGAGGTGTCGGCCGACCAAAGGTCTCGATGCTCAGGTGAATCGACCATGATATTCTGGAGGCAATAGATCGGCCCCGGCCAAGGCTGTCCGCGCAGTGGCTGGTACGACACGGGCATGAAGGCATCCACGATCTCATTCCGGACAATCCAAACATTTTCTGCGTGGTCTTCCGTTTCGACCGCATTGTCGATCATGCCTTCGAAGCGGTTTTCCTCGACGATCAGGTTTTGGGCGGCGGAGACCGCGTGAGAGGAGAGACCGTCGAAGACGCTGTGGACATTGTTGCGCCGCAACACCCAGTTGCGTGCGACGCGTGCCACGAAGCCAATTTCATATTTGAAGAGGTTGGATAAGAGCCCGCGCGGACCCTCGCCCTTCCGGATCCAGGCATATCTGAATCCAACGGCCGGATCGCGAATAGCATCGACGCAATCCTCGAACGCAGGGAACTGGGTGAAATCGCAGTATTCGACCAGGATTTCGGCCGCGGCGTTCGCCCGGGATTCTGGGTTCAGCCTCATGGATGCATACTTGGTCTCGAGGTCGTTCTCGCCCGACATGGTTGCCGCAGCCGAGTCGACATAATTCCCCACCACTCCCGTGCGGCAGCCGAAGAACCAGCAGCGGCGGATCGTCACGTTGCTCGCCACGACATACACGCCCGCCACGCCCGGCGTTTCAAAGGTGAATCCGTCGATCACGACGTATGCCGGCCCGCCCTCCAGGACACCGAAGCAGTAGTGTTCTGGAGCAGTGACCTGCATGCCGTCGAGCTGTTCCCCTGTGTGCGGTGCCACAGCCATGCGATGGCTATTGGGATCGGAGGGCCCGTAGCGACCGGACGCGTGCAGCCGGACATACAGCCGCCGCTCGGCTTCGTTCAGCGTATAGCCATGACGGGGACCAGGCGCGTCGTTCTCCGCCTTGAATCCGCACAGGCGCTCCACACTTGAGTATGGGTAGAGATCGGTGTTGGAGTACAGTACTCGCGCCGGCCAGGGGCCAGTGTAAGGGACCGACCACAATCCAAGCGCAGCGTCATCTTGTCGCCACGGGACGGTGCCGGCGCGAATCGCAGCATCGGCGTTCGTCACGACCACGGCGCCGGAGGAAATGGAAGACGCCCGCAAGATGATCGGCTGGTCTGGCTTGCCGTGCCCCTTGATTTGCACGGGACCGCGGTAAACGCCGGGGCTCACCGTGACCGTGTCCCCCGGCTGCAGATCTTCCGTTGCATGCTGCAGAGTTGCCCATGCCGCTGTTGGGGTCCGCCCATCATTGCGATCGTTGCCTTTGACTCCGTCGACGAAGAAGTCGCGGGCGGGCAAACTCGCGGAGCTCAGTAGGCTGCCGACGATGACGACAAGGAGAGGAATGCGAAGGCGTACACAATGCATGGCTGGACGACGATGAATAGGGGAGGATACTGCGCGGCGAGCGTGAGAAGTCCTAAGCTCTGCCGCGGGAGAGAGAACGAGGACTACTGCCTGCGTCCGAGTGCCGCAACGCCCGGCGGACCTTTATCGTAAAATAGACTGACGCGGCCCGAACCAGACACGGCAGGCCTCCCGAAAATGGCACGAGAGTAACGCTAGCGCCCCGAGAAGATGGATCGCTTCGCGTCGACGCCTACGCCTCCGAGCTCGGCGCCGAACGGCACGGCACCAATATCCGGGCGCTCGTCGCCGGTTCGCCGAAATACATCCGGCCAATCGGCGGGCAATGGCACGCCGGAGCCGCGCGCCGGGCTCGTCGGCTGCAGGCGCAGGTCAACCTTCGCCATTCGGTCACTGGAGAGAGCGACCACCTTTGGATCCGCGTAGATATCGTTCGCGGTCAGTCCTGGCGCGTACTTGCGCTGACTGGCGACAAAAGCTGCAGTCCTCTTGAAGCGGTTTTCGGGCGGGACCTGCTGGTCCAAGGCCCAGAACAGGTTGCCATCGAGCTCCAGATCTAGGTTCTCGAGCCACCGAAGCGGATCGTTGGCGTCGACCTTCGCTTTCAGCTCGGTTCCGGGAAAACCACGTTCCTGCACGAAGATGTTGTTAAAGACCCGGCGCTTGCTCGACGTACCCCATGCGCCGATGGCAATCCCATAATACCTCCGGGCGCGGCTCGGAAGGTAGTCATTGATTACGGTATTATGGTAAAACCAAAGATGGGGCCACACCGGGGAGTCGTGGCCGCCGGCTACCTCCGAGGCGTACTGGAACGGTGCCTCGCCTGCCACGCGCGGCGGTCGTGTGTATGTTCGCTGGCGCAAGTCGAACACGTTGCGGAAGACGTAGGCTCCACTCTCCGCCGAAACAACCCGTCGATAGGGATCGCCGTTGCCCCCGTGCAACGCGAGCCCGTTCATGGTGTGCGAGATCAGGTTCGCATAGAGGTAGACTTCTTGGTCCGCAGTCTTTGGGCCGACCTCAAGTCCGTCATCGTTGAAGTTGTCGACATAGTTGTGGTGAAAGGAGAGATTCTTCACACCGAACATGAAGAAGCAGTCGTGCCCGTCGGTGATCTCATTCTGCGCGAATTCCCAGTTGTGACTCGTGATCCTGCCCTTTTGGTACGCGTGTTGCACGACGTAGGCCCCGGCGCCGCGGTATTTCATGCTGGCGCGCGACTCCCACGGCGAGCCCACCCCCCGGAAGATGCAATTCGTGACCTTCAGATCATCCGTTGACTCCACCAGCAGCGCCGGGGCTCCGTAGACCGTGAGCCGATCTAGCGCCACGTTCCGGCAGCCCGCCAGATGCACGACCGTGCTCACGGATCCTCGCGCCACGATATCCTCGATGCGCACGTGCTGCACATTCTCAAGTTTCAGGATTCCGGACTCCTGCCGCGTCCCACGACGTAAAGCGACAATCAGCGTCAGCTTTCGGGGATCCTGCACGCCGCGGTACGGCTCGATCGCAGGTAACTCAGGGGTGGCCAGCCGCACGTGGATGCGACGGGTCTTCGGATTGAACCACACGCCGGGGCCAAAAAATACCCCGCTGTCGCGATTGAATTTTTCGCTCACCTGCCAGAGCCCGGAGCTGGCGGCATGAAAATCGACCTCCGTGTAGCCGCGGAGAGGGATCATCGAATCGGCGAAATAGCCCCGGACCTCGATACCGTCCTTGTCCGGAACGGCGGGCACCGAGTATTCGCGCGTCGAACGAAACTCGTGCGCCATGCCACTCGGCATGGGCTCCCACGCGGCCGTCGGTGTCTCGGCGAACTCCGGTTCGCCGCCGTCCAGAACGACGAGTTCATTTGGGTAGGCGCGCAGCGTGATTGGCGAACTCGCCGTGCCCGACACCTTCATGCGCACGAGCTCGCGATACGTTCCCTGCCTTAGGCAGAGCGTATCGCCCGCACGGAGGCGTTCGAGGCCGTGGCCCATTGATTTCCAAGGGCGTTCCAAGGAGCCGTCGTTGCAGTCGTCTCCCTTGGTGCCATCCACAAAGTAGACCGCCGCCCCAGACGGGAGTGGACGGTCCGAAGGTTGGGGCAGCGGGCGAACCGGCCATGCCGGTGGAGCGGTCGTGGCGAGGCTCGTCGCCCCGAATCCTGTCCAACTCATTAGAAACAGGAAACCGACGACACCCAGTTTGATGATCGGACTTGAGGCGACTGTCTGGAACAGGAGGGAAAGCATGGCGCCCACTTTGGCGGCCGACGAAACGGGCGACGAACACTTGGACGATTTTATCGTAAACGTATACCGTCCGATGGACTGGCCCGCACACGGGCCATCCAAGGACGGTTTACGTAAAGTGTAGCCGGGGCTGGCGCCCGCGACTGCGCACTACCATTTTGCTACCAGATGCTCACTCGCGACCTCTCACGGCGGACCGACGTAGCGAAAAACGGAAGACTGATGATAACCGAGAAGAGATTGGCGGCTGTGCGGCGAGGAGCCGTACAGGGGAGAAGTCGAATGCTCGCGGGGATGGCGCTGATCGTGCTGTTGGGCGCGCCATTGTGCGGGGCGGATGTCGTCCCGGATGTGACAGTGGAGCGGGGGATAATCCCCGACGGAGTGCAGTTGGTGCGCGACCTCGTGTATGTGGCTGGCGGGCATCCGCGAAACAAGCTCGACCTCTACCTGCCGGAGAAGGCGCAACGGACACCTCCCTTAATCGTCTTTATTCACGGGGGCAGCTGGCAAAAGGGCGACAAATTCCCGAATCCGATCGCCTCATTCGCAACGAAGGGTTTCGCCGTGGCCGCGATCAACTATCGCTTCAGCCAGGACGCCATATTTCCGGCGCAAATCGAGGACTGCAAGGCGGCCATCCGGTGGCTCAGAGCCAACGCGGCCCAAAATGGATACGACGCGCAGCGCATTGGCGTTTGGGGGACCTCGGCAGGCGCGTATCTCGCGGCGCTCCTGGGAACCACAGCGGGCGAGAGGGATCTCGAGGGGCATGGCGGCAACCAGGAGCAGTCGAGCCGCGTACAAGCGGTCGTCGATTATTTCGGCCCTACAAATCTGGCGACGATACCGCCGCGGCCGAATCGGGCCGCGTTGATCGGGGGCAGTCCGCGCGAGCATCCGGAACGGGCCGCCCGGGCGAGCCCGGTGTCTTACGTTACGAAAGACGATGCCCCGTTCCTGATTGTGCACGGGGAGGAGGATGATCAGGTTCCGATGAGCCAGAGCCTGGAACTCCTGGACGGGTTGACCCGTTGCGGAGTCGAGGCTGCATTGATTCGCGTTCCGGGCGGCAAGCACCTTGGCAAGGCTAAGATCTACTTTACCCCCGCGCTTCTTTCAACAATTGAGGGGTTCTTTCGCCGTCATCTGCGGCCGTAGCGCAAAACGGCACTGGGTCGCCGAGACCCCATCGCGGGGGGAACGCGCGCACACGGCGAATCTCAAGTGGGGACCGAGCGTTTGTTTTCAAGTTCGAAACCTCCAGCCGACAAGCCGGACTTGCCAGGCACACCAGGTGGCAGGCTGTGTATTTCGCCGCTTGCAACGTGTTTGGAATAGATGTCCGCGAGGACGCACTCGGGCGGCTTAACTTTACGATACAACGGCTGAAACGGTTGTCGTGCCCGGCCGCTTGTGGCCGACTGCCGATGAGGCACAAAACCCAGTTCGCCGAACCCCCAAACACCTAATTCGTTATGCACCCCCACATCCATTTCTGTCTTCCAATCGTCTTTTTGGCAACCGTGTTGGCCCACGGGCAATCCGTGCAAGTCCCGCCACCCGCAACCGAGCCCGCAGTCACCCTCTCGGCATATGTCGTTACGGCTGAGGACGAAGGCTGGCTGGCCGGGAATACCATGCTTGCGAACCGGACCAACCAGGCGATTCGCAACGTTCCGGTCACAATCGAATCGCTGACCCCCGATTTCATGGCCGAAGTTGGCGCCTTCGACGCCATCTCAGCGATGGAGTTTATCGCCAACGCGACTATCGAGCCCGAAGGACCGCAAGCGTCCACAGTTGGCACCGGCGGAACCCCGCCGGAGCAAAACCGCTATGGCTTTCGCGGCATCTTGAACGAGGGTGGACCGACAAGGAATCTATTCTCATGGGATATACCGAGCGACAGTTATAATATCGAACGGATCGATGTCGGACGGGGTTCGAATTCTCTCCTCTTTGGCGATGTCGAGGCGGGTGGCCAAGCCAATATCTACACCAAGAATGCACTGCTCGGGCGCAACTTCGGCAGCGTTCTGGCTCAGGTTGCATCGTTCAATTCGTATCGCTTCAATTTGGACTACAACCGGGTTTTGAGCAAGCAGGTTGCGGTGCGCGTCAATGTCACCAAAAGCCGGTCCGGACGCGATTTCGACTTCAATCACTTCGACATTGAGGCGGCGCATGGCGCCGTTACTTACCAGCCGTTTAAGAACACCCGGCTGCGTGCTGAGGGCGAAATTGGGAATTACGGGATGAATTGGGGCACGAACAATCAGATGATCGACACTCGCATGGCGACAGGTTTGGCGTTCAATCAAAGATGGACTGTGCTGCCTGATAACACCGTCGTGAGAAATCTCGACCTGCCGGCTGCCGATCGCGCCAGGAACAGCTCGGTCCAGGTCTCGTTGCTGGACAAAGACCCGGGAGGGTTTCCCCGACATTACAACTGGTCCCCGGCCCAGACGAACGATCGGTTCTTCACCACCGTGTCTGCGTTCATAGAACAGCGCCTGGGCGAAGTGGGGCTGGAGCTGGCGTTCAATCAGCAAATCTACGGCAGAGAAGCAAAGGGGACACGGATGGCGAACCTGATCAGGGTGGACGGCATGGGACGCCGCTATATCGACTATACGTATCAGCGGACCGATGCCTGGCAGCGCTCGCGTACCTGGCGTGCAATGGGGACTTATGAATGGAAGCCGCTCGCCTGGATGTCACAATACTTGGTGGCGTCAGCGCAGTGGGATCATAGCGAGCGATATACGAATAACATCAGAGAGGTTAACGCGCTGGATCATCCGGAGATCAATAACAATACCGCTCGCGTATGGTACCGGGCGTATGTGGATGATCCCGATGTTTATACGCCAGCGATCCTTACGCGTCGGGAAAATCCTCCCCAATCCTCCACTTTTCAGGTCACAAAGGAGTATCGCATCGGGGGCAGGGGTAACTATGGCGACAATGAAGTGTACTCCTTCTCGGCGGCGGGCTACTACTGGGATGGGCGCGTCCGGACTCTCGCCGGCGTAAGATTGGATCGGGGGGACGGTTACAACAGCGACGCTTGGACCGCGGCAAATCGGTACCCCGATGGACAGGCTATGAAACCGGGACCCTACTACGATCATCCAGAGCGTTTCGTGCCCCAGAGCACGCTGGCGGACATCAACGAGGTAACGAAGAACTTTGGATTGGTGTACCGCGTGAACAAGTCAGTCAACGCATACGCAAGTTACGGTGAGTCGTTTCGCGCGGCTAACGGGGACGCCGTGGATTTCTCGGGCCAACTGTTGGGACAGCAACGAGGCGCCACCTATGAGGTGGGAGTGAAGTCGGAATTTAGAATCTCCGACCGGAGGTTGGTGTGGAATCTCAATTGGTTTTCCCTTGATCGTAGCAACGTGGAAATGACGTGGCCGAACGGATTCCTCGACGCAGAGGAAATTGAGGATCTCTTCAATCCCGACGGCTTGAGCACGTCGAGCCCGGACTACGTGCAAGTGAGCGGGCGAAAGGATCAGCGTCAAACCTACTCCAAGGGCTACGAGAGCACCTTCATTTTCTATCCTGGGCAGGGGTTCAACATTCGGCTTTCCGGATCAAGCCAGCGTGTGACCCAAGATGCCGGTCTGTATCGCTTCCGCGAATTGTTGGCGGCCGCCAGAGCCCGCGGCGGCGAAAGTCCCACGCTCCTCGCAGGTGCCGATGCTCTCATTGCCGCCGTCGGCGGGGACGGCCAGCTTATCCGGGGGCGACCATCGTCTCCGGTTACATTCAACTTCGCAGTCAACTATTCCGTCCCGAAGCAGCATGCGCTTAGCGGTCTGAGCGTGGGACTCAATGGTAGTTTCATCGACAACTACGTCCTCGCCTACATCGCGGACGGCTCGCCGGTAATGGGGGGGAGGAATTTTTCATTGCACGGTATGATCGGATTTCGGCATCGGCTGGCGAATCGACCCTTCACCTATCGCCTGAATGTGAGGAATTTGAACCAAAACAAGTACACCGCGTACGGTGCGGTGCAGTTGGCGGATGGTACGATCCGGAAGAACCTCATTTACGCGGATCCCCTGACCGTGATGTTCACGACGACGATGGACTTTTGAGCGGATCGCCGGCGAGGGGGCGTGGCCGGAACCTCATGGGAAGCGCTGCACGTTCTCGGTGACAGAAATCCGTGTTCGAACCGCAAAGCAATCGCAACACCCATTTTTGTCGAGCTTGGCCGCCGGTCGCTATTTTCCCTGCCCATGACAAGTAGGTTTTTTCCTACACTCCGCGCTCCGAGCGTTCGTCTTTCTCGCTGCAATTATCGCTAGGGTTACGGGCCACACCGCCCGGCCCTTTCGGCCTGAATTTGCCGGGGCAAGGGCGGTCCCGGATCGAGTGAACCTCACACAAGCATGGAAGGCGGATCAGACACTCGATCTGGTGACTTCATGAACCACATCACGATGTCATGGCCTGCCATTTTCCTTCTTCTAGCCGGACTGCCCTCGGCGTCGCCAGCGGCGGCAGACGACCGTCCCAATGTCCTCTTCATCGCCATCGATGATCTCAACGACTGGGTCGGCTTCCTGAAGGGTCATCCGCAGACGCGCACGCCGAACATGGATCGGATTGCGGCTCGCGGCGTGGTTTTCACAAATGCGCATTGCGCGGCCCCGCTCTGCGTACCGTCGCGTGCGGCGGTCTTCAGCGGGCGGCAGCCTTTTCGCTCTGGAGTGTATGACAATGACGACGACATCCGGCGTATTTCGCCACACCTGATCCTGCTGCCGACGCAGTTCAAGGCGCACGGTTACCGGACCTACGGCGCGGGAAAGCTGTTGCACCGGCATCGACCCGATCTTTTTGACGATTCGTTCCGGCCGGAGCAACGGTGGAGCCCATTTACACAAGAGCAGGTTGCCTACACGCCTGCGGAGTTTCCCTCGAAGGGCACCGGCAATCCGCAACACATCGTCGACATGGGCGCAGGGAGGCACAGGGTGATTCTGCCACTGAACCGCATGCCGAGTGACCAGCGGGCGAATACACCTGGAGGCGAGCGGTTCGACTGGGGGCCGGTCGACGTGCCTGACGAGGCGATGGGCGACACGCAGATCGTCGACTGGGCGATCGGGAAGATGGCGGAGAAATCGGACGCACCGTTCTTTCTAGGTGTCGGATTTTACCGGCCGCACATCCCTCTCTTCGCGCCAGCGCGTTATTTCGCGCCGTTTCCAGTCGACAGCATCCTGCTGCCCGATGTGAAGGACGACGATCTCAACGACGTTGGAGCAACCGGCCGGACGATCGCGCTCGACCCGGAGACGGCGGGCTTGCATGCGACTGTCGTGAGATACAGACAGTGGAAGGCCGCGGTCGCCGCCTATCTGGCCTGTGTCCACTTTGTCGATGCGCAGATTGGCCGGTTGATTGCGGCTCTCGAGGCGAGCACGCACGCGGCCGACACCGTCATCGTCCTCTGGGGGGACCATGGCTGGCACCTCGGTGAAAAGCAGCACTGGGGAAAGTGGACTGGGTGGGAGCGTGCGAATCACGTGCCGCTTGCCATCATCCCGCCCGCACGCGATCGGGCGACGTTCGCGGGCGGTGCGAGCAGTGAGCAGCCCGTTTCGCTAATCGACCTGTATCCGACACTGGTCGAGCTCTGCGGAGTCACGCCGCCAGCGACCGGGCTCGATGGCCGGTCGCTGGTGCCGCTCCTGCGCGAGCCAAGGAGCGTAACTGGACGGGCGGTGATCAGCACATTTTACGGCGAGCATTTCAGCGTCCGTGACGAACGCTGGCGATATGTCCGCTACGGCGAAGGCAGCGAGGAGCTCTACGATCATCAAACCGATCCCCACGAATTCACGAACGTGGCCGGGGAGCCGGAGCGCTTCGAGATCAAGAAACGCCTGGCCGCCATGATTCCGAGTGATCCGGTGGTTGCGAAATCCGCGTCATTGCGGAAGGAGGACTAGAAAAGAACGCCAGAAGAAGGCTGTCGGATATTTTGGGCGTTCAAGCATAGCACCTACGCTTGGGGGGCCTCTTCTGCACCGATCCAAACGGTGTGCGCGTGCAAAACTGGATGGGGTGAGGCCCACCTGCTGGTGGCGATCGCCAAACGCGAAGACGCCCTGCCGGGAAGTCTGCATCAAGTTCTTTGGACCCGGTTGATTGCTGGGGTGGGAACGGCCGGACGCTTTACGATAAAGCGACCGCCGGTCGTGACTGCGAGGGAGAGACAAACCTTGCTGAGGGCGACACCACCTACCTCACATGCGGTGTCGCTCGCACAGCGCAAGTTTCTTCGCCATCTCTTCAGCCAACGGGGGACCCACGGGAGGGAGTGTGAAGGTAGACAAGCAAATCACATATCGCCTCCATCAAATGAGCCACTTGCCCCCCACCGCGGCCATTCGACCGGCTTCTGCTCAGACAAACCCGCGAACGCCAACGAATCTGCCGATCCGGATCGGGCTCGTAGGTTGCGGCTTCGGAGCACGCCATGCCGAAGCGTATGCACAGCTGAGCCGTGAATTTCGCGTGACGGTCGTTTGTGATACCGACCCGATGCGAGCCGCCGCCGTTGCGGGACGGCACAGCGTGCTTGAGGTCGTGGCCGACTTCGACGAGCTTCTGCGGCACCGTAACGTCGACGTAATCGACCTCTGCACGCCTCCGAATCTGCATTTTGCGCAAACGGTTAAAGCACTCCGGGCTGGGTTTCATGTAGTCTGCGAGAAGCCCATCGCCGCGTCGCTCGTGGAGCTGGACCAACTGCAAATCGAAGAGGCGCGCGCGGGGCGCTGGGTCATGCCGATTTTTCAATACCGTTTCGGCGCCGGTCTCCAAAAGCTCCGACACCTCGTCCATCGCGGTATTACCGGCCCGGTCGTCCTCGCGACGGCTGAAACGATGTGGAACCGGGGACGGGACTATTATTCGACCGCCTGGCGCACGACGTGGAGCGGCTCGCTTGGCGGATGCCTGCTCTGCCACGCGGTGCACGCCCACGACATGCTGACCTATATCTGCGGCCCAGTCCGATCCGTTTCTGCCATCGCAAAGACGATGGTCAACCGCATCGAAACGGAGGATTGTGCCGTCGCCGCCTTGGAACTTATCAACGGAGGACTTGCTTCACTCGCGGTTACGCTGGGCTCGCGCGAGCAACACTCCCGCCTGCGAATCTGCTTCACCCATATGGTCGCGGAAAGCGGTACCCATCCTTACGAACTGTCGAGTGACCCTTGGCGCTTCGTATCGGACGATCCTGCGATCGAGGCGGAGATTGATGCTACCCTAGCTGATTTCGATCCGTGCCATGAGGGTCTCGTAGGCCAATTCCAGCGACTGCATGATGCACTCGCCAATGACCAGCCACTCCCTGTGAACCTTGCCGATGGACGTGCATCAATCGAGCTCGCGACCGCGCTGTATTATTCAGCGACTGATGGTACCAGGGTGACTTTGCCCTTGACCGAGGGGCATCCCATGTATTGCGGATGGGGCTCCCCGCTTACCGGCCCGAACGCTGGCAAAACGACAGTTCCGACCACCTTAGAATATGTATAAATAGTTGCCCGACACAAAACTCCACCATGTAAAAGGGCCGCTCAGCCTTCTTCTCCCACTGAAATGAAACCCCTCACCGCAATTTCGTCGGCGCTCGTCGGAGCCACCTTCGCTGCTGCGAGTCCGCTGCCGAACATCGTTTTTATATATTCCGACGATCACGCCTATCAGGCGATCAGCGCCTACGGGGACGCGCGCAAGTTACTCGCCACACCGAACATCGACAGGATCGGCAGGAGCGGCATGCGTTTCGACAGGTGCCTGGTGACCAACTCACTCTGCGGGCCGGCCCGCGCCACGGTGCTCACGGGAAAATACAGCCATCTCAACGGATTTGTGAACAACTGGAATTGCACCTTTGACGGTGCGCAGACCACGTTTCCTAAGCTGCTTCAGGAGGCGGGCTACCAGACCGCCATTATTGGGAAATGGCACCTTGGGTCGGAACCAACCGGATTCGATTTCTGGCAGATTCTCCCGGGGCAGGGCAGATATTACAATCCGCCGATGATCCGAATGGGACGCGAGATTCAGGTTCCCGGCTATGTAACCGACATCATTGGCGATGCATCGATCGAATGGCTGCGGACGCGCGACAAGAAGAAACCGTTTTTGCTGATGTCCCAGAACAAGGCACCCCATCGCGAGTGGGCACCCGCCTTGCGGCACCTCGGAGCGGATGGCGCTCGCCGGTACTCCGAGCCACCGACACTATTCGACGACTATCACGGTCGCGGCATCGCGGAGCGTGACCAGGACATGACGATCGAGAAGACGATGACCTATGACCGCGATCTGAAATTCAAGCCCCAATCGCCGCTCACACCGGAGCAGAGGAAGCAATGGGACGCCTATTACGAACCCCGCAAGGCCGAATTCCAAACGGCGGACCTCCAGGGAGAAGACCTCGTACGATGGAAGTATCAGAGCTATATGCACGATTATCTCGCCACGATCCGGGCAGTGGACGAGAACGTCGGCCGGATCCTGGACTACCTGGAGCAGGAAGGAATCGCCGACAATACGATAGTGATCTATTCGTCCGATCAGGGATTCTTTTTGGGCGAGCACGGGTGGTTCGACAAGCGCTGGATCTTCGAGGAATCCCTGCGCGCACCATTGCTCGTCCGCTGGCCCGGCGTGATTGAACCTGGGAGCTCAAACGCGGACTTGGTTTCCAATCTCGATTTCGCAGCCACCTTCCTCGAAGTGGCGGGCGTCCCCGTGCCAGCCGAGATGCAAGGACGCAGTTTCTTGCCCATTCTAAAAGGGCGTCGACCGCCGGACTGGCGGCAGTCGTTCTATTATCAATTTTACGAGTATCCGGCGCCACACCGAGTGCGCCCGCATTACGGCGTTGTCACCAATCGCTACAAGCTCGTGCGGTTCTACGGGACCGGAGAAGACTACTGGGAGCTGTTTGATCTCGATCGGGACCCGCAGGAGCTGCGCAGTGTCTACCAGGTTCCCGAATACGCAACGACAGTCGCCGAGCTCACCCAGGAGCTCGGCCGCCTCCGCTCTATATTGAACGTGCCTGTGGGCGTTCCGAACGATTGGTATGGCGGCACGCAGACTCCCGCATACGATGGGACTAGGAAATAGAGCTTCTCAGTATCAACGCACTAAGGTCTCGATGACGAAGCAATGGCGGAAGTCATCCAAACGCGGGCCGCATCTCGCCTCAGCGCCACGGCTGCGGATCAGCCGCGATACCTGATAAAGCACCCGATGTGCGTACACACGATCAAGACGAGTGCCCCGGCGACATGCAAGAATGTGGAGTCCCGGCCAGCGGTGTATTTCGGAGAAAAAGCGCTCTTTTTGTTTCGCGTATTGGATCGCAAATTGCACCGCCAAAGCCGTGAACAATGTGTTCGACACCCAGTTCACCTACGGGGCCGCCGTCGCCCGGGCCCCCGGATGATTCTATTGAGGTTTCATAAGAGAATGGATGGGGCATTCTCCTCTGGTGAGGCATATCCATTGATTGGTGAACTCTCAATAAGTGAGTACGTGATGAAGTTCTAACGATCCGTCAACCCATCAGCGCTTGTCCTTCGAAAACCTGCGGACCAACCGGCATTCAGGCACTATTTCGCCTGGGTCGCTCTGCGGCCGTTCTTTACGCCTATGAAGTTTTCCCCTTTCGTGCGTGCGCTATCCGCGTGCCTCGGGCTGGCCGTTTCCTCCGCGCAAGCGGTTCCGAGCGGGCCTTTCCAACTCGACCTGCCCTCGAATCCTGTTTCAGACCACGTCAGCCTCACACGCAGCCTGGCCGCCGGCCAGACGGCGACGTACGCGTCGCTGGATGGGCCAGGGTGCATCAAGCGGATCTGGGTGACCCTAAGCAGGCCCGCGGATTCTGGCCGATCAGTTGCCCCCAATAGCCGTCCATCGCGGATGTTTCAGACGCGAAAGATTGTGATCAGGATATTTTTTGATGACGCGGAGGTCCCGAGCGTCGAAGCCCCGATTGGCGACTTTTTCGGAATCATGCATGGACTCGATTATTATCCGGTGAACACCCCTTTCATCGCCGTCAAGGAGCACAATGGGTACGAATGCTTCTTCGAGATGCCTTTCGCCAAGTCCGCCCGAATCGAGCTTGTCAACGCTCCTGACGCATCAAACTCAGTCTACATCCAGGTGGCGTGGCATCGTTATCCGGGCCAGAAGATGAAGGAGCCGCGGCGATTCGCAGCACAATGGCGGCGAGAGATGCCCACTGTACGGTATGGAGCAGATTATATGATCCTGGATGCTGACGGTCCCGGACAGTTGATTGGTTTCTTTTACGGCGTGCGTCTGATCGACAGTGTGGACCGATGGAGCCACGGCGGGGCGGAGAACATCTATATAGATGGACTTGGCGATCAGCCGGCCTACTTGCGGGGCATCGGCGGGGAGGATGCTTTTGCGACTGCGTATGGGGGGGTTCTGCATCGACCTGAAACCCATCTATACGATGGAATTCCGTATTATTTCTCTGAAGACACCGGTGAGGCGAGGAGCGCTCAGCGGCTCGTCGGCTATCGGTTCTATGTTCCGGACCCGATTCGATTTCGGGAATCAATCCGCTTTCAGTTTGGCACGATGGAAAACGATATCTGCTCAATGGTATATTGGTATCAGCACGGCACTCCACGGCGAAATGTGGACATGCCCGACTGGGACCGGATGCTGCCCGGTGCCGAACTTCGCGGAGGGGAGATGGATCGGCCGTTACCCGACGATGGCTCATGGAGCGTCGGCCCGGTGCAGGATAACGCCGGTGCTGCAGCGCTCGATGCTGCGCTGTCCAAACCAGCGGCGTCGCAGAGAGAGGCGGAATGGACCAACCAGCAGACCATTCACGGGTTCGTCGATTTTAACCACGTGCATCGTCCCCGCATCCGGGGCGTCGGAACGCATCACAAGCAGAAAGCCGCGGAGGCGGTGACAATCCTCGATGCCCCGACCGACATGAATGTCACCTTCCGAATTGCCTGGGATGATCAGCTGGTGTTGCGGGTAAACGATCAGCGCCCCCTCGATCTCGGCACGCATCAGCACTTTCGTCAACGCACACTGGATGTTCCACTGAAGAAGGGCGCCAACCGGATATCGGTCCTGCTCGCCAACGATACGGGCGCGAATCATGGCGGGTGGGCCTTTGCCTTCCGGGCCACTGCACCTGATGGATCGGTCATGGTGCCGCACGCTGAGAAGCTATGACCTCCGGATCGCGGCTGCCGGTTTCATCCACGATCCAACGAAGGGGGCTAACTGCGCTGCCGCGACGAGACAAGATTGCCGTGGCCTGGGTACTGCTTTTGCTCGGAGTCCTCGGCTGGATGCGGTATACGCGCGACGATGCGACCGGAGTTTTTCCCCAACGCGGCCTCACGCTGATTTGTCCGTATTCACCGGGTGGAGGTACCGACCTGTTCTGTCGGGGACTGGCCCGCGCGGCCGAGCCGTTGCTCGGACGGGGCGTGACGGTCAATAATATCACTGGCGGTGGTGGCGGAGTGGGATTCTCGGCGGGATTGCTTGCGAGGCCGGATGGACACACGCTGACGGCCGTTACGTTCGAACTGCTGTCGTTGCCGCCGCAGGGATTGGTGCCTTTTGCATACGACGATTTCGAATTGCTCCTGCGGGTCAACATGGACCCCTCGGCGGTGACGGTACGGGCGGATTTTCCCGCCAGTACCCTCCAGGAATTCGTCGCCAAAGCCCGCGAGCGCGAGGGAAAGCTCAGCATTGGCACCTCGGGCCCGGCCTCGGTCTGGCACCTCGCGGCAGCCCGTCTTGCCCGTAGCGCGGGTTTCAAAGCGCGGCTGGTCCCGTACGGAGGCGCGGCCCCGGCGGTAACGGCGCTGGTCGGAGGGCACATCGATGCAGTGACCGTGGGTCCGGGTGAAGTGATGTCGCACGTCAAGTCCGGCCAATTGAAAATCCTCGCCATTATGAGCGAGCAGCGTTTGGAGGGCTGGCCCACAATCCCCACGACCCGCGAATCCGGGGTTGATGTCGTCTTTGGCACTTGGCGGGGCGTCGCGGTGCCGCGAGGCGTTCCGGTCGCCGTCCTCGCGAGGCTGCGAAAGGTACTTGGAGAGGCGGCGCGGAGCCCGGAGTTTATATCGTTTGCCGAGAGCACCGGCCTGAACCTCGCACTTGCGGACGGCGACACCTTCAAGGCCGCTGTCGAAGCGCAATCCATCGAGGTCAGGGCCCTGATGGATGAGCTGGGGGTCATGCCGTGAAACGCCGGGTGAGTGTCGATGCGATCGCCGGGGCGATCGTCGTCATGCTGTCGATGGCCGTTGCAGTTGGCGCGATGCGCTTTCCTCCGACCTCAGGAACAGTCGCTGGTCCGGCGCTGTTTCCACTGCTGCTTGCTGCGATTTGGGGCCCGCTGGGACTTATCTTGTTGCTCAAGCATTTGCGGGTAGCCCCAGTCGGGCAGGCTGCCGCGCCGGTGCGCCCAATGGTGGGTCTGCTCGGCTTGAGCGTCGCCTATGCAGGGGTTCTCCCACTGCTGGGTTTCGTCTCAGCCAGTGCGCTCTACCTCACCATAGCGATTGAATTTCTCGGCTATCGTCATCGCTGGCGCGCGGGAGCGGTGGCGTTGTCGCTGGCATTTCTCGTCTTCTGGGTGTTTCGCGGAGTCATGGCGGTGCCCCTGCCTGACGGCTGGATTGGGTGAACTCATGCCTGCTGAAATAATCGAAATACTGCATACGCTCGGCAGCGGGGCGGTCTGGCTGGCATTGTTGGGCGGCGTACTGGGCGGGTTGTTCGTGGGTGCAATGCCCGGCCTCACCGCCACGATGGGTGTGGCGCTGTTGGTTCCCTTTACCTTCAGCATGCCCATCATGCCTGCGCTGGCGCTGTTGATCGGTGTTTATAGCGGCGCAATCTACGGGGGAACCATCACTGCCGTGCTGGTGCGCACCCCAGGCACACCCGCCTCAGCTGCGACCTTGATCGATGGGTATCCGCTTACGCAGCGAGGGGAGGGTGGTCGGGCGCTCGCGATTGCCGCCGCCGCGGCGTTGAGCGGGGGTACCATCGGAACGCTGCTGCTGATCTTGCTGTCGCCGCAAATTTCAGCATTCGCGCTGCGCTTTGGCGCGCCCGAGTACTGCGCTCTCGCCCTATGCGGCCTGACGATGATCGTCGCCATCTCGGCTGACAACCCGCTGAACGGCGCCATCGCCGCCGTTGGCGGGCTAATCCTGGCGACTGTCGGCATAGACCCGATCAGCGGTTATCCACGGTTCATATTTGGTGCCGTGAGCCTGATGGAAGGCGTATCGTTTATTCCGGCGTTGATTGGCCTATTCGCGGTGTCAGAAGCGCTGCGTGTTGCGGATAGCGATGCGGCAAAGATGACGACGGCTGCCCAGCCTCACGGTTGGTTCGTCCGGCAGGCGGATGCCATTCGCTGCTCATGGACTGCGATAAAATCGGCCTTCATCGGCACCTTCGTCGGGGCGATGCCGGGCGCTGGCTGCGACATCGCGGCCTTCCTCGGTTATAGTGAGGCGAAGCGCAGTGCGGCCCCCGCGGATCGGTTTGGGGAAGGGGAGATCAAGGGCATCGCTGCCCCTGAAGCGGCGAAGACGGCAGCCAGTTCAGGCGCTATGATTCCGCTGCTTTCGCTCGGAGTCCCGGGTGACTCGGTGACTGCGGTGATGATCGGCGCGTTCATCATACACGGTTTGCAGCCAGGGCCGCTCATGTTCACGGAACAAGCTGGGCTGGTGTATGCCATCTTTGCCCTGGTGTTGCTGTCCCATGTCCTGGTGTTCGGATTTGGGAGCATTGGCGCGCGACTGTTCCTGCGCCTGGTGGCGATCGATCGACGATTCCTTGCACCGATCATCCTGCTGCTGTCCATGGTTGGGGCCTATGCCATGCGGAGCAACATGGTCGACGTCTGGCTTGCGCTCGGGTTTGGCGCGGTGGGGTATGCAATGCACCGGCACGGATTCCCGGTCGCGCCGGTCATCCTCGCCCTCATCCTCGGACCCATGGCCGAGGAGAACTTCCGTCGCGCTCTCGTGATCTCGGACGGCAGCCCGGCCATCTTTTTTGAACGTCCGATCGCCGCGACGCTGCTGGCGCTGGCCGTGCTATCCGCAATTGGGACCGCCTGGCGGCGCCGCCGGATGATCCACGGTTTGATATGAATCCCTCTTTCTTGCACAATCGTTGCAGGCTGTTTCCACTGCGTGGACCGAAACCGAACCTGTGAATACGGCCGAAGCCGAGCAACGCATCGGCTTGCTTGATGCGGCTATAATAGCCGCGCGCGGTCTGCGCGTAAACCGTTTCAAAGTTATCGGCCTGGCGCTCGACGACGGCGTAATGCCGGTAGAGCGCCTCCTGCCGGGTGGCGCTCGGCCCAGTTGATCGCGGTGGAGGTCTTTCCCAGTTCCAACCGGCCGCACTACTTGAGGAATCTCGGCCCCGAGGAAGGCGTGTTTGTCCGCATCGGTTCGACCAATCGCAAGGTGGACGCGGCGTTGATGCAGGAGCTGCGCCGGATGGCGTCGAACGAAACATTCGACGAATCACCGTTGGCGGAGTTAGACTCGGAAGCACTGGACTTCCGAGCTGCTTCCGAGTCTTTCCCCGCGCGGGGGCAGTTGAAAAAGGCCGATTTGCAGACCTTACGGTTGCTCACCTCCCATGGCCGGCGCCTGGTGCCGACGGTGGGTGGCTTGCTGCTCTTCGGTCGGCAACCGGAACAGCGTTTCCCGGATGCATGGATTCAATGCGATCGATTCAAGGGCACCAACAAGGCGGAAATCACCGATTCGGCTGAGTGCCGGGGCATGCTGCAAGAGTCACTGGAAGCGGCCTATGAATTCATCAAGCGGCATGCGATACAGGGAATGGCGATCGATGAATTAAAACGCGTCGAACAGGCCAGCATTCCGCTGCGCGCTGTGCGGGAGCTATTGGTCAACGCGGTGGTGCATGCCGACTACGCCCAGCAGGGCGCGCCGATTCGAGTTTCGTTGTTTGACGACCGGCTCGGAATCGAGAATCCGGGTGTGCTGCTGGCCGGCCTTGCCATTGACGATAACTAAGGCCCCAGATTTCTAAGCGACGCGTGCGGTTCGAATAGGTCTGCGAATACCCGGGACGCGACCGGCAACTGGCATTCCGGGTAATTGGGGAAAATCGAAACTCGGTTCTCCCGTATTCAAGCGTGGTCGGCGTTGCTACACTGCGGCCGTCATGAATCCACACGCGCTTCATTATCTGACAGGAGGCCGCAGAGGAAGCGGAGAGAAGCGACCGAAACATCCTCTGTTGCCTCTGCGATCTCCTGTAAAGTTGGATTGGTTCCCGCTCTGCCGGATTGAGGACATCCATCGCGACGCCCAAGAATGGAGGCATTCCTTCGCGAATCTGCGCGCTCCTGGCGGTTGAATTGCACGGTCCAAATTAATTAGGGGCGCAGCCGCGCTCATTTGCCCCGTATTTCTCCGCGAAGCCTTCGGTTACACTGCTCCTCACCATGAGAACACATCCGTCAAATCCAGTCGTGGCCGTCGCACCCGATTACTCCCAGTTTGACACCGCCGAAGACATGCTTCGTGACGCCGTCGAGTGGGGGCTCGCCGAAAAGCTCTGGGCGTTGATGTGCCGGCTTCGTTATGGGACCAAGGGACCAAATGATCAGGAGATCAAGGGAGCAAGGGACGAAGGGACCAATGGACACTCCGGGAACGAGACGTGGTCAGATCAGCTTTCGGAGTGCAGCGAGGCCAGAATGGCCGCGCAGCGTATGGCCCGCGATCTCGTCTTCGAAATGGCCTCAGCAAAGAACCGCGACATGGCTTTGGACCTTCTGATCCACGTGACCGGGATCGGCGAATTCGGATCGTCGAGCCTGCGCGACTACGCGCGCCGTCACGGCTGCACTCACGAATGGTTCCGACGTCAGGCCGAGGCGATGCGCAAGCGACTCGATCTGCCGCGGCTGCCTTCCCAGCGCTCCGAGAAAGTCCGGACGGAATACCGCCTCCTCAACCGCCGCAATGGTTCCGGCCGCGAGGAGCGGCCGGAAGAGCAAGGTGTAAGGTTCCAAGTGTAAGTCGAAGTGCCTCGCACCCTTGCGCGCGACAGTCCCCAGTCATTGAAGATGTCCCATCGAACTGGAAAAGCCCCAGACGGCGTGGCGTTGCACCCGCTGTTGGATCACCTGCCGCAGGAGCACATCCAGCAGGCGTCCCCGCTGGGGCTGGCACTTCGTCCCGGCATGGACCTCCAGACATGGTCGGCATTGGTTGCAACCGTGGCACAATCGGCGGGGCGCATTACCCGGAACCGGGACACGCTGACCGCCTGGCTCGGCGATCTGCTGGCATACGGTGGCGGAAAGTATCGCGGCCAGATCACGGAATACGCCGCGGCGGCCGGGCTGGATCCGGGGACGTTGCGTGTCGCGAAACTGGTTTGTTCCCGGATTCCAGTGTTGAGTCGTCACAACGCTTTGTCGTGGTCGCATCACTGCGAGGTCGGCAGGGCGTTCAAGGATCCTGGGGAGATCAAGCGCTGGCTGGAACTGGCCGTGAAGGAAGCCCTGTCTGTCCGGGCGCTGCGGAAGCGGATCCGCCTGCACCTGGCCGAGGTCGCAGCCCCAGACAAGGCGCTTGCCACGGTCGGAGTGCCCCCTGCCGTTCTCACGCTTTTGAACGAACTGCGCGCCGCCGGCAGGATCGTTGCGAAGCATCCCAGGATCTGGGCCACGTGGACCCCGGCCATGTGCGAGCTCGCCCTGGTGGAGATGAATCCGCTGGTCGAGCTCATTGACGCGATGCGCTCGCGCGCGGGGTCGGACGGGTCGCCGCGGCGCGCCAGTTGACACGCCGCCGGGGGCGATGAATCCCGAAATCAACCACCGGCTGCTGGTGCCCGTGCAGGCCCGCGGCAATGTGGGCAAGAGCACGGTCCTGGGCGTACTCGCCAGCTGGCTCGACCAGCGATCGGTCGAGTGGCATGGCTTCGATCTGGATCCGGATCACCGGTGCCTCGAACGGATGTTTCCGGAGGCGGTTTCGCTGGTGCCGCTGGGCGACGAGCCAGAAGGGGACGTTGTCAAGCTGCTCCGGTCGTGCACGACGCGTCCGGTCACGCTAATCGATCCCCGGGCACATTTGAACGAGGTCCTGCTCCGCACCTGGGAGATGATTCGGTTTCATTATGGTCCCACGGACGAAAACGCACGTTCACAAGTGCCTCGTGATGAGGCGAGGCACGGGCGATTAACGGACGTTGTCGATTGAGGATTTGGGCGATGTTTTCGAAGGTTCACTCTATCAA
>WYBX01000122.1 GCA_011525695.1 Verrucomicrobiia bacterium
ACGCGGCTCCTGTGCCTATGGTTAGTCTCGCTGAGAAACCACTGACTGGAGAGCCGGATGCGGGAAATCCGCCCGTCCGGTTCGGAGGGAGGGGTGGCGCTAACCCCGCCACTCCTACCCCTATCAAATACGATGCTCGTTCATGGAGGGACGCCCTCCGTGGCGTCCACAGACCCGATGGGAAATTCATTCTGCGCAGCCGATCGGCCTTCATGGCCGTGACGGAGCACGGCCCTCCAAATACGATGCTCGTACGTCCGCTCCTGACCTGGGCCATTCGGCCCACGCCACGCGGCCCATACCCTTCGCGGCTGCTTCATGGCATCATGGGCCATCAACCCACCGACCCTCACCATGAAGGCATTTTCACATCCAATTCTCCTGGCGGCTGCCGGCATCGTTGTCGCGCTGCCGTTCAGCCTCGAAGCCGCCGGCCTGCTCGCGTTCACCGCCGGGCTGGGCGCGATCATCCGGGTCGATTACCCGCGGCGTTATCGCGGACTCCCGCTCCCGCGGCGCTCCCCCGTGCCGGCTCACCGCACCAAGTTCCGGCTGGAGCCAAACCGGCTTGCTGCCTGAGCCACGGTCCACGACTGCCACGCACCTCCGCCCGCTCGCCCCCCGATGACCCCCCACGAAATCCGTCTCGTCCAGGAATCATTCCGCCGAATTCTCCCACGTGCCGATCAGGCCGTCGGATTGTTCTATGCCCGGCTTTTCGAGCTCGACCCAGTGCTCCGGCCGTTCGCGTCGGGCCGGATGGCGGACGAGGGCCGGAAGCTGATCGAGTCGCTCGACCGGGCGCTCGCGTCGCTGGATCAACCCGAAACGGCCATTTCGGCACTGCGGGACATCGGCATTCGTGCCGCCGGCCGGTCCGCGACCGATGCGCATTTTGCCGCTGTGGGCGCCGCACTGCTCTGGACCCTGGGGAAAGGCCTCGGGCCGGATTTCACTCCCGCCGTTCGTGAAGCCTGGACGAATCTCTATGCCGCCGTGGCCCAGGCGATGATCCAGTCGGAACGTGACGAACCGTTGCCGCGAACATTGCCGCCGGCGGTTTCGCTTTCGGAGTGCCGGTCCTCCGCATCCTGATTTTCCCTCCCATGAAGCTCAATCCCACACACCCCTCCCGCCCTCACGGGCATCACGCTTATCCCCGTGCCCGCCGCGTGGCGACGCCGGGAACTCCGGCCGGCGCTTCAAACCGCCGTGCCCGCGCCACCATCGGCGCGGTCTGCCTCGCCATCGTGACCGCCCTCACCGCGTCCGCTTCGCCCGCCACTCCTGCGGACGTTGCCCCGGAGCCAACCCAGGCGCAAAAGAGCGATCCGATCATCATGCGCGGCCGCTATCTGGTCGAACATGTGGGCCTCTGCGCCGACTGCCACTCGCCCCGCGATGAAAAAGGCGCGTTCCTCCGCGACCGCTGGATGCTCGGCTCCGCGCTCCCATTCCAGCCCATGGTGCCGATGCCCTGGGCACCCGTCGCGCCGCCGCTCGCCGGGCTGCCCTCGATGACCGAGGCGCAGGCGATGGCCTTCCTGCAGACCGGCCAGCGTCCCGACGGCTCGCCCGTCCGGCCCCCGATGCCGCCATTCCGGTTCGGTGCCGAGGATGCCAAGTCTGTGGTCGCGTACCTGAAGTCGCTCAAGTCTGACGGCGGCGCGTCCGGGCCTGACGGCACACAGGCGAGCCTCGCCAAGTAGAAGGGCGCAGCCGCCGCCGAGCAGCTGGTCCGTGTCAGGAAAAACGGACATTCGGCCGCACATTTTGCCGTCCAACGCATGATTGCATTGGACGGCTTGGTGCGTTTCCTTGCGCGGCCAGTCGGCAGCCGCAGCCCCGCGTCCTGCTGCCACGCCGCTTCCTTCCCA
This sequence comes from Verrucomicrobiia bacterium, assembly GCA_011525695.1. Lineage (GTDB taxonomy): Bacteria > Verrucomicrobiota > Verrucomicrobiia > Opitutales > Opitutaceae > ER46. The sequence continues at coordinate 1,878 of WYBX01000122.1, forward strand.
CATCATGCCAGTCGCCGCCGAGCAATCCGCTGCCCAGTTGCAGCTCCGCCAGGAACGGCTGCAGTCGGCCACCTACGAAATCGCGCAGGTCGTGCTCGCCGGCGGGGATTTGCCGGTGCTGTTCGCAGAGGTCCACCGGATCATCGCCGCGCTGATGCCGGCACGTAATTTTTATGTCGCACTGCTGAGCGCCGACGGAGCGGAGCTGTCCTTTCCGTATTTTGTCGACGAGCACGTCGAGCCGCCGCCGCCCCGGCCACTGGGCAACGGCTTCACGGAATACGTGCTGCATTCGCGCCGGCCGCAGCTCGTGAACGCGGCGGAACTGCACGCGCTGCTCCTCGCCCGCGGCGCCTACCAGTCGCTCGATCGGCCGGCCTCGCAACGACTCGGCGCGCCACTGCTGGTGGGCGGCCGCGCGATTGGCGTGATCGCATTGCAGGACTATGTCCAGGCGACGGCGTACAGCGTCGAGGATCTGCGGTTGCTGAACTTCGTGGCCGGGCAGACGGCCGTGGCGGTGCAGCGGCGGCAGGCGGAGATCGCGCTGGCGCGGGCCGAGCAGCGTTACCGGAGCATCTTTGAAAACGCGGTGGAGGGGCTCTATGTCTCGTCGCCGGCCGGCCGTTTCCTGAGCGTCAACCCGGCCCTGGCCCGGATGCTGGGCTACGGCTCGCCGCAGGAACTCCTGACGGATGTGAACGACATCAGGCGCCAGATCTACGTGCGGCCCGGCCGGCGTGACGAATTCTTCGCGCAGGTCCAGCGCGGCGATCAGGTGAGCGATTTCGAGTCGGAGGTCTACCGGCGCGACGGTTCGCGGATCTGGATTGCGGAGTCGGTCCGGGTGGTGCGCGACCCTGATGGCGCCATCGATCATTTCGAGGGCGTGGCGACAGACGTCACCGGGCGTCGCGAGGCGGCCCGGGCGCTCGAGGCGGCCCGGGACGCGGCCGACGCGGCGAGCCGCGCCAAGAGCTATTTCCTGGCGAGTGTCAGCCACGAGCTGCGGACGCCGTTGAACGGGATTCTTGGCTACACCCAGATCCTGCGGCGGGAGCCGGGCCTCTCGGAGCGGCAGCGCGAGGGCCTGCGGGTGATCCATGAATCGGCCGACCACCTGCTCGCGCTGATCAATGATGTGCTCGACCTGTCGAAAATTGAGGCGGGTCGGATTGAGCTGCAGGAGGCGGATTTCGATCTGCCGGGGTTTGTCGCGGGCGTGGAACGGACCATCGCGCCCCGGGCCACGGGCAAGGGCATCCTCTTCGAGAGCGAAGTGGCGGGGGACCTGCCCGCATGGGTCCGGGGCGACGAGCAGCGGCTGCGGCAGGTGGTCTACAACCTGGTCGCCAACGCGGTGAAGTTCACGATGGCCGGCGGCGTGGTGTTTTCCGTGCAGCGCCGGGAGGCCGACGTGATTCGTTTCTCCGTCAGCGATACGGGCCCGGGGATTGCGGCGGAGGATCTGGCCAGGCTGTTCCAGCCGTTCACGCAGGTTGGGCCGCAGTCGAACTCGGCGGCCTGCGGCACCGGGCTTGGGCTCGCCATCAGCCGCAGCCTGGTCGAGCGCATGGGTGGAACCCTGAACGTCGAGAGCCGGCCCGGCTGGGGCAGCCGGTTCTGGTTCGACGTGGCGCTGCCGGCCGCCACGAGCGCGCCCGCGCCCGCGCCGGCGCCGCGGCGGATCGCCGGTTACGAAGGGCGTCGTCGTCGCGTGCTCATCGTGGATGATCTTCCTGCCAATCGCGCGATCATTCAGGAAATGCTGGCACCATTGGGATTCGAGCTGGCCGAGGCGGCCGATGGGCTGTCGGCGCTGGCGGAGATGGATCGATTCAATCCGGATCTGGTCCTGATGGATCTGCGACTGAACGGCGGGATTGACGGACTGGAAGCGACCCGACGGATTCGCGCCCGGCCGGCCCGGCAGCCGATCCGAATCGTCGCGGTCTCGGCGAGCGCCTACGAGGTGGACCGGGCGGGCTGTTTTGCGGCGGGGTGCGACGATTTCCTGGCCAAGCCGTTTCGCGAGGAGGAGCTCTGGGGGATCGTCGGCCGGATGCTGGGGTTGAGCTGGCGGCAGGACGGTGCCGGTGAGACCCGGACGCCGTTCGCGGCGCAGGTGGAGCCGCCGCCGGCGGCGGAGGCGGCAATGATTCACGATCTCGCGGCCAAGGGCGACGTGGTCGGGATTCGGGCGCGGGCGGAGGCGCTGATGTCGGCGCAGCCCCGATACGCGCCGTTTGCGCAGGGAGTGCTCGAACTGGCGGGCCGTTTCCGGATGAAGGCCATCCGGCAATACGTTGCCCGGTACATGGACTAGCGAGGCGCGGCCCATGATCAAGGAGACTAGCGAGGCGCGGCCCATGGTTGAAACGATCCTGATTGTCGATGACACGCCGGCGAACCTCGGCGTCCTGGCCGAGACGCTGGGCGCTGCCGGCTATCGGATCATGGTGGCCGAGGATGGGGAGGAGGCGCTCGCGCAGACCGCGCAATCGATCCCGGATTTGATCCTGCTCGACGTCATGATGCCGGGGATTGACGGGTTCGAGACTTGTCGCCGATTCAAGGCGCTGCCGGCCACGCGGGACGTTCCCGTGCTGTTCATGACCGCGCTGAACGAGACGGTCGACAAGGTGAGGGCCTTCGCTGCCGGCGCGGTCGATTACATCTGCAAGCCGATCGAGCACGAGGAGGCGAAGGCGCGCGTCCGCACGCACCTGACCCTGCGCCGGCTGCAGCGGGAGCTCGAGCGCGAGCTGGCGCTGAAGGAGCGGTTCATGCAGATCGCCGGGCACGATTTGAGAAATCCGCTCTGCCTGATCCTGATGGCCGTGGGCATGGCGAGCCGCGAGCGCGGCCGGCCGGAGGAAGCGGCCCGACGGTTGGAGGACATTCGCGAATCGGCGCTGCAGATGCGCCGGATCATCGACACATTCCTCGAACTCCGGCCGCCCGGTTCAAATGGCGCCGGCCCGGCACGGATCGACTTGAACGTGATGGTCGAGGCGGTCGCCCGGCAGCACGCGCTGGCGGCAGAGGACAAGGGGATCCGGCTGTCCACCGAAATTTCCGCCGCCCTCCCGACGGTCCGGGTCGATCCCGCCGCGGCCTACCAGGCGCTGACCAATTTCACCAGCAATGCGCTGAAGTTCACGCCGCGGGGCGGGGCGGTGACGATTCGGACCCGCGGGATGGATGGTGCGGTGCGGATCGAGCTGCAGGACAGCGGGCCGGGCGTGCCGGAATCGGAGCGGGGATTGCTCTTCAAGGAATATGCGCGGCTCTCCCCGAAGCCGACGGCGGGCGAGGAGAGCAACGGCTTGGGGCTCGCCATCGTGAGGCACCTGGTCGAGTCGCAGGGCGGACGCGCCGGCGCCGACTTTCCGGCCGCGGGCGGAAGCATTTTCTGGTTCGAGCTGCCGGCCGGTTGAAGGCTTCAGTGCAATGTGGCACGCATTCGGGATGTGTGGCCGGGACGGAGCCCGGCCCTCCAAGTACGATGCTCGTACATGGAGGGACGCCCTCCGTGGCGTCCACAAACCCGATGGGAAATTCATCCTGCGCAGCGGACCGGTCTTCATGGCCGTGACGGAGCACGGCCCTCCAAGTACGATGCTCGTACATGGAGGGACGCCCTCCGTGGCGTCCACAAACCCGATGGGAAATTCATCCTGCGCAGCGGATCGGTCTTCATGGCCGTGACGGAGCACGGCCCTCCATGAGGCGAAAGTTCATCTCGCGGTCCGGGTCGCCAAGAAACCAAGGTTCGTCTTCCGAAGATTGCATCACCCCGCCGCCCGCGGCACCGTACGGTCTGCATGCGCCAGGACCGCCCGACCAATCCCGCCCCCACCGCACGGAAGCCGAGCTTTCCGATCCAGGCGGACCTGCGCGGCTATCTCCGCCGCTACAAGCGCGAACGGGAACTGCCGGTGAGCTACGAGCGGTTGCGCGCCTTCCATGAGGTGATTCCGCTGACGGACGAGACCGGCAAGCCGACGCTCTGGGACACGGTGATCTATGATGCGGCGGAGATGCCGGTCCTCAACGAGGCGCTGAAGGAGGTGTATGCCTGGCTGAAGGTGGACGGCGATCTGTCGGTCGTGGACCACCTTTACATCGATCGCGTGGATTTCTGCACCTTCGGCAACTCGACGCCGTTCCGGGTGCGAATCGTCAATGCCTACAACGACAACCAGGACTACTTCTATATCAAGAAGGCGGATGCGTCCCGCGTCTACGGGCTCGAGCTCGAGCACCTGCTTTCCCCGAACCGGCTGAATTTCCTGACGCATGGCAACACGCTGGTGGAGGAGCATGTGGCGGGCGTGCCCGGCGACATCTTCATCGATCGCTGGCTGGGCGAGCGGCCGGAGTTGAAGCCGATCCGGGTGGCGAAGGAACTGGTCAAGTTCAACGAACGCTGCTTCGTCCGGCTGCTGGGCGACATGCGCTCGTACAATTTCGTCTTCGTCGTGACGCCGGATTTCGAGGAGGCGCAGCTGCGGATTCGGGCGATGGACTTCGACCAGCAGAGCTACAATGGCCGGAAAAACTTCTACCTGCCGCAGTTTTTCAAGGAGAACGCGCCCCTGGTCCGGTTCTGCCTGCGGCATCTCCGGCTGGAGACGGCGCGGCAGTACCAGCGGGAGGAGCAGACGCTGATGCTGCAGCGCGCGTCGCTGGCCTCGGAGCGGCTGGGGCTCCTGTTGCATGACATGGCCCTGGATCCGATTGCGCCGCCGGAGAAGGTGCATGCGCTGCGGGCGGGGCTGGCGGAGCATTATGGCCGCCGTGACTACCTGCGGTGCGAGTCGATGGGCGCGCTGATCCGGGAGAACCTCGAATCGATCCGCCGCGACATTGGCCGGCCGATCGTGCCGGAACTGGTGCCGGAATGAGCACGGCCGATGCCGCATTGAGAATCACGCGGGCCAATTCAGTTCAACCGCGAATAATTGCCAATGCTCGCGAATGAGGGGCGCGGCTATTGGGAGCATGGGAACGGTAAGCGAAACGGGAAGCGGATCCCGAAAATCCGGACTCGATCGATGCGGCGCTTTCCACCTGGCTTCCGGGGCTCGTCGCGGCCGGGGGACGATGAGGCCGGTCGGGACCAGGGACCAGGGACCAGGGACTGGGGACCAGAAACTGTGGACCTGCGGTCATCGTCCAAGGCGTGCTCACCGGTAGCGCCGCGTCTCCGACCGGCGAAGATCGATCGGAAAGCCGTTTTCCTTTCCGCCGGTTAAAACCGGCGCTACCCCGAAGCGCCGCGCAACGGTGCGTTGATTCGATCCGCATGCCTCGGCAGCGCTGCGCCTCCGATCGGCCAGTCGCAGCCGCGAATCCCGCTCCGGCTGCACCGCAGATCTGCCTTTCCCTAGAAAGTCTAGGGTTGGGCTTGACGTGGCTCCCTGAGACATTCTAGGTGAAGCCATGGCCCACAAATGCGACCTGCTCCAGGGAACCCTCGACATGCTGGTGCTGCGCGTGCTCGACCGCGGGGATTTGCACGGCTGGGGCATCACCCAGAAGCTCGAGCAGCTTTCCGAGCGGGCCCTGCAGGTCGACGAAGGCTCGCTCTATCCCGCGCTGTACCGGATGGAGGAGCGCGGCTGGATCAAGGCGGAGTGGCGGCTGACGGAAAACAACCGGCGCGCAAAATATTACGCGCTCACCCGCGCCGGCCGCAAACAGCTCGAAACCGAGCAGCAGCACTGGGCGCGGCTGACGGCCATCATCGCGCAGGTGATGTCGTCCGCCTGATTGCCTCCGGATCCGCTTCCATCCCCATACCCCATGAACCCCCTGCGCCGCCTGTTGCACCTGTTTCGTCGCCGCCGGCTCGAAGCCGAAATGGCCGAGGAGATGCGCTTCCACCTCGAAGAGCGAGCGGCCGACTTGTCCGCCGACGGCCTCCCCGAGGAGGAGGCGCGTCTGGCCGCCCAGCGGAAGTTCGGCAATCTCGGCAGCCTCCAGGAGCGCGCCCGCGAGGCCCGCGGCTGGCGCGGACTCGAGCGGCTGGCCGGCGACGTCCGGCTGGCGATCCGGCGGCTGCTGAGGTTCCCCGGCTTCACCATCCTCGCGGTCGTCACGCTCGGTCTGGGCGTCGGCGCCAACACCGCGATGTTCGGCGTGCTCAACTCGCTCATCCTGCGCCCGCTGCCGTATCCGGAGAGCGAACACCTGGAACGGATCGATCGCGTGACGCCCCAGGCCCCGGAGGGCCGGGTCTCGCCCGCCGACTTCCTCGACTTTCGCCGCGCCACCGGCGGCTTCGGCGAGGTCGCCGCCAATGCGCTCGGGGATCTGAGCCTCTCCGAGCCCGGCGAGCCGCCCGATGTCGTCCCGGTCCTGAGAATCACCGCCAACTATTTCTCGGTCCTGGGCGTCCAGCCGCAGGCCGGCCGCGACTTCCGGCCCGAGGAGGAGATCGCCGGCAACCATCGCGTTCTCATCCTCAGTCATCGCTGCTGGCAGAACCGGTTCGGCGGCCGGGACGACATCGTCGGTCACACGATCCGGGTGGACGGGCTGCCGCACGTCATCGTCGGCGTGCTGCCACCGCAGGCCAACGACTGGCGCTATCTCGGCTGGGTCGATCTTTTCCGGCCGCTCGGGCTTGAGCCGGAGCAAATCGGGGACCGGCAGACCCCGCTCCTGCGGATGGTGGCGCGCCGCGCCGGGCACCTGTCCCGGGAGGAGGCGAACAGCTTCGTGACCAGCTTTGGCGCCCGGCTTGCGGCGGATCACCCGGAGGTCAATGCCGGCAGCGGGTGGCGGATGGTCTCGCTGAACCGCGCCGTCGCCGGCCGCGATGCCCCGGTGATGCTCGGCATGCTCGTCGGTCTTTCAGGCTTTGTCCTCCTGATCGCGTGCTCAAACCTGGCCAACCTCCTGCTCGCGCGCACCATGGCGCGGGCCCGCGAGCTCGCGTTGCGCGCCGCGCTCGGCGCCTCCCGCGCCCAGTTGCTCCGCCCGCTGATCGCGGAGTCGCTCGTGCTCGCCCTCGCGGGCGGCGCCTGCGCCCTCCTCATCGCGCGGTGGATGTCCGACTGGCTGGCCTCACGCACGATCGACGACCACGGGCAGGGCGTCGTGCTTCCGTTCGACTGGAACGTGCTCGGCTGGGCGCTGCTGGTCTCGCTCGGGACGGCGCTCGCCTTCGGTCTCGCCCCCGCGCTGTTCGCGCTGCGGCTGGACGTGAACGACACGCTGAAGAGCGGCGCCCGCGGCGCGCCCGGCGGCGCCGGGCACCAGCGCTTCCGCCACGTGCTCGTCGTCTGTCAGTTCGGTCTGGCGACGGTCCTGCTCGCCGGTGCCGGGATCTTCGTCAATGGCTTGGGCGAGCTGACGGATCGCCGGGCGGGATGGGAGTCCGACCATCTGATCTCGGGCACCGTCGTGCTCCCGGCGGGCGTTTACGGCGGGCCGGAGAAGATCGCCGCTTTTCAACGGCTCGCCGTGGAGCGTCTCGAGTCATTGCCAGGCATCGCGTCCGCCAGCGTCTCGGCCTTCACGCCCTTCTTCAACTGGGGCGAGGTGCGAAAGTATGTCCTGCCGGACCGGCCGCTGCCGCCGCCAGGCCAGGAGGCGGTCGCCGTGGTCAATGCGGTCAGCCCGGGCTATTTCAATACGGTCGGCACGGCGCTGCTCGCCGGACGCAGTTTCAACGGGCACGACACGTTGGGTGCCCCGGATGTCGTCATCATCAACCAGTCGATGGCGGCCGGTTTGTTCGGCCGCGAGAACGCGATTGGGAAGCGGCTCGCCCGCGTCGGGACCGGCAACTTGGATGGAGCGGAGATTGTCGGCGTGGTGGCGGACGTGAAATCGGTCATGCCCGATCCGAGTCCCGCGACGTTCCAGGTCTATTCGCCGATTACCCAGGAACCCCGGATCCAGAACGAGATCCTCGTGCGGACGGCGGGCGTCGCGCCCGCCCTGCAGGTGGATCGCATTCGGGAGGAGATGGCGGCGCTCGATCCCGATCTTCCGGTGCGGCAACTGCAGACCGCCGATGCGACGATTTACCGCGCCAATTATCAACTGAGGGTCCTGCGCGACATGCTCCTTTCCTTCGCCGGGCTCGGGCTCGGGCTGGCGACATTGGGTGTCTTTGGCGTCGTGGCCCGCACCACGGCGCAACGGACCAGCGAGTTTGCCATTCGGCTCGCGCTGGGCGCGTGTGTCCGGGACATCACCCGGCTGGTGCTGGGCTCCGGGGTGAAGCTCGCGTTGATTGGTTCGGGCCTCGGGCTGCTCGGGGCCTTTGGCCTCGCGCGACTGCTCGCAATGGGGTTTCCGGCGATGGAGCTCCACCGTCCGGGCGTGCTCGTCGCGACCTTGCTGCTGCTGATCCTGACCGCGCTGGCCGCCTGCTGGCTGCCCGCGCGGCGCGCCGGCCGGATCGACCCGATGGCCGTCCTGCGCGCAGAGTAGGGCGCGAAAGATGAAGGATGCGTGTCGCCGTCCAAATTCTTCTGATCCCCATCTTTTCTACTCCGCCCGGCACCTCACTTTCCGCAGCCTGAAGCTTTCAACCCCCGGAGTTTGAACAGCAGGTAACGGAGAAAACAGAGGGTCGGGAGAAGATCGATGGAATCGATGGTCAGTGAACCCGCGGCATTGTCGAAAACCGCCCTCTGTTCCCTTCGTTGTCTTCTGTTCAACTGCCTTGGCCGGTGTCCGACCGGAGCCGGGTGAACAGAAGCCGAGCCGAGATCGGTCAAACGGTCCGGAGAATCCTTCGAGCCCAAACCACCGGACTTTGAACAGAAGGCAACGGAGGAAACGGAGACCGCCGCCAAGCGGCCGGGTTAAACACAGAGAACACGGAGGACGCGGAGCAACCCGCAGTAGCGCCGCTTCGCGTCCATTGGCGTCCATTCGCGGTTGTCCACTGAATCGATTCGCTTTTTCGCGGTTCCCGGCTCGCCTCCGACGCTGTGACGAAAACCGGGAACGCTCCGTCAAGCCTTCCGCCTTTCAGGATTCTGTTTTCCGCCGAAACCGCTTCGATTCGGGCTCACCCCATGCACCGCATCAATCTTGCCGACATTCCCGAGAAGGAAGCCAGGTCGCCCACCGGGAAGTTTCACTCGTTCTTCCGCAACGTCTCGCTGGCGCTCGGCGGGCTGCCCAACACCGGCACCTGGGGCGGCGGCCATCCCTACGACCTCCAAATCCGCCGGCTGCCGCCCGGCGCCGCCGTGTGCCCGTATCACCTCCATCTCGCGCAATGGGAGCTCTTCGTCGTCCAGCGCGGCGAAGCCATCGTGCGCACCCCCGACGGCAACTTTCCCGTCCGCGCGGGCAGCGTCTTCGTTCACCCGCCCGGCGTTCCCCACCAGCTCACGAACACCGGGCGCTCGGATCTCGAAGTCCTGATCGTCGCCGACCAGCCGCCGCTCGACAGTTGTTACTATCCCGATTCGAACAAGCGCAGCCTCCGTCCGCCCGGCATGTTCTTCCGGAGCACCGCAGCCCACTACTTCGACGGCGAGGACACGCTTCCGCCCGATGCCCCGGCGCATCCGACGGCGCCGCCGCCGGTGATGCCGCCGGTCGCGCCGTTCCCGCAACGTTGCGTTCACATCGACGACATTCCCTGGGACGCGTGGGAGTCGCCCAAGAAAAAGTACGCCGGCCGGTGCAAGGAGCTCTCGATCGCGCTCGGCGCGAAACGCAACACCCCGACCGGGCTGGGCGGACACCCGTTCGAGGTCGAGCTTTCCCAACTCGCGCCCGGCCGCACCGGCTGCCCGTTTCACAGCCATGCGGCGGAGTGGGAGCTTTTCCTGATCCTCAGTGGCACCGCGAACGTCCGCGCCGGCTCCGGGACGCACCTGCTGGGGGCCGGTGATGTCGTCCTCCATCCGCCGGGCGAGCCGCACCAGATTGCCAACGCGTCCGAGCGGGACGACCTGCTCTTCTACATCGTCGCCGACAACGCGCCGGTCGAGATCTGCCATTACCCCGACTCCGACAAATGGGGCTTTCGCACGCCCCGGAAGTTTTTCCGCGCCCGGGACGTCGACTACTGGGATGCCGAGGAATGAGCCGCGGGCGGCCTGAGGTGAGACGGTGGTCGGTAACCCGGTGGTCGGTTGTCCTGAACTCGTACCCCTCACCGTTTCACCCGTCTCAGGTCTCGCCGTTTCACGGTCCAGTAGCGCCGCGTCTCCGACCGGCGCAGAGGAATCGATTCAACCTTCGAACAGGAGCCAATCCGAGGCTGGGCAGAGGGTCGGAGAAAGCCGCATTTCTCGGCCTTTGCCTCGGTTTTCCTCCTGTTCAACTGCCTTGGCCTGTGTCCGGTCTCAGCCTGCGAGACTCGGTCCGCACTGGACAGGCTCCCGACCGGAAACCAGTTTCCAATCCGCCATGTTCACCCGAAGGCAATTTCTCAAATCCTCCGTGGCCGCCGGGCTCGCGGTTGGGATGCAGCCGCGCTTGAATCTCCTGGCAGCGGCGCGGGACGACGCCTTTGCGATCACCCCCATCACGAAGGGCCCGAAGCAGCATTGGATGGGATACTACGACAAGTGGCAGGTGGATCCGACCGGCCGGTATGCCGTGGGTAACGAGGTCGAGCTCTTCTTTCGCTCCCCCACCGTCGAGGATGTCCTGAACATAGGGCTGATCGATCTGGAAAACGGCAACGCCTGGAAGCAGATCGGAACCTCCCCGACCTGGGGATGGCAGCAGGGCTGCATGCTGCAGTGGATTCCGGGACCCGGCCAGGAAGTGATTTGGAACGACCGGGAGGGGGAGAGCTTCGTCAGCCGGATCTACAACGTGAAAACGGGCAAGGTGCGAACCCTGCCCCGCGCGATCTATACCCTTTCTCCGGATGGTTCGTTCGCGCTCTGTGTGGATATGGATCGGTTGCAGTTCTACCGTCCGGGATACGGGTACCCTTTGATCACGGATCGCGATCTGCGGGCGAAGGCCCCGGCCGATCAAGGGATCCATCGGATGGATCTGAAGACGGGGGAGTCGCGGCTCATCCTCTCGCTGGCGGAGATCGCCGGAATGCACCGGCCGCTGGGCTCCGTGGCCGATTATCATCACTGGTTCAACCACCTGCTGATTAATCCGGGCGGGACGCGCTTCATCTTTCTCAACCGCTCCCGGCCCGTGGCTTCGATGGCGGAAATGGATGCATTCCTGCGGGAGCATCCAACATGGCAGCGGCCCGGGTTCACGCCGCATCACTTGACGCGCGCCATGACCGCCGGGGTCGATGGGAAGGATGTTTATGTCCTGAACGACAGCGGCACCTTTTCGCATTTCATCTGGAAGGGCGACGACGTGGTCACAGCCTGGGCAACCACCGACGATGGTGGAAAGGCCGCGTTCTATGAATTCCGGGACCGTTCTCGGCAGCATCTCATGCTGGACAACGAGGCGATGCCGGAGAATGGGCATAACACCTACGTGCCGCGGACCAATTACGAGTGGATCCTCAATGATACGGCTCCGGCCGCCGATGACCGGAAGCAGACGTTGTATCTGTATCATGTGCCGACCCGGCGAAAGGTCGTGCTCGGGCGGTTCTTCGAGCCGGAACGCTTCCAGGGGGAGTTGCGCTGCGACCTGCATCCGCGCTGCGACCAACAGGGCAGCCGCGTCTTCTTCGACTCCACCCATGAAGGTGGGCTTCGTCAGATGTACTGCGTGGACATTCGGGCGGCGCTGCATGGGTGACAGGCAGGGAGCAGGGACCAAGGACCAAGGACCAGGGACTAGGGACTAGGGACTAGGGACCAAGGACTAGGGACCAAGGATCAGGGTCGATTCTTGCCAGGCCGGTGCAGTCGTGTGCCCACCGGCCATGCCGGCCACGGATTTCACTGAGGGCACGGATGCAGCGCCAATCCGGATAACCGCGAAGTATGCGAATGAACGCGAAGATGCCAGCCGGCGTTCAAGGCTGCACGTCCCGGGCCTGCGCCACGGGTCAGCCAAGGCTTGCGCCCGGGACGCGTTGTGTGACCGGATGACATGGAACCGCCCCGAGCATGAATATCCCCCGCCTCGTCCTGGTGTTCGCCGCCTGCTCGCTGTCGAGCCTGCTCTTCTCCGCCGCTTTCGCGGCCGAGCCGAAGGGCAGGGGCAAGGCCGGCCAGGCGGGCGCCGCCCCCGGCTTGAAGTTCCGCGTGCAGCAGCTGCACCTCGACAACAACGAAGGCTGCGCCGTCGCCGACTTCGATCGCGACGGCAAACTCGACGTCAGCGCGGGCGAATTCTGGTATGCAGGGCCCGATTTCACCGCCAAGCGCCCGGTCCGGAAGCTCGAGCCATTCGGCAAGGACTATCTCACCAACTGCAGCGAGCACGCCTACGACGTGAACGGCGACGGGTTTCCCGACATCGTCAGCGGCGCATTCATGGAATCGCGGATCTTCTGGTATGAGAATCCCGGCGCGGCCGGACTGAAGGCTGGCGCTCCTTGGAATCCGCACCTGCTGATCGACACCCAGCTGGCGCAGAATGAGTGGACGGCCATGCGCGACCTGGATGGCGACGGCCGGCCGGAATACGTGGTCAACTCCTACGGCCCGGCGAACGCGATGATGGCGTATCGCTTTGGGCGTGACGCGCAGGGCCAGCCGGCGCTCGAGCCCTGGACCATCCAGCCGGGCGCGCCGTTCGTCAACGGCCACGGCATCGGTTTCGGCGACGTCAATGGCGACGGCCTCGAGGATCTGCACTACGGCAACGGCTGGTACGAGCGGCCGAAGGACGGCGCGATGTCGAAGCCCTGGGGCCGCCACGCCGACTGGAGCTTTCCGCACGCCAGCACGCCGATGGTCGTCGTCGATCTCACCGGCGACGGCCGCAACGACTTCATCTGGGGGCACGGCCACGGCTACGGGCTGTATTGGGAGGAGCGGCGCGACGACAACCGCGACGGCAGCACCAACTGGCGGCACAACGTGATCGACGACAAGATCTCGCAGATGCACTGCCTCGTCTGGGAGGACATTGACAACGACGGCAAGCCGGAGCTGATCAGCGGCCGCCGCGTGAAGGCCCACAGCGGCAACGATCCGGGCGACAACGAGCCGGGTTGCGTGGTGTATTACAAGTGGGACGCCGCCGGCCGGCGGTTCGCGAAATTCATCGCCGCCGCCGACGGCCCCGGCATCGGCCTCCAAATCCGGATCGCCGACCTCGACGGCAACGGCTGGAAGGACATCGTCTGCGCGGGCAAGAGCGGCACCCACATCCTCTGGAATCAAGCTGACCAAAGGCCTCGGTGACGATGACCTCAGGCCCTCGCCGCTCACCTTTTCAGCGCGCCCGCGAGGTACAAGAGGTGCGACCATGGTGAAAGGGTGAGGCCCGGGGTGTTCACAGGGCCCTGAAAGCCGCCAAACCTTTTACCGCAGATTGCGCGGATCTCGCTGATGGGGTCAGAAGAATCCGAAGCTGATGCGAACGGCGTTCACGGCTTCACCGTTTCACCGGGAACGTGCCGTCTTCCGGCCGAGGATCGAACACCTGGTGCGCGATTCGGACTGAAAAAGTTAAAACCTGACCCTTTCGGCTCGGCTCCTCAGCCGCGGTCTTCTGCGTCTTCCAGTTCTTCCGCGTCTCGCGTTCTTCCCCCTATCTCGCGCCCTCCACCTTCTCGGCGATCTCGTCGAGATTCGCCTTGGCCTTGTCGAGCGCCTCGCGGGTCTCGGGATCGCCGATGTCCTCGGCGAGTTCGCCCATGGCGTCGCGGGCCTCGTCGAGCATCTGCTGGGTTTCGGTGAGCTGCGCGGCCGTCGGATCCTGGCCAAGTTCGCCGGCGGCATCGATCGCGGCCTTGAGTCGCTCGGCGCGCGCCTTGAGCTGGAGCGCGCGCTGGTAATGCCAGGCGGGCGATCCCTTGGGCGGCGGCGGTGCGCCGGGCGGCAGCGGTCCGCCGCCGAAGGCCCGGGCCACCTCCATGATGATCACCGCGATCAGCGCGATCAGCAGCAGGATGAGCACCGCCACCTCGAGCCACGGGATCACCGCCAGCGCGAGGGCCGACTTGATCAGGTAGCCGAGCGCCAGCAGCGCGAGCGTCTTCAGCAGCCCCATCAGCGATGCCGCCTGGATCAGCGTGGCCGGCAGCAGCGCCGACGGCAGGGCCGCGACCTGCAACACCGCCCCGGTATCCGCGCGGCAGAGACACGCCGCCTGGAGGCGCCCGTTCAGCCGGCCGGCAAAGATGAAGGTCCGCCACGGCAGCCGTCCGCCCGCCGCCGGCGTGAGGCCCAGGGTGTCCGGCGCCGAAAACGTGCAGCGGAACGACAGCGTGGTCGCGGTGCGTCCCGCCTGGCGCAGCTCGAGCCGGTCGAGCACGCGCCGCCAGAGATTGTCGCGGCCCTTGCCGGCCGCGAGCGGCTGGAGCGCGCCCGACCGCGGCGCGATGCCGAGGTCGAGTTCGCCGCGTCGGCCGCCGTCGTGCGCGTGACGTTCGACCAGCGAGCCGTCCGTCCGCGCGATCAGCCGGAGGCTGACCCGGCGCCGCCGCCGGCCGCGGCCGAGTTCGCCCTCGATGAGCAGGAGGAGTTGTTCACGGGCTCGCGGCTGGAGGCCGGGCGCGGCGGGGGCAGGTGCAACCGGCGCACGCCGGCGTCGTGGGGTGGGAGTTTTCATGGGCGGCGATGTCACCGCGGAGGCGGTGGCGGGGTGCAGCCACCCTGAACGGGTTTCGCGCCCGCGCCAAGTCTGCGAACAACCTGCGATTCGTAACGTGTCAGCGTTACGCTCGCGACGACGGGCCACGCGACGACGGGCGGCGTCGCGCGGTCCGGTCCTCCGCAGAGCTCCGCGCCGGTCCAGCCAAGCGCCGTGCCGACACCGAAATATCCGGCCACGCACAGCACGCACTTCGGTGCCAGGACGACCACCGCCCCTGCTCGGTGCCGTCGAATGGAGAACGGTTCCTAGGGCTTCGGCTTGCGCACGCTGCGCACCTTGCCGCTCGAACCGCCGCCGCAATAGAATAGTCCCGCGCCGTCGGCCTCGAGCCCGCTCACGAACACGCCGGCCGGCAGGTCGAGCTGATCGAGGACGTCGCCGGTCTCAGGATCGACGCGTCGGAGCTGCGCCTGCTCGTCGTCCATCGTGGCGTGCCAGAGTTCGCCGTCCGTCCAGGAAACGCCGGTGACAAAACGATCCGATTCGATCGTGCGCAGGATGGCGCCGGTGCTGGCATCGATCTGGTAGATCTTGCGGGCGCGGTATTCTCCGACCCAGAGCGTGCCCTCCGCCCACGTCAGCCCGGAATCGCGCCCGCCGCCCGGCGCCGGAATCGTCCCGAGCACGTGCCCGGTGCGCGGGTCCACTTTCTGGATGCGGTCGTCCGCGATCTGCCACAGATGCTTGCCGTCGAACGCCGTGCCGGCGTGCGCCGGGACGGCCAGCTCGCGGCCGAGCGCGCCGGACTTCGGATCCAGGGCGACGATGCTCTCGCCGCGGGCGAACCAGACCTGCTGGCCGTCGAACGTCACGCCCGCGACGTCCTCCGTGCCGGGGAAAGGGCCGTACTCGCGGACGATCTCCGCCGGACGCGAGGTCCGCTGGGTGGGTTGCTTTTTGCGCGTTGCCATGCCGCCACCTTAACCCATCGGGAGCGAACCAGGGAGTAACAATGTTGTCGCGAATCCGCTCAGCGCCGGCGCGAGCCAGCAACGCGACCGACCGCGTCCCACCGCGCGAACCGCCGCCGTTGCCTCGAGCTCGCGCAAGGTGCGCTGGACGGTGCGCTGGCTCGAGCCGAGCGCCCGCGAGAGCGCCGAGGTCGACCAGGCCTGGCCGTCGGCGAGCAGGGCAAGGATCGCGCCGGCGGGCCCGTCGATCGGCGGTGCCAGCACGGCCACGGCAGGAGCGGCGATGGGAACCAGCCTGAATCCCCGCGCGGTCGCCTCGATCCGCAGCAGCGGGCGCAGCACGCCGCGCAACCGGCTCAGCTCGACGCGGAGCCGCGCCCGGTGCGACTCGTGGACGACCCGGGCGGCGAAGGTCTGCCGGATGAGCCGGTCGCGCGGAACGTCCGCCGGCCATGCTTCGGCAAGCGCCCGGACCAGGGCGAACAGCACCGGTCGCCGCGCCAGTTGAATCACACTTCGACCTCCGCGCACCTCGCGCCGGCAGCCGTCGACAATCAGCTCGCCGGACGCGAACAGCGCCTCGACGGCGTCGAGTTGCAGCGGTCGGGCGGCGCCTCCACGGATCAGCCGCGCCGACGGAGCGGACAACGCCTGGCGCACGCGGGCGACCTCGGCCGCCAGCGCGGGGATGCCCGCCAATCGTGCGGCGGCGACGGCACGGCCGATCGCGACTGTGGCATCAGCGGCTCGGATACGGCGGAGCGCCAGTTCGGCGCGCGTGAGTTCGGCCCGGGCGACGAGCGGCGCGGGTAGGGTGGGGACCGCGGCATCGACCGACGCCAGCAGCGCGGCGGCGGATTCAACGTCCCCCACCAGCAAATGGAAACGCGCCTCCATCAGCCGGGCGTGGACGGCGTTGGCGCGGTCGCCGTGGGCCCCGAGCACGCGAGCGGCGGACGCGAGCCCGCGCGTCGCGCCGTCCAGATCACGGGCGGCGAGTGCGATCTCGGCTTCGGCGAGGTGGCAGCGGGCCCGCGCCACGCGTTCTCGCGCGCCGAAGCGCCGGGCCGCCCGGCGGAGGAGTTCCCGCGCCCGGCCATAGTCGCCGAGTTGCGCCATGGCGATGCCCCGGAGCGCCAGGGCGGGCGCGTCCTCCCGCAGGGCGATCCGCTTCAGCGCGCCGAGCGGATCGCCCGCGGACAGCAATCGCGCCGCCGAGCTGAAGAGTGAATCCATCGCCGCCACCGTGGCGGGTGGTTCGGCAGCGGGCTAGCTCGAACGTGGCCGGCGGCGGCCATGCCCGGGTGCGGCCGGCGGCGGGTCGCGCGGCGCGAAGTCAGCCGAGGGCCGGGATGCTCATGCCGGGGGGGGCCGGCGGCGCGGCCGCTTCATGGTTTCCGCGAGAAAACCACGTGCGTCGCCTTTTCGGACGGCACGTGCTCGGTCACGTGATAGCCGAGCGCGGGCAGGTCGAGCCCGGTGAACAGCGGCTCGCCCGAGCCGTACGCGAATGAACGCGAAGGTCGAGGCAGGCATGGGGGTCGTCTCCAACCGGCGCGCGAGTCATCGCAGTCCCCACCCCTTCAAGCCCCCGCTGCCCCAAGACTTCCGGAATTCCGGAAGTTTTCGGCCTTTCCACGTGTGCGACGCTCCGGTTTAACGAGTCCGCGCGCCGCCACGGTCGCGCCTCTCCTCCAGCGATTCGAATTGCATGGTTCGCTCCTGCGCTCTCCCGCTCCTGCAGGCTGTGGCAGAGTATCCACCCTTTCGATTACAAGATTCTTAATCCGATTCGCATGGCCGCACCTGAAAAATCAAAATCCCTCGAATCCTGGATCTGGGACGCCGCCTGTTCCATCCGTGGAGCCAAGGATGCGCCGAAATACAAGGACTATATCCTGCCCCTCATCTTCACGAAGCGCCTCTGCGACGTCTTCGATGACGAGATCAACCGCATCGCCGCCGAGGTCGGCTCGCGTAAGAAGGCGTTCCAACTCGCCGGGATGGATTGGCAAAAGGCGAAGTCGGGAAAGGACGGGAAGAAACAAGCCATGGTGCGATTCTTCATTCCCCTCGTCCCGGACGATCCCGAGCAGCCCGTCTGGTCGGTCATCCGCAAGCTCTCCGACAAGATCGGCGAAGGCGTGACCACCCACATGCGGGCCATTGCCCGGGAAAACCCGCTCCTGCAGGGCATCATCGACCGCGTCGACTTCAACGCCACCACCCACGGCCAGCGCGACCTCGACGACGACCGGCTCTCCAACCTCATCGAGGCCATCAGCACCAAGCGCCTCGGGCTCGACGACGTCGAGGCCGACATCATCGGCAAGAGCTACGAATACCTTATCCGCAAGTTCGCCGAAGGGGGCGGCCAGAGCGCCGGCGAATTCTACACCCCGCCCGAGGTTGGCACCATCATGTCCCGCGTTCTCCAGCCCGAGCCCGGCATGGAAATCTACGATCCCACCTGCGGCTCCGGCGGCCTGCTCGTGAAATGCGAGATCGCCATGGAGGAAAACGCCAGGGACCGGAAGCGCACCGTCGCCCCCCTGAAACTGTTCGGCCAGGAATTCACCCCCGAGACCTGGGCCATGGCCAACATGAACATGATCATTCATGACATGGAGGGTCAGATCGAGATCGGGGACACCTTCAAGAATCCAAAATTCCGCAACAAGCAGGGTAAACTTCGCACCTTTGATCGCGTCGTCGCCAATCCCATGTGGAACCAGGACTGGTTCACCGAGGCGGACTACGACAACGACGAACTCGACCGCTTCCCCGCGGGGGCCGGCTTCCCCGGAAAATCCTCCGCCGACTGGGGCTGGGTCCAGCACATGCACGCCAGCCTCAATGCAACCGGCCGGGCCGCCGTCGTCCTCGACACCGGCGCCGCTTCCCGCGGTTCGGGCAATGCCGGGTCAAACAAGGAGAAGACCGTCCGCCAGTGGTTCGTGGACCATGACCTCATCGAGAGCGTCCTCTACCTGCCCGAAAACCTCTTCTACAACACCACCGCCCCCGGCATCGTGCTGTTCCTGAAGAAGGCCAAGCCGAAGGCCCGCAAGGGCAAGGTGCTCCTCGTCAATGCCAGCCAGATTTTCGAAAAGGGCGATCCCAAGAATTTCATTCCCGAGGCCGGCATAACCCGCATCGCCGAAACCCTGATCGGCTGGAAGGAGGAGGAGAAGCTCAGCCGCATCGTCGATCACGCCGAGCTGAAGAGGAATGATTATAATATCTCTCCCAGCCGCTATATTCACACGAGCGATGCCGAGACCTACCGTCCCATCGCGGAGATCGTCGAGGAACTCGACGCGATCGAGGCTGAGGCGCGGGAGACGGACAAGGCTCTCCGGAAAATCCTCAAACAACTGGGAGTTTGACCACGGATGACACGGATCCACACGGATCAAGACACCGAGGACGCACGGAACAGGGGCGAACCCTTTGTCTTGCGCTTAAGGAATCTCAACCCCGTGGAAATCGACGGGGTTGACGCCATTGTCCGGCCGATTGGGGCTGTCCTTGGCTCAATGGCGCGGGAAGGGAGTGCCCAATGAGCGATCTCGTCTTTGCCACGCTGGAGCCCTGCGCGCCGGGAGCCCGCAAGCATCCGAAGTTGTCGTGTGCCGAGCGGATCGTGAACGCGCGCGTGGCGGAAGTCTGGATCGGCATTGAAGACCCTGACCCCACCGTTGACCGCGAGGGCATCCGCTTCCTGGAAGGCAACGGCGTCAAAGTTCACCTCTTCGACCGGGCCGTGCTCCGTCACGGCCACGAAGATCGATCCGCTGCGCAGAATGAATTTCCCATTGGGTTTAACCTGCCTCCATTTCACCGCGGCAGCGGCCACCAAAGGTTATTTGTTGGGACACAGACTGCACAGAGGAAACAGGGAGGTTACAGAGAACGGCAGGCTGGTTTTGCAACGGAACAACTCTGTGCCCTCCTGTCCGGCCTCTGTGCGCTCTGTGACCCAAGGATTATCCAACATCCGGTGCGGCCGTTTCAGAAGGGTCCACGTAGGTCCGGCAGACTCCTACTGCGAGCGCTGCCGGACGGCCTCGAACAGCGTGATGATCGTCGCCATCGCGACATTCAGCGAGTCCGCCTGCCCGGCCATCGGAATCCGCACCGCCAGGTCGGCATGCCTCAGCCAGAAATCGCTCAGCCCATACTGCTCGCTGCCCATGATCACCGCCAGTGGTCCGCGCAGGTCGGCATCCGAATGGAGCCCCGGCGCGGCCGGGGTCGTCGCAACGGCTCGGATACCCTGTTCCCGGAGCCAGCCTTGGACCCGCGCGCTTTCCTCCACAATCAGCGGGAGGGCAAACAGCACCCCGGTCGAGGCCCGCACCACATTCGGGTTGAAGATGTCCGTCACCGGGTCGCACAGGATAACGGCATGGCAGCCGGCGGCATCCGCCCCACGCAGGATGGTCCCGAGGTTTCCCGGCTTTTCAATCGCTTCCACGACGAGGAGGAAGGGGTCGGCGCCGCGCTGCTCGCCGCTGCGGCCCAGCCGGTTCGCGAGTTGCTCGAGCGAGTATTTCCATTGCGGGGCAACCGCCAGCAGTCCGTCCGGCCGCTC
This sequence comes from Verrucomicrobiia bacterium, assembly GCA_011525695.1. Lineage (GTDB taxonomy): Bacteria > Verrucomicrobiota > Verrucomicrobiia > Opitutales > Opitutaceae > ER46. The sequence continues at coordinate 22,086 of WYBX01000122.1, forward strand.
GCGGTAGGCAACCTTCGCGAACGCCGGCTTCGTCAGTTCGAAGAGCCCGGCGCCGGCGGCTCCGGCCTGGGCGATCAGTGCCGGCTCGTTCTCGCCCAGGAACCAGTCCGGTGCATAATACAATTCGCGCAGCTTGACGCCCCGCTCGAGCGCCCGGCGGATCTCACGGTAGCCTTCGACCAGAAACACTCCCGCCTCGTCCCGGCAGCGTCGCTCGCGCAGCTTCACCAGCTGTTTCACGCGGGGATTCTGGAGGCTGGAAATCTTCTCGGCCGGCATCGGGGCAAGGATTGCCCTGGAAGGTGGCGAATCAACGCGAATGACACGCGTCCGCCGGCGGTGGAGACCGCCCCGCCAGGGATGCTGCTCCTTTTTCTCGCCGATCGCGATGCGGTGTGTTCCGTGTCTCCCGTGGGGAAGAAGAAAAAGTTCAACGCCGTCCCGTTTGCCTACCACCAGGAGATTGAGCTGGAGATTGCCACCCTGACGAACCTCGGCTCGGGGCTCGGCCGGATACCGCTTGCCGCCACGCCGGACGTTGCGCCGGACAGCGGCGGCGGCTGGGTCGTGATGGTCCCGTTCACCCTGCCGGGCGAACGCGTGCGGGCCCGGGTCTTCCGCAACCACCGCAATTTCTCCGAGGCTGACCTGGTCGAGGTCCTCACACCGTCACCGCACCGGATCGCCGCCCCCTGTCCGCTCTTCGGCCGATGTGGCGGATGCCAGTACCAGCATTTCACCTACCCGAAGCAGCTGGAGTGGAAGCGGCGGCAGGTCGCTGAGCTGCTGCAGCACCTGGGTGGGATCGAGTTTCCCGTGGCGCCGGTGGTCCCGTCGCCCCGGGACTACGGTTATCGGTCGAAGCTGACACCGCACTTCAACCCGGCCAGGCCGCCGGCGGCGGGCGCCGGTGGCACGACCGCGGCCGAGATGCCCATTGGATTTCTCCGGCAGGGAACCCGCTTCGATTTGATCGACGTGCCGCAATGCATCATCGCCACCGAGGCAATCAATGCCCGGCTGACCGCGGTGCGCCAGGATATCCGTGCCCGGGCGGCCGCGGGGCATTTCACCCGGGCCGCGACCGTCCTGCTTCGCGAAGCCAGCGGGGTCGTGACCACGGACTACGACGCCGTGATCACGGAGACGATCGAACGGGAGGGCCCGCCGCTCCGGCTGCATTTTCTGGCCCGGGACTTCTTCCAGAACAATCCGTTCATCCTGCCGGCTTTCACCGCGTATGTGCAGGCACAGGCGGCGACCAGCGGTGCACGATTCCTGGTCGATGCCTATTGTGGCAGCGGCTTGTTCGCCCTGGCCGCAGCCGGCGGCTTTGAACGGGTCGCCGGGATTGAGATCAGCGAGTCCTCGATCCGCTTTGCGCGCGAAAACGCGGCGGCCAACGGCATCACCAACGCCATCTTCGAGGCGGGTGATGCCGCCCGGATTTTCGCAACGCTGGCCGCGCATGCCCCGGCGTTCGCACCCGCGGAGACGGCGGTGATGATCGATCCTCCGCGGAAGGGATGTGACGCGCCGTTCCTGGAGCAGCTCTTCGCGTTCGGGCCGCGGGCGGTGGTCTATGTCTCCTGCGATCCGGCGACGCAGATGCGGGACTTGCGCCACTTCCTCGCGGCTGGCTACCGCCTGGAGGCGGTCCAGCCTTTCGATTTGTTTCCGCAGACCCGGCATCTCGAATGCGTGCTCACCCTGCGGCGGGAGTCCCCAGCCTGAGTGGAAATGGCACGCTTTCCGCGATCGAACGCGGATCAATCTGCTCGTCTGGTGACGGGCCGTCCTCCACGCTCCGTTCGCCGATGGCTCCCATCATTCCAACTGCTGCAACGGGTATTGTGCGCCTGTTGGGCGGGGCACTGGCCGCAATGTTGCTTGCCGTCGCCGCATCCTGGTGGAACGCCCGTGAAATCGCCCGCGCGGTTCGCGAGGTCGACGGTTCCCACCGGATCCTCTATGAACTGGAGGCCACCCTGGCCCATGCGGTCAGCATCCAGTCCGGTGCGCGCGGATTTTCGCTGACGGGTGACGAGCGTTACCTCGCCCCGTACACGGCCGGGGTGGCCAGCATCAAGCAATCGATTGCGCGGTTGCGGGCCATGACGGCGGACGATCACCGGCAGCAGGCCCGGCTGCATCGCTTGTCGGGTTTGGTGGACGAGGAAATCTCGATCATGCAGGGCCGGCTGGCCAAGCGGCGCGCCGGCGGGCTGATCGAGGCGAGCGCCGCGGCTGCCGATGGCCGCGGCAAGCAGGTGGTCGAGGCGATCCGCGGGGCGGTGGCTGCGCTCCAGGGGGAGGAGCGCCGGATGCTCGATGCACAGACGGCGGAAACCCGGCGCGCCGGGAACCTCGCCCTGGGCATCATCACCGGATTGAGTGCCATCGCCGCCGGGCTGGTGGCGGCCGCCTTGCGCCAGCTGCCCCGTTGAAGGACATGTTGTCGGATCTGAACTGGATTCGCAGGGGCGCAGTCTTGCCTGCGTCCGCATTTCGCAATCGATCCCCCGTCGCGTAGGGACGCAGTCTTGTCTGCGCCCGCCTGCGTGAATGAACGGTTCTGAGGGCGCAGACGAGGCTGCGCCCCTACGGCTGCGAGGTGCAATGAAAGCGTATTCGAGTGAGAGCCGGATTCATGGAGGGCTGGGCTGCCTCCTTCGCCAACCTTCGAAGGGCAGGCCGTCCCGGCCACAACGTTCCGAATTTCGTACATGGAGGGCCGTGCTCCGTCACGGCCACCGGTTGAAAACCGGCGCTATCCGGAGGCCGCTGATCCTCAGGCATCCCCAGGCGATGGGTGGCGGCTGGTAGCGCCGCGTCTCAGACCGGCGCAATGCTTTCCGGAAATCGTTTTGACGTGCCCGGCATCGAGGGAGAGCAGGTCTATTTGACCTGCCCCGGGTCGGACCGGAGACCTCCCCAAGTCCGACAGCCTGCTACCGTCGTTCGATCCATTCGGGCGACGAATACTGCTCCACGAGCCCCTCGACCTCGTTCTCATTGAACTCGACCCAGGGCACCGGCTGCGACTCCATGCCGAGTGCGGCGGCCAGCGCGTTCACGAAGTCCTCCTGCAATCGCTCCCAATCGACGCGGCCCCCCGTCGCCGGTCGCCAGACGGAACCCTGGAGGAGCAGCCCGTGCCGGTTTCGCTTCTGCGCTGCGCCCGCGATCTTCACGCCGCTGCGGTCGGCGATCACATCGGACACCTCCGCCCGCTGGAAACAGATGCCCGCGGCGCCGGACTCCGGCGGGATGTCCGGCGCCGGTTGCTTGAGCACGGCATCCACATCCTGGAGACGCAGGGTCGCGGCGAGCGCGCCGTGCACCGCGCGGTAGCTTTCGGCGGCGCGCACTTCCTCGAGGGGATGGCCGCGCGGAATCACGACCGCGTAGGTCCAGTCATCGCGATGATCGACGATTCCCCCGCCCGTCGGTCGCCGGCAGACGTCCAGGGCGCCGCCAGTTTCTCCGGTCATCGCCGCCAGCTGACCGCGCACGAATCCGATTTCCTGGCCATAGCCGAAGGTCACCGCCGGTCGCTGCCAGCCGTAATGGCGGAAACGGGGCCAACCCGGTTCGGGGTAGCGCTGGAGCAGCAGGAAATCCAGTGCCATGTTCTCGGCGGCACTGCCGTGGCGCGCGGGCAGGACATGAAGCATGGGGCGAAGGTTGAGGCCTTGCCTGCCGGTTGTCACCAGCGACCCGTGGATTGAATAAGCCTCAGGGCGCAGGTCCCGAACGGAGTCCGGAGGGCCAAAGGCCCATCTCATCCCAGCCTGGGCCAATCGGCCCAGGAGTCCGTACCGAAAAGATCTCAGGGCTGAAGGCCCGATTCATCGATCCGAGCATCCGGATGGATCGGGCTTTCAGCCCTCGATTGCGTTCGACCATGTTCCTGGGCCGGCGGCAGCCGCCAGCCCAGGCTGGGATGGTGTCGCGCCGTTGGCGCTTCAGATCGCGAGACCGCATCCGGCCGGTGGGCTGAAGCAATGCTATTCAGAAAGAACGCGGCGGGGCGCCGGATCCCCAGGAATGGGTGGTGCACGGATTCATGGAGGGCCGTGCTGCCTCGTTCGCCGAACCTTCGAAGGGCAGGCCGTCCCGGCCACAACATTCCGAATTTCGTACATGGAGGGCCGTGCTCCGTCACGGCCATGAAGTTCGATCCGCTGCGCAGAATGAATTTCCCATCGGATTCAAGGACGCCACGGAGGGCGTCCCTCGTGCGCCTGTGAGGGCGTCCACACAGCGGGGTGCAAGTCCCCGTCAGGCGGAACGTTCACCCGCCTGCAACCGAAGGCTACTGCGTCGTGGCAACACGGGGTGG
>WYBX01000123.1 GCA_011525695.1 Verrucomicrobiia bacterium
CAAACCGTTCGACATGCTTCTGACGCTGCTGCAGAGTGAATCTCTTCCGCCTCCTTCGGGTGATAGCCATCCCCAAGTCTATCCAACTCAGCCACGACCGTCACCACGTCCAAATTGAACGGTTACAGCTCAACGCCAACAATACTGATCTTAAATACACCGACCGCCAGACCCGGTGTCGCAACCTGATCGATCGCCTCGATCAACGGCTCGGTTCGGATTTCTATGACGAATTTTCCGCCTCCATGAATATCGAAGCTTTGATTAAGGCTGTCGAAGCAAGGTCGCAGCAATAGTCGAGCCAGTCCTCGATGACGCTCGCAGTTTGCAGCATCCGCAACGATTGAAGACAGATTCTAAATACCCCTCCCTATGTTCTCATGGCTCCCCATCCACACCGAAGTCGCAACCCGGCTGCTCGAATTTGAAACCCGGCAGTCCGATCTCATCGCACTTCTTGCCGACATGGAATGTCTGAAATGGGTCAGGTTGCGGAAAGTGATGTCAGGCGTGGCAAGTTTCGTCAGTCCGGTCGCAGGTGCCACCTCGGTTCAAATAACTCCTTCAAGGAAACTCTCTCTCTACCGTGCAACTGGAAGAGAAGCGATGATGAGGCTGCTTGCGCAGAACTGACCGGTGCCGCAATTTCAGTGCACCTAAGGGAAGACCAGATAGCACGTCCAGATCCACGGCCGCAGACGCGCCCAAACCGAACCATTCACCATGCTTTCAGCCGATCGAGCCGCCGTCGTGCACATACCCCCGCCGAGTACTCTCAGACCCGAGGACAGGGCATACTGGAATTTGCTGGAGCTGGCACATCCCGTTTTCCGGGTGGCGGACGGGTCGCTCTTCGGTGCTGCGGCGGCAACCTTGCCCTTAAATTCAATCTCTTGGATCGGCCTCCATCCGCTTGCGGCACTGCTTTCTAGGGGGATCGAACCGGCTCCGCCACGCGTCAGCGATCAGGAAAGGGAGCAGTTCGCGGCTCAGAGCACTGAATGGAGCGGCGTGCGCTCCGAGTTCTACACGAATCGCATCGCGCGATTCGATGCGATGCGCCGCTTCCTACGCGAATGGAGAATCATGGATGGGCCTAGCCCGAGCGTTTCCGAGGAGCCTTCAGTCGCAGGCGACGAAAAGGTTCTCGGCCTGCACCGGTTCCGATCCCGGACCGACGTCGTGGAATACGTGCACCGGTGGCAGGAGAATCCCGAACTTCGGAACGAGGTACTGAAGCAGCATCAGTGTATTCTTTCACGGGCGATCGATCTGATCTGTTCAGAACTGGTGGCCAATGGTTTCGATCACGGGCGGCTAGGCAGCGCCGATTCCGTGCGGATCATGGCAAAGCTTTCGCCGCCGTGGGCGTGCCAGATCGATCTGGATGCCGATCAGAAATGGCACCATCTCTCCGAAAGCGAATGCGAGCTCAATGACCTCTGCGTCAAGAAGACGGTGCCCCAGCTGCAACTAGTCATCTTTGACTCTGGCCGCGGCTTTCAAGGGAACCAGGAGCTCAAGGAACTGTTCCGGACGGAAAATGACCGGTATCCATCCAGCACGGACGAGCTGGTCAAGTTCGCGCTACGGGGCGACGTCACCACGAAACCGCCCAGCTGGATTTATGCGGCTTGGCTCCGTTCCACACGCGATCGCCGGCAGTACCGGCCTCGCGTCCACGGTCTCTCAGAAGTATTTCAGACCGCAAAGCGTATTGGTGCCCTCTGGCGGATCCATACGGGCGACAATTGCACCGAATTTCGGTTCTTTGCGAAGCGGGACATGAAGATCAACGATGGTCGGCCAGAACGGGCGATCGATGTGGGCGGCTGCATCCACTACTTCGCCATCCCTTTGCTCGAGCCAGACGAGGAACGGCGATCCCGCCCCCACACCGTGACCCAGCGGGTGCAGCTGGTGGCCACCGAGGAGATTGCCACTGAACTCGCGGTAGTCGACATGGCCGAGTTCCTGACCCGCAAGGCGCTGCGGGGCGCTGCGCTGCGCGCAATGTCGGAAAAGGATATCCGCATCAACTTTGAGGCGTTCTGGGCCAAGCTCCGCGACGTATCGCTGAAGAACCGCGATCGTCAGGTCATATTCTACGTTCGCTGCTTTTCTCTGCTGCGGGACCAAGTGCGCGCGATCGCATGTGCCGCTATCCTCGATGCAATAGCTCGGCTAGGCGAGCAGTTCATTCCCATTCTGACTGGACTCGATCTCCAAACACTTTCCGCCTTCCGGCGCTTTACAGCCCCTGGCAGCTTCGTGGCGCACGCAAAGGTGATTCCCGCGTTTTTGTGGACGAGCAACCGCGCCGCCGATGCTCTAGAGCTCATCCTCGGCCCCGACGCCGAACCCGCTAGCACCATCATTCACAAGGTACTAACTAAGATGGACGGCGAGGCAGTGCGAACCGAAATTTTGGACAGTTCCGATGGCCTCGGCGAGAAGCGATGGCAGGCGCTAGCCAACGCGGTCGATGCGAATCCGCGCCTGTTGAAGTGGGGAGAGGCCGGAAGCGAACCGGCGGCGCGCTCCCAGCTAACGCTCCCGCTTGACCTAGCCAAAAATCCTGCACTGCAGAACCTCGCAGACGCCCGGGTCAGCTTTCAGGTCCTGAAGGTCGAGCTGGAGCAGTCGGAATCCGTCCTGCGCCAAGTGGAGATTGGCCGATCGCTACTTCGCCTCGGCGCGGAAACAAGCTACTACGTCCATCTCGGCAGGCTGCTGGCGGACGAGAGCATTCAGGCGGCTATTACCCGCTGCTTCCGCATGCATCTGCAGGCGCAGGGGGTCGTCGCCGGCATGCTGAACGACGCATCCCGCGTCGAGTTCGTCGCCACTCTCCACCCGGCGATTGAGGCGGCCCATCATCTCGCGGCGATACCGCCGTTCATGGGAACCAATGTGGTTGCTGTGCGCCGCCGGTCTGACATCAGATTCGATCACGACGACATGATGGCTCTTGCCGGCAAGGACGTGGTGATTGTCGCCGACATGATTTTTGCCGGCGAACTTGTATCCGGTTTGCTGGATACACTTGCCCTTCTCAATGTTCGGATCCTTGCCATCCTCGCGATTGTTGATGTGCACGCCGGCTCAGTTGGGGGTCGCCCGGTGCTGAGCTTCTGTCGCTGCACCCGTACGGAAATTGAAGCCCTCGCGCGTCCTCCCGCCCGCCTTTCCTCGTGAAACGTAAGCTTCAGGTCATCGACGCTGACTCCCAGTTCACGAAGGGACTCGACTACGTCAACCAGCCTTGGGTGCCGGACCGGCCGATAGCGGAGCTATTCGACCACGGACACTTTCGGGCGACGCACGCCCTCTTCGGCGCATATCACAACCTTTTCCCTCTGGCGACCCACAACCTGAAGGCGCCGGAAATCGATTCCGTCGTCGCGGACATCCGCTCCTGGTTTCAGGGGTCCGCCGACATAATTGCATTTCCAAACGACTCCACAATCCACGGCATCGTCAACCGGATCAAGGAAGCTATCGGCGGCAAGCGCACCCTGACGCTCGGGTTAAGTCCAGCCTTCCGTCGGCAGCGCGACTTCGAGCTGCGTGCCGAGGGACAGGCCAAGCGCGTTTCTTCCGCCAATCCTTTGAAGGTACTGTTCCTCGACGATAGTTTCACGTCCGGCTATACGGAGGAGCGCGCGATGGCCGCAATTCGAGATTTCCTCATCCGGGCCGAGCGCTCCCGGGCCATTGTGCGCTGGCACACTTATGTACTGGTGGACCGTTCCGGACGCAAAGGGGCTGAGCGCCCGCTGTTTCGTCCCCGCTTGAAGGTCGAGCGCGAACTCGCCGAGATCGCCGGGCGGCGGGCCTACTCGACACTCGGCCCGCGCAGTTCGACGGCGGGCGAGTGCCCGCTCTGCGCTGCCCTTGAGCGTTCGAGCCGCGCCGCCGCTTGGGCGCTGGGCGCCCGCGCCGAGGTGCAGGCGCGGCTGCGGGATTGCCAGCAGGTCTTCGCCGCCGAGCAGCTCGGCGTCGCCGCCACACGGCTGCCCAGGCTGCCGGACGACATTGGACTTGCGCTGCTGTTTCTTTTTTCGCGGCCGTTTCCCGCAGCATGTTTCCACATCACCGAGGATACCCTGGACGACCCCAGCCGGGCGGCAGCCGCGCTGTTCTTTCTCGCCTACACCTGGCCGGACAGCTGCGCGTTTGTGAGCAAGAAGAGGTTCGCCCGCATCTTTCAACTCACTGTCGGTCACATCAAAACCGAATCCGACATCGCTTCGCGGATCGGTCTTTATGTGGCGGCCCTGTTGCCGGCCAGCATTCAGCGCGAGGTGTTCCTCGCATCCTTTCGCCAGCTGCTTGAACAGAAGGCGTACGGCACAATCGGTGCGCTGATCGCGCTCCTGATGTCCTCCATCGATGAACTCAAGCATCGCCAGTCGGAGGACACCTCCGAGGACGTGCTCCGCGCGCTGCGCGGGGTGTTCCGCTATACCCAGGACCAGTTCGGACAGATTCTTGACGAGATCACCGAGGGACAACCGGACCTCCGGCCTGCCTGTGCTGTGGTCCGCTGTGATCTCATCGCCATGCGCGAGGAGCCCAAGCAGAACAGCCCGCTTTGGTCGGTCCGAATGCTTGCGTCCATTCTTCACGAGGGAAAGCATCCGTCGTTTCTGCTCCATGAGCTCAACGCCGTGGCCCAGCCGCGCCTGCAGCAGCTGAAAGACGGCCTGTCCCAGTGCACGTCGCTGATGCGCCCGTTCCTGGAGGAGGTCGCGCCGGCGCTCGCGAAGAGCCTGGAGCGGGACGTCGCCCGCCTGGAGCAGACGACCACGATCGAGGGTGTCCGCGAGGTCGGCAACCATCTCGTCAAGGCATACTGGCGACAATATATAGAAAAGGAATACGTCACGGACAGCGATCGCACCATGAGCTTGATCCAGAAGTGCCAGCGCAACGTCAATGCGATGCTCTACCTCCGAGGGATCGAGGCCGACCTGTTTGACATCCAGCCCCTCGACCGCGGCATCGCCCGGTGGCGGTTCTTCGCGCCCCACTGGGAGATCCTAAAGGATCACTTCCAGAACATGCTGCTGAACGCGGTCAAGCACTACTATCAGGACCGTCCCGGTGATTTCGGCGCGCATTGTTCGCGGCTGCGCAAGGACGAGAGTTTCATGCAGGGAGGAATCTTGGTCACCATCACCCAGCACATCGATCCGGCGAGCTCCGCGCACTACACGATCTTTTCAGATCGGGGAGCTGTATCCAATGCCGAGAACCTCATGAGCTGGTACAGCGGCCTTTCTAGCTGCCGTGCCCATGTCCAAATGAAGGGCGGCGATGTCTTCCATGTGCGCGGCACGGAAATCGAAACGACCGCTCCGGCTGTGCGATCCGCACTCCATAAGCTGGCGCCCAAATTCTCCAATCACTTCGTTACGCGTCTCCCCCTTATTCTCGCCGAGAAATGACCATGACAACTACCCCGCCCAGCGGCTATCTGCCTCCGACCATCTTCGTGTGGAATGACAAAGAAACCGTGCTCGCCAACTGGACGAGCACCGTGGGTGAAGCGGGTTACCGGCACGCGTCAACTCATCTAAAGGACCCCAAGGCGGTGGTGGACCGGTTCCAGGCCGCGTTTCCCAACTTGGTGGTCCTCGACCTCCTCAATGACGATGACAATACCACCTTGGGCTATGAAATCGCGGCCGCCATTCGGAAGGTGGACGACCTCGTGCCCATGGTGATCGTAACGCGGGATCCCACCCGGCTGTTCGGCAACGACAACAACTTGGAGTCGCTGGATGTTCTCGGCTACTTTGAAGCGACGATTATAGACCGCCCGCCGGCCTTCGGCGAAATCGCGGTGCGCCGGATGCTCAATCTGTGGCACGAACTGGCGCCAGATTCCGTCTTGGCGCGGGCCGCCATCGGCGTAATTCGTCGTCGCAAGGAAAACATTCCCGACATTTATGCCAGCGTCGTGCAGCTCGAGCAGCTGATACGCACGCTCCCGCTGAGCGGTTCGATCGATATCTGGCATCAGCGGCTCTGCGGGCAGGTCGGACTGCTCCTCGACGAACTGCGGCTCCCAGGCATCCGGCAGTCATTCCAGGAGATTGTCCGGCTCTTCGAGGATGCGGATCCCTTCTATATGGCCGCCGGCAAGAGCCGCCGGCACCTTTCGCACAATGTACAGGTATTCCTGCTCGGGCTGGTGTTGATCGGCGAATGCGAGAAGCTGCGGGAGCACGCATGCAGTTCCATGGGAAGGCTTTTCCCTGACCGCCCACCTGAGGAGCACTTCTGGCTCGCCGTGGCGGTCTGGGCCTGCATCGCCCTGACGCACGATGTGGCGTATCTCAGTCAGGAGCTCGCCGCCATCTCTGAAACGATAATCAAGCTCGGCGAAAAGTTCCGTCCGGCCTTCGTGACTCCACCACCCGCCCTTTCCGCTTGGAGCTGGCCCAAAATCCATCACGGCGCCGTCGGGGCCCGCCTCTGGCTCGCGCGGCCGGTCGCCGCGCCGGAAGACGGACTAGTGAGTTTCATCGTCGCCAGCATCGCCCGGCACGACTCCAAAATACCGGCGCATGACCTTACCGAGATGAATCTCGGCCCCAAACTGGCGGAGGCGCGTCTCGATGAGCAGCTCTGGCCGACCTTTCTCGCCATCCTCTGCGACGAGCTGCAGAACTGGCAGCGCGAGCGCGATGATCGGGATCGGGATTTTCGCCGCTTTGCCCTCGATGATATTCGCCAAACGCGCAGCGCCGACGGCGTCCACAACCTCACTCTCTCCTTCGCGGCCCAGCACCACCCGCGCAGCATCCGCGAAGCCTACGGCACAGAAGGATCGATCAAGGTTCCGGAGGGCTTCCGGTATACCCGGCGAGTTCTGCAAGACAACATAACGGCCGACGATAGTGTGCGCGTGATTCTGCAGGCTACGTTCAGCGGCCACCTGACTGATCCGCCGCCCATTCCTATTCACGTCTGACCCACCGCGGCCCAGCTCCGTTCGAGTTGCAGCGTCTTTTCAAAGGCCTGAATTGATCAAGATGCGGAAAGTGATCTCAGGCGTCGCGAGGTTTCGTCGGTTCGCCGAAGGTGCCAACAATGGTTGCCGCGACTGATCAATGGTAGATTGTTCTGAGGAATGGCTGATTTCGTTCCACTGGTGCAAGTCGAAGCCTGCGGGCCATGGCCCGGATGGCGTCCGTTCCCGCGGTCACCCTCAGCTTTCGTTTTCGTGAAGCCGCCAACATCACTAGAGATGCCACATGGCCCAACAGGATCACTGCAGATTGCCAATGAGGTTGAAATCTGGCTCGGTGAGGGCGTCCGTTTTGGAACATGGACCCGTTCGATCACCAATATCGGTCGTTGAAGCTGCATATTCAGAATGCCAGTCGGTATCGCGCGAACCAGGCGGAGCTACTGCGCGAGGTCGCCCGGCTGGCCATCACTCGATTGGGATCATTCGGGCTCTCCTCCGGGGGCCTCTGCGCGTTTGTCGGGATTGCAGGGTTCGAGGATTTCGAGCCAGAGGTCCAAACTTTCACGCACGACAACAGAGTCAAAGATCTTCAAATCCGCATTCTGAAACTAGCCAAGTGCGCCAATGCGCGTATCGAACGAAAGCCGCCGCGGCGCGGGGTTCTCGAGGCGCGCGTCGAGTGCCCGTCGCTGTTGAAAGAGCTCCGAGCGGAAGTGCTTGAAATCACCGCATCCTTCCGGGACGCAAGGCAGAAAGAGAGAGCGAGGCGCGCGGCAAAAGCAAAGAGGGCATTCCAGGATGAGGAATTGGCGCGACGGCTCGACGCTGGAACCCATTTGCCGATCACCGCTCTTGGGAAACCTTTGGAAGCGAGCAATCTGCTGAGAATCGAAGCCGCCGTCCCCAGTTCCTTGGGCGCGTACGGACTGGCGTTCGTCCAGCGGACGCTTGCCAAACGCTTTCCCGCTTATGCCATCTCTCTCGTGCCGACGCGATTGGCTTCGCTTTCGCAGGCGCTGCGGTTCGAGGTGGTCGGCGAATCAACCGGACTGCGCGAATGGGTCGGTAAACTACCGGCTGACGTAAATGCTGCCCTCTGGGAGTTCCTGCGAGAATCGGATGCAGCCGTGCACAAAGCGGAGCTCGACTTAGCTGAATACTGTCCTCCGGCAGACCACATCGGCCCACCGACGCGCTGGATTACAGAAGCAGACCATCGGCGGCGGCGCTCTTGATGATGACGCGTGTTAACGTAATTCCCCTTGGGCGTCTCTCGAAATAGTGAATGCGGATCTGCAAGGGGGCCCGGCCCGTCAGGAGCAGATTGATTTCCGGCATACCTACTTGGATGGCAGACGAATCTGACATTTCACCCAGCCATGCGGCTTCATATTAGCCTATGGCGGCTTTGGACGTTGCGGCTTCTGGGCGCCAACCCGCTGAACTGTTCTTCGCGTGTGGCTGGGTGACAGGCGTGCCGTCAGAGCGATTCGAGTGCGGCGAGCTCTTGGAATTCCTCCAAGAGTTCCGGGTATCGGTTCGAGAGAAACCGCCTGACCTTGGTGTTCTCCAGCAATCGCTTCACGTAGCGCTGGGCGGCATTCAGGTGCAGTGCATTCTCACCGAACTGTTCCTGATGGGCGCGATAGTCCCGCTCCAGCGACTCCATTTCCTTTTCCATCCGTGAAATCTCTTCGTGCGATATCCCCGGCAATTTCGGCTTCCGGGCATCGACCAGTTGATCGGCCTGCGTGCCGATGACGAGGGCCTCGGCGTAGGCACGGGTGTAGTTGTTCGCACTGACCATGAGCTGCGCCATGTCGATTTGGCGAACCGCCTTTGCCTTCCGAAAATGCCTGAGCGCCGTGGCCGTTATGGGCTTGTCCTTCAGCAGCTCGACAGCATCGGGATGGATCCCGTCGAGCAGGTTGAGACTGGCCTTTATCCTGCCGACATCGACGTCCAGCGCCTTCGCGATCTGGGCGGCCGTCACGCCATGCTTGATTGCCCGCAGGATCATCGCGTGCTCCTGGATGAGCGACAGGCGGTTCACCTTGTCATTATATGTGAACGCGTCGTCGTCCTTCGCCACGAGGCAGAACGCCTCCGTCCGCCCCAGTTCCTGCAGCGCCTTCAATCTCATGTGCCCATCGAGGAGGAGAAAGGCTCCCTTCGTGCCTTTCTGGGGGTACACCGCGAGCGGTTCGATGACGCCGACCTCGCGGATGGACGCCAGCACGGCGCGATACTTACCCCATGCATGATCGGAGGGCTTGATCTGCCGGATGGGATGAATGGCAGTCAGCGGGAGGGTGATCCCGTCGAAATCGAAAGCGGCGCGTACGGAGGAATTCATGGGTCTTGCCTGGCACGGTCCGCGAGAAACTTCGGCATGGTCTCCATCTTTTCGGCGCGAAGCAGGGTCACGTAATGCTCGTCATCGAGGAGGACCTTGAAGGCGGCCGATGCCGACAGGAGGCGCGCCTCGCAGAGCTTCGCCTTTTTCACCAGCATACGCTGGCGCTGCGTCTCATGCTTGTAGGCAATGATGAGACTGTCCGCGCTGGAGCGATGTGAGCCGTGGTTGCGTCGGGGACTGTAGCTCCGGCCAAAGTGGCGGCGCTGGTCCACTATCCGCCGGAATGACGCCAGCGTCTTCTGGTTCATTTCCTTTCGCTCATAGGCTTCCATCAGGAGCCGCTGCGAAGCCTCGTCGGAGGCGCCGGCGATGCGCGTCGCGATCGTGACCGGGATTTTTCCATGGAGCACCGCTTCCAGCAGCCGCTCCTCGCTCTTGCTGAGCATATTCAGGATGTCGCGAACGTATTCCTCGCAAAGACCGGTCTTGGAGGCGATTTCGGCGTAATCGTGGCCCTGCTCCTTCATCCACTGGATCATCTTCACCTGATCGAGCGAGCGCACCCGGCGCCGGGCGATGTTCTCGATCAGACTCGCGACGAGCCCTTCCTGCTTCGAGTAACCCCGGACCAGCGCGGGAATTTCCTTTTGACCAAGTGCGATGTAGGCCTCCAGACGTCCCTGACCGCAGACCAGATCAAACATTTCAACGCCATCCCCGCCCGGAGCGGCGCAGGACACGGTGATGGGCTTCTTGAGGCCAATCGTCGCGATGTTTTCGACGATGCGCTCGTATTTTGCCCGATCCCGGGCGCGGGGGTTCACGACGCGGATCTGGTCGACCGGGATGAGCCTGACCCTGGGATCGTCCGTCATGCGGCCTCCTCCACGGAAATGCGCTCCGCTATCTGGAAAAAGAATTCGAGATCGTCGAACCTATAGGCGTCCAGAAGTGCGTGATTGTTTTCGCTGAGCCGCAGGTTGGCCGCGTTCAAATCGAGGGCCGGGAGAAGATAGTAGTCCTTGATGGCCTTGTTGGTTTCATCCATCCGGACCGCGATGGTGAGGTCGGGGCGAAGGTACTCCTCGAACCGCAGAAGCCAGCGCGAGGAGCCGGTCTCCGTCCGCAGGGCCCGGGAAAGGACGAGTGAAACGGACAGCTCATGTTCCAGCACCAGCAGTTCGGTGGCGGGGTCGCGCTCGACGGAGACGCCCATCGATGCGAGCCGGGAGATGACTTCCTGCACTATTTCCGGGTGCCTGGCGCGGAGGTAGCGGTTGATTTCGAGAAAGGAATAGTCGATCCGGGGCGTGTAGCCGACCAGCTGGTAGGCCCGGACCAGGCTGCCGAAGCGGTGACGAAACGCGGCGCTCGATGGCAGACCGTCCTGTTCGTCGATCAGCAGTCCTGAAATCCGGCCGTGCCGGGACCAAAGCTGCTTCAGTGACTGGAGCATCTCGTCGTCGGTGAAGCGTCGAGAGCGGGCGAGGATTGTCTCCTGCACTTTTGCGAACAGCAGCGGGTCGACAATCCCCGAGAATGCGCCGTCGGAGCGGATCCACATTTCCGGGGGATTCGTGACATGCTTGCGCTTCAGTTTGAAGGAGGTGCGATGATAGAGGTTGTTGCCGATGTACTTTTCATTCGTCAGGACCTGATGGACGGTGCCGCGTGTCCACGGCCGCTCGAGGTCGGTAAGAATTTTTCGGGTGTTGAGATCGTCGGCGATCTCCCGCTCGGTATTTCCCTGATCGAGGAAGGAGCGGTATATCTCGCGGACGATCTCCTGTTCTTCCGCCGGGCCTGGCACGAGGACGACACGATCGGTCTGGAAGCTTTTGTGTTCGCCGAGTTTGAGTACCCCTTTCTGGTTGCCCGCCTGGTCGATCAGCATCCGGCGCAGCCCATATCCGGCGGACCCACCCTGTTTGAACCCGAGCTGGATAAGCCGACAGGCACCCTGAAATACCTTGGTTGAAAGTTCGCGGCTGTACTCGCCGGCCATCGAGCGCTTGACGCTCTTGATGATGTTGGAAGTGGGGCTGCCATCGTTTTCGAACTGCTCGGCGCAGTAGTGGACCGCGATGCCGGCGCGCTTGCAGATATACTCGTAGAATCCGCTCTCGTCGGCGTCTTGGAAGCGGCCCCAGCGGCTGACATCGTAGGCGAGGATGGCCCTGAACCCGGCATTGCCGGCTTCGACCTCGGCGATCATCGCCTGAAGACTTTCCCGGCCCTTGACCTGCAGCCCGCTTTTCCCCTCGTCGGCGAAAATGCGGACGATGCTCATTCCGCGCCGGGCCGCATATTCCTTGATCCGGTCGAGCTGGTTTGAGGTGGAGTACTGCTGATGTTCCGTGGACATGCGGACATAGGCGGCGACAGGAATCAGCCCGCTGGCGGCGCCGGGAGTGCCAGGTGCATCAGTGCTGGAGATCATGGATGGCCTCCCAGCGAGTGGCGGGAATTATTGATGTGCGCCGTTTCCGGCTGGCGCCGCTGGCGCCTTGGTGATCTGGGTGAGAATCCCATGGCCAAGGAATATAAGCCGACTCAGCTCGCGGGCTATCTCATCTTGTAACGCAGATTTTGTGAGATGAGATACGAGGCCCACTACGAGGGAAAAGTGCGTGTCAAACTCGTCTTGTAACGCAAACTGACGGGCAAGATCTGCCAGTTGCCCGCGCAGCAGGTAGGGTCCGACCCGGGCGCGGCGGCGCCAGTAGCCGGGGTGATCCTTCCGCCAATTCTGCACGCGAATGAGGTTTTCCGGACCCTTGAAATGGTCCCGGTTCCTGCGGAGCCACCGCTTCTGAGCCAAGGCCCGGCCGGCCTGTTTACACATTTCCCGTGGGCAGTACCGCTGGCGCCTGACCATCCGCGGATCAACGCAGAAGCTGCACCCACAGTGCGCGCACTTCCGTCGAATCTTTTTTTTGAGTTTTGGCCTTCATCGCCTGCAGCGTGCCCCGGCGCGGAGCCCGTGCGAGCGGAGAACCGCACAGCTCCCGAGGCGGCAATTAAGCGCTGCTCTGATCGTGACACCATGAAGCACACGGTGTTGTTCCGTGGCTCGTCGGAATTGCGTCAGGGACGGTGTCCGGTTTTCGGTGTGACTTCAGGCTCTTCTTGTCTTGCTGTTGTCGTCATGCAGCCAATGGGAGACTATCTTCGGTTAGTGATTTGCGCTGCGCTCCCTCGAAACATCGAAATGCCTGTGCATTAGTCACCTGTGAAGTTAAGAGCCGAAACCGCACAAGTCATCTTTTGGGCCATAGGGTCGATCGCACAGCTCGCAGCGATCTGGTTTTACTCCCACGCAGATGTTCCAACCGCGGCCCCCTTTCAGGTCGTGGCAATTGTTGCCACATGGGCCGCCAATTATGCCGGAACCAAGAAGAATCCTCATCCTCCTCTATCCGTGTCCGAACTCGCCGCGGCCATCAGACGCGAATTGAAGGACGATCTGCAACACATACAATTATTTGAAAGCATCGAAACTGAGAAGTATCCCGGCCTAGCGGTTAATCTTGTCGGCCGCTTTCACCGAATAGCAGATACGCGGCGCAAGTACATTTTCGATATGGGCCACGATAACAGTGCGCACTTCTCATTATATTTCGACCCACGAGATATATTATGCTTTTCCTTCACAGACATGTACGGGGAATCATACTCGGTTCGTACATCCTCCGCGGTAGCCGGCTTCCGTTTTGATGACTTTGTGCTATTGACATGCGAAACAGCCTTTAGACCACAGTCTGCTTTAATGAGGATATCGGTGAACGGAAGGGATGTTGGAGTGGCTCATATTCCCTGCGAAGTGAACAGCCCAGTTTCTCTCACCGGATTAACCTTCGGAGCCGACCTCAACGGTCAAAATGGTGCTGCCTTCGATTTTGTCGCGAACGCTATATATACCATGACACTTACGAGCACCGAGAAGAATGCTTGTGCGAACTATTACGCGAGGAGGGAGATGGAACGGTGTGCAGTGTTCAATGGTTCCACTTGGATGCGAAGAGATCTCTCGGGAAATCTAGTACAGCAAGATGCTTCACTCAGACCGCTGTTAATTGATCTGAGAAGCGGCACTGCTGTCCACGAAGGAGCTCTGTCGAGTGCGGAGCCCAGGTAGTAGTTGCCCTGTGACGTTTTGTCTCTTGAACAGCGTGGTTCAGAGGCGCCCAAATTGCCGCAATGCCAAAGCCACCACGAATTTTCGTTCTCCATGTTTCATTGCACGGGATCAAAACCGTGTGGCGCCGCATTGCAGTTCCGGCAAGTGTCCGACTGTCCGCCCTGCACCGGGTGATTCAGGGAGTGATGGGCTGGCACGACATGCACTTGCATGAATTCACCGCGAGAAACGGTGAACGGTTCGGGGTTCCAGAGCACGATGACTTCGAACCGCCGCAGGATGAGAGTATTCACAAGCTGGACGAGTTCCTGAGCCGGCCGCGTGACAAGCTCCGCTACACGTACGATTTTGGCGACAGTTGGGAGCATGTGATCGAGCTGAAGCTGGCCACTGAGTATTCCAAGCGACCCATGCGCGCTGAATTCATCGACGGCGCGGGAAAGTGTCCGCCGGAGGACTGCGGCGGTGTGCCGGGGTATTACGAAATGCTGAAGGCGATCCACGATCCGCGACACCCTGAGCACCGTCAGTTCGTCGACTGGCTGCCGAACGGGACGTACGATCCGGATGATTTCAATCCGGCGCTTGCAGAGGTGATTCTCAGGTCCATTCGCGTCTGAGCTGTTGCCGCCGCACCGGTGGCCGGGTATCGGGTAGCACATTCCGGAAGATTCGTTCGTCCGCCAGACACAAGAAATGTTATCAAATTCGGTGCCCCGGTCTTTCTTCCCGCCCGCCGCCTGCAATTCTACGCGCCGGTCAAGGTCGTGCTCCGCTGCGCTCCGCCTCCACCTTGACCTGGCGCTATCGGATGCGGCTATGGGGCGGGGTCGATTTGCGTTTATCGACCAGCATACACTCGGACACTGGCCCCGAACAACAGTAGCCGCCGTGCGCTCGAACCCACCACGTTATCCCCCGACTTCGCCCTCGAGGGCTCATTACTTCAACTTTTACGCAAATCTGTTTCTCTCCGTCGCCGACATTATCTGTCCGCCAAATGCCACCTCGGTGGCATACGAGCCATCGGAGTCGGAGGAAACGAGCATCCCTCAGGTCCAGCGCTAGGCCGGAGACTGTTCTCTATTGAAGTGGTGCCTAATCCCGGCAGACTTCACACGAGGGTCGTCCCTGATACCACCAGTTCGCAAATCTTCCGCTTCAATAGCGTCGAAAGCTGACGTGAGTGGGAAAGTTCTTCCAGCTCCTCGCGTGTGATCACCATGATGCGCTGCCCTTCGCGCAGCGCAGTCGCCATTTGGAACCGCGCCGCTGTCAAATCCGATGCGGTTCCGGTGATCCCATTCGTCGCAACCAGAATGCCGAAGTCGCACCCGCGGTTCCGAAGACGATTCGCGAAATAGGAAACCTCCTGGCTGCCTACGGGATTGTGCCAATTTTTGCACTCCACCAGCAGCACGTTCGGCAGAAATGGCAGGCCGGTAATCAGCCTGTCGTTCCAGAACGCGACATCGATTTCCTCGGTATCGAAGACGTTTAGGATATTCCGCTTGAAAATCGAGATGCCCGAAACCCGGGAGAATACATAGCAAATCAGATCTTCCAAAATGCGTCCCTGCTCGGTTGTCGTGCCGCCGTTCAGGCCATCACGAAAAAGAGCGGACACCCTGCGGCGTGAGATCGCAGCCATGGCTACGCCGGCCCCCAATGCGTGAGCCGATTGCGCCGACCGAGCACCTCGCGGACCAGTTCGCCGCGGGCAACCAAAGCCGCAAACTGCCGCACCGAGTATCTGAACACCAACGGCCACTGGCGTTCTGCTGGACCGAAGTCACGGCCGTCGAAATCGTAATAGATCAGAAAGCCCGCGCCGCCGTGCACGGCGTTCGCGTATCGTCGGATTTGCTCTTCTGATTGGCTAAGTTTCTGCGGGGTCAGGTGCCCAATACGGGCTTCGACGACGAGGGGATTGGGCAGGCTCGCCTGCAGTTGGTCCAACCAGACCACCATGTCGGCACCGGTATCGGGGGCTTGATTGGTCGAGACGACCGCACCGGCTTGCTCGAAAAGCTGGGCGACGATGGCCTCGAACTGAAACGCTCGCTGCGAAGCTTGATCAGTTGGTAGTGACGTCAATTTCTCCTCGAGCCACGAGATGTCGGTCTGCGCCTGCCGGTGCCGGTGCGGTTTCGGCCGCGCGGGATGCCGCGGTGAGTTCTTGAGGAAGGCGTCGAGGTGAAACTCAATCGCTCCGGGGTCATCCAGCGAAACGCGGGCATAGTTAATGTCCTGCAGCTCCGCGGGCATTTTCGTTCCCGGCTCTGCAAAGATAAGGATCGGTCGTCGCAGGCCCTTGGCAAGACCCAGCTCGAACAGCACCCAAGGACTCTCGCTATTGTCCGACAAAACCGCGCAAACGAAATTGGCCTGGCGAATCGCCGACTCTATGGTGGTAATTACGGACGCGCCGGTCGGAGCAGCGGCCGCGGCGTCGATCCAGCGGACCTTCCGCATCTCCAGCGCCGCGCGCAGTCTGGACGTATCGACACTGATGGGGGCCGCAATAAAGCAGGTCGAAAATTTGGCACGCATCGGGCAGCGACGATCCTAAGGAAAAGTTGGCACCAGCCGCAATGCCAATGGCCAAATGGTCAACCGAAGCCCTCGAGCGGGAATATCGAATCTGGCACGTCAATCGGACCTGCTAGACCGGGTGCGTGATGGCATCCCGGCCGGATTTCCGGAGGAAATCGCCGGCTCCATTATCGAAGGGGCAAAGGTGGCGACAGCCCAGCTCAGCCAGGAGGTCTCCGCCAACTCGACGAGAAAATGAGGGCTGTGGAATATCGCCCGCTGCCGATTTACGGCATGCCGAAACCGGCTGGATTAGGTTGCCACAGGTTGCCACAAACGCTGCTTTTTGCTTCACCTCGCTTCACATTTCTGCTCTCATCTTCCTGTTCTAAGCCATTAACAATCAACTAAGTCCACGATAGTTTAACGACTTAGCTCTTCGCCGAAGTCTCAGGTTCGAGTCCCCCCTTGGGCACCATTTTTTCTCGCTTCCCTCGAGGGAGAATTTGGAGTTGCACCGATAAAACAGGGGTTGTTTGTTTTAGGTGTGTGAGAAAATCCACTGAGTTCCCCAAGGTGATCAGAGTCGGCAGCGTCGGGGTTAAGGTTTATCGCGTGCGTCACAAAACAACCTCGACGGGATGGGCTTACGCGATTTCCTGGGTCACGCCGCGCGGACGACGGACGAGCCAGTTTGCAGACCTGGCGAAAGCTGTTGAAGCGGCGCGCTTGAAAGCGGCACAGCTTGCCGACGGCCGGGTGGAGGTCGCGGAGATGACGCGGGCCGATCAGGACGTTTTAGCTGCCGCCCGGGAGATTTGCGGCTCGATGCCATTTTTGGCCGCACTCGAGGAGTGGCGGAAGGCCCGCGAGTTGGCGGGAGGTAATTTGATTGCGGCAGCCGAGGCATGGGCCGCACGCAACGGAACAAGTTTCGAGGCAATCGATGTGCGAACGGCCGTCGACTTGTTTGTCCAGGCCAAGAAGCGGGGCGGGGTCGATGTCACGGCGTCCTACAACAAGATCCTTCCGGCGTTTGCCGCGAAGTTTGGAGAGCGCACGTTGCACACGATTTCCGTCCGTGAATTGAATGCCTGGATGGATGAGCGGCATCCGCATCCGGTCAGCCGCAACACCGCTCGCAAACGAATCGTCACCCTCTGGCGTTGGGCGCGAAAGCAGGGGTATCTGCCGCGCGAGGCGATGACCGAGGCTGAACAAACCGACACCGCCCGTGAGGAAACCGCGGACATCGGCGTCGTAAGCGGAGAGATCTACGCCGCGCTGCTTCGCCATTTTCGGGCGCAGCATCCCGAGTATCTCGGCGCGTTGGTCGTCGCCGGCTTCTGTGGCTTGCGGCGTTCGGAAATCCACGAGCAGCTTTGGAGCGACATCAATCTCGAGCGGAAGTTTGTCCGCGTCACCAAGGCGAAGCGAAACACGCCTTCGCGTCGACTGGTGCCTTTGGCGGATGCCGCCATCGAATGGCTCATCCTCTGCAAGAACCGGAAGGGCGCGCTATGCACCAATCTGGCCGTGGACCGAATCCGTGACATCGCGCGTGAGGCCGGTTTCAAGCTGCCGGAAAACTGCTTTCGTCATTCCTTCATCAGCCATCGTGTGGCGCAGACCGGGAACGTCGCAGAGACCGCGCTGGAAGCCGGCAACAGTCCGCAGGTCATTTTCCGCCATTACCGCGAGCTGTTCACAAAGGAAGAGGGCAGGGCGTGGTTTGACATTCAACCGACGATCGCCGCGATTTTAACGCGAACGGCCGGTTCCAGCTCCTGAGCCCGCGGCGCGACACAGTCGCGACCGACAGCGTGTCCAGCGCTAGATATACACAAGGTCAGAGTTGTTGGCACAGGTAGGGGCGCAGACTTGCTGCGCCCTGAAGAACCTTCCGCCTTGCAATGAGGGCGCAGCAAGACTGCGCCCCTACGTCGATTCGGTCGGGACTTATGACGCCATGTTCTGCTTATTGCGCCGGAAGCTACGGACTGCCGGGCGTGGGGCCGTCAGCCCCACAGTTTTCGTCGCTTCCCACGCCCTGGCGGTTCGTTTGCAGCAAGCACTGCGGCCATGCCGGCATGGATCGAGCCCGCGTGCTCGGTGACATTGGCCGGAAGGCCTGCGCCGGCCGCAAACTCAGGCCAGCGCTGGATCGCGGCCACAACTTCAGCGTCGATCGCCTCGAATTCGTCGCGGAGGACGCCTACATCGGCAGCCACCGCTGCAAGCGTGCTCAAACGTGGGGAAGTGCCGAACGTGTTCGGGAAGAGTCCCTGGTACTCGCGACCCTCCTCGGCGTTGAGGGTGAGGTCATAGGCGGGGGAAAGCGTCCAGCCGTTTGCGGCGCCATCGAAAAGGAAACTGTGGTTCTTCCCGTGATCGTCCGCATTGGCGCTGCGCACGTTAAAGATCATCCGGCGGACGGCCTCGCGGCCCTCGGTGTGATCCTGCGTCAACTGCCGGGTGGCGAGGAGCAGGTTGCGGTAATCCAGCCGATGGGTGTGCAGCGCACCTGCGAGCGTCAGCAAATGGAGGCGGCGGAACGTGCCCGGCACGCAGTCGAAGCGTTCAACGAAGAGATGATGGAGAGGCCGGGATTCGGAGGAATCGGTCATGACCTCCGTGGTTGCGGTCCGGATGCCGGCTGCGCGGGCCATCGACATGTAGGCGTGCTCCAAACGGCCGTCAGTGCTCCGACCATTCGTTTTGTCCTCACAGTCGAGCTTGAGGAGGCCAAGCCGGGCATTCGGGTATGCGCTTGCAGCAGCGGCCACATCGCCGCCGACAAGGAGGGTGCCGTCGGGAAGGCGGGCGACAGTCGCCTTTGGAAGTGCGCCGCCGGCTGTGCCGCCGTGGCGCAGATGCCGGAACGCGCGTGCGGGCTCCTCCCGGGTGACCGCTTGTGCTTCACGAGCCAGCAGGACAGAGGTGACCGTCTGCCAGCTTGACAGGCTGTGGTCGCTGTCGAGCGCGGGCTCAAACTGGAGGGCGCCGATGCCCCGCCTGCCGACCCAGGCGAGCATGCGCATGGGGGTGGGGCGGACATCGAGCGCGCTGAATTCGCGATCCATCAGCCGGCGACCCCATTGGTCGGGAAGGCAATCCGAGAGAAATCCCGGGAGTTGATCGAAACCGTCGACGCGCTGTCGGAATGCGGCATTGGTGAACGGCAGCGCAAGCGGCGACAGGTTGTAGCCGCTTGCGAGCCACTCGTCCGCGTATGCGAAATAGGTTGGGCCCGTGGTGACGACGCGGCCGACAAGGCGGCCATCGTGCCACCGGACATCAAGCGCGGGTGGGGGATCTGCGCGACTCATGGCGCGGAAGGGGGCTTCGGATTCTTCGGCGCTCGGGCGCGTGCCCGTTGCCGCGCCGGCTTCAGCAGGGATTCAAGAGTCGGCTCGGTTGTAACGGGAGGAACCAGTTCGGCCAGGTTGGCGGTGAAGCCATGTACACCCAGGATGCGGACAAGGTTCGCCAGGGTGATGTTGCCGTAGCCGTTCTCGAAATTTTGATACGCGGGGCGCGAAAGCCCGGCGCGGCGGGCCATTTCGGCTTGCGACCAGTTTTGGTCCAGGCGGTGTTGCCGCAACCGCTCTAGGAGAGTGCGCACTGCCAGCTGGTCGCTTTGCGCAACAAGTTTCGGCTCATTCATTGCCTAATGAAAGAGGCTAAAGATCCTCAAAGTCGAGATAAAGCATCGTAAAGAAGGCAGTAAAATTTAATCGCTGATTCACATTAGTTTTGCTCGCTGGCAAGCATTTCGGCGGCCAGGCGCTCCTCAAGTGGATCGAAGAATTAGGGGCGGAGGACACCGCATTTGCACCGTATTCTGAAAATGCGGATCGGGGTAGAATTGGACCGTGATGCATGACGGCACGTCAGCCTCGAACTCCCATTTCAGTGGGAATGCGCTCCTGAAGAGCGCCGACGTGATGGCATATTTCGGTTACCGGAACCGTTGCTCGTTTTGGGATTTCGTCCGCCGCCATGGCGTTCCCCATATCCGTTTGAACGCCCGCCGTATCATGTTCGAGGAGCAGGCACTGACCGATTGGATCACCCGCCGCAGCACTCGCTCGCGCTGAACTCTCGATGCAACGGGGAAGGCGCCGTTTCCCCGCAATGACAACTCCGGCCCGTCCGGGACAACGCCAGATGAGCATCCCGAGTCATCCTGAGGTATCCACAATGACGATTCGCCTTACTCTTTCGCCAAGGGGTGGAGTGTCCTCACCTACAGGGAAAGCAGGTGCTTTTCCCGGACACCACTGAGTCCCATACGCACCCCCAGTGTACGGCCCAGATTAGCCAACGCGCGGAGACATTCCCGCGAACCTTTGCGGATGGGTGGGATTGTTCCGCTTGCGAGTGGAGGAGGAGGTGAGTTGCCCCAGTGGCATGCACCGTCTTCCCCGGAACTTGGCCCCAAACCAACTACAGCATGGGAGAAGGCACCATGCATTACCACAAAATCAGCATGCTTCCCGACAAGAAGATCGTGCGCGCACCGCCTTGTCGCGTGCAGGGATCGTGATGATCTCACCAACAGTTGCTGCTGCAGCGAGGAAAGTCCACCGGTGGTCATGCATGTCGGATGCTGCTGCCGTCAATCCAGCTCGGAGGGATCAAAACCTGGCGCGGGACTTCTGGAATGCCGCGTTCATTGTGCATCAACTGTCCCACGAGCAGATCAACGGCGGCTGCCACCACATGTCGCCGGCGATGGTGAATGCCGGCGAAGTCAGCATGTCGTTCAACCCAGTCGTGCACAACAAGACCAATGTCATCCGGTATCTTAAGCCCGAGCTTCTTCGTCATCCAGTCCGGGACATACGAGTCGAAAGAGATTACGACATCCGGGTGGTGGCGCCTGCACCATGCGCAGAAGATCGCGGCCTCGTTGGCCAGGTTGTTTTCCGGGAAAAGCAGCATCGGCACGCGGTCCCGGGCGGGAATCTGCCGCTGGTAATTCAGCATCGCCCCCGAATAAGTGCGATCCGAACGGGCGTCGATCCAGTGGGTGATGGCCAATCCTATTCGACGATAACCGCGGGCGGTGAGCTCGGCAGTCGCCTGCAAAATGCCGCGCGTCATGTTTGTACTGGCCCTGTGAAGCGCCGGTTGCTTGAGACCAAAGCCGAATGTCGCCGTGGCGAAATACTTGTAGTCGAGCGCCTCTGCGAGATTTGCCGACGATTGTGGCGAAATGAGCAGCCCCTCGATTCCGCGCGAGCGAAGAATATCGCTCATGCGCCGCGCGGTAACTCCGCCCTGACCCAAGTGGAACTCTTCGGCCCGGTAGCCGTGGCGTTCGACATTCAGCCTGATGTCTGCAATTGTGACATACTGGTAGGCGGGATCGTGCAATTCGTCGCCGGGAATCGCGTCGCGGACCACTGCGATGACAGTTTCGCTTCGATGCCGGCGGTAACCCCTCACGCGTGACATCAGCTGGGTTATTTGCGGGTCGGGGCGGTAACCCAGTCGTTCGGCTGCCACGAGAACGCGGCGCCGCGTTGTCGAGCTTACGTGGGGCGCGTTGTTCAACACACGGGAGACCGTCATCGCTGAGACGCTGGCAGCGGCGGCAACGGCGTGAAGGCCCGAGTTTGTCGCGGTCCCTCCGCCACAGGGTGGCTGCTCCAATACAGTCGATGTTACGGTCAATGTCTTCACTGCTGGCTGGGCGTTGGGGTCGGTTCCGGAGCAGCGGGGAATTGTGACAGCCTTGCGGCGATTCAGTTCAATACGCGGGGGAAGAGCGGCCGATTATGGTGCCGCACTGTACCGCGAAGCGGGAAATGTCACGGCGAGGTTGCATGGCCAAGCTGGGGAAATTTGACCGGAGGGGGGACAGTCGAACAGGCAAAGTTTAGACGGACCGAGAGTGAAATGGAATGGACAAAGGTGGCTTGAGACTGGACAAAATTGACCGTTACTGGAATCCAGCCATGAGAACGACATCGCCTTTCGATCCATCTCCGGCAGTGCGCAAACGCCTGCTCGCCACACGGATCACTGGATCACGATACATCTTTCCAAATCTTGCCCCCTCACCTGATGCGGAATGGGAGCTTGCACTTGGAGGGAGGGAAGAGTGTGCGTCGGACTATCTTGTAAGCCGTGACCGATATCCCTTCCACGTTGTCGAGTACGTTGCCGCAGGGAGCGGCAAGGTGCGCCTTGGAAGGGGTCGCGAGCACGAAATTGGGCCCGGGTCGGTGTTTTCCTATGCGCCCGACATGAAATGCTGGATGCGCACGGATCCGGCCAAACCTTTGACAAAGTTCTTTTTCGCCTTGGCGGGGAGTGGGGTTGCAAAGCGTCTTTCAGAGGCAAGGCTCCCAGCAGGTGCCGTGCGGAGGTTTGTGGTACCCTCTGAGGTGATAACCATCGCGGAAGACATCATACATGAGGGCCAGAGGCACAGCACCCACGCCAAGGCGATCTGCCTTAAACTGGTGGAGTTGATGCTTCTGAAGGTTGCAGGCGGGACGCGCAGGGCAGGTAAGGGTGATGAGCGTGCAAGAGAGAATTTCCTGCGTTGCCGGGCATTGATTGAAGCGCACGCGGATTCGCTGTGTTCCCTTGGTGATATCTCGAGTGCCTTGGAGATGGATGGTGCGAGTGTCTGCCGGCTTTTCAGGCGATTCCAGGGGACGAGCCCGTACCAGTACCTTCTGCGCCGCAAGATGGCGCTTGCGGCGGAGCATCTAGTCGAATCCTGCACGCTGGTCCGGATTGCCGCGGAAAGGGTGGGCTTCGCAGACCCGTATCATTTCGCCCGCTGCTTCAAGAAGGTGCACGGAGTGACACCCAGCGAAGTTCGACGATACCGGACCAATCATTTGGAAGGACCGCCCAAGATGACACAATAGAGCGGGAAATCAGTGGGAGCGGCGAAACTCGCAAGCGAATGATGCATTGCACGAATGTGTATTCGAGGATTGAACCCTGAACCTGTGCGTCCCACGCGCACGATTTCGGTTATCATAACATCACGTCCGCTTTGAGAAATCCCAGCAAGTTGCACAACCTCGGGCAGATGAGCACCTTCTCGGAATCTGCAGCATGTCGAATCACGAGAAGAGCCTGCTGATTTGAGTCGTAGTAAATTACGTAAACATAACTCCTTAATGACGTTGCGAGCAGAGCCTTCAATCCTGCATGAGCCGGCCCTTGGAAAGACGCCTATGGGCGCGGAAAGCATCTCGCATCGACTTGCGGAGGCTCGGATTCTTGCAGTCGTCACCGTGGATCGACCGGATGATGCGGTTCCCCTTGGAAAGGCCCTGGATGAAGGGGGAGTTGGTGCTGTGGAGATTGCGCTGAGAACGCCGGCCGCTCTGGAAGCCATATCGGCCATGCGCAGCGCATTTCCGAAGTTTCTTTTGGGTGCGGGCACAGTGCTCAGGTGTGCACAGGCGGATGCGGTGAAGGAATGCGGAGTGGACTTCGCGCTCGCGCCGGGATTTGACGCTGAAACCGTGAAGCACTGTGCCGCCATCGGACTTCCGTTTGTTCCCGGGGTTGCAACGGCGTCCGAGGTTCAAGCTGCGATCATAGCGGGATGTCGAACCCTCAAGTTCTTCCCTGCAGAATCGCTTGGGGGCATGCGTGGGCTGCGCACACTTGCTGCGCCATTCAATCATCTCGGCGTGCAGTTTGTTCCGTTGGGAGGTGTGAACCTCAGGAAGGTGGCGCACTTTCTGGCGGAGCCTCATGTGGTGGCAGTCGGCGGATCCTGGATCGCAAGCCCAAATCTGATCCGGAAACGCGCTTGGGATAGAATCCGCCAGAACGCCCTCGAGGCCACGGTGGAGGCGGCAGGGGCGGAGTTCACCGCATGAAGCCAGTCATTTGTTTTGGCGAAGTCATGACGAGACTCTCGCCCCCTGGGCCATTGAGATTGCGGCAGGTCATGCCGGGGACCATTGACGTGACCTTCGCCGGTGCCGAGGTGAACGCAGCGGTGACAATGGCAGCGCTTGGCGGTGATGCCGAGTTCATCACTGCGCTGCCGGACAACGAGATCACCGATGCGTGCCTCGCTGAGCTGCGCGGCACCGGCGTCCGGGTGGACCGTGTGCGGCGGCGCCAAGTGGGAAGATTCGGTCTGTACTTTGTCGAGGCTGGCGCAAACCAGCGTGCGGGCAACGTCATCTATGACCGTGAAGGCACCACGTTCAGCATGACCGCCGCGGCCGAGTACGCGTGGCCTGAGGTCTTGAGTGAAGCGGGATGGTTCCACACGACGGGAATTGCCGCCAGCGTATCGAATGACGCTGCAGATGCGACGATTGCCGCCGTGCGTGCCGCCCACGCGGCCGGGATACCGGTATCATGCGATCTCAATTACCGTCGAAAGTTGTGGCGGTGGGATGCCGCGCTCAGGCCCGAGGAACTGGCGCGACGAACGCTGGAACCCATCCTGTCGCTGGTGGATGTGGTGATGGGAAACGGCAGCGATCTCGCAATTGCCACCGGAAGCGCATGGACGGCAAGCGAGCCGGGGGGAAGGGAAGGCGAGATTGAGCGGTGTACCCGGGTGGCGCAGGAATTCGTGCGCTGTTTTCGCCAGGTCAAATGGGTGGCGGTCACGCTGCGCGAAGGCTGCTCGGCGACGCATAATCGGTGGGGGGCGATGCTGTACAGGGCCGAGGATGCGGCGGTGTTCCTCGCGCCACTGAGTGCCGGGGACTATGCGCCCTACGAGATTCCAAACATCGTGGACCGGCTCGGCTCCGGAGATGCGTTTGCCGGCGGCTTGCTATTTGCACTGCAAACACCCGAGTTGGCGGAACCCGGGACGGCACTGCGATTTGCGGTCGCGGCCTCATGCCTTGCGCACTCGATCAAGGGTGATTTCAATTTCTGTACGCGTGCCGAAGTCGAGGCCCTGATGGCGGGGAGCAACGGGGGCGGGTTGTCGCGTTGAACCGGCCCTCCCCCAATGAGCAATGCCGACCGGTTTTCCATGGGCATTGTGGCGGCACTCTTGGTCGCTCTGGGCTGGATGCGGTGGACACGCGATGGGACATCGAGCGAGTTTCCGCAACGGGGACTTACACTGATCTGCCCCTATTCCCCCGGAGGCGGCACCGATTTGTTCTGTCGCGGACTCGCACGCGCTGCCGAGCCTTTGTTCGGCCGATCGGTCACCGTAGCCAATGTGACGGGAGGCGGAGGTGCGGTTGGGTTTGCAGCCGGGCTGCTTGCCCGGCCTGACGGGCATACGTTGACGGCAGTGACCTTTGAACTGGTTTCGTTGCCGCCACAGGGGCTGGTGCCGTTCACTTATGAGGACTTCGAACTGCTGCTGCGCGTCAACATGGATCCATCGGCCGTCACGGTGCGCGCAGACTTTCCTGCCAATACCCTGGAGGAGTTCATTCGCGTCGTACGGGAGCGCGATGGCCGATTCAGCATCGGGACCTCGGGTCCTGCGTCGGTCTGGCATCTCGCCGCCGCGCTACTGGCACAGGCGGCCGGCTTCGAGGCGCGGCTCGTACCCTACGGGGGGGCGGCTCCGGCGGTCACTGCGCTGGTGGGAGGACACATCGATGCCGTGACCGTGGGTCCGGGCGAGGTCATGCCCCAAGTGAAGTCCGGCCAGCTGAAGATCCTTGCGATGATGAGTGACAAGCGACTGGACGCATGGCCTGCAATACCCACCTGCCGAGAGGCGGGACTTGACGTTGTGTTTGGCACATGGCGAGGAATCGCAGTGGGACGCAAGGTCCCGGCGGCAGTGCGCGAGACCCTGAGCGAGACGCTCGTCCGGGCGGCCCGTTCACCGGAGTTTGTCGCTTTCGCAGAAAACGCGGGACTGAACCTCGCGTTTGCTGATGGGAAGGAGTTCAAGGCAGCAGTGGCGGCGCAGGCAGTGGAAGTGGGCGCCATGATGCGGCGGATGGGGGTGGCGCCGTGAAGATGCGGCTGAAGGGCGACGCCATCGCCGGTGTGGTTGTGGTGTTCCTGGCCGGGGCGGCGGCGCTCGGCGCGACGGCATTTCCGTCGTCATCGGGTGCGGTGCCCGGGCCGGCGGTGTTTCCCCTGGGTGTGGCGGCGCTTTGGCTGCCACTGGGGATCGCGCTGTTTGCAACCGGACTGCGCGGGAATACGCCAGTGGCGAAAGAAGCCGACCCCGTGCGATCGATGCCTGGCTTGCTAGCGTTGACGGCAGGATATGCCGGGGCAATCCCTTGGCTGGGATTTTTGACCGCCAGCGCACTGTACCTTGCTATTGCAGTGGGGTTTCTTGGATACAGACACTGGTGGCGGGCAGGGGCGTTTGGGCTTTCAAGCGCCTTCCTCGTTCACTGGATATTTCGGGGGGTGATGAATGTGTCCCTGCCCGAAGGATGGATCGGATAGTTCGCATGGATACGTCCATCCTTGAAGCTGCCCACGTTCTCGCCGACGCCTCCGTCTGGCTGGGACTGCTCGCCGGTGTGGTTGGCGGTCTCCTCGTGGGCGCGATGCCTGGATTGTCAGCGACCATGGGTGTGGCGCTGCTCGTCCCGTTCACGTTTGGCATGCCCATCCTTCCGGCGCTGGCCCTTCTGATCGGCGTTTACCTTGGGGCAATTTATGGTGGCACAATCACGGCCATCCTCATCCGCACACCGGGGACACCCGCCTCGGCCGCGGCGATATTGGACGGATTTCCGATGACCCAGCGGGGGGAGGGCGGCCGGGCGCTCGCGGTGGCCGCTGCCGCGGCGTTGTGTGGAGGCGTCATGGGCACGCTGCTGCTGATAATGCTGGCACCTCAAATTTCCGGGTTCGCATTGCGTTTTGGCGCCCCCGAGTACTGCGCACTTGCGATATGCGGTTTAACGATGATCGTCTCAGTGTCGGCCGAGAATCTCCTCAAGGGGGCGATCACGGCCCTCGGGGGTCTGCTTCTGGCGACCGTGGGCATAGACCCGATCAGCGGTTATCCGCGATTCATATTTGGCGCAGTCAGCCTGATGGAAGGGGTCTCCTTCATCCCGGCATTGATTGGACTGTTCGCAATTGCGGAGGCGCTGCGGGTGACGGAACCAGCGCGACCGTCCTTGGAGGGAAGAGCCGAACCGCACGGCTGGTTTGTGCGTCGGGCCGACGCGTTGCGCTGCGGCTGGACGGCGGCAAAGTCGGCGGTCATAGGAACGTTTGTGGGATCGATGCCGGGAGCCGGCTGTGACATCGCAGCCTTCCTGGGCTACAGTGAAGCGAAACGTGTGGCGCGAGGTGGGGAGCAATTTGGCGAGGGCGAGGCAAAAGGAATCGCGGCACCGGAGGCGGCGAAGACCGCAGCGACGTCAGGCGCCATGATTCCGTTGCTTTCGTTGGGAGTTCCGGGCGATTCTGTGACGGCCGTGATGATTGGAGCATTCATCATCCACGGCCTGCAGCCGGGGCCGTTCATGTTCCAGAACCAGGCGGGAATCGTATATTCGATCTTCTCATTGGTGCTCATCGCACACGTGGTCGTGTTTGTGATTGGAACCATCGGAGCGCGGCTCTTTCTCCGGATTGTGGAGGTGGATCGGCGCTTTCTTTCGCCGGCGATCCTGTTGCTGTCGATCGTCGGTGCTTATGCGTTGCGCAGCAATATGGCGGACGTCTGGCTCGCACTCGGGTTCGGCGTCATGGGTTATGGGATGCAACGGGGCGCATTTCCGGTCGCGCCGCTGATTCTGGCACTGATTCTCGGACCCATGGTGGAGGAGAATTTCAGGAGGGCCCTGGTGATGTCAGATGGCAGCCCGGCGATCTTCTGGCAGCGGCCAATAGCGGCGGTCTTGTTCACAGTTGCCGGATTGGTCGTACTCGGGGCAATCGTGCGGAGAATCCGAATCGCACGGCGATCCAGGGACGGCGCTCTGTAAGGCCGTGGTTGGTGGTGCTCCAGCCAGGCCCCATTGTTCGCAAGATCGCAAGGTTTTCGCCTCGCTATATCGATCATCCCGTCGCGGGTGTTGGCGGCGGAATGGGCGAAAGGGGTAGTATGGCCGGTGTCACGTTCCGATCGTTACAGTCCGGTGGCTGTTCGTGGGCCGCCGGAGCTTGAGGCCGGCGGGCTCGAATCTGCACACGACGGTTATGTTCCTTTCGCTTTCACTCGTTTCCACTTCGGTTGGCGCCGAGGGGACTCTCGAGGCCGGTTCCGAGTTGGTCCCGCCAAAGCTCAATTGGAATCCGGGGCCGGAGTACGCTGATGAGGTTCGCATGTTCCAGGTAAGCGTTCCACTTTGACGTCGGTGGAGGGGCGGGAGTTTACGAAAAGTGATCCTGCGGAGGGTCGCTGATTAGCGCACGTACAAGAGAACAGGATACGCGTGGAAGTTCTTGTCAGAACGGCTTG
>WYBX01000015.1 GCA_011525695.1 Verrucomicrobiia bacterium
CAAACCGTTCGACATGCTTCTGACGCTGCTGCAGAGTGAATCTCTTCCGCCTCCTTCGGGTGATAGCCATCCCCAAGTCTATCCAACTCAGCCACGACCGTCACCACGTCCAAATTGAACGGTTACGATTTATCGCACGGGCGACATCAGCAAGTTCGGAGCGGGAACGAAGCTTGCCGTCATCGGCGGGCTTCAGTTCGAGCGCAAAAAAGAGATAGGATTCGATCTGGCGAAGATCGGCGGGCTCGGCCTCCAAAAGGCTCAGCTGTTGGCTGGTGCCCCGGGCAATGTCGGCGCTGGTAAGTTGGAAGATCAGGTCCAGCGACCGCCAGGTCCGGGACGGGTTAAATTTCGACAGGCGGGAACCGTCACTGTCGTAGACACCGCAAAATTCCTGGACCGAACCCATACTGAGGGTACGATCGGATGAATAACCGAGAATTCTGAAGAATGCGCCTGCAGCCGCGGGCAGTGGCTGCGCGGCAAAGGCAGCGAGAGCGGCGCGGATGGGTTCGCGAAGGTCGGTGGCGGGCATGAGGTGGCTGGAAGCTGAAATCGTGTGACCAATCAGCCGCCAGGCAGGATGGGCCGTATGGCGGCGGCAAGCTGGCGGGCGGTGGGGAGCTTGCCCTTGAGAGCGGCGGGCAGGTTCGGCTGGAGCTGGTATTCGGCGACTCCGATCGGATTGGTTTTGGTCCTGAGCGCGAACTCGACCTCGATGTCGTCCTTCTCAGCGCAGAGAATAATCCCTATCGACGGTCGATCATCAGGCGCGCGTTCCTTCTCGTTTAACAGATTCAGGTAAAAATCCATTTTCCCGGCGTGCTCCGGTTCGAAGGAGCCGATCTTCAGGTCGAACGCGACCAGCGCCCGAAGGAAGCGATGGTAGAACAGCAGATCGACAAAGTATTCCTTCTGGCCGAGAGCGAGCCGGTGCTGGCGGCCGACGAAACAGAAGCCGTAGCCCAATTCGAGGAGGAATTGCTGGAGTCGCGCAATAAGCCGATCTTCCAGATCGCGTTCCTTCATCGCACGGCCGATGCCGAGAAATTCGAGGTTGTAGCGGCTCTTGAGCGCTTCTTCAGCCTGCTCCGCCAGGTGTTCCGGCAGCGCCACCGGAAAATTGTGGGTCTTCTTTTCCGTCTTCGCACGCTCGTATGCCTGGGCCTTGATCTGGTTCAGCAGCACGGCCCGGCTCCAGCCAAACCGGGCCGTGGCGCGGAGATAATAGAGCCGCGCGGCGGGGGAATTAACCTTGTTGAGGAGCAACAGATTTTGTCCCCAAGGGATTTCTGCGACAAGCTGTCGCAGATCTTGTCCGGTCTTGTCCTGCCCGACCTCTCTTGCCGCTTGCGAGAGAAACTCCGGGGCGGTGTAGGCCTCATAAAGCCGGCGCATGTCCCACACATTGCGCGCCGAAAAACCCGTTATTCTTGGGAATTCCATACGCAGATCCGCCGCGACGATTTCCACCACCGACTCTCCCCAGCCTAGCGCCCGCTGTTTCTCCACGATGCCACGGCCGATGTCCCAATACAGCAGCACCAATTCCCGATTTACCGCCCGTCCTGCACTCAACCGGGCAAGGGAAATTCGATTCTTAAGTTCGCCGATGAATGCCTCGTAGCCTTCGGCAGGCAAGATGCCTCCGGCGGGGGCGACAGCAATTTCATGACCCGTTGACGCGCGGCCTTTGCCCTTGCTCATGAAGCCGCCTCCATGATGACTAGCCAGGTGACGAGATCGAAATCGTCACCATTGGTAGTAGGCACTTCGTTAGTCGTCGGCAGGACTGCGCCGCGGCTCGAGATCAGCGAGGCGGCGGCACGGCGTTGAAACGTGTGCTCGATCGATTCGAGGGCCTTATTCAGCATGGCATTGTAATGCCTCATGTCGGCGCCGTCCTGGGTGCGCCGGTCGAAGAGATCACAGAGTTTCTCGAATGCGGCGGGCTCACCTGCGGCGAGATCGCGGAGGAGGAGCATCGACTCCTTGGGCTGGGCGAAACTGAACCGGACGGTCCCGTCGTCATGCACATACACCAGATAGTACGGCGCCAGCGGATTCAGCGGGTTGGCGGATTCGGATTTGTCCGCCGTGGCCGCCGCTTTCTTTGCCGCCGTCGCGCGGTGGCGGAGACAAAAAAGAGCGCCGGGCCGCGCTGCAGGTATGTCGGCCTTTGACGGCACGACGGCATAGAGCCCCTCCTGGGCCGATTCGAGCTCCTCTCGGTTCGCTTCCAGGTAGCGCAGAAGGTCGAGCCGGAACTCGTCCAGCGAGAAATCGGTCAGGGACACGGAATCGTCCAAGTCCTCGAGATTGAGGATCTCGTCCTTGAGCCGTTTGAGCTGCCGATCGCGGAAAAGCAGATCCTCCTTGATGAGGTCCTCGATCTGGCCGGGGTCGAGCAGGTTGTCGGTTTGGGTGGCGGCAAGATCCACGAGCGCCATTCGTGCCTCAACACGCAGTTTAACGCGGAGGTAGAGGTCAAGGTCGGCGACGGGCCAGAAATTGACGAGATGGACGGAGTCGTTGCGGGACTTGAGTCTATCGATCCGGCCGAAGCGCTGGATGATACGGACGGGGTTCCAGTGGATGTCGTAGTTGATGAGCAGATCGCAGTCCTGGAGATTCTGGCCCTCGCTGATGCAGTCCGTGGCGATGAGCAGATCGATTTCCTCGTGCTGCTGCGGGAAGCGGGCGGTCTGATCCGCGCGCCGTTTGGCGATGGGAGAAAAATTCGTGAGGATGTCGTCGAAGTCGGTCTGGCCCAGCGATGTCTCATTGCCGCCGTCGCCGCACACGAGCCCCGTGTGGATCTTGAGTTCCTTGCGGGCCCACGGATTCAGGTTCTTGTAAAGATAGCGCGCGGTATCGGCAAACGCGGTGAAAACGAGTACTTTTCTGACCAATTTGCCGTCGCGGTTGGTGGAAGGTGTCCGAACCTTTTCCTCAATGATCTCTTTGAGTTTGGCCAGTTTCCCATCGCGCGCAGGGGTGACGGGCTGGGTCTTCTCCAGCAGGAACTGCAGCTGGGTGCGATCGTAGCGAATGGCCCTGAGCCATTCAGGAAGTTTCAGATGGGCCAGGTGAATCCGCCGCCGGCCGCCAATTGTGAATTCCTCCTGATCAAAATCGGGATCCTCAAACTGGTCCGGCGTGAGGGAATCGTAATCGATCTCCGGATTCTCACTTTGGTGCTTCTCGAATGCCACGATGCGCCTTTCAAGTTCGTCGGTCTTTTCGATGGTCCGTCCGAGCGTAAGGCGGAAGGAATCCACGGAGCTTTCGAGCCGCTTGAGGAAGTTCACCTTCATCATGGCGATGAGGATTCGTTCCCGGCCCTCCTGGGTGAATCCGCCGAGGATCTTCCTTTCATAGGCGGCACGGATTTCCGTCGGGAGGTCGTCACGCAAGAAACTCGTCGGATGATATTGGATCAACCTGATCTTGCCCTGAGGCGGGTTTTTCTCATCCGGCCGGGCGAAAACGCCATCGACTTCTTCAAACGGCGGAAACTTGCCCTGCAGATCGATGTCCGCGTGCACGGCCCTTGGTTTGGGTCGATTCGGAAAGCCCCCCAGCCGTTCCATTTCGCTGGCATAATAGGAGGCCACTTGGTTGCGCGACCGGGCGATGCTGAGACCGTCGAGCAATTTGAAAAAATCTCCTCCGATCGCCGATAACAGATCGCGGGTCTTTCTCTGACCTGGCGGCCTCTTCGTCCAATTGGTGAAATGCCCCTGCGCCTGGCGGGTGGTCTCCTTCACTGACGGGATATTGAGCTTCTCGCCAAATGCGGAATCTGCGGCGTTATCCCGGGCAACGTCTCCGCCGGCGATGAAGGAAATCTGGTTGCGGAGATCGGCCAACTGATTGTTCACCGGCGTAGCCGACAACAGCAGCACCTTGGTTCTTACGCCTGCGGAAATAATGTCCTCCATCAACCGCTGGTAACGGCTTCGACGCTCGATGGGGTCGCCGGGGCGCTGTGTCGCGAGTTTGTTGTTCCGGAAATTGTGGGACTCATCGATGACGACCAGGTCGTAGGCGCCCCAGTTGAGTGAATCGAGATGCAAACCGTTCACTTCGCCCGAATCGCGAGAGAGGTCGGTGTGATGCAGGACGTCGTACCTGAATTTATCGTCGGAAAACGGGTTAAGGGAACTGGGATTGCGGAAGATCGTCCAATTGCGGCTGAGTTTTTTGGGACAGAGCACGAGCACGCGCTCGTTGCGGAGTTCGAAATATTTGATGACTGCCAGGGCGGTATAGGTTTTCCCGAGGCCAACGCTGTCTGCGAGAATGCAGCCGTTGTAGTCGAGGATCTTGTTGATGGCTGCTTTGGCGCCGTCCTTCTGGAACGAAAAGAGCGTCCGCCAGATTCCGGTGTCCGGGAGCGCAATCCGGCGCAGATTCTCGTCAAGGTCGCGCGTGCCATCCAGGAAATCCCGGAAAAGGTGGAAGAGCGTGAGGTAGTAGACGAACTGGGGCGACTGGTTGGCGTAGAGCTTCCGGAGGTCGAGCAGCACCTCCTCTTTGACGTCCCGCACCAATTTATCGTCGTTCCAAATTTCAGTGAACCATTGCTTAAGTTCCTGCCGGTCGCGGTTGCTGTCGACGATCAGGTTGAGCTCGATGTTGTGGGATCCGTTCCCGCAACCGAGCCCATGGACGGTAAAATTGGAGCTCCCAACAATCGCTTCCTCCACGCCGGCGGTGACGATGTGGTACATTTTCCCGTGCATCAGGTTCGACTGCCGGAGCGACTTGATGTCCACCTTGCGCTCGATCCAGTCGGCGCAGTCTTTGGCGACACGTTTTTGCTGAAGCTTGTTGGCGAGCTTCAGACCATCGGCGTCAATGAGATAGGATTTCTTCTCGGTCTTGGCCGGGTCCAGGCGGTTGGCGGACGCGGGTTCGCCGAGGAGGAAGTCGAGATGCTCGATGCGATCGAGGACGGCCTTGAGCGCGTCGTAGGCGTAAATGGTGAAGTATGCGGAGACGACTGAAAGGCGGGAACCGTCTTGAATCTTCGCCTTGAGAAAATCCGCCGCTTTGCCCCGGGAGTAGTTGTCGCGCAAACCGGAATTGTTGACTGGGGAAGGCATTGAAGGGTCAGACGGTCAGGCGCGCCAAATCAGGTCAAGTGAGCGAAATGCAGGACGATGCGCGACAGTGGAAGTCACGCCTGCGTGCAGGGCAATCCTTCGTGTGAGGGGCGGTGCGATTGGGCGGTCCAGGCTCTGAGTTCTTGGCCGGTTGAAGGCGACTAATCCGGCGACGAGAAGGTTTATCCAAATCTGGGCGGATATCATGGTTTGAGCGGCTGGAGATGCAGCCACGCGTGGTGGTGGTGGATGTTATTGAAAGACGCCCGCTCGGAACACGAGCCCCGCAACTTCCGGAATTCCGGAAGGTGGTGCTGAGCGCATTTGGTGCGCCTTCATTCGACGCTTCGTACGGAACGTTTCGAATGGGCTGTGAATGCCCGGGACGCAGCCGCGAATCGGCCTGCCCCGTAATTGGGGAAAAACGAATTTCGGTTCGCCCGTATTCAAGCGTGGCCGGCGCTGCTATGCTGGGGCCGTCATGAACTCACACGCGCATCATCAGGCTGCAATCGATCCGAATTTTCCCGGCTCGATTCCGCCCAGGATATCCATCGCGACGCCAGAAAGTGGAGCCTTGGCCGCTGAGGCCTTGGAACTCCGTGGTCGATGGGATCTCGTCAGATGCCCGGGGAAATCCTCGGGGGAACCCACAAAAAATTAATTAGGGGCGCGGCGGTGTTCATTTGCCCCGTATTTCCCCGCGATGACTGCGGTTACACTGCGCTTTGTCATGAGAACACTTCCGTCTGATCCAATCGTGGCCGTCGAACCCGATTACTCCCACTTTGACACCGCCGAGGACATGTATCGCGACGCCGTGAAATGGGGGCTGACCGAGGAACTCCGGGGGCTGCTTTGCCAGGATTGCACTCGGCCGTCCGGTCATGAGACCAGGGGACCAATCGGTCAGGAGACCAAGGGACTCTTGGGGGATGGGGCAACTTTGGAGTGTGGGGGCGGGGAGTCCAGAAGTGCCGCACTGAGAATCGTCCGCGACCTGGTCTACGAACTGGCGGCCGCGAAAAACCGGGACCTCGCGGTGGATCTCCTGATCCACGTGACCGGCATTGCCGAATTCGGGGCATCGAGCCTGCGCGACTACGGGCGCCGGCACGGCTGCACCCACGAATGGTTCCGCCGCCAGGCCGAGGCGATGCGGAAGCGGCTCGATCTGCCGCCGCTGCCGTCCCAACGCTCAGAAAAGATCCGGACGGAATACCGGCTCCTCAACCGCCGCAATGGTTCCGGCCGCGCGGAGCGGCCGGAAGAGTAAGGTGTAAGGTTCGTAAGTTTAAGGCGAAGCGCCTCGCTCCTCTTTGCTCGGCAGTCTCCAGCCTTTCAAGATGTCCCATCCAACTGGAAAAGTCCCGGACGGCGTAGCGTTGAATGCGCTGTTGGGTGACCTGCCGCAGGAGCACATCCAGCAGGCGTCTCCGCTGGGGCTGGCGCTTCGTCCCGGCATGGACCTTCAGACCTGGTCGGCCTTGGTCGCGACCGTGGCGCAATCGGCGGGACGGGTCTCACGGGACCGGGATACGCTGACCGCGTGGCTCGGCGATCTTTTGGCGTATGGAGAAGGAAAGTACCGCGGCCAGATTGCGGAGTACGCCACGGCGGCCGGACTCGATCCGGGGACTTTGCGGGTTGCGAAACTAGTCTGCTTGCGGATTCCAGTGTTGAGTCGTCACAACGCTTTGTCGTGGTCGCATCACTGTGAGGTCGGCAGGGCGTTCAAGGATCCGGGGGAGATCAAGCACTGGCTGGAGCTGGCGGTGACGGAAGGCTTGTCCGTCCGGGCGCTGCGGAAACGGATCCGGCTGCACCTGGCCGATGTGGCCGCTCCCGACCATGCGCCGGCGGCGGCCGGTGAGCCCAATGCCGTTTTCACTCTCCTCAATGAATTGCGCAGCGTCGGGCGAATCGTTGCGAGGCATCCTCGGGTGTGGGCCACGTGGACGCCGTCCATGTGCGAACTCGCCCTATCGGAAATGAATCCGCTGATCGAGCTCATTGACGCGATGCGGACGCGCGTCGGTGTTGGTCGCTCGCCGCCGCGCGGCAGTTGACGCACTGGCGGTGACGATGAACGCCGAAATCAATCACCGCCTGCTCGTGCCCGTGCAGGCCCGCGGCAACGTAGGCAAGAGCACGGTCCTGAGCGTCCTCGCCAGCTGGCTCGAGCAACGGGCCATCGAGTGGCATGGCTTCGATCTGGATCCGGACCACCGGTGCCTCGAACGGATGTTTCCTGAAATGGTCACGCTGGTCCCGCCGGGCGACGAGCCGGAAGGGGATGTTGTCAAGCTGCTCCGGTCGTGCCCGTCACGTCCGGTCACGGTCATCGATCCCCGGGCGCACCTGAACGCGATCCTGCTTCGCAGTTGGGAGATGATCCGTTTTCAGCATTCGTTCGCTGCGGCGGGCGGCCGGATCACGGTGCTGCTGTTTCCGGCGGATGACCTGGAAGTGATGACCGATCTGGATCGGACGGTCAGCCGGCTCGGGGATACAGTGGACTACGTCGTGATTCGGAATCGCGCCCGGGCGCCGCGCACGCGGATGTTCGACGGGTCCGAGCTCGAGGCCGAGTTGAGCCGATTCGGCGCGGAGGTGCTGGAGGTGCCGGTCCTCCTCTCGATGGCGCGCAATCACCTGGCGGCGCTGGAAGTCGAAGTGGGCCGGGGCGTGTCGCATGTGGAAGCGGTGGCGAATCGTGAACTCCCACTCGATCCGATGGTGCGGATGATGATCGACGACTGGGTGAGAGGCGTGTTTCGGCGGCTGGACGGGATCGCCGGGAAACTCCTGCCAATAGGCCTGGCTGCGGGAATTCGCGCTGCGCCGGCCGCCGGAGCCCCGGCGGCAGTGCCGATACGTCGCGGGGCGAAGATCAATCGCGAAAATCTGTGAGGACTCATGAACACCACGGGTGAATCCTATCTGGAGAAATGCATCGTCGCGTTGCCGCCGGAGAAGCGGGTGGCGGCGCGGGCGGCCTTCGCTGAAATTGCCGAGAACGGCGACGACTCCTACCTGAGCAAGCTGCTCGCCGTGTTGGAGGCGAACAACGCCTACGCGAAGGCGATCCCACGTGACCTGGCGGCGGTGCACCAGCGATTTCTCGAGGAGCTTGAGATTGCGGCGGCCGCCATTCGCCGGAAGCAGCTCGAGGCGGACGTGACCCGCGATGCGGCGCTGCAGAAGCTGCTTCATGACGAGGTCCGTGTGTTGAACAAGACCCTCCCTTTGACGCA
This sequence comes from Verrucomicrobiia bacterium, assembly GCA_011525695.1. GTDB lineage: Bacteria > Verrucomicrobiota > Verrucomicrobiia > Opitutales > Opitutaceae > ER46. Next base: position 8,369 of record WYBX01000015.1, read on the forward strand.
GGCGATCGAGGTGGTGCAGGAGCAGAATCGGACCCTCAATCAATTGAAACCTGCGATCATCGAGGGGAGCCATAAACTGCGGGCGTATACGGCTGGGCTCTTCGTAGGTCTGCTGATCGGCGGGCTCGTCGGCGGATACGTGATCGGATTGCGGGCGGAAATGAAGGTGCGTGAGGCCCGCCATGCAAAGGCCTTTATGGATTATGTCGCCGTTACCGGGATAACACTAACGGTGGTCCCCTCGGGGAAGGGAGAAATGCTGAGGATCCAGGGTTCGGCGCCGGTATCGGACGCTAGGTGGCAGCGTGACGAGAAGGGCAAGATTACTGGCGCAGAAATCGACTTTCCGAGCGTTGCGGCGAAGTGATTTGGCGCGTCGGTCTAATGGGCTGGATTTCATGGGCGGGACGCCCATGCCACGTGGCACGGGCGTCCCGCCCGTGGATTTGAGTACGGCCGATTATTTTGGTGCAGCATGCTAAGTGGTCGGCGGGCGCCGGTTGAACCGGTGTTAATACGAATGTTGACCTGGAGGGCCGTGCTCCGCCACGGCCGCGGAAACCGGTCTGGGAAACGTGCATGGCCTTCTCATCAGCATTGCGGACGACGCGGAGGTCGTCCCTCCAAGGAGGGTGGCGTGCGATTCGATGTCCCAGCTGGGACATGAAATCGCACGCTTATCAAAGGACTGGTGCCGGGCAGGGCCGGCGGTTTTGGGAGGACCCTTCTGGGTCGCAGCAGTTGTTCAGCAAGCATGCGGGCGCAGCCTGGAGCCGGAAGGCTGCGGAGCGCGCGGGCTTTGTGAACAACTGCGGACGCGGGCACGGCATGACCCGTCCGTTTCGCAATTGCTCCTGCGCTATGCGTCGAGGTTGAACCTGGGCTTCCGGGTTGCCGGAACGGCCGACACGGGTGTCGGGATGCCGGGTGCCGGCAGTGCTGCCGGTTCTTTTCTTCTGGCGCGCACTTTCATGAAGGCGAACACCGTGCTCGGTGCGACCGCCACACCAAATTCGGTCCGCAGCGTCTCTGCGATCCGTATATAGGTCCATCGACGCTGACGGAGCTCGCGAATGAGTCCGGCGCAGGGTTCGAGCTTGCTGCGCGCGGGTGCGGCGCTCGTGCCACGGAGAAAATTCGCAATCTTGTCGTCCAGGTTCATGCCCTGGGCTCGAAGGTCAACCGTTCGAGCGTGTTCGAGGAATCTTCGAGCAAATGCGACCACGTTCGAGGTTTTGCGACCGCTGGCGCCGGAGCTTGTCGAATTTCCTCGAATCGAGGCGAATGGCATTCGAGCTGGTTCGATGTTTTCCAACGCGAGAGATTTCGCGTTAGACATATTGCGTCTCCACTAAAAACAAAAAATAGGCGACCAATTGACGATGTGGCATCGGCGAACGAATCGCCGCATGTTCACGATGGCAAAGATCCGGAATGGGAGCACCTACGTGGCCCGGCATCTGTCCGCGAACGATTATTATAGTGAGGGAGAGTGCATCGTCGGCGAATGGATGGGTGAAGGGGCGAAGCGACTCGGACTCGATGGTTCAATTCACCCAGATGATGCTGCTTTTGAAAATCTGAGATTGAATCGTCATCCGGATGGTTCGGGGAAACTGACGCCTCGGGATGGAAAGGATCGGGTTCGATTCTTCGATTTCCAGTGCAGTGCCCAGAAGTCGGTTTCCATCCTTGCCGTAACCATGGGCGATGGCCGGCTGCTGGCAGCGCATGATGCTGCCGCGCGGATCGCGTTTCGCGAACTGGAGAAGTTTGCCGCTCGTCAGGCAAACACCGCGTTCCATCGCGCCAACATTCGCACCGCGAACCTCACGGCGGCCGTGTTTCGTCACACCGCGTCCCGTGCGCTCGATCCGCAGGTGCACACCCATTTCGTGGTCGCGAATGCGACCTGGGATGCCGGCTCGAAGTCCTGGCGGGCGCTGACGGAGTTCGAGATGGTGTCGGCAATTCGATACGCCGGGAAGGTTTATCAAAACGAGGTGGCCCGTTCCTGCCTGGCGCTGGGCTACGAGATCGAGAGGATCCATGATGGTCGCGGGAATACCACCGGGTTCGAAATCGCCGGCGTGTCAGCGGGTCTGCGCGAGCGGTTTTCCAAGCGCCGGGCAGAGGTCGAGGCGGGCATCGCGGCCTTTCGCAAGGAAAACGGACGGCAGCCGACCACCGCCGAGATACACGCGATCACGGTGGAGAGCCGAAACGCGAAGCTGACGGAGATAACGACCCCGGCGGTCCTGGCAGCGCAACGGGCGCAGTTGTCGGCCGGTGAACTTCAGGAGCTCGATGGTCTGAAGGCGGGGGCAGTGGAGTGCGCCACAATGGAGCCCAACTTGCTCAACCGCGAAGGCAGGAGCCTGCGGGCCGCGGTGTGGCAAATCTATGATCGTCGATCGGTGGTGGCCGGACACGAGATTCTCGCAGAGGCGCTGAACCAGGAACTCGGCAACATCGATTTGCTCGCATTGCACGCGGAGGCGGAGCAGTCGGATCTCATCCCCCTGACCGAGGATACCTGGGTGCATGGGCAGTTTGCCACGGAACACGGGCTGATGTTGGAGAAATCGGCCGTGGAGTTCGTGGACCGCACGTGCGGGATTTTTGCTCCGCTGGGAGGCCAAGCCATCCCGCTGGCGTCGCACTTGAGTCCGGAGCAGGCGGCGACGGCAACGGCGGTGCTGGAATCACGTGATCAGGTGATATGCCTGCGCGGTGCGGCCGGAGTCGGGAAAACGACAGTCCTGAAGGAGATTCACGGAGCGCTGCTGAAGTCAGGGGTGCAAATTTACTGCTGCGCTCCGACCAGCTCTGCCGTGGATACGCTTCGGCGCGACGGCGTGCCGGTCACGACGCTCAGCGACTTTCTGCAAAACGTCGTGCCCCGGGAGTCGGACCGGCTGAAAGGTGCGGTACTGATCTGCGATGAGGCCGGTCTCACTTCCAACGAGCAGGGCGCCGAGCTGTTGAAGGTGGCCGAGCGACATCAGGCGCGCGTGGTTTTTCTCGGCGATGCCCGGCAGCACACGGCAGTCGAGGCGGGTGATTTCCTGCGGGTCATCGAAACGCACTCGAAACTGCAGCGGGTGGAGCTGACGGCGATCCGGCGTCAGGAGCACAAGGCATATCGCGGCGCCGTGCGCTGTCTGGCTGCGGGAGCCGCGCGCGTCGGCCTCGAGCGGTTGGACGAGATGGGATGGGTCAGGGACGCCGGGCCGAACTACCTCAGAACTGCGGCAGAAGAGTTCATGCGGGTGTCGGAGGACGGCCGGCAGCTCGGGCGCGTGCTGGCGGTCACACCGACCTGGGCGGAGCACGAGGTGCTCACCGCCGAGCTCAGAAAACAGCTGAAGGCGCGTGGCATCGTCGGCGCCGGCGAAGTCATCACCGTGCATGACCCGCTCAAGTGGACGAGGGCGCAGACGAGGTCGGCCCGGAACTACACGCCCGGCATGGTCGTCACTTTCAACCGGACGGCGGGTGGACATCGGTCCGGAGAGTCCTGCGAAGTGGTGCGCGTCACCAGGAACGGCGTTTTCTTACGCGGCGCTCAGGATGAGGAGCCTCTGCCACTGCGATCCGGGAGTTTTTCTGTTTCCCGGACGCGAAGCTTGGAAGTCGCCAATGGGGACCGGCTGCTCATCCGGGCGAACGATCGGCGCTCGAAGCTGATCAATGGCGAAATCCTCACGGTCGCGCGGATCCGCATGGGTATCATCGAAGCGACCGATGGCCGCCGGATCGACACCGGGCGGTTCCGGGCGCTGACACACGGGTATGCGGTCACGAGTCATGCGGCGCAGAGCAAGACCGTCGATCATGTGGTGGTCGCCGCGCAGCGGTTGAATGCGAAGTCGGCATACGTGGCGTGCTCGCGCGGGCGGCTCAGTTGTGCTGTCCATACGCCGGACAAGACTGCGCTCATGGAAAGTCTGCCGCACGGGAATCGCGCCGCAGTGCTCGACGTTGCCGGCCGCGAGTTGTGGAGGACGGCGATCATCGACCGACGTGGAGCGTGGGCAAGGTGGGTCGCCCGTCGCGCGGAGGAGTTCGTGGACGCGGCGTGCCGCGTGGCGGGATTCGCGCCGAAGCGTTCGGTTCAGTGTGAAGAAGTTTCTCCTGAGATGTTTGGGCCGCGCGTTCGGCAGGATAGCCAGCGGACGGTTCAGTCGCACTCCTTCCGGCTGTGAACGGGACCGCGGTTCGGGAGAACTACCGCTCGTCGGACCTTTCCAAGGAGGCGGGAAGCGTCTCCGGGCGATTGCGTGGCCCGGAGTCGGTGAACGCCGGTTCTCCATTCGCATACAGTCGCGAGTCGTGACACACGGGCTTGGGCGTGCGTCACGTCTCGCACATCTGTGCTAGCCGAGCGTATCTGCTCTGACGCGAAAAGCCCGCCGCACTTGGGTTAGGATTCGAGACTCCGCATGCGGCCGACTCGATACGCGGTCAGGTGATGCGTGCCGCTGCCAGACGCCACGAAACCCGGAGGCGAACCAGCCGCGGAGTGACTCGCGACCGCAATGGAAATTTAGCCGCGGGCCGGAATCTTCAGTTTCGTGCGGATATGAAGGTCTACTTCCCCGATGTCGAAGTAGACGAAGTGCCCGACCTTGTGATGCGGGATTCGGCGCAATTTCGTCCATGAACGAAGCGTGCGCAGGGATGGCTCCTTCCCGGCAGGAAAAATGCCGCTCGAGCGCAAGCCGACGATGTCGGTGAGTCGATTGGCGGATGGGAGAGAATTGAGAGCGGTTTCCATGCAGGAGCATGCGCGTCAACCTCACGCAGCGGTTCTGTGCTCAATCAGCCGCGCCGTTTGTTCGGGTGCCGCTGGCGAGGTGGCGCGCGGGGTCTCGGAGCCGGCTCCGCGCTTGGGCAGGATACTCCAAAATTCCTCGGCCTCCCCGGTCGTTTTCAAATCGAGGTAGTGGCGCCGGATGATGCTTTCCGAGTTGCCCGCCTGAAGGGCGGCTTCACCGAGCGACCGATATTTTGCCACGAACATGGAAATGAACGTGTGGCGAAGCACATCGTGTGAGAGCCCAAACCGTTTGGTCAGGGCGGCGTGCTGGCGCTGAAAGTCCGCGATAACCAGCGGCATCCTGCCAGGTGGGTACGCCCGCAGCCACGCGGCGAGATTGGGGTGGATCACGACTTTTCGCGGTTCGCGCACTTTCGAGACCTCGGCTGAGATTTTGATGACGCTGGCATCGAGATCGATGTCCTCGGGCTTCAACCGTGCAATCTCGCCGTTGGGCACCGCGGGACGGATACCGGCGAAAAGGGCAAGCGCGACAAACGGCACCCAACGACCATGGTCGTACGATTCGAGCGCCTCCATCATCGACTTCACCTGGCCGGCAGAAAGTGTCTTCGCAGCGCTCCGGCGGCGACGAATGCGATGGGCCGGGATTCGCAGCAATGGATTCTCGGCGATCCATCCCTTCAGGAATGCATACTTCAGGAGCGTCGAAACGATCCCACGTCGATTGTTGAAGGTCTTCATTGAAGCCCGACCTTGTTCAAAGAATTCCACGAGTCGTGGCCCGGTGATCTCGGACATCGAGGCGTTCGGAAAAAGTGTGCCGAATCGCTTCAGTTCGCGACGAATGCGATCGAGTTGGGCGATCGAAAGCAGGTCCTGGTCGCGCTCGTGTTGCTTGGAAGCAACATACTCGGCGATGGCGTCAGCGACCTTTTTCACATGCTGCGGCTCGCGGTATTGGCAGAGGGCATAGTCCAGGTAGAACGTGAGGGACCGCGGCCGGCCGTCGAGCCGCTGGAACGCTGCCTCGGCTTCCCGGGCCTGCCTCTCGGTCAGCGATGTTGCGAGCGGGCGCATGCCCGCGGCGGTTTGCGCAGCTTTGATTTCGAGCGTGCCTTTTTCTGCCGCGGCTTCCTCACGGGAGAGGAAATTCTTCCGGATACGGATGTCGTTCAAGAAGCCGGACACCCGCCAGGAGCGTGTGCCGTTGCGATTTTCGAACTGAGTGACGGTGAACGTGGATTCGCTCATGCTTAGGTTGCCACGACAACTGGCAACCTAGCCCACCGCCGAAATAAGTTGTTGTTTTACAACAACTAATATGGTGCCCAAGGAGGGACTCGAACCCCCATGCGGTTAAGCACAGGCTTCTGAGACCTGCGTGTCTACCAGTTCCACCACCTGGGCAATCAATTCCACCGTCGCCGACGGCAGAGCGGAAGTTACTAGCCGCCGGCCAAAGTCAACGGCAAGCAGAAATGACGCCGCACCCCAGATCCCTTCCACACGCAGCCACGCAGGTCCCAGAAGCCGGTGGGCTGCCCAAACCAGCTCGAGCCGTTTTCAAAATATCCCCGACGACCCGCCGGAGCCACACCCCTCCTTGAATCCCACGCCCACATTCCCCAGCCTCGAACCCCAGCATGCCGACAATCTCCCGGGGGCCGGCCGCCCCAGCCGCCCAGGCACGGATTCCACCGCAGATCCCGTTCATCATCGCGAACGAGGGCTGCGAACGGTTCAGCTTCTATGGGATGCGGAACATCCTCACCGTGTTCCTCGTCTCCTCCCTCCTGCTCCACCTGCCGGAGGAGGAGCGGGCAACCGCGGCGAAGGATGTCTTCCACACCTTCGTCATCGGCGTGTACTTCTTCCCGCTGCTCGGCGGCTGGCTGGCCGACCGTTTTGCCGGGAAATACCGCACCATTTTCTGGCTCAGCCTCGTTTACTGCCTCGGCCACCTTTGCCTAGCCGTCTTCGAATCCAACCGGACCGGGTTCTTCGCCGGCCTCTTCCTGATCGCGCTCGGCTCTGGCGGCATCAAGCCGTGCGTGTCCGCCTTTGTCGGCGACCAGTTCGACCAGACCAACAAGCACCGCGCCAAGGTCGTGTTCGATGCCTTCTACTGGATCATCAATTTCGGCTCGTTCTTCGCCTCGCTGTTGATGCCGATCTTCCTGCGGCAGTTCGGCGCGAGCGTTGCCTTCGGGATCCCCGGCGCACTGATGTTCCTGGCCACCGCAATCCTCTGGGCCGGCCGCCATCGCTACGTCATGGTGCCGCCCGCACCTCCCGACCCCGACTCGTTCCGCCACGTGGCGTGGACCGCACTCACCGCGGCCCGCCCCGGCAGGCTGCTGGGCTGGGCCGGCATCCTCGCCGCCGCCGGATCATTCGCGCTCATGCCGGCCTTCGGCTTTGTCATTTCCACCTGCATCGCGCTCGTCGCTTTCATCGCCTTCGGCGGCATCGGCGTCTGGCTGCAACTCGAACACGCCCGTGGGCGACACTCCGATGCGGCGGTTGACGGCGTCCGCTCCGTCCTGCGCGTGCTCGTGCTCTTCTTCCTCGTCACGCCCTTCTGGTCGCTCTTCGACCAGAAGGCTTCGACCTGGATCCTGCAGGCGGACGCGATGACCAAGCCGTCGTGGTTTCAGTCGTCCCAGATGCAGGCGCTCAACCCGCTGCTCGTGATGACGCTGATTCCCTTCAACAATCTCGTGCTCTACCCGGCAATGCGCCGGCTTGGGTGGGAACCCACCGCGCTGCGCCGGATGACGGCCGGCATCGCCCTCGCGGGTCTTTCCTGGATCGCGGTCGGCGTCATGCAGGTCGTGCTGGATCGGGGCGGGCTGTTCTCGATCACCTGGCAGGTGCTGCCGTATGCGCTGCTGACGCTCGGCGAAGTCCTCGTGTCCGCAACCGGGCTGGAGTTCGCGTACAGCCAGGCGCCGCAGACGATGAAGGGCACGCTGATGAGTTTCTGGAGCCTCTCGGTGACCATTGGCAATCTGTGGGTCCTGCTCGTGAATGCGGCGGTCAGGAACTCGGTCGTCACCAACTTCATCCAGTCCACAGGGTTCGGGCTCACCGCATTCCAGATGTTTTTCTTTGCCGGCTTTGCCTTTGCCGCCGCGGCGGCGTTCGGGCTGTACGCGCGGAGCTACCCGCTCGCCGACCATTATCGCCGCGCCTGAGAACCGATGCAGCCCAGCGGTGCGAAATGTTTCGGCTAAACGCTTGTGAACTCGGACATCCCTGAGCCAGCAACCCGGCCATCCGAAGCGATCGCCTTCATTGCGCGGGTCCACTGGGTCATGAGTGTCGTGCTGCTCGGTTTTGCGGGGGGAATGTTCCTGCTGCTCCACGACTCGGTGGTGTTCGAATTGAGCGGAAAAGCCTATGCCATCACGCTCGGGCTGGCCGGCATCTACGCACTCACGGGGCTGCTGGTCTGGCGCGGGTTTCGGTTCGGGCTCGTGCTCAATTACCTCTGCTCGCTGCTGTATCTCGCCCGGCCCCCATTGGGACTTCGCATCTGGAAGACGATGCGCTCCGAGGAATTCCGGAGGCATTTTCGGCACGGCCAGCGATGATTCGGAATGACTTTCATGATAGGGGTAGGAGTGGCGGGGTTAGCGCCACCCCTCCCTCCGAACCGGACGGGCGGATTTCCCGCATCCGGCTCTCCAGTCAGTGGTTTCTCAGCGAGACTAACCATAGGCACAGGAGCC
>WYBX01000124.1 GCA_011525695.1 Verrucomicrobiia bacterium
AACCCCCGCCAAAGATCCGATATCCGGCGGCCAAACCGCTCGTGTAGTCCCGACCTTTGGGAAGACCAGACGATGGATCAACGGCTTGTGTTCTCACCAGCCTCCAGTAGCGGAAGTAGGGCTAGGTTCCTGCATTCCAAAACCATCCTTTCTGGACTACCCGCTGGCGGCGGTGCACGTTTCGCCGCGTGAGCACTCATCCCACCCCCGGTGCCCGCTTCCGCGCTGCAATGGCTGCGGAACGTCCGTTGCAGATCGTCGGAGCGATCAATGCCTACGCCGCCTTGCTGGCCGAACGCGCCGGCTTTCGCGCCCTGTATCTTTCCGGCGCCGGCGTCGCCAACCACTCGCGCGGGATTCCCGATGTGGGCGACACGACGCTCGAGGATGTGCTGCTGGACGCCCGGCGAATCACCGCGCGGACCAGCCTGCCGCTCCTGGTCGACATCGATACGGGCTGGGACGATCCGGCGGGCGCGGTCCGCGCGATGGCTGGAGCCGGTGTCGCCGCCGTCCACCTCGAGGACCAGGTTCCAGCCAAGAAATGCGGCCATCTTCCCGGAAAACAGATCGTCCCGGTGGCGGAAATGGTCGCCCGCGTCCGTGCCGCGGTGTCGGCCCGACCCGACGCCGACTTCGTCGTGATGGCCCGGACCGATGCGGCCGCAGTCGAGGGGCTCGCGGCCGCGATTGCGCGCGGCCAGGCCTACGCCGCGGCCGGAGCCGACATGATTTTCCCGGAAGCCCTGCGCACGCTCGAGGAGTTCCAGCAATTCAGCGGCGCGGTCGGCGTCCCCATTCTCGCCAACATCACCGAATTCGGCCAGACGCCGCTGTTCACGCTCGAAGAGCTGCGCGCAGCCGGCATCGCGATTGCGCTTTACCCGCTCAGCGCGAGCCGGGCCGCCTCCGCAGCCTCGCTCGAAGTGTTCGCTGCAATCCGCCGCGATGGCACCCAGCAGGCGGTCGTAGGCCGGATGCAGACCCGCGCCGAGTTGTACAATGTCCTGGGTTACCGCGCCGACAAGAAGGAGCCGTAACCATAGAGCCCGCCAAGTTGGCCGCAAAAAGGCTCAAGAGTCGCAAGAACTCAGAGGATTGTTTTTGCGACTTCTGTGCATTCTTGCGGCGACAAAACCCCCGCGCCGGACATTGAATCCAAGGTATCCACGCGCTATCTGCCGAACCAATCAGCTGCGCGGATTTCATTCGCGAGCGTTGGCATTTATTCGCGGTTGGGCTGATTTGTTTCGGCCAAACGACTGACGCGCACCCCACGCCAACCTGGATTTCCATGAGCTCTCCCACCCCTACTCCGGCCACTGCCACTGCTTTCAAGGTCAAGAAATCCGTTGCCCTCTCAGGCGTGCCGGCCGGCAACACCGCCATCTGTTCCGTCGGCCACACCGGCAACGACCTGCATTACCGTGGCTATGACATCGCCGATCTTGCCCGCGATGCGAGCTATGAGGAGGTCGCCCACCTGCTGATCCACGAGCGGCTGCCAACCCGCGGTGAACTCGACCGGTACCGGGCACGACTGATCGCGTTGCGCGGGCTGCCCGCGGCCGTTTGCACAATTCTCGAACAGCTTCCCGCCTCGACCCATCCGATGAACGTCCTGCGGACTGGCTGTTCCGCGCTGGGCGCGCTCGACCCCGAGCCGTCGGCACCCGGCAGCGCCGGGCCCGCCGATGTCGTCAAGGCCCGCTGGATCGCCGACCGGCTGATCGCCTGTTTTCCGGCGGTGCTGCTCTACTGGCATCATTTCGCCACCACGGGCCGGCGGATTGCCTTCGAGACGTCCGAGCCGACCATCGCCGGACACTTCCTCAGCCTGTTGCACCAGCGGGCACCGATCCCGGAGCACGTCCGCGCGCTGGATCGCTCGCTGATTCTTTATGCGGAGCATGAGTTCAATGCCTCCACCTTCACCGCCCGCGTGATCGCGGGCACCGGAGCCGGATTGTATTCGTGTGTCACCGGCGCGATTGGCGCGCTCCGCGGGCCGAAGCACGGTGGCGCCAACGAAGTCGCCCACGAAATCCAGCTCCGCTACACGACGCCCGACGAGGCCGAGGCCGACATCCGCGCCCGGGTCGCGCGGAAGGAGATCGTCATCGGTTTCGGCCATCCGGTCTACACGATTGCCGATCCGCGCAATGCGATCATCAAGGAAATCGCGCGCGAACTCTGCCACCGGGGCGGGAGGGATGACCTCTTCGCGATCTGCGATCGCATCGAGCGCGTGATGGGGGAGCTGAAGAACATGTTTCCGAATCTCGATTGGTACAGCGCGCCTGCCTACGATCGGATGGGAGTTCCCACGTCGATGTTCACGCCGCTCTTTGTCATCGCCCGCACCGCGGGCTGGTGCGCCCATGTGATCGAGCAGCGCATCGACGGGAAGATCATCCGCCCCAGCGCCAACTACACCGGCCCCGCCGAGCGGCCGTATGTGCCATTGGCGCAGCGGGAGTGAACCGAATCTTTCTCTTTATTCTTTCTCTTTCTCTTCCTCTCCCACGTTTGCTCAATAAGGAATCGATCTGGCCAAGCCGGGAGAAAGAGAAAGATCAAAGAGAAAGATTTTGCAGCTGTCCTCCGTCGTCAGCCCTCCGCCCTCCGTCCTCTATCCTCCGTCCTGCCTCCTCAGCCATGTCAGCCCCGATTCCCAATATCCGGCCGCCTTCGGATCCGCTGCTTTCCGATCTCGCGGACTATGCGCTCAACTATTCCACGCCGAGCGAGGAGGCGCTCGACACGGCGCGCTGGTGCCTCGCGGACACCCTGGCGTGCGGCATCCTGGCGCTCGGGTTCCCCGCCTGCACGAAGCTCCTCGGCCCGATCGCGGCCGGCACGATCACGGCCCGCGGTGCGCGGGTTCCGGGCACCGGATACGAACTCGATCCGGTGCAGGCGGCTTTCAACATCGGCACGATCGTCCGCTGGCTCGATTTCAACGACACCTGGCTCGCCGCGGAATGGGGCCACCCCTCCGACAACCTCGGCGCGATCCTGGCGGTGGCCGACTGGATCTCGCGACATGAGGCGGATGGCGTCCAACCCGCGGCCTTCTCGACCCCGCTGCCCCGGCCGTCGGGCCGCCAGGGTCCGCTCACCCTGCATGACGTGCTCGTCGCGATGGTGAAGGCGCACGAGATCCAAGGCGTGCTTGCGCTGGAAAACTCGTTCAATCGCGTCGGGCTCGATCATGTTCTGCTGGTCCGGGTGGCTTCGACGGCCGTGGCCGCGGCGCTGCTCGGCGCAAACCGGCCGCAGATGCTGGCCGCACTGTCCCACGCCTGGATCGACGGCTCGGCGCTGCGCACGTACCGGCACGCCCCGAATACCGGCTCGCGGAAATCCTGGGCGGCCGGCGATGCCACGAGCCGTGGCGTCCGGCTCGCGCTGATCGCCATGACCGGTGAAATGGGATGTCCGTCCGCCCTGACGGCGAAGACCTGGGGATTCGAGGACGTCTGCTTCCGCGGGAAGCCCGTGACGCTCCCGCGGCGGCTCGGCTCCTACGTGATGGAGCACATCCTTTTCAAGATTTCCCACCCCGCCGAATTTCATGCGCAGACCGCGGTGGAATGCGCGATCAAGCTCCACCCGGCCGTTCGCGACCGGCTCGGCTCGATCCAGCGGATTGAGCTCACGACCCATGAGTCGGCCATCCGGATCATCGACAAGACCGGCCCGCTGTACAATCCGGCCGATCGCGACCACTGCCTGCAATACATGGTGGCGATCGGGTTGATATTTGGCGATCTGACGGCCGGGCATTACGAGGATGCCGTGGCGGCGGATCCGCGGATCGACGCGCTGCGAGCCACGATGGTCGTCCGGGAAGAGCGGCGCTATTCGCAGGATTACCTCGATTCACAAAAGCGCTCGATTGCGAATGCCGTGCAGGTGTTTTTTGACGACGGGACCGCGTCGGAAAAGATCGCGGTGGAGTATCCGCTGGGCCATCGCCGCCGCCGCACCGAGGGCATCCCCGTGCTGCACCAGAAGGCGGAGGCCGCGTTCATGGCCTATTACGGACCGGAGAAGGCAGGGAGCCTGATGGCGCTTTTCGCCAGTCGCGCGGAACTCTCCGCAATGCGGGTGGACGAGTTCATGGGCGCGTTCGTGCGCCATTCCGGGTAAGACGCACGCCCGGTCATGGGGCCGGTGGGCTCCTCCCGATCGCGAGGCGTGCACTGCGGTTGCGTCGACCATTGACGCGTCCGCGAATTCGGCTGTTCTCGTCCAAAGGCACCTCACCCGGGTGCGTCCCACGATCCCCACGATGCTTCGTCGCCGGCACATTGCCGTCCTCGTTTTCGCCGTTCTCGCCGCCGGGCGCCTCGCCGCCGGCACGGTGGCGCCCGTCAGCTTCAACGAGCAGATCCGCCCGATCCTGGCCGAGAACTGCTTCGCCTGCCATGGGCGCGACGAGTCGCACCGCGAGGCCGGCCGCCGACTCGACATCTTCGATGGAGCGACCGCCGAGCAGGAGGGAATCCGCGCGATCGTGCCGGAGAACCCGGAGGCATCGGAGCTCTGGCTGCGGATCACGAGCGAGCATGATGACGAGATCATGCCGCCGGCGGACTCGCACAAGAAGCCGCTGACGGCGGAGCAGCGCGAGGTGATCCGGCGCTGGATCGAGCAGGGCGCGCCTTATCAGAACCACTGGGCGTACGAGCCCATCCTGCGGCCGGCGCTGCCCGCCGCGGCGGCGGGGACGGGCAAGCACCCGGTCGATCGTTTCATCGGGGCGAAGCTGGCGGCGGCGGGCCTGCACCTGGCGTCCGAGGCGCCGCGCGAGGTGCTGCTGCGGCGCCTGACCCTCGACCTCACGGGGCTGCCGCCCACCACCGCGGAGCTGGACGCCTTTCTCGCGGACAAGTCCCCCCGCGCCTATGAGCTCGCGGTCGACCGGCTGCTCGCCTCGCCGCGCTACGGCGAGCACTTCGCGCGTGCGTGGCTCGATGCCGTGCGCTACGCCGACACCCATGGACTGCATCTCGACAACGTCCGGCAGATCTGGCCGTACCGGGACTGGGTGGTGCGGGCCTTCAACCGCAACCTTCCGTTCGACCGGTTCACGGTCGAACAGATTGCCGGGGATCTGCTGCCGGATGCCGGCATCGAGCAGCTCGTTGCCTCGGGCTACAACCGCAACCACCTGAGCACGTCGGAGGGCGGAACGATTGCCGAGGAGGCGGAGGCCCGCAACACGGCGGACTGGATCGACACCACCGCCAGCGTGTGGCTCGGGCTGACCGCGAACTGCGCGTCGTGCCACGATCACAAGTTCGACCCGCTCACGCAGCGGGAGTACTATTCGCTGGGCGCGTTCTTCAAGGGGATCGACGCGAGCATCTGGGACGGCAACATGATCCTGCCCGCGCCGATTGCCGTCATCGCCCCGGATGCGGCCACGCAGCGCCGGATCGACGAGGTTGCGGCAGCCGTGAAGCCACTTGAGGCGGCGCTGTCGGCCCGCGCTGACGAACTGGAGCAGGCGGATGCGGCCGCGCAGCGCTGGATCGATGAGGTTGCGGCAACCGTGCAACGACCGGAGGCGACGCTGTCGGCCCCGGCGGATGAACCGGAGCCGGCGGATGCGGCCAAGCCGCCGAGCAGCAAGCGGGTGACCTATGAGGTCGTGTGGGCGGAGGACAGCGATCTGCCGACGCACGAGAATTTCAACCGGCCGTCCCCCGGCGAATGGCGGGAAGGGCCGGACGTGCCGGTTGCCGGCGGCCGCCGTGCGCTGCGGCTGGAGGGCGCGGTGGCGCGGCCGTTCGTGTTCACCGCGGGCGATGTGCTGCTGGAGCCGCAGGACGAGGCGATCGCGTTCGTGCACCTGCAACCGGATCCCGCGAACCCGCCGCGCGCCGTGAGCCTCGAGTTCCTGAGCGCGAAGGCCGTGCGCCGGATCGTCTGGGGCGACCCGGCAGCGTTCGGGCCCGAATGCGACCCTGAAGCGATTCACGCCGGGCCGCTGCCACCGCCGGGCACTTACACGCGCCTGGCTTTGTCCGCGTGTGACGCCGGCCTGGAGGCGAAGGATGACTATACCGGGATTCGCGTCGCGCAGAGCGACGGCGCGGCGTGGTGGGACCGCGCCGGCGCGGTATGCACAAGCCCCAATGCCACGGGCGATCCGCTGCTGTCGTACACCCGGTGGAAGCGCCAGATGGAGGACCGCGCGCGTTCACTCGACCCCATCCCGCTGCGCCACGACTTCCGGTTCCTGACCGGCCTGTCGAGGACCCAGCATGCGCAGGAGGACACCCAGCGGCTGAAGCGTTTCCACCGCGACTTCATCCTCGCGCCACTGCGGGCCGCACTGGAACCGGAAGCGCATGCCGCCCGCCGGCTGATGGCGGAGCAGATTCACTACGAGATGACGCTGCCGGCGACGCTGGTCTCGCGGGAGCGGTCGGAGCCGCGGCCGGCGCATGTGCTTATCCGCGGCCAATACGACAAGCCTGGCGATCGCGTCGACGCCGCAACGCCGGCATTCCTCCCGCCACTTGAGCCGCGCGGCGCGCGCGCCGACCGGCTGGATCTGGCCCGCTGGATGGTGAGTCCGCGGAATCCGCTCACCGCGCGGGTCGCCGCCAACCGCCTATGGCAGCAGGTGTTCGGCGCCGGGCTCGTCCGCACGCCGAACGACTTCGGCACCCAGGGCGATCCGCCCACGCATCCCGCACTGCTCGACTGGCTGGCGAGCGAGCTGATGGCGGGCGGCTGGGACATCAAGGGCCTGGTGCGACTCCTGGTGACCTCGCGCACGTACCGGCAGGACGGGCGGACCACGCCCCAGCTGCTCGAGCGCGATCCGGGTAACAAGCTGCTCGCCCGCAGCTCGCGACTGCGGCTCGACGGCGAAGTGCTGCGGGACCAGGCGCTGGCCGTCAGCGGGCTGCTGGTGGGGGAGATGGGCGGCCCGCCGGTGAAGCCCTACCAGCCGGGCAACATCTGGGAGCCGGTTGCGTTCGGCACCAGCAACACGAAGGAGTACGTGCAGGATCACGGCCCGGCACTGTATCGGCGCAGCCTGTACACGTTCTGGAAGCGCACCGCGCCGCCACCGGCCATGGTGGCGTTCGATGCGCCGGCCCGGGAGGCGTTCTGCGTGGTCCGCGGGCGCTCCAACACCCCGCTGCAGGCGCTGGTCCTGCTGAACGACGTGCAGCAGTTCGAGGCCGCACGCGCCTTCGCGGAGCGGCTGCTTCGGGGCCCGGCGGAGACGGATCCGCGCCGGCTGGCGCGGGCGTTCCGTACCGTGACCGCGCGGCGACCGACCACGGAGGAGCGGAAGCTCCTCCTCGAGGCGCTGGCGACGCAGCGCGCGCATTTTTCGGATGACCCGCGGGCGGCGGCGAAGGTGATTGCCAGCGGCGAGTCGAAACCGGATCCCACGCTGCCGCCGGCCGACCTGGCGTCCTGGACGATGGTGGCCAACCTGCTGCTGAACCTGGATGAGGCCGTCACGCGCAACTGACGATGAACCCCGGTCACGAATACCTGAATCACCTGACCCGCCGGCAGTTCTTTGCCGGAGCCGGGCTGGCCATGGGCGGCGTGGCGCTGAACTGGCTCGCGCCGCGGCTCCACGCTGCACCCGCGCGGGTGCATCCGCCGCTCGCCGGGTTCCCACACTTCGCCCCGACCGCCAGGCGGATCATCTACCTCCACATGAACGGCGGGCCGTCGCAGCTCGACACTTTCGACTACAAGCCCGCGCTTCAGCCGCGTTTCGACGAGGAGCTGCCGGACTCGATCCGGATGGGCCAGCGGATAACGACGATGACGAGCGGCCAGGCCCGGTTTCCCGTGGCGCCGTCGCTCTTCACGTTCGCGCAGCACGGCCAGAGCGGCGCCTGGGTCAGCGAGCTGCTGCCCTGGACGGCAAAGCTCGTCGACGACATTGCGATTGTCCGCTCGGTCTATACGAACGCGATCAACCACGACCCGGCCTGCACGTTCCTCATGACCGGCACGGAGATTCCCGGCCGGGCGAGTCTCGGCTCCTGGCTCTCGTACGGGCTCGGCAGCGAGAACAATGATCTCCCTGCGTTCGTGGTGCTGACGCCCCGGTGGTCATCGAAGGCGAATGCCCAGGCGCTGTTCACGCGGATGTGGAGCAGCGGGTTCCTGCCCTCGTCGCACAATGGCGTCGCGCTCCGGTCGCAGGGCGATCCGGTGCTTTACCTCGACAATCCGCCGGGAGTGGAGCCCTCGACAAGGCGGGCGATGCTCGACTCGCTGGCGAAGCTCAACGCCCTCGCGCACCGGCGCTTCAGCGATCCGGAAACGCTGA
This sequence comes from Verrucomicrobiia bacterium, assembly GCA_011525695.1. GTDB lineage: Bacteria > Verrucomicrobiota > Verrucomicrobiia > Opitutales > Opitutaceae > ER46. The sequence goes on from WYBX01000124.1 coordinate 8,330, forward strand.
CCCGAATCGCGCAGTACGAAATGGCGTTCCGGATGCAGACGAGCGTGCCCGAGCTCACGGATTTCTCGAACGAGAGCCCGGAGACCCTGGCTATGTACGGGCCGGAGGTGACGGAGTCCGGCAGCTTTGCCGCAAGCTGCCTGCTGGCGCGGCGGATGGCCGAACGCGATGTCCGTGTCGTGCAGATCCTGCATCGCGGCTGGGATCAGCACAGCAACCTCCCTGGCGATCACCGGCCGCAGTGCAAGGATGTCGACCGGGCCTGCCATGCCCTCGTCACCGACCTCAAGCAGCGCGGGCTGCTGCAGGACACGCTGGTGATCTGGGCTGGCGAATTCGGCCGGACCGTCTACAGCCAGGGAACGCTGACGCAGACCAATTATGGGCGCGACCACCACCCGCGCTGCTTCAGCGTATGGCTCGCCGGCGGCGGAGTGAAGCCAGGCATCGTCTACGGCGAGACCGATGACTTCTCCTACAATATCGTGCGCGATCCCGTGAGCCTGTTCGATCTCAACGCCACGATCCTGCATTGTCTCGGCATCGACCACTCGCGCTTCACGTTCAAGTCGCAGGGTCTTGACATGCGGCTGACCGGCGTCGAGCCCGCACAGGTGGTGCGTGGTATCCTGACCTGAAGTCTTCGCGGTTTCCGCGGCGCGAACTCGAACCTCCTGATGCTGAAGGGCTCCGAGGCAGATACCGCGCACCTGCTCTCCCGCCGGGACATCGGATTCCGGCTGGACTGCCTCGGCGACATGAAGACCGACAGCAGCGGCCACATGCTGGCGAAATATCCCTACTGGATCATCCAGAGCGGCTGGCGGGATCTTTGGCGGAAGGCGCCGGTGAGCTTCGAATCGTGCGGGACCATGGAGTCCTGGCTGCGCCGGGGCTACGATCTCGATTACATCATCGAGCAGTCGCTGAAGTGGCACATCTCGACCTTCAATCCGAAGTCGGGCCCGATTCCGGCGGAGTGGATGCCGAAAGTGGAGTCATGGCTGAAGCGGATGGGATACCGGCTCGCGCTGCGCCGGTTCCAATACCCGGCCGAGGCGAGCCCGAATGGAAAGCTCGCCTTCTCGGCATGGTGGGAAAACAAGGGCGTGGCGCCATGCTACCGGCCGTACCGGTCGGCCATCCGGCTGCAGCGCGGGTCGTATGCCGTCGTCTTCCCGACCGATGCCGACATCACCAGCTGGCTGCCCGGCGACACCCTGCACGAAAGCGCGATCTTCCTGCCGCCGGACATCGCGGTGGGCGAATACGATCTCAGCGTCGCACTCGTCGATGACACCACTCACGAGCCGCGGATTCGGCTGGCCATTGCGGGCCGGCCGGCGGACGGCTGGTATCCGCTCGGCAAGCTTCGCATCGTTGCCCCTGCACTCAAAAACTGAAAAGAAGATCCCCATGGCCAACCTCAATCGTCGTCAGTTCATCCGCACCGCCGGTGCCGGCGCCTTGGGCACGATCGCCACCGCGGCCAGCGCGTCCAGCACCTCCACCCTCCCGCCCGACCGAAAGCCGCTGGCGCTGGAGGATTTCGAGCCGAGGAGCATGCTCCACGTGCCGGAAACGCGTGTCCCGAAACCGAAGTTTCCCGTGATTGATGCGCACTCGCACCTCACCTTCACGGCCAACTCGCGCAGCGGCGTGCCGGTGGGCGAGAAAGTGCGGTTCGGGACCACCGCGCAGGACGCGCTTGAGCTCATGGATCGCAAGGGCCTCCGCGCGATGGTGAACCTCACGGGCGGCACGGGTGCCGGGCTCGAGTCCACCCTCAACGAGTTCGATCGGAAGGCTCCGGGGCGGTTCTTTAGCTGCACCGAGCCCAGCTTCGGCCAGTTTCTCGATTCCAGGTTCCCGCAGCTCCAGGCCGACGCGCTCGTCGCAGCCCACCGCGCCGGCGCGAAGGGACTCAAGGTACTGAAGACCCTCGGGCTCTACCTGCGCGAGAAATTCGACGAGGGACCGTTGGTGAAGGTCGACGATCGCCGGTTCGATCCCATGTGGGAGGCCTGCGCCGCGCTGAAACTGCCCGTCTTCATCCACACTGCGGATCCCGAGGCGTTCTTCCTGCCGATCGATCGGACCAACGAGCGCTGGGACGAACTCGGCAACCATCCCAGCTGGTCTTTCCATGGCCGCGACTTTCCCGGCTTCCACGAACTGCTGGACGCCCGCGATCGCGTGTTTGCCCGGCACCCCAGGACCACGTTCGTGGCACTCCATGTCGGCCACTTCGCCGAGAACCTGGCGTCCGTCGGTCAGACGCTGGAGCGGTTTCCCAACGTCGTGGTGGAGATTGGCGCCCGGATTGGCGAGCTCGGCCGGCAGCCGCGGGCGGCGCGGAAGTTCTTCGATCGGTTCCAGGATCGAATCCTGTTCGGGACCGATGCCGTGCCGCCACCGGGCGGCCTGCGGACGCCGCAGCAGGTGTTCACGGACGAGCTTTACGAGATCTATTTCCGGTTCCTGGAGACCGAGGACGAGTACTTCGACTATGCGCCTGCGCCCGTTCCGCCGCAGGGCCGCTGGCGGATCTACGGGGTCGGGCTGCCCGATCCGATTCTGAAGAAGGTCTACCACGAGAATGCCGTCCGCGTGCTCGGTTTGTCCGCTTAGTCCGCATTTTCCCAGGCTTGCGGGCCCGCGGTAGCGCCGCGTCTCCGACCGGCGAACAGCAGTCGAACGCACGGTTGAATCCAAGCTTTGCCACTCACAACACACTGACATCCGTTCGCCGGTTAAAACCGGCGCTACCAAGCCTCCAGTCTTATTGAATCTCCGCAAATGAAACCCCATTGTTACCTCCTCACGCGCCTGACCCGCGCACTGCTGTCGATCTGGCTCTTCGGCGCCTGCGTGGTGCTGGCCGAATATCGCGTGGGCCGCACCACCGCTGCTGCCGACACGCTGCTGGCCGCGGACGAATCCGCATGGAAGGAGGCGCAGGTTGTCTCGTGGGGACCCGAAGGCACGCTGACGGAGTTTCGGGCGTTGTGGAATGGCGATGCGCTCCATCTCCGGTTCGACGCGCAGGACCGCGATCCGTGGCACACGATGACCCGCCGGGACGAGCATCTCTGGGAGGAGGAGGTGGTGGAAATCTTCCTCGATCCGAATCGCTCCGGTTTCGACTACTACGAACTGGAGATCTCGCCCGGGAATGTCGTCTGCGACCTGCGGATGATTTCTCCTTCGCCGAACAAACAAGGCGAGTTCGAGTTCGACCTCGCCGGGTTGGAGACCCGGGTGACGATCCAGCGTGACGCCGGAGGCAATCCGACGGGCTGGGTTGCCACCGCGTCGCTGCCGTGGCCGGGTTTTGGCCCGCTGCCCTCCACCAAGTCGCTCTCCGTGCCGCCGCGGCCCGGCGATCGCTGGAGGTTCAACCTGTTCCGGATCGATCGTCCGCGGGATCCGAATGCCTCCGGCGCGCGGTCTGTATCCGCGGCATGGTCACCGACCGGCGAGCCGAGTTTTCATGTGCCCAGGGCCTTCCGCGATTTCGTCTTTGAGGGCTCCGCCACCGGCGGGCGAACGGGATCGGCGGTTCCAGCCTCGGCAGTCGAACTGATCCGCGCGGCTGGCAACGCGGAGGACGAAATGGTCCGGCTCCGGCTCCTGCAAACGCTCGCCACCCGTGAGGATCTCGCACCGGCGGTTCGCGCTGAACTCGAGACGCTGCTGCCCATCGTGCAGGAATGGGCGGACGGCAAGTCGCGGCCGGCGATGAACGATCAACGCGCGGCCGAGAACGGCTACCTGTGCCGGTTCATTCGGAACGTGCAGCCCGCCGCCCTGGGCGGACCCGTCTATCCGGCCGAGCCGGCTGCCGATTCGCCCCTGCGTCCGCTCTGGGAACTGTACCGTGGCCGGATGCTCATCTGGATGGCCATCCAGTCGGGGCCGGTCCGCGCGGTCGCGGAAACGCGCCAGGCCTACTACCGCGAAGCGCGTGATCTGCTGCGCGCAGCCGGGCAGGCGTTCCCCGCCAACCGGATCATCGGGATGTATCTCGGCCAGCCGATTCCCTGGCCGGCAATGAACCCGGCCGATCCGCAAGCGCCGGCCTGGGCGAATCTCCAGCGGGAGGCGATGGACAAACTCGGCACCATCATCCGCTGGTGGATTCGCGAGCGGCAGCTGCCCGACGGCCAGTTCGGCGGCGGCTGGGGCGATGACGTCGAGATGTGGCGGTGGTGGGCGCCGGCGCTGATTGCCTTCGAGGATCCCGAGATCATCGCGGCGCAGGAGCGAATCTCCCATGGCATGTTCGCGCTGCCCCACATGCGGAACGGCTTCACGTCACGGGTCACCGATGTCGAGCATTCGAACGAGGATTCCACCGACACGATCGTGCCGATGATGCATCTGCGTCCGGACGAACCGATCTGGCAGCAACGGGCGCTGCGGATCACGGAGCTTATGCGCGAAGGCTGGATCGGGCGGAATCAGCGCGGGTTCACGCAGTTCAAGTCGATTTACTTCAGCGACCGCAAGGTGGACGAAAGCCCGCGGCGGGCCTTCGACACGGTGTATCATCCGACGATCGTGATGCCGGCGCTGCTTTACTGGCAGCGGACCGGGGATCCTGCGCTGGGGAAGCTGTTCGGCGAATGGATGGAGGTCTGGCTCGATGCGGCGAAGCGCGAGGAGAACGGCAAGCCGGCCGGCATCCTGCCCAGCTCGATCTCCTGGCCGGCGGGCCGCGTCGGCGTCCCGGTCGAGGGCGGCAAGTCCTGGTGGCAGCCGTTCCCGCTGAACCACAATGATCAACTCTACAACTGGCCCGGCGTCACCCGGATGATGGCCTCAACGCTCCTGCTCACCTGGCACATGACCCGGGAGGAACGTTTCCTCGCTCCGCTGCAGTCGATGGCGGCATTCGTCCGCGCGCAGGGAGGCGGCTCTCGGGACGCTGAGCCCGGCTCCGGATCCTGGGTGGCCTTTCATGCCCGGGGAATCCTGCAGGGCGCGCTCGCCAAGTATCGCTTCCTGACCGGCGACAGGCAGTACGACGGCCTGCTCGATACCAGCGCGGATGGCTACCTTGCCTTCCGGCTGGGTGGCGATCGCCAGGCGCTCACGCAAGACCTGGAACGGACGGCGGAGGCGTTTCGCTCGAACCGCGAGGGATTCCTTTCGGAAATGCGCTGGACCGACCGCGTGCTGAATTTCTCGAGCAATTACCTGCTCTACATGGATGAAGCGGCACCCCCGGCCCCCAACTTCCAGCTCCTCTACTCCTGCCTCACCGGCGACGCCGGCAATGCCGGCATCTTCCCGCTCAATGCGGTCCGTTGGCGCACGCCGCCGCGTGACCTCGCCGTGCTCGTCACCGACTCGAGCGCGACGGCGTTCACCGCGGAGTTGTTCCATTTCGGTCCGGAGCCGCGCTCGCTCGCGGCGGAGTTTCTCCTGCTCCGACCCGGCGCGTACGAGCTGACGATCGCACCGGCCGACGCGCGCGCCGGCGCCGCGCCGACGGTGCGAAGGAGTTTCCGGGTGACGGGCCCGAGGGCGGAAGTCCCGCTGGAGCTGCCCGCCCGCCAGCTGGTCCGGATCGACGTTCGTCCCTCATCCTAGCCCCGAAATTCGCGAACGGAGATTCCTGGAATCAGATTTGCGTTCGCGAGGGCCCCGCTCCGTCCTTCGCTGAAGCTTCGGCGGGCGGGCCGTCGCCGACCGCAAAGTTTGACATGATCATGAAGCATCCATCCTGCAAAACCCCGCTCAAGAATCTCGTCCTCGTACTTGGCGTGACGGTCCTTTCTGCCGGCGCGACGGAACAAACGCCGGCCCTGCCCTGGAACGTGATCCTGATCACGAACGATCAGCAGCGGCACGATGCGCTGGGCGCGGCGGGAAACCCGGTCATCCAGACACCGAACATGGACCGGCTCGCGAGTGAAGGGGTGCTGTTCGAGCGTAATTTCGTTCGCGACTGCTGGACTGGATGGTGAAGAGTGCGGATCCGGCATTGCCGCCGGTGCCGGGCAAGCGGGCGTGATCGGAATCTGAATTCGGGGTTTCCTGGCCTGCGAAGCCGGCAGCGCAGCAGCCCGGCCCCGCCGGCGGAATGACGTTCCTCTTCCCTGCGGTTCCTGCCCTCACACTTTCCGCAACGCCTCCCAGGCGCGCCGCCACGTGCCGGCATCGCCAAACCCGCCCGGCTTGATCGCCAGCGCCAGTCGCCGTGCCCCCGTGGCAGCCTCCGACAGCGTCAGCCCCGGCTCGATTTCCGCCCGGAAAAGCAGCGATGAGATCCCGAGCGCGCGACAAATCGCGAACGCGGTCTCCCCGCCCGTCACGAAGACCCGCGCAACGCCCGATTCACGAATCACGGCGCCAGCCGCCCGGGTGACCGCCCGCAGCGCCCGGTCGCTCTCCGTCCGGAGATCCTCCACCTGGAGCATCGCCGTGCCCGCGCGCCGCAAGCCCTCCAGCGCCGTCCGTACCGCAGCCTCCGGCTCTGCCACCCGCACTTCGCAAACCGCGATCCCTGCCGCCTGCGCCAGCTGCGCGGCCTGCACCCGGTTTCCCGGATGGGCGCTGCCCCCAACCAGCAGCACGCCCCCGGCCGGAAATCCCGCGGACGGGCTCGCGGCCAGCCGTTGCGCATCCGCCCGGGCCCTCGCCACCGGCCATGCGAGCGCACCGGAGCCCACCGCCACCCACGGCTCCCCCGCGCGCCGGATCCGCGCAACCGCGGCCTCGAGATCCGTTTCATCGACCGCGTCGGCCAGGTCGACCCGCGGGCCCGCGGCGGCACCGAGCAGCCGGCGGATGAAACTCTCCGTCACCGGGCTGACGGGATCCCGTGCAAAATCGGTCTGTGCCACCGGAACCCCATGCACCAGCAGGACGCCGTCGCGGACGGTCCGGCCCACCCGCGGATTGGCCGGCGTGAAAAGTATCCGCGCCTCCGGAAGCGCCTCGGCGAGCGCGGCAAGTTCGGCGGCAACGGGACCACGGAGGGTCGAGTCGATTTTTTTGAATACGAGCCGCTCGCCCCGTGCCCGGCCCAGCGCAATGGCATCGGCAACGGCGGCCGCAGCCGCTGCCGGCGCGGCGTTGCGCGTTTCCGTGGTGAAACCGATCATCTCCGTTGGCGCCGACTGCCGCCAGGCGTCGGTGGAGAGCGCGATCCGCACCGCCTGGCCCGCGGCATGAAAGGCGGATGCGGCGTCCAGCGCGCCGCTCAGATCATCGGCAATGAAATACTCACGCTGCGGCGCGCTACCAGGTTCGCGGCTCATGGGCCGGCCGGCCCCCACAGCCGCTTCTGCAGGTCGGCGAAACGCCCGACGATCGGTCCCTGGAAGGCGTGCCGGCCACCGGTGATGATCGGCCGGGCGCCGACCCAGACCTCGCGAATGGCACGCCGCTCGAGTCCAAGCACGATGGCGGCAAGCAGGTTTTCCGGCGCCGCGCCGGCCAACGCGGGATCAAAGAGGTTTACCGTGAAGAAATCCGCCGGACGGCCGACTTCGAGCGCACCGGTGGTCGCACCGAGGCTGCGTGCACCCGCGACTGTCGCCGCATGCCACCACGCTGCCGCGGGATCCGTCCCGCCGGGGCGGGTCGGCACCCTCGAACGCAGCTCGTATTCGAGCAGCCGCGCGTTTTCCAGCAATCCGCCCTGCACCTGCCGATCCGTGCCCAGCGCGATCCCCGCGCCCGCGGCCAACAGCTCCTCGACCGGCGCCGTGCCGAATCCATGGCTGCGTTCCGAGACCGGGCAGACGCAGACACTCGCCCGCGCCGCACCCATCAGCTTGATCTCGTCTTCCGCCAGGTGGATTGCGCCGACGGCGGTGAACCGCTTGTCGATCAGCCCATGCTCCGCCAGGAGCGCAATCGGCGTCCGGCCATATTCAGCCACACAGGCCGCGTTCTCCGCCGCCGATGCCGAGACATGCGCATGGAGCCGCAGCCGACGGGAGTGCGCATAGCCGCCGATTTCCCTGAAAATCGGCAACGGCACGGCGCCGAGGCTGTGCGCAGCCACGCCGAGCCAGGCCTCGTCCGCGGGATACTCCGACTCGACAAAAGTCCGCAGCTGCTCGCACTCCCGCACAAACTGATCCGTGGACGAAGTCCGCGCCCGTGGCGGCGCCGACGCGGCATCGCCGCCAAAATCCCCGCGCGCGTATGCCACCTTCAGCAGGGCAATCCGGACGCCCACGTCGTGCGCCGCGCGGAGGATTTCGCGACTGTACCGATTCGGATCCGCGGCCGGGGAGCCATCGGGTTGGTGATGCAGGTAATGGAATTCAGCCACGCAGGTGATGCCTCCGAGCAGCATCTCGAGGAACGCCATCCGCGCGCTGTCGAACACATCCTCGGCGGTGAGCCGCTGCAGGGCTTGATCGTGAACCTCGCGCCACGGCATCGCGGTGTCGCGATCGGGCCGGGGCCGCTGCTCGGCCCTGCCCCGCAGCACGCGGTGGAAGGCATGGGAATGGGCGTTGACCATCCCGGGGAGCGCCGCCTGCCCGGCGAGCCGGCGTGCGCCGGCGAGGTCTGCCGGCTCGCGCGAAAACCGCGTGATCCGGCCCATTGGATCGGCAAAGAACGCGAGCCCGGACTCGAACTTTTCGCCCGTGAAGACGAAGTCGGGCAGCCAGCCGTTCAGGGTCGGCCCGCGTGGCGGCGCCGGTTTTGCCGCGGCTGGCTCCGGCTGGGCGATTGCAGCCGCCAGCGGGCGTGCCTGCGGATGCGCACTGCCACCAGGGGCCGGCCGATCAGCACGTCCTCCGCCGTCAGCGCGTGGTCGATCGGCGCCTCCATGGCCGCCAGCGGAGGGGCGGCCGGGGCTTCCCCCGCGGCCCGGTCCGTTTCGATCGCGACCGGCACTCTCACCGGGCCGGCGCTCTCCCGGGCGATCCGCATGCGCTTCACGCGGACCTGCGGCCTGGCGACCCGGGCCGGCAGTTCGAAAGTCGCGCCGGCGACTTTCACCAGGGGAATTGGGTTCGCGCGGTCGGTTTTCCATCAGCTACGTCGGCCTCGGATGAGGAAACCAGCTTGTTTGTCGCAGGGACAGATGATTTTCGAAACCCGGCGCGATTCCCCGGTTGCCACAGATACACCATCATCATGGTGCATATGTGGCACCGGGCGATCGCGACGGACCACCCCTGGGCATGTTTCTCGCAGGGAGACCGATCTTCAACGCCAGGTGCGATTTCCCAGTCACCACACATACACCATGATCATGGCACAGATGTGGCGATCGGGTCCGCCAGGCGGACCGCCGGCGCGGCGCATCTTTTTTTCCTGCGAAGGCCCGCCGGTTCTGTCTTAGTCGGCGCATGCCGGCTTCGTCCTCCGTCCTCCCGAGTGTCCGCCTGCTGGCCACCGGCGGCACCATCGCCGGCGCGCAGGCGAACCATGCGCGCGGCTACAAGGCCGCGGCCTTCTCGATCAATGCGCTGATCGCCGCCGTGCCCCAGCTCACGGAGCTCGCCGCGCTCGACGTGGAACAGGTCGCCGCGATCGGCAGCCAGGACATGGACGACGCGATCTGGCTCCGGCTCGCGGCCCGGACCCAGGCGACCGTCGACACGCCGACGATTGCCGGCGTCGTGATTTCGCACGGCACGGACACCATGGAGGAGACCGCGTTTTTCCTGAACCTGGTCGTTCGCACCTCGAAGCCGGTCGTGTTGGTCGGCGCGATGCGGCCAGCCACCGCCATCAGCGCGGACGGGCCGATGAATCTCTACAATGCCGTCGCCGTGGCCGCCCAGCCGGCCGTGAGCGGTCGCGGCGTGCTGGTGGTCGCCAACGACGAGATCCACTTCGCGCGCGAGGTGGCGAAGACCAACACGACTCAGCTGGGAACCTTCCGCGCCACCCACCGCGGGCTGGCCGGGCTCGTCCATGCCGGCCGGCTGCATCTTTACGCGCCGCCCGTCCGCCGTCACACGAGCGACAGCGAATTCTCCGTGGACGGACTCTCCAGCCTGCCCCGGGTCGACATCGTGTACGCGCACGCCGGGATGGGCCGCGAATTGATCGATGCCGCGGTCCGTGCCGGCGCCCGGGGAATCGTCATCGCCGGCGTCGGTGACGGCAACCTGGCGGCCCCCGCGCTCGCCGCCGCCGCCGAGGCCGTGCGCGCCGGGCTCGCCGTCGTCCGCAGCTCGCGCACCGGCGGCGGCGTGGTCGAACGGAACATCGAGGTGGACGACGACACGCTCGGCTTCATCGCCGCCGACGAGCTCAATCCCCAGAAGGCCCGCGTGCTCCTGTCGCTCGGGCTCACGCGGACCCGCGATCCACTCGCACTGCAGGAGATGTTCTTCACCTACTGACGGCGGCAGCGCAGGTGGCAGCGGCGTCATTTGCGAGTGGCGATTATCCGCCGCGCGCATTCGCTCTCCGCCATGAGCGAAGCCTGGTTCCGGCTCCCGGTATGGTTCGATCACGGCGCGACCTTCGCGTTTGCGCTCACGGGCGCACTGGCGGGGATGAAGCGCGGCTATGACATTGTCGGCGTGTTTTTCCTGGCTCTCGCAACCGGGCTCGGCGGCGGGCTGATTCGCGACGGCGTCTTCCTGCCCGGCCTCACCGCCACGCCACTGCTCACGGATCCGCGCTACCTCCAGATGGTGATTGCGGCCACGGCGGTGGGAGCCCTGTTTGGCCGGCACGTGCCGCGCGTCCGCCGTGTCGTGGCCGTGATCGACGCGCTCGGGCTTGGCGCCTATGCGGCTTTCGGCACGCAGAAGGCGCTCCAGTATGGGCTGGCCGCCCCCGCCGCGGTCCTGGTCGGCGTCATCAATGCCGTTGGCGGCGGGTTGCTGCGCGATGTCGTGACCCGGGAGGAGCCGCTGGTCTTCCGCCCGGGCCAGTTCTATGTGCTCACGGCCGTCGCCGGCGCGGTCACCTTCGTGTTCTGCACCGCCATCCTCGTGCTGCCGCCGACGCTCGCCGCGATCATCGCGATCGCCCTCACGTTCCTCTTCCGGATCCTGGCGATTCTCTTCAACTGGCGCACCTCGGCGCTCGCCCGGCCGGAGGAACTGGATCTCACGCCGTAGTGCGCTCCACCCGCGGCGCGCGGCGGAATGTGGGCCGCCGCGCTGATTCCGGTTCAATACTTCAACGTCATCTCCGCCTCGTTCAGCGTGAGGGTGACGAGGTTGGGCGCGATCTCGCGCACCCGCAGGTAAACCGTCCCGCGGGGGAGGCTCACCTGGAGGACATCGCCGGCCTTGTAGGGCCGGGCATTGATCACGAGATGCACCTCGCCGCCGACATTGAACGTGCCCGTGACCCGCAGCGTGGCCACGGCCTGCTGGAGCGTTTCCAGGTCGGAGCTTACGGGCGCAGCCGGCGCAGGCTCGGCGGGATTCTCGGGCGTTGGTTCCGGCTCGGCCGGAATCGCCCCGGGCGGGCGAAACGGGTTGTCCAGCAGGGTGGGGTTCGGCGGCGGCGTGCTGCGATCGGCAAAAAGCGCGTCGATCCGCTCACGCACCTGCTTGAACCGCGGCGAGAGCGGGGGCGGGCCGGGAGTTTTTGGTGCCGCCGCAAAACCCACCGCCAGCACTCCCGCGAGGAAAAGGCCGAAATGGAAAGAATGGCGTCTCATTTTTTGCCCAGCAGTTCGAGGCTCAGATCCAGCGCGAGGTTGTCGCCGGATGCATCCCGGCGGGAGAAGCTGAAGCTCGTGATCTTGACCAGCCGCGGTCCCGTCTCGAGCGCGAGCAGGAACGACGTGACCTGTTCGTGCGTGCCGGTGACGCGCAAGGTGTAGGGGATCCGCTTGAACAGCGGCTGCCGCTCGCTGGGCGGAGAACTCAGCTGGTGCAACTCCGGCAGCCGGGCGCGCGTCTGCTCCTCCAGCTTGAAGAAATACCACGTGTTCTCGGCCAGGTTGGTTTCGATCAGGAGGTTGTCCTCAATCCGGCGGACATATTCCCGGACGTTGGCGAGCTCCTGTCGCTGGACGGTGCCGCCGACGAGCGTGGCCAGCATCGCCTCGCCCTCGCGGGAGCGCTCCTGGTGCACGATTCTCAAGTCGTCAATCTGCCCGCCGAGCCACCAGGCCGCGACGCCGAGGGCAATGCTCAGGACCAGGCAGGCCGTGCCGTAGGGGTAACGCCGGATGATTTCAACGAGGCGGCCCATGGTGTTCAACTGGACTCCGGCTTCAGCCGGAAATGGATTTCGAAGCGCAGGCTTCCGCCCATGCCTCCCCGATCAAGCGAGGTGAGGACGATCTCCTGGAAGATCGGGCCGATCCGCTCGTCCTTCCGCAGCTGTTCGACATACCCACCGAGCATCCGCGTGGCCCGTTCGGAGGATTCGGTGACGCTGCCCCGCACGAAGACGCCGCTTTCGTTCCATTCGATGATGTCGACCGCCATCTGCTCCGGGCGGGTCCGGCCGATGCTGGAGATAAAGCGCGAAACCCCGAACCGCGGCCGCATCAGGGCATGGGCCTGGTCGATCTTGGCCGCCTCCACCGCAAAATCGCGCTGCATGCCCTGGATCTCGCGGACTTCGGCGCGGTTGTCGTTGATCCGGTTTTCCCAGTCCTGAATCTGATGCCGCAAGCTCAGGCTGACATACCCGAGCCAGCCGGTGAAAAGCAGCATTGCCGCCGCGAGCGCGGTGAACAGTGCGTTCACCAGGAAGCGGGTGCCAACAATCTTGTCTTCCGGCAGCTCGGCCTCGAGCCGGCAGTCGACATGCCAGTGCGCCGTCACGGCCAGCGGATCACGACTTCGCTTCATGGGCGGCAACGGGGGCGAGTTCGGCGACCAGGCTCAGGGCCTGGAACCAGGAACGGTGGGGGGCCAGCGTCTCGGAGGCCAGGGCCAGGCCCATCGACGGCAGCCCGGAGGCATAATCCGGCACGAGGAACTCCAGCTCGACGGCGCCGGCCAGCGCCTCCTCGAGCCAGCCGAGTTTTGCCGGCAGATGGGCGCAATAAAGGGCGCCGATTGGCTGGCCGGTCTGCATCTCGAAATAATCGATCGCCGGCTTCAGATGCCGGGTCAGCATCCGGACCAGCCGCCGCCCATGCCCGCGCAATTCGTCGGTCGGCCGCTCGAGCTGGATCCGGGCGGCCGCCACATCCGGCGCGCCGAGTTCCTTCATGGCCGACTCCTCGATTGAGCGGAGCCCATGTGGCAGCGAGGGCGGGGTGTGCACACCGTCCCTGGCGAGGAAGTAGATCCGGGTCTGGGTCCGGCCAATCTCGCAGGCCACGACCACTTTCGGGTAGGCCGATTCCCGCAGGTGCCGCGTGAGCGCGCCCAGCAGGGGCACGGTTCCAATCTCCAGCCGCTTGGGCAGCAGGCCCAGGCCGCACAGGTGCTGCTGCGTCTCCCGGACCGTCGAGCGCGGCAACCCGAAGAGCAGCCCGGGGCGCGAGGGCGACGCGGCCGTGAAGAGATCCCCCTCGATCGGATGCAGGGCGCCGACCTGCCAGTCCTTCAGCGCCGTCAGCCGGGCGTGCTCGGCCAGGAGATGCTCCAGGAAATTCGGCTCCGCCATCCGCCGGGTGTTGATGTTCTCCCGCAAGAGGACGCGCTCGGGCGGATGAAACCCGACGTAGGTCGGAAGATAACCGGGCGACCGATCCGGGAAAGCCGTCCCCAACCACTGCGCAATGGCCTCGTCATCAGCCAGCGGCAGCTCGGCGAAGCCCTCCACGTGCAGCGGCCGTTCGTCCAGCCGGTTGAGCCGCGCCACCTGGACGATGTGGTCCGTCAGGTTGCAGAGAACGCCGTGGCGCTTCTTCCGGGAGAGGAGGGAAAACGCGGGCATCCCTTCAAAGACTCCAATGCCGGCCCGGCCGCAAGCCTTCGTCCACGCTCCCCGGCCGCCAGGGCGCGCCGATCCGGTCAGTCTTCATAGATGGCCTTCTTGTTGCGCAGCACCACCCGGGGCGAGACCGTCCTGTAGGCGGCCTGCGTCCCGGCCGTGGTGCTCCCGTGGGTGGTGGAAAACGACATCTCGACCGACTTGATACTTTGCAGCGCGGTCACGGTTGCGCCCGTCTCGTTGTAGTAGGTGAACGCGAACGTATTTGGCGTGATGCCCCGGACCAGCGTCTGTGTGCCACTGCTGTCTGTCCGCGTCAGGGTGCTGTTGCCGGACGAATAGGTGTAGGTCACGGTCGGCGTCGACGCGGTCGTGGTGGTCAGCGTCAGCTGGCTTGCGGACGCCGTCGTGAGCCGGAAGGCGGCGCTGAGGTCCTGGGTGAAGAGCCGCAGGGCGCGGCGGCTCTCGACCTGCTGCTGCTGCCCGTTCACCAGCCGGGTGAGATTGCGGCCCAGGAAAAGGTACGCGCTGAAGACCGCCGCGAAGAGAATCGCGGAAAGGCTCACGGCGATGAGGAGCTCGGTCAGCGTGAAAGCCGCCGCCCCGCGCCGGCTATGAGCGCTGGTACGTGACATAGAGCCCGTTGCGCCCGACATAGGTGGAGGCCTGCCGTGAGTACGTCCGGCCGGAGTTGCCCTTCCAGGTCACGGTGTAGGTAATCTTCTTCAGATCGGTCCGGACGGTGGAGATGACGCGCCGGCAGGTGAATCCCTGGGTGATGGTCGGTAACTGGGAACCGAATACAAATCCCTTGCTCACGTTCGTGGTCTGGTCGCTGGCATCCACCGCCGCGGTGTAATCGGCGGGGAACATCGTGGTGTTGCTGAGTTCGCTCCAGTCGCGCAGCCGGATGTCATCGATCTGGCCGTGGATGATCTGCGCGGCGATGGTCTGCTTGCGCGACAGATCGAGCATCTGCGAGCCGGCCACGACCACCTGGATCATGCCCACCACCGCCAGTGCAAGCACGGCCGCGGCAAACATCACCTCCACCAGGGTGAAGGCGCAGGCGCGGTGGGCTCGCAGGGGGCGGCGCATCGTGGTCGATCGGTGGGTGATTGGCCTCAGCATTTTCAGCCGGTTAATGCGGTCAAGTGGCAGTACCCCCCGGAAACACGTAGGCGCGATTACGTAGCTGGCGCTGGCTGCCCCGCGCACCCGGAAGGGTAAAAACCCTTCCCCATGTCGGCCTTCTTCGCAAGCCCCGCTGGTGAGGCGATTCTGCCAGCGGCGGGGCGCGTTTCGCCGGTTGGATGAAGCACACCGGCCCGCCTCGGTTGCCAAGTATCGATTCGGATCGTGGATCTTCGCTACGCTCCTTCGGCGCTTTCGTTCTTCGTAATCGGTCTCGTTCTTCTGCGGCGAGCCGATCGAGGACGACTGGTTGCGGCTCCCCGCTTTGGGATGCACACCGGCTGGTGGCCAGCCACTCATGTGCCACGATCATTGCATAGGAGTGGTTGGCGGTCGCAGGGCGGCTGCTCCACCGCACGGTTTTTTCCCGCTTCTGGGAATCGATTTTCCCATCCGCCATACCGGAGCCGCTATCTTATGTCAGGACGAAAATCCGTATCCATCTTTTCCTTAATAGGTTAAGGAATTTATGAAGAGTTGGCACGGGGGCTGCGATAGGGCACGCACTCCCATGAATACCACCCTCAAACTCATCTCCCTCGTCCTCGCCGCCAGCCTGCTCAGCAGCTTCTCTGCCCAGCTCGCCGGTGTTTCCGTTCCCACCGCCATCAATCCCCTCCACATCTTCGGTGCACTCGTGGCCGCACTCGTGCTGCTCACCTTCGTCGCCGATTACGCCCGCACGACCTCGCTCGCCGCGCTGATCGCGCGGCGGACCGCCCTGGCCGGCGCTTCCGTGAAGGCGGCCAACCCGCTGGCGGCGTGAGCGGTCCGCTTGACACGCCCGCGGCAGCGCCCGTCATAAAGCGCATGCCGAATGCACCTGCGCAGCGGATACTTATCGCCGACGACCAGCCCGACGTCATCGAGGCGTTGCGGCTGCTCCTGAAAAGCGAGGGCTACGCGACCGAGGCCGCCAAGTCGCCGGCCGCCGTCATCAAGGCGGTCGAGTCCAGCGACTATGCGCTCGTGCTGATGGATCTGAACTACGCCCGCGACACGACCAGCGGGCAGGAGGGGCTGGAACTCCTGCAAAAACTCCAGGCCCTGGACGGCTCGCTGCCCGTCGTCGTGATGACCGCCTGGGCCAGCGTCGACGTGGCCGTGGAGGCGATGCGCCGCGGTGCCCGTGATTTCATCACGAAGCCCTGGGACAACCCGCGGTTGCTCGCCATTGTCCGGAACCAGGTCGATCTCGGCGCCGCGGTCCGGGCCTATCGGCGGCTCGAGCAGGAAAACCAGCTGCTGCGCGGCGGCAAACCCGGCGCCGCGCTGATTGCCGAGTCCGCCGCGATGCGGCCGGTGCTCGACATCATCGCGCGGGTCGGGCCCTCGGATGCCAATGTCCTGATCACGGGTGAAAACGGCACCGGCAAGGGGCTCGTGGCCCAGGCGCTGCATGCCGTCTCCGCCCGGGGCGCCAAGCCCTTCATCTCCGTCAACATGGGCGGACTCCCGGAAGGCGTCTTCGAAAGCGAACTCTTCGGCCATGTGCGCGGCGCCTTCACGGATGCAAAGACCGATCGCGCGGGCCGGTTCGAACTCGCCGACGGCGGCACGCTTTTCCTCGACGAGATCGGCAACATCCCGCTTTCGCAGCAGGCGAAAATCCTGCGCACGATCGAGACCGGCGAGTTCGAGCGCGTCGGCTCCTCGCGCACGTATCACGCCAATGTGCGGCTGGTCTCGGCCACCAATGCCGATCTGCAGGCGGAGGTGGCCGCGGGAAAATTCCGGCAGGATCTGCTCTTCCGGCTGAACACGATCCAGCTCCACCTGCCGCCGTTGCGCGAACGCCGCGAGGACATCGAGCTGCTCGCGCGGCATTTTCTCAAGCAGCACGTGGGCCGCTATCGGAAGCCGATCACCGGCTTCGACGATTCCGCGCTGCAGGCCATGCGCGACTACTCCTGGCCGGGCAATGTCCGCGAACTCGATCACGCCGTCGAACGCGGCGTGCTGATGGCGCCGGGCAAGGTGATCCGCGCGCCCGATCTCGGATTGAACGCCGGCCAGGCCGCGCCGCGGATCGAGGAGATGAGCATCGAGGAGGTCGAGGCCTTCCTGATCAAGAAGACGCTCGCCCGCTGCGACGGCAATGCGCGCAAGGCCGCCGAGGATCTCGGACTCAGCCGGAGCGCCTTCTACCGCCGGCTCGAAAAATACGGGCTGTAGACGCCGTAGCCCAAGTGGAAACAGCGCCCGCCGCTGGCCGGAAAGCGGCAGCGGCGTCCCGCCATACCTCACAACCCATCTTGCGGAAAGTGTGATTCGGAACGCTTTTCGCCGGTTGAAAACCGGCGCTACCCCAGGCAGCCGCACGCACCAACGATCTCCGGACCCGCCAGAGGGCCAGCCCGCCGTAGCGCCGCGTCTCCGACCGGCGAAATTCAATTCGAATTGCATTCTCTTCCACCCGGTCGAATGCGCGCTGCGCCTCGACCTGATGAGACCCGGCAAGATGGGTTGCGAGGTATGGCGTCTCGCTGCTTGCCAATTGGGGCGGGGAGTAAGCTTCAAGCTGTCGCTTCCACGGTGACCGGGCGGGAATACGCATCGGCTCAGCAGGCTTGAGACGGGCGACCGGATCCTGTGGGCTCGCCCCAGCCGAATGTCCAAGCACACCCGCAGGCTCTCCCATGAACAGGTGGTCTTCGTCCAGGCGCTGTTGTCCGGACTGCCCGCCGTCATCGTCTCGCTGGCGTATCTATGGATCGCCGACGAGGACGCGACGCCGAAGGTGCAGTGGACGCTAACCCTGTTGATCGGAGCGTTCTGGCTCGGCTTCGCCCTCGCCGTCCAGGATCGCGTGGTGCGGCCACTTCACACGATGGCCAATCTGCTCTCGGCATTGCGGGAGGGCGACTTCGCCGTCCGGGCGCGCGGCGCCCGTCGCGACGAGCCGCTGGGCGACGTGATGGCGGAGATCAACACGCTCAGCCGCACGCTCCAGGAGCAGCGGCTGAGTGCGCTCGAGGCGACGGCACTGCTCCGGACCGTGATGGAAGAAATCAACATCGCCATCTTCGCGTTCGACGGCGAGCGGAAGCTCCGGCTCGCGAACCACGCCGCCCAGTTGCTGTTGAAGAAACCCGCCGAGCGGATCCTGGGACGCGATGCGGCCGAACTCGGGCTCGCTGAAGCCCTCGAGGGCGAGAATGCGCGGCTGCTCAACGTCTCGTTTCCCGGCGGCAGCGGCCGGTGGGGGATGCGCCGGAGCGAATTTCGGGAAGGCGGCCGGCCGCACCAGCTGGTGGTGATCGCGGATTTGAGCCGCACGCTGCGGGAAGAGGAGCTGCAGGCCTGGCAGCGAATCGTGCGGGTCCTCGGCCATGAGCTGAACAACTCGCTCGCACCAATCAAGTCGATCGCCGGCAGCCTCAGCAGCCTGCTCAAGTCGCCCCAGCGCGCGCCGGACTGGGAGGCCGACATGCGTGCCGGGCTCGATATCATCGCCGCACGGGCCGACAGCCTCGCGCGGTTCATGCAGGCCTATGCCCGGCTCGCACGGCTGCCGCAGCCGACCCTTGCGCCGTGCCCGATTGCCCCGCTCGTGCAGCGCGTAATCGCGCTGGAGACGCGGCTGAACGTTGAGATTCTCCCGAGCCCGGACATCGTGATTCCCGCCGATGCCGCCCAGATCGAGCAACTCGTCATCAATCTCGTAAAGAATGCCGTGGAGGCGGCGCTGGAGGAGCGGAGCACCGGAGCCCGCGCCAACACCGGGGTTCGGGTCTCCTGGCGGCGGATATCCGGGGCGGTCGAGCTTCAGGTCGAGGACGACGGGCCGGGCGTGGCGCAGGCCACAAACCTGTTCGTGCCGTTCTTCACCACGAAGTCCGAAGGCAGCGGGATCGGACTGGTCCTGTGCCGGCAGATTGCGGAGAATCACGGCGGCTCCGTCGCCCTCACCAATCGCGAAAACGGCGCCGGCTGCGTGGCGACCCTCAGGCTGCCACTGTAACACGAACCGCCGGTGTGCTTACGCTCAGCAGCGGAAGCACGGTGATTCGTTCAGCGATACCGTTCCGAGCGGATTCTTTTGAGCCGCAGCGTAGCCACAAGGGCGCGGTGGTCAGAAGGATAGGGGCTAACCCGAATTCCGCAACTGGGGACGGAAAGCGACTATTTTTGAAGGGCGGCGCGATCTAAACGATTGGATTGCAGCGCTCGGATTTTCCAAAGGGCGTGTAGTCCCGACCTAGTCACTTCCCGAC
>WYBX01000125.1 GCA_011525695.1 Verrucomicrobiia bacterium
AACCCCCGCCAAAGATCCGATATCCGGCGGCCAAACCGCTCGTGTAGTCCCGACCTTTGGGAAGACCAGACGATGGATCAACGGCTTGTGTTCTCACCAGCCTCCAGTAGCGGAAGTAGGGCTAGGTACCGTCCACGCTGACGGTTCCCCGGGGTGTTCACCTTGAATTGTTGCGACCTGCTCGATCGCATCGAGCACGAAGTGGACGAGGTGGTCGGCCGGTACCCAGTCCCGCAGGTCCGGTGGCAGGAGCATTGGGGCATCACGATCAATGTTGATGAAGCGGGTGGCCATGCGGCAGCGCACCTCAACTTCCCCGCCACTTGCCACGGTAATCTACCCCGCCACAAGAAAAATGCCGAAGGCCAACTAGCAGCGTGTTGCTACCCTCCTTCCTCCCGACCCGTACAGTCGGATGCCAAGTCCGACACGCTGCTAGCGCCCGGCCTTTTTCGCCTTCAGATCAAAGAGCGAAAGGAACCCGCGCCACACCTTCCGGCCCCAGGTCGTTGCCTCGCCCTCGATCGTAACCCGCACGCGCAAGCCGTCCATGACCGGATGGTCCGGCTTCGGCAGCGGGGCCGTGGCCAGGAAGACGGGGTAGTCGCTCCGTTCGCGTGCATCCCGCTGCATGAATCCCGAAGGGACCGGGCCGCCAAAATACGCGAGCATGCCGATATGGACATCGGCCGGCTTCGAGGGCTGGGAGGAAACGGAATCCAGCTTCGTCTCGAATTTTGTTCCCGTCGCCAGCCACCGGCCGGTGACCGGGGCGCCGCGCTGCACGACCTGGGCTTCGCTTTCGCTCAACGGCACGGCCAACTGGAGCCGCTGGGTGTCGCCCAACCGCATGATCGGGACGCTCGGCATGGCATAGGATCCGGTCAGCTTGGCGACTTCGGGGGTAAGGACATGGCCGGCGGTCCGGGCGCGCAATTCGAGGCTGGCCGCCCGGGCGGCGGCCCGCTGGTAGGCGGACTCCGCCAGCTCGATTTCCTGGGCAGCCTTCGCATTCTGGCCCGGCACCGGCCGGCCCGGCGCATAGCCGAGCGCCGCGAACCGCACCCGCGCCTGCTGCCGCGACGCCTCCGCCACATGCAGTTCCGAAAGGATTTCCGGATTGGAAAGCGTCACCAGCAAATCGCCCGGCTCGACCCACTGGCCGGTGTGGACGTGGACGGACGCGACGACCCCGCCGACGTCGGAGGCCACGGCCTCGAACGACTCGGGCATCACGATCGCCTGCTGGCTGACATGATGATGGGTCGGCACCAGGAAGCTGCCCGCCGCAATCACGGCGAGCACGACCCCCATCAGCCCCAGCCGCCGGCGGGCCGAGCCGGTCTTGACGATGTGCGCGCCGGGACTGGTTGCATCCATGAACACTTTGATGAATGGGAGAGCGACGAACGAGGCTTCAACAAAATAACCCAGGTAAAGCCCGAACTCCGAGAGCCCCACCGGCTCGAGGATCCGGGCAAAGATTTGCGTGATGCTATAGATGATGAAAATCATGTAGGTGTACGCCAACACCGAATACATCACGAAGACCCGGCCGTTGGCGTCCTGGTCGAACATCGCCTCCTGCTGCAGGTTGCGGTAGCCGAGAAAAATCCGCTGCAAGTGGTAGGAGCAGTAGACCATCGCCTTCGAGCGCAGGTTGGGGATCTCCAGCAGGTCGCACATCACGTAGTACCCGTCGAAGCGCATCAGCGGGTTGATGTTGAAGATCAGCGTGTTCACGCTCGCCACGATCATCCCGTTGAAGGCGAGGCTCCGGAGGATGCCGTCGGGCAGCACGAGCCACAGGTGCGCCGAGATGCTGGCGATGATGAGCTCGGTGAAGACCCCGGCAATCGTCACGAAGAGCTTGTGCCGCTTCTGCCGCATCATCCAGGCATCGGAGGCATCCACATAGCCGCAGGGCGTGAAGAGCATGAAGCAGACGCCCATCTCGTGGACCTCGCCGCCGAACCGGCGGCAGGTCGTCGCGTGCCCGAACTCATGCAGGGTCTTGATCAGGATGATCGAGATCCAGAGCAGGATCAGGTTGCCCGCGGAGAAGAAGTCCACCCGGTTGCTGGCGAATTCCCCGGCGTTGGCGAGCAGCAGCCCGGCGGTCCAGACGAAGAGCAGGCAGGCGGCGAGCACGAACCACTTGGTCCAGAGAAAGCGCAGCGCATGCACCAGCTGGCCCAGCCAGGGGCTCGGGTCGATCAGCGGGATCTTGATGAACAGTGCCTGCGACACCAGCCGGGCCCAAATCATCATGAGCTTCTGGGAGCCGGTCTGCCGCGCATTTTCGACGAAACGGCTGGCGCTGATGTTCAACAGCCCGCTGGCCCCCAGCTGGCTGATGAAATGGGAGATCTCCGGAACCGTTCGCGAATGGTTCGGATAGCGGCGATTGAACCGCCGGGAGATGTCGCCCAACGTCCGCCGGCCGTCCAGGAGCGAAAGGATATAGGCCTCCTCCGGCTGCAGCCGGAAATACGTCAGCGCCAGCGGGTCCTTGATGACATAATATTCCTGATGCTTGAAGAACTGGCGCCGGACGATGATGTCGGCGCGCAGCGGCGACGGAGCAATCGATTCGAGCGGGCGCGTCCCGCCGGCCGCCGGTCGGGCGGCTGCCACCGGCGCAGAGGCGGGAATCACGGCTTCCATACTTCGGGCAGGGCCGCCGAATCGCCCAGCTGGCCACCCACCGAGAATTCGATCTCGGCGACCAGCGCATTGAAGTTATGCACCGCTTCGCCATAGCGGGACTCGGCCCGCCGCTGGGTCAGTCCCGCCTGCAGTACCTGCTCCAAGCTGGCCTGCCCGACTTCGTAGAGCCGGCGGGCGTCCCGCGAGGCGCGCTCCGACAGGCTGACACTCCTTTCCTGCGCTTCCATCGCGACTCGGGCATGATCCAGCCCCTGATACAATTCGCGCAGCCTGGAGGTGATCTGGTGCTCCGTGTCCGCCAGCTTCGACTCTGCCGCCCGCCGCTCGGCGCGCAGGCTGATTTGCTGGCCACGGGTGGCGCCCCCCTCGAACAGGTTCCATTGGCCGGCGGCGCCGAACGTCCAGCCTTCGAGCCGAATCGAGGAATTATAATACGAGGTGCGCGTGCCATAGGAGGCGAACACCTCCACCCGCGGCAGGTAACGGCCGGTGATGGACGCCTCGTTCCGTTTGGCCGCCTCGACGGCCAGCCGGGCACCCTCGAGGTCGGGCCGGTTCGCGCGCGCCTGCGAGATCGCCTCCATGAGCGGCAGCGAGAAGGGGCGCGGCAGAAACGGTCCCTCCAGCTGCAAGACGCCCGTGTCCGTAAGCTGCAGGAGCCGGCGGAACGACTGTTCGGCTTCGCCCAGCATCCGGCTTGCTTCGGCCAGTTCCGCCCGCGCCCCCTGCAACTCAGCTTCCGCGCGCAGCGCCTCGAACTCCGGTATCTCGCCCACCGCATGCTTGCGCTTCGTCAGATCCACGAGTTGGACGAATTCCTCCAGCCGGCGCTGCTCCGCCGCCCGGAACGCCGAGCGCATCTGGATCGCGTCGAATGTCTGCCGGACCAGCGTGGCGGTGCGCATCACGGTGCTGTGCAGCGTCAGATAGGCCTGTTTGGTCACGAGTTCCTGCCGCTTGATCTGGTTCCAGGAGCTCAATCCGTCGAACACCAGCTGGCGCACCTCCAGCCGGACATCATAGCCGTAGAGCGCCACCGCCGTTTCCGGCGAAGGCGGCAACAATCGCTGGCTGGGAGAAATATCGACCAGCCCCTCGCCGCGTTCGTTCACGCCACCGCTGGCCGAAAGATTGGGCAGCATCCTCGCGCGGACCTGCAGCCGCACGCCCTCCTGCCGCTCGAACTCGTGCTTCGCCGCCAGCAGCTCGGGATTGAATTCCAGCGCACGCTCGAGCGCCCGGTCCAGCGTCCAGCGGCTGCTCGACCCGCCCTCACCCGCCGACCCGGTCGATGCCAACGGCGTCTGGGCCGCGCCGACCGACGCCGCCAGGATCAGCACGCCAACTCCAACCCCCAATCGCAACTTCACGCGCCGGCGAAAAAGAGACGGTGCCATCTTCAGCATGTCAGGAATTGGCCGTATCGCCGCACGAACCACTCATATGCCATGATCATGGTACATGAGTGGCAACCGGCCGGCGCCCGCTCCACGCCCTGCCCCCGCGCCGTTCGATTCAATAGGGAGTAGTCTTCCATTGTGCCGAAAAACCGCACCGTCAGGCCAACCCCGTACCATGGCAACGAATATCTGTGATTGGCGCCGCCACCCGCTCCGCCTGATGATGTACACTCTTGCAGCACCCTTATCTACACGCGTGGCACGTCATGGAATCGCGACGGCGCGCGCTCCCGCCGGTCCGGCGGCGCCAGCATTTTTGTTTGCTATCACCCGGTCGGGGGTGAGTTTGTCTCAAACTTTGTCTCATGCCCGTGCAGTCAACACCTGCGCCACCACAGATCCAACAGTTCATTAATGGCGTCACTGCCCGGCTGGCGCAACTGGCCAAGGATCCGCCTGACCTTCTGGTCTATCTGCGGGCACATGCGGAATGTGTGACGACCGCCTTCAAACCGGTCGGGTTCAGCTATGAAATGCGGAACGGGACGACGTTCCAACGGGTGCTGCAGGCCAACATGGAGTCGCTGGGCTACCAGGCGGCCCCGGAACAGGAGAATGCGTTCCAGCGGGCGGTCAGGGCCGTCGCCGCGAAGCGCCAGCCGCTCCTCCTGGGCCCGCACAGCCGCGAAGCGACCGGGCTGCAGGGACTTTCAGTGGAGGACGCTCCCGCACCCGACGAACTCCCGATCTTCAACCGGACGGCGTATGAGCAGATGTTCATCCCGATTCCCCTGGCGGAAGCCGCGGCCGGCGTCCTGCACATCTGGTTTCAGCCGGGTCCGGGCAACACGTCGCAGACGCGGCTCTCGCTGCTCACCCAGCTTTGCAGCGAGATCGAACTGTATCTGAAAACCCGCCGGGCTCGCGATGTCTCGCAGGAAGTCACGCGGCTCAGCACGTATTCGCGCCTGCTGGAGGAACTGACCGGTGACATCGATCTGGAGTCGGTGGGCTGGAACCTCGTCAACTACGCCCGGGAAGCGGTCGCCTGCGACCGGGTCTGCCTTTTCATTGCCAGCAATTACGATCGTGCGCTCCAGCCCGAGGTGATGATGAGCGGACTCGAATACGAGTTCGTGCTCCAGGCCTGCAGCGGACTGAAGAAGCCGCATCCCAAGAGCGAACAGGCGGTGGTCCTCCAGCGTGTGGCCCAGACGCTCACGCAGATGTCGATGAGCAAGGCACAGCTGCCGGCGCCCGGCCCCTCGCCCGAGGCGGCCGCCGGGGAAATCCAGCCCGCCGGCAAACCGCCGCCGGTTTCCGCCAACGGCACCGTCGAGAAACCGGCGGCCAACCCGAAGCCGGTTCCCACCGCCAATGCGGCCCGGCCGCGGATGCAACTCACCCTGATGATGCGGGACCCGGCCAAGAGCGCCACGCGGCCGCCGGAGGTGAACGACTATTTCCATGTCATGCCGATGAACTGGGCGACCGTCATCCCCCTGTTCGATCGGAACCAGCGCGTCTGCGGCATCCTGCTCTTCGAGGGCATGAAGCTCGAGGAAAAGCTGGGCAACTCGCTTACGCCGATGCTGGAACTGGCGGTCTCGGCCGGTCGCGCCCTCGGCACCGCCCTCTACTGCAACCAGAACCGCTCGATGCGGATCGCCCGGCGGGTCGTCAGCCTGCGTCAGAGCTATGTCAATACGCCCGCCAAGCGGAAATGGCTCCGTTTCGGGCTGCCACTGATCCTCGTGGCGGCGCTCCTGGCCACGCCGTTCCCGTACAAGATCAAGGGCAACGCCAGCGTGCTGGCGGTGAAGCAGAACACCCTGCCGGCGCTCGTGAATTCGCGGCTGCTGGAAGTGCTGGTCCGGGAGGGCGAACCGGTGAAGGCCGGGCAGGTCCTGGCCCGGTTCGATACCCGGGACATCCGGCTGCAATTGTCCCAGGTCGAGCAGGAATTCGAACGCTCGCTGCTGGAAAGCGACGCCGCCCTGAATGCCGGCAACGAGAGCCAGATGCAGATCTCGCGGCTCAATGCCACCAAGGCGGCCGCCGTCGCCGACAAGCTCCGCGCCGACCTCGAGCGCGCCGTGGTCCGCGCCCCGTTCGACGGGCTCGTGCTCGGCGCCCAGACGCTATCCACCCGGATCGGGGACATTCCCCGGCTCGGCGAACCCGTCCTCCATGTGATCGACCCCTCCTCCTGGCAGGTCAAAGCCCGGCTGCGGGAACGCGATTTGATCTTCCTCGGGGAACGGTTGCAGGAAAACGGCCCGATCCCCGCCACGCTGCGATTGGCGGCCAATCCCGCCGAGACCCATCACCTCGAACTCAACGCCAGCGAACAGCTCGCCTACGGCCTGGATACGCATTCCGGCGAATACGAATTCACCGTGATGCTCCCGCTGAAGACCGTGCTCGATGACGCCGACTTCCTGAAATCCGGGTTCACCGGCCGAATCTCCTTCGCCTCCGGCAGCCGGCCGCTCGCCCTCATCCTCTTCAAGGATTTCATCGACTTCATCACCATTCGCTTCTTCTAGCCCGGAAATTTCCTGACACGGCCGCGCATTCGATCTGGAGTCTCCTTTCAATGTTATTGCAGAACTTATCTGGAGGGACGACCTCCGCGTCGTCCGCGAGGCTCATCCTGCTCCCGCTCGCCATCCTGCTGACCGCTCCCCAGGCAAATGCCCAACTTGCCGAGCCGGATCCCGCGGGATCGGGATCCCTGCACACCGGAGTCGGCGCGATGCGGGGATCATTCCGCTCGGTCCTGCGTCCCGCGATCGATGTGAGCCTCAGCGCCCGGGCTGCGGGCGTTGTCGACGCGCTGCACATCCCGGAAGGCCAGCCGGTGTCCGCGGGCCAGGCGATCATGACCCTGGATTCGGATCAGGAGCGCGCCGAGGTCGCCAATGCCGAGGCGGCCATGCGCGGTGCCAAGGCTGAACTGGAACGGGCCGCGGCCGAGTTCGAGCGGATCCAGCGGCTGCGCGTCGATAACATCTACAGCGAGAAACAGCTCCTGGACGCGAAGGCCCAGGCGGCGCTCGCCCAAAGCCGGTACGACCAGAGTGTCGCGAGCCTGCAAATGGCCAGGGTCCGGCTCGCCAACCGCTCCATCGTCTCCCCCATCAGCGGCATCTTCCTCAAGACCAACAAGCTGGTCGGGGAGGCCGTGGACCGCTACGAAACGGTTGCCCGCGTGGTCGACGTCACCAGCCTCGAAATGGTGGTTTTTTGCGACGCCCGGTACTTTTCGCTCTTCAAGAGCGGCCAGCAGGTCGATGTAAGAGTTTTCAAATCAACGGAAGATCAACCCATTGTCACCGGCTTGGTTGTCCACACCGATCCAATTGTTGACCCGTCGAGCGGCACCTTTAGGGTAAAAATCAAACTCGAACGCTCCGATCAATCCATACCCGGTCTCTCCGCCCTTCTGATGGCGCCTGCCGCCAAACCCTTATCCGCTTCACGTCCAGTTGCCCCATGAAAGCGCCCGCACGACCCAGCCGCAGCCTTCAGTTGGAGTCCCTGGAGTCCCGCACCCTCCTGGCCGGCCCCGGCTCGCCGGGATTCGCCGGGGATTTCAATCTCGCCGTGCAATCGCTGAGTGGGACGGGAGCCTACGACGCGTCGTTCAGCGTCAACTTTGGCAACTCCCAGCTCGTGCTGACCGGCGAGACCGGAAGCGCACTCACGGTCAACCTCGACCAGTTGCCGGCCTTTGTCACGAACTTGCGGATCTCCTCCTTCGCAAGCGTCACCTTCCTCGGCACTGACCACGTGGCCAACCTGGTGGTCATGGACGTGGGCGCCATCAACGGACCCAATCTGAGCGTGTCGAAGAGCCTGCATTTGAGCAATGTCGGCTCGGTCGACCTCGCTTCCGCCGGCACCATGGCCGTCCTCAAGGGTTCGAACACCGAACTGTCGGTCGACTCGCTGGCCGGCACGATGATTTATTCGGACCTTCAGTCGCTGACCATCGACTCCCAGAGCACGTCCCTGGTCGTCGTGGGCCTCAACAGCGAGCAGCAAATTTACCTGAAATATCGTCCCGACTCGATCTCGGTGGCCGGGCTGACCTCGGCCTCGGTGCACCGCGTCGACGACATCGTGATCCCGGTTGATCCCCCTGCCGGCGGATCGACCGGCGGCAGCACCGGGGGAGAAACCTCCGGTGGCGGCAGCTCAACCGGCGGCGGGACGGATGGCGGAACCATCGTGCCTCCCCCGGACGGAGGGACATCCGGCGGCGACACCAGCGAGCCGCCGACCCCCACGGAGGATCCGATCAACGTCATCACCGTGCCGCTGGACGAGCAAACGCGGGCCTTCCTTGCGGAACTCCGGCACCTGTTGCGCAGCTCGGACGCCGACGGCCAGCAACTGGTTTTCGATTTCATCGCCCGCAACTCGCTCGGTTCCGGCGATCCGGTCGCTGCTTTGGCCGGCAACGAATTCGCGCCGCTGTCCGGCCTGCTGTCAGCCGAGCTCGATCGGCTGGCCCAGGGTACCGGCAATGCTGATACTGGCGAGATTCGCAGCCTGAACCCGGCACATGATGCCGCCGCCGCTTTGCCGGTATCCGACCGTTTCGCGGGTGGCTCCGAAGAGATGGCTGGTTCGGATCTCCCGGCCGGGCTGTTTCCGGCCGGCCCGATGGAAATCGATGCGACGTGGCCCGTGGCGGTTCTTCCCGCGCCGACCCGCGATCTGCATCCGGCCACCACGAATCCGGTCGACGAGGATCGTCCGGTTGAAATCGCGATCGAGGACAGCGTCCGCGCCTTTGGCAGCTTCCTCGCCGAGCGGGTTTCGGCGGAATACTCCGCCGGCGAACAATCGCTGGTCCTGCTGGTGGACCCGAGGCCGTCCCGGCCGGCGGGAACCAATCCCACGTCCGCGCTGGATCAGTTCGCGCGCGGCAACCGGACGTCGCTGTCAAGTCTCCAGAACGTGATGGGATAGTTGCGCGGCGGACCGCGCCGTGTTGAATCGAATGCATTTCGCCGGTTGAAAACCGGCGCCACGGTAGCGCCGCGTCTCCGACCGGCGGAACTCGATCAAAACTCGACTGCATTTCGCCGGTTAAAACCGGCGGTACCCCAGGCCTCCGAGCAAATCGGAGAATTCCAAAAACCTTCCTGGCATGGCTGACGCCCAGTAGCGCCGCGTCTCCGACCGGCGACATGCAGTTCGTAACCCGTCCCTGCTTCACGCGTCGGCGTCCACGGCAGGGGTCGTTGCGTTGAAGGGAATGGTGGGGGCGGGCTGCGTTTTCTTCTTCCCGCGCTTCCCCTCCTTCCTGTTCACTCGTACCGCCTTGAACATCCTCTTCGTCAACTACGGCGACTTCACCACCAACAGCCTCAATCATATCGGAGGCTTCGCCAACACCCTCTGCGCCGCCGGCCACACGTGCGTCGTCGCGGTGCCGGAAGGCCGGGATACCCTCGTCCACATTGCCAATCCGCTGTTCATCGCGGCCACCTTTGCCGAGTTGCTGGCCCGCCCGAACCTTTTCCCCAACGGCCAGACCGCCGACCTGATCCATGCCTGGACCCCGCGCGAGGGTGTGCGGAAATTCACCGTCGCCTACCAGCGCGCCGCCCTGAAGCCGGCCCGGTTGTTGATCCACCTCGAGGATAATGAACACTTCCTGCTCGAGGCCGTCACCGGCCGGCCGCTCGACGAACTCCGGCACACGAGTCCCACCGAGCTTGCCGGCCAGCTCAACGATCGGCTCCCCGATCCGCTGCGCCACGAGAGCTTCCTGCGGGTGGCCGACGGGATCACGCACATCGTCGACGCCCTGCGGGACTTCGCGCCGGCCGGGATTCCCACCCACCTGCTTTTCCCGGGCATCGATTTCGCGCCGGGCCAGCCGCCGCCGGCCGATGCAGCCTATCGCCAGGAACTCGGGCTCCGTCCGGACGAGAAGATCCTGATCTTCACCGGCAGCAATACCTTCGCCAACGAGCCCGAGGTCCGTGAACTCTACCTCGCCACCGCGCTGCTCAACCAGCGCGGGATCCCCACCCGGCTGGTCCGGACCGGCTTCAACTCCCCGAGGTTTCTCGACGGCATCGCCGACGATGTGAAGCGCCACGTGCTGGATCTCGGCTTCATTGCCAAGGCAAAGCTGCCGCAGCTGCTCGCCCTCGCCGATGTATTGGTGCAGCCGGGACACCCGGGACCCTTCAATGATTTCCGGCTCCCCTCGAAGCTGCCGGAATTCCTGGCCAGCGGAAAGCCGGTCATCCTGCCCCCGACCAACATTGCCGCAATGATGCAGGACGACCGCGAGGCCGTCTTCCTGCCCACCGGTTCGCCGCAGGAGATCGCCGACACCTGCGAACGCCTGTTCAACGACCCGGGCCTTTGCGCCACCCTCGGGACCAATGGCGCCGCGTTTGCGCGCCAGCACTTCGATCTGGCGGCCAACACCCGCGGCCTCCTGGGCTTCTACGAGGCAACCCTGGCGCGGCCGGCCGCCACCGATTGGTCGCTCGCCAGTGATCCCACGACCACCGACGCGACGCTCTTCGCCGCCCGCGTCGCCCAGACCGCCTCCACGATCGTTGCCGCCCCGGAAATGCGTGAAACCCTCGCCCGCGAGTCGGCGCTCCTCGCCGATTTGGTGCGCCAGCTCGAGCAGGGAGTGGAACTGGCCGCGCGGGATCGCGTCGCGAAGGTGGAGGCCGACTGCGAGGCGCGGCTCGCGCAGTCGCGGCTCGCGCAGCAGCACATCGGCAATCTCGAAGGCATCATCGCGAATCTCGAAACCCAGCTCACCGCCTCCCGCGAAAACGTGGCCGGGCTCGAGCAGGCACGCGAACTCACGCAGACGCACGCCGACAACCTTGCCCGGGAAACGGAGCGGCTGACGGGGGAGACGGATCGCCTTTCCCGGGAGCTGGCGACCCACCAGCAACTGCGTGAGCAGGCCGAGGTCCTGCTCCGCAGTGCTCGCCAACAGGTCGCCGCCTTCGAGGACGCCCTGGCCAGAGCCGATGCGGAGATGGAGGCTCTCCGGGAGGGCGCGGCAAACACCCGGCGCGAGCTCGAGGCGGTGGTTCGCAACCGCGAGGAAAAGATCGCCCGGATGCAGGCGTCGTTCTCGTGGCGGGCAACCTCGCCTTTGCGCGCCCTCCGTCGGCAATTCCTCGACCGGCCCGCTCCCCCGGCGATTTCAGGAAATCTCCTCGGGAACATCGATTATCCGCAGGACTGGTCCAATATCCCGCCCACCCTTAATGTCCGCGGCTGGTCGCTCCACCGCGATCGCGTCCCACTTCGCGCCGTTCGCGCCCGGCTTGGCGACAAGCCCGCCGCGGTCGAGTTCGGCATTAAGCGGCTCGATGTTCTCGCCCACCATCGCGACCATCCCGGTGCCGAGCGCTGCGGCTGGCAGGTCAAGGCCGACATCCCGCGCTTCGGCACCCACACGCTCGTAATCGAGGCGCAGGACGAGTCCGGCACCTGGCACATCGCCCACGTGCGTGAGGTTAGGCGCACTGCCGACGCTTCGCCCCCCGCGCCGAATTCCTATGCGTCTTGGGTTGCCGCCTACGACACGCTCACCCCCGACAGCGCCGATCGGATCCGGCAGAAACTCGCCGGGCTCACGCGGCGGCCGCTGATCTCGGTGCTGATGCCGGTCTACAACACGCCGGAAAAATGGCTCGTTGCCGCCATCGAGTCGGTCCGCCAGCAGCTCTATGACAACTGGGAACTCTGCATCGCCGACGATGCCTCGCAGCAACCCCATGTCCGGAAGATTCTCGCGCGCTGTCAGAAGAAGGATCCGCGAATCAAGGTCGCATTCCGCGAGACCAACGGCCACATCTCCGCCGCCTCGAATTCCGCCCTGGCGCTCGCGCACGGCGAGTTCATCGCGCTGCTCGACCATGACGATATCCTCCGCCCGCATGCGCTGGCCTGCGTCGCGCTTGAACTCGAGGCCCATCCAAAAGCTGATCTGATCTACAGTGACGAGGATAAGATCGACGAAGACGGTCAGCGCTATGCGCCCTACTTCAAACCCGACTGGAATCCGGATCTCTTCCTTGTCCAAAACTACATTAGCCATCTCGGAATCTATCGCACGCTGCTCGTGCGTGATGTCGGCGGCTTCCGCGTCGGCTATGAGGGCTCCCAAGACTGGGATCTCGCAATGCGGGTCATCGAGCGCACCGGCGCCGATCGGATCCGCCACATTCCGAAGATTCTCTACCACTGGCGCAGCGTGCCAGGTTCCACCGCAGGGTTTATTGATGCGAAGTCATATGCAACGCAGACCAAGGAAAAGGTCATATGCGATCATTTCGCCCGCGTCGGAATCGAAGCAACGGTCTCGCCAACAAAGGAAGGTTATTCCAGAATCCATTATTCTCTGCCGCATACTCCGCCCAAGGTAGCACTCATCATTCCGACGCGGAACCGGCTGGACGTCCTGCGTCCCTGCATCGAGAGCCTGCGCACGAAGACGTCGTATCCCAATTTCGACCTCCTGATCGTCGACAACGACTCCGATGATCCGGAAACGCTGCAGTACTTGCGGGAGCTGGAAGCGGGGGCGGATGGAGGACAGAGGGCGGAGGACGGAGGACAGAGGACGGAGGACGGACAACGGAGGACGGACAACGGAGAGCAGACGGCGGAGGTCGGAGGTCAGAGGTCAGAAGACGGAGGTCGGAGGTCAGAGGTCGGAGCTCAGCAGTCAGACGCGGTTGCGGTTGACGGAGGCTCCGTCCCCCTACCCGCCGAACCTACGGAAACCGGGCGGCGCGTTCGCGTCGTACGGTTTCCCGGGGAATTCAATTTCTCCGCGCTGATCAATTTCGGCGTGAGCCAGACCAATGCTCCCTTGGTCGGACTGCTCAACAACGATCTCGAGGTTATCAACCCGGACTGGCTGACCGAAATGGCCAGCCACGCGCTTCGTCCGGAAATCGGCTGCGTCGGCGCCAAGCTCTATTATCCTGACGGTAGGATTCAACATGTGGGAGTGATTTTGGGAATCGGAGGTGTTGCAGGTCACGCCTGGCACACCTTTCCTGGCGATACTCCAGGGCAACTGGGCCGAAATTTCCTACAGCAAGAGTACTCAGCTGTTACTGCAGCGTGCCTCGTTATCCGGCGCGAGGCATTCTTGGAGGCCGGCGGATTTGACGAGCGATTGAAGGTCGCGTTCAATGATGTCGATTTTTGCCTAAGTGTGCGCGCCGCCGGCTATCGCAACTTCTGGACGCCCTACGCCGAGCTTTATCATCACGAGAGCGCCAGTCGCGGCGCAGAGGATACACTTGAGAAGCGCGATCGTTTCGGAAAGGAGACAGAGTACATCCAGGCCAAATGGGGGGATGTGCTGCAGAACGACCCGGCATATAATCAGAATCTAACACTCACATTGAGCGACTTTAGCCCATCCCTACCCCCGCGGCCCTGGCTCCCGTTGGAGTCCTAGGGCAACTGCCACGGACAGTCCCTACCGGTGTGAAGATTTCTGCTCGCCCTTCCGCCGCGGTGAAACCGCGTTTGCCCCGACCCGTAGCGTGACCATAAATGCCCGCATCGAACTGCCCGAGCCGGGCTCGCGCAACGACCCACTCTGCCTGCGGATCGAGGGCTGGCTGCATGCGGGCGGGCGTCATACCGAACTTTTCGCCGTGGAGGTCTACGTCCGGGAACTTCTTCTGGGCGAAACCCGGGTCCTCGTACCGCGGCCGGATGTGACAGAAAACCTCGACCTGCCCGCCCATACCCGAACGGGATTTGCCCTGTTCCTCGGCGCTCCTGAGTTGTTCGGTCCGGACTCCGTCCGCCTGGAGTTCCGTGCGCGTTTTTCCGATGGCCGCAGCGAGACCTTCGCCTTCCGCGATGTCGGGCTCATCCGGCATGATCACCGGGACAACGATTATGGGATTCTCGCCAGGCCAGACGAGACAAGGCTGTTTCACAGGAGCGACATCTACGGAAGCGGCCCGTCGGTGGCGGTCGCCAATCCGGAGTGCCTCGAACTCATTCACCGCTACATCGGCTCGCCGCCGCTGCGGATTATCGACGTGGGCTGCGGATTGGGCGGCTACGGCCGCGCCCTGCGCGCGGCCGGCCACGAATGGATGGGCGTCGAGGTCAAGCCAGGCGACTGTGCCGAGCTAACCCGACTGGGTTTGCCGCACCGGCAAGTTGACGGCCGATCACTTCCGTTCGCCGATGGCGCATTCGATGCGGCAATTTGCATTGAAGTCCTCGAACATGTCCCCGACCCAGCCGCCTTGCTCGCGGAAATGCGCCGTGTCATCCGCGGCCGGCTGATTGTGTCGGTTCCAAACCTTGAACTGATTCCGTATATGCACCGGCACATGGTTGTGCCATGGCATATGCTCGAGGGTGACCACAATAATTTCTTCACGCGGGCCAGCCTTCGCCACCTGCTGAAGTCGAGTTTCCGACAGGTCGAGGTCTTGTGCTACGCCCGGCACCCGCTCAGCACTCCCGAAGGCCTCCCTCTCTATTATCATCTCTTTGCCGTCGCGGACCTTTGATCCAAGAAAGCTGCCAGGATGCTCCCAAAGAGAAGGAAAAGTGGATCGAATTCGCGCTCCATGCGCGAACCTCCCGCGAATAGGCTTCGCTGGTCAACGGGCCGCGAAATCACCGTCACCCGATGAGCGCGTCCCCAGCCGCCAAGCGTTACCTTCCCAGCGGCCGGCTCCTGCTCCTGCTGTCCGTGTTGATGGCCGTGCTCGGCGCAAAATTACAGCTCATCGACCGCTACGGCAGCGATCTGCCCTACTGGGACCAGTGGGATGCCGAGGGCGACTTCCTGCTCCGGCCCCATCTCGAGGGCAAATTGACCGCTGCCGAGCTGTACCGTCCTCACAACGAGCACCGCCCTGCAATTTCGCGATTACTATCGCTGGCCCTCTTCGAGGCGGGCGGCCGGCAATGGGATGCGCGCGTCCAGATGCTCGTCAACAGCCTCCTGCACGCCTCAATCGCATGCTTCCTCCTCGCCCTTGCATGGCGGGCACTACCGCCACTTGCCACTGCCGGCTTTGCGGCCCTTACAGCTTTGTTTCTTTCCACCCCCGTCTCCTGGGAAAACACGCTTTCGGGATTTCAATCGCAGTTCTATTTCGTGCTGCTGTTCGCCGCGCTGCACCTTGGTGGAACCCTGCTTGCGCCGCCGCGTTCGTGGCGCTGGTGCCTCGCACCGCTGGCCGGAACCGCGGCTTTGTTCTCGATGGCCTCGGGCTTGCTTTCCGCCCTCGCCATCGTGGGAGCGGTCGCCGCGCGCGCACTGCGCGATCGCAAAATTACCCGTGACGATCTTCTTGTCCTCGGCATCAACGCGGTGCTGGTCGTCTCCGGGCTCTGGCTCAAGACGGCGGTTCCGGGACACGAAGAGCTGAAGGCGTCGGGACCGGGAGTCTGGATCGAGGCGTTTCTGCACCAGTTCTCATGGCCTGTGATCTCGCTCTGGGCCGCACCGCTGGGACTCCTGCCTCCCGTGGCGCTGGCGCTGGCTTATTTCCGGCGTCGGATCGACGGTCCCGTCGCGCTGACTCTGCTCGGCGCGTCCACCTGGTTCTGCCTCCAAGCTGCCGCCATCGCCTACGCCCGCGGGTCGGAGGCCCATGGCTATGCCTCACGGTACTGCGATATCCTCAGCGTGGGCGTGCTCATCAACGTCCTATCGCTCGCCTATCTCGCCGCGACGGCACTCTCGCGCCGCGGACGCATCGGGGGGATCGGGCTCGCCGCCGTCTTCACCGGAATCGCGCTGGGCGGACTTTCCCGGGAAGCGGACAAGACGTTTCAGGAGACGCTGCGGATTCTTCCAGACATCAACGATGCACGCATTTCCAAAGTGCGGGGCTACGTCGAATCGCACGATCCATCGTTTTTCAACGCTGCCCCGTGGACCGAGCTTCCCTATCCCTCCGCCACCCGTCTCGCCAGCCTGCTTGACAACCCGGCGCTGCGAGCCGCGCTGCCTGCGTCGGTTCGGCCGCCGCTGTCGCTCGCTGCGGATCCCGGCGGCACCCAACACTTCGCGGTGGATTCAATTGTCGGTGATGCGCCCGGACCCGCTCCCAGCGAACTTCCCACATGGTTGGGTTCACCCGACACCAACGCCCGATTCCTGAGCCTCCCCTTCGAGCTCCGCCATTCGCGTCTAACGCTTTTTGTCTCCTGCGACGGCTCCTCCAACAACCAGCTCCACCTCGTGGATGATCAGCGTCGCAGCCATGCGCCCCTCGGGCCGCTGGCCGACGGACCGCGTTGGAAACGCGTGAACTTTTCCGTGGCGCCCGGGGTGTATCAACTGGAGGCCTCTCACGATGGGCCTGGCTGGCTGGCTTTCACAGCACCGACAACCACAACTCCATTGTCGAACCTCGCGCTGAAGGCCATGCGACTCGGCCCCTGGCTGCTCGGCGCCTCCACCCTCCTCGGGTTCGCAGCCCTCGTCCGTTTCGGGATCCCGGCCGGGCCGGCGGCCCCTTCACGCCGCGATGCATGGAGCGCGCTTGTCCCGCTCTTCCTCGGTCTCGCCGTTATTGCCGTGCTCCTTGGCCGGCTCGGGTTGGTTTCCGGCTCAAGCCCCCCCGACGAGCCAGTCCCCTCACCGGGCCAGCGTGTGACGGACTTTGCCCTGGTCGATCCCGCCGCCCCCGCCGTACCTGGGGCGAAGTTCACCGGCGCTGCATTCCTCGTGCCCGGCAACACCGCCGAATGGTTTGGAACCTACGTCGGCGGCGATGCATTCACCGGCAGCGTGGTCAGCACGGATTTCCTGCTGGAGGGTGTCTCGCTGGGCATCCCGATTCTCGGCTATCCGAACTCTCCGGGCAACGAACTTGCGCTCGAAGTGATCGAGGCCGGAGGCCATCCCGTCGCCACGCTGAGCTACGACCGGTCGAACCCGCGGGAGGCGCCAGGCATGTGGAACCCAAGAATCGCTGGATGGCGCGGTCACACGGCGCGACTCCGTTTGGTTGATGGCCAGACCGGGCCCGGGGGTTGGCTCGCCGTTGGCACACCGCGTTTCGGGGACTTCGTGGGACCCTCCTTTCTCGATGCTGTGCCGCGCAACCATGGTTGGTTTGGGCTCAGCGCTGTCGCCTGTGCGGCGTTGTTGTTTCTGCCCGGTCTCGCGCTTCGCACGTGGTGGCCAAAGACTCTGCCACCCGGTGCGATATTCCTCCCGCTTCCCGGGTTGTTCCTGCTCGCCGCTGGCGGGCTTCTCATCTGGGTGGCCGGACCGGCCGCACTGGATATTCCGGCAGGTCTCTGGCTGGCCGTACACGCGCTTCTCGCAGGTGCCTTGATGGTTCGTTGGTGGACCCAAGGCGGACCGCTCGAGACTTCCGAGACCGCGTCGCTGGGCGTGTATGGCTGCGTGGTTATTGGCGCGCTGGCATTCGGGATCCTGCCACTGGACGTGGCCCAGGAGTGGGACGGGCGGTCCACCGGTCAGAGCCGTATGATCGCATCGCCTCCGGATCACATGATTCCCTACCGCAGCGCAGCCTATATCCTCCACCAGAAGGACGGGCGCGAAGACCGGAACGTTTATTTCGGCGACGATTGGTCGGTTGCTTCCAGGGGTCCGATAGCACCGCTGGCAATCGCAGCCAGCTTCGCCATCTGGGACGAACATCCATCCGACCCTCCCGATTACCTGCTCGAAAGTTGGCCCGCTACTCGAGACTCCTTCTACCTCGCCCGGATTGGAGGCGTTCTCATGAACGCGCTCGTCGTCCTTGCCGGGGCGGCCCTGGCCTCGCGTCTCAATCCAGGGGCCGGTCGCATCGCACTTGTCTGGCTGTCCGTCTCGCCCGTCGTCGCGATCAACACCGATTTTCTTTGGCCAAAGTTGCTGGCTACTTTCTTCGTGGCGCTGGCCGTGCTCGCGGCCTTGGAGCGTCGTTCGCCCGGCCGCATCGCCCTCTGGTCAGCGCTCGCGTACTTCAGTCATCCCGTCGGCGGCCTGTTCATGCCGCCCTTGCTGCTCTTCCTGGCGCAACGGACTTGGACGGCCGACCTGGGATCGACCGGAGCACGCACTCGGCACGTCCTGAGCGATGCCGCTGCCTTCTGCGGTGTCATCCTCGCCTGTCTCGCCCCATGGTTCATCTTCAAGGCATGGGTGGGCCATCCCGATGTGTTTCTGCATTATCCCCTCGGGGACGGCCGCGGCTTCGACCACGCCAAAAGCCTGCTAACGTGGCTGCAGTGCCGTTTCGACAATTTCTGGCTCACGCTCGTGCCTGGCGGTTTCTTCGCCTCGGGACACATGCGGATGTGGATCGAGGGTTCCATCAACGAGCCGCTGCGCTGGGCAATTGGCTACGCCAAGACACTGCCCGGCGCGCTCGGGTTTGCCGCGTTTGCAGTCGCGGCGTTTGCCCTGCTGCGCCGCCCGTCTTCAGCGGCAACCGGCTTCCGGCGGCACCTCCTTTTTGGAGGCTTCGCCCTGATGCTGGCGTTCTGGGGCTTCAGCAGCGACGGCCTTGGCCGCAACTGTCTCGAACCGCTGGCAGTGCTGCTCATTGTCTACACAGCCGCCGCTATTCGCCCCGGCTGGCCTGGCTGGCGCTGGTTGCTGCTGCTGACCGTGATGGAGGCGCTGAGCGTGCGTTTCATCGGCGTGGTGTTTGCACCGTCGTTTTCTCGAAGTTCGGTTGACGCGGCGGCGATCGGCCTCTCCGCCCTTACGGTTCTTGCCAGCCTTGCCCCGGCGGTGTGGTTCGTTCTTCGTCCCACAGCCCGTCCATGAGCGCAAATCTCCTCATGCGGATCATCTGGCTGCTCTCCGGCATCGGGCTTGTTCTGTCGGTATTGCGTGAGCCCCTCTTCCAAGTGGTGCGACTCATGCCGCAACCCGCATGGTGCGGCGGTGGATTTCGCGCCGACGGCGTTTATCCAGGTACCGCTGCATCGACACTCCTCGCGAGGGCGCGCCATGTCGGTTCGTGGCTGGATGGCGACGAATGGCAGGGGGACGCAGAAACCGTCTGGCTCCCAGCCCCATCTGGCCTGATTCGCGTCTTCGTTGCCGGTTATCCGCAACATCCCGATTGCTCGCTCGCAGTCGAAGTTCGCGGCTCTGACGGCCGCGTTATGCGGCTCAACTGCGACCTCCCCAATCCCGGCGACGCATGGAAGCCATGGGATTTCCAGGTGCCGGGGGGAGCCGACGCGTGGCGCTTGGTGGCGCGAGATCGCGCGTCCGACGCCTGCGGATGGCTGGCGTTCTCCGAACCAATCGCGATTCCTTCCGCGACACTTTCCCGCTGGTTCGTGCTCGCTCAAGTGCTCACGACCGTCGCTCTCACGCTCACCTTGGTCTGGGGCCCGGGGTTGTTGTGGACGCCAGCAGGGTCCAATCCGGGATCTCGTGCCGCCATGTTTCTGGGCGCAGGTCCCCTGTGCCTTCTTCTCACGGCAGTGTTTATCTGGCTGTTTGCCGGCGTGGTTCGTCCCCACTACCTCGGTTTCGCAATTGTAACCCTGCTCTGGCTCGCAATCGGCGCACGCCTGTTGCGCAATCCTCCCGCGCTTCGAAAAGGCGAATGCCGGGTGCTCGCAATCTCGGGGCTTGTCGTGATTGCCGCCACAATGAAGGCAACATATGCCGGTGGACCCGAGGGCGAGCTTTATGCGGGGACCATCTCCCGCACGCTTGCGGTGGGTGACCGTTCCGACGCCCGAATTTCATTTCACGTTTTTCAAGTGCTCGCGCAACACGCCGCTCCGTCCAGTGTGACCGCGGAACGCTATTTTTCGCCGTGGACGTTCTTCAGCCGCGGCCCGCTTGCGGGGTTAATCGCTTCACCGATCGCGCTGGCGACGAGCGGCCCACCTCCTCTTGCAATGCCCGACGACCCTTGGGAGCCTTTCGACACCACCGGGTTCGCGGCCCATCGCATCGTGCTGATGACCCTCGCGAGCATAGTTGTCTTTGCGCTGTTCGCGGTTCTAGCCTCTGTGGTTGGCGAAGCATGGGCGGTGGCCGGTGCAGGCCTGCTGGCCCTCTCTCCATTTGGCGTCCACGAAGTTCTGTTCACATGGCCGAAATGGGAGGCCACGGCGTGGACCCTCCTGAGCTTCCTCTTTGCACATCAGCGCCGTCCGGTTGCCGCCGGTTTGTCGCTTGGCGTCGGGTACCTTTTCCACCCCCTTGCAGCCCTGTGGGCGCCATGGCTCGCACTCTGGGCCGCAGGCCGGAATGGAATGCGCATCGTTCCTTTTATCTCTGGCGGGGTCCGCTTTGCCGCAGGCCTTTGTGCCGTGGCGCTGCCATGGATGACGGCTGGCGTGCTGGCGTCCCATACATCAGACGCGCCTTTTGCGGGGCAGGCCGGCTTCATCGATTACTTCACGATGGCCGACGGCGGTCCCGCCGATTGGTCCTCGTGGTCGCGTTCCCGTTGGATGAATTTTTCCAACACGTTTTTGCCCTTCTGGCTGCATTATTTCAACGGGAACCATCCCAGCATTTCGTCAATTCACGCACCTTCCGGTCCGCTGGTAAGATTCGCATTCGGATGGTGGAACACCCTGCCGCTGGGAATGGGCCTCGGAGTCTGGGCCTTGTCGATGTGGGCTCTCACGCGGGCCGCCAGATTGTTTCCCGCCGCGTTTTGGATGCTGATTGCCGGGCCCGCACTGCTGCTGGTTGCCTATTGGGGAGCTCACAGCACTGGCCTCATGCGCGAGTGCGGGCACCCGCTGTTTGCAGCGACGATCGCGGTCGCCTGCACCACGGCGTCGCGGACCCATGGGCCGCTCGGCCGCATCATGGGTCACCCACTTTTCCCGTGGCTCCAGTTGCCGGAGACTCTCTTGATGCTCTGGCTGACCACCCTTCTGAACCCGCAACCGTGGACTGGCGCGGATCCCGTTCTGAACGCTATTTGTCTGGGAATCAGTGTGCTCACTCTAGGTGTCGCGGCATGGATAGTCTATCGCTCCAGAGGGATGATATCTCCGCCTCTCGATTCGCGATCAGATTGAAGAAACAGTGGGCAGCGCTCGATGCGAAGCGAGACCGGCGCGCCCGCCCGAGTAACACGCATCTGCCGCCAGAGTCGCCGCACAAGGTTTGAAATCCCAACTTCGTCCGGTTTTGCTCGGCTCCTCACGATGCCAAAAATCCTCCTCGTCACCGGTTCCTCCGGGCTCATTGGTTCGGAAGTCTGCTCCTACTTCGCCCGCGAGCTCGGCTACCAGGTCCATGGCATCGACAACAACCAGCGGGCGGTCTTCTTCGGACCGCAGGGCGACACCCGCTGGAACCAGCAGCGGCTGGCGCGCGACCTGCCGGGGTTCACGCATCACGAACTCGACATCCGCGACCGCGCCGGCGTGCTCGCGCTCGTCCGGCAGCTGAAGCCGGCCGCGATTGTCCATGCCGCGGCGCAGCCGAGCCATGATCGCGCGGCCGCGATCCCGTTCGACGACTTCGACACCAATGCCACCGGCACGCTCAACCTGCTCGAGGCGGCCCGGCAGGCCTGCCCGGAGTCGCCATTCGTGCATATGAGCACGAACAAGGTCTACGGCGACGCCCCCAACCGGATCGGGCTCCGTGAACTCGGGACCCGCTGGGACTATTCCGACCCGCTGTACGAGCACGGCATCCCGGAGACCTTCAGCATCGACCAGTCGAAGCACTCGCTCTTCGGCGCCTCGAAGGTCGCGGGCGATGTGATGGTGCAGGAGTACGGTCGCTATTTCAACCTGCCCACGTGCGCGCTGCGCGGCGGCTGCCTGACCGGCCCGAACCACTCCGGGGTTGAGCTGCACGGGTTCCTCAGCTACCTGGTGAAGTGCAACCTCGAGGGACGGGAGTACAAGATCTTTGGTTACAAGGGCAAGCAGGTCCGCGACAACATCCACTCGCTGGACGTGGCGCGGTTCATGGCCGCCTTCGTGGCCGCGCCGCGGGCGGGCGAGGTCTACAACATCGGCGGCGGCAAGGCCAATTCGTGCTCGATCCTCGAGGCCTTCGCGCTGGCCGAGAAGTTCTCCGGGAAGCCGCAGCGGTACGCCTACCTCGAGCAGCCGCGGTCCGGCGACCACATCTGCTATTACAGCGATCTGCGGAAGATGCGCGCCCATTATCCCGGCTGGGAGATCACCCAGTCGCTCGAAGAGACGATCCGGCAAATCGTCGACGCCTTTCCGCTCCGGGGAATCGAGAATTTGAACAGAAGGTAACGGAGGAAACGAAGGGCTAAGAACGGGGCATTGCTCCGTTATCTCCGTTGCCTTCTGTAAAATTGCTTTGTCCCCGGCTTGGCCATGGCGTCCAGATCCACTCCTTGGCCGCGAAGAGCACCTTCCTTGTCTGCGGCGATGTTCGTGCTCGCAAGTCTTGCCCGCGGCAGGGGCGGCGTTCAATTCTAGGGTTTCCCGCATGACCGACTTCAAGCACTGCTTCGGCATCGCACCTTCCGATCAGAATGCGCTCGATCTCTTCGCCGGGGAATGGTCCTCCCGGCCACCGGCCAACCGGCCGGACCTGAAGGCAGGGAGCACGGCGCTCTTTGACGACGAGCGGATCGCCTGGGCCCACCGACAGCTGATCGATCTGGGAATCGCCGGCGGTTTCACCGGCCGGGATGTCCTCGAAATCGGGCCGCTCGAGGGCGGCCACTCCTATCTGCTCGACCGACTCGGCGCACGCCAGGTCACGGCGATCGAGGCGAACGCCCGCGCCTACCTCAAATGCCTGATCGCCAAGGAAGTCCTCGGCATGCCCCGGGTCCGTTTTCAACTCGGCGATGCACTCGCCCACCTTCGCGCCCCGGGACCGCGCTACGACATCGCTGTCGCGTGCGGCATCCTCTACCACCTCGTCAATCCGGTGGAACTGTTCGAACTGCTGGCCGCACGCTGCGACGCGCTGTTTCTCTGGACGGTTTATTATGACCCGGAATTCGTCGCGAAGAATCCGGTGCCGGGAGCGAAATTCTCGGAGACGGTCGCGATGGAGCATGCGGGGCTCCCCCACACCGTGCATCGCTTCAATTATGGGCCGTCGCTCGACTGGAAGGGATTTTGCGGCGGGGGCGACGTCTTCAGCTACTGGATGGAGCAGCCCGACATCCTCGCCGCGCTGACCCGGTTCGGGTTCAAGGAGTTCCGCACCCAGCAGGAGCCGAATGTGCACGGCAGCGCGCTGATGTTGGTGACGCGGCGCTGACAGGAACGCCAGGTCCGGCTTCATGAATATGAGCAACTGCCCATAACCACACATATACCATGATCATGGTGTATGTGTGGCTTTGGCCAATTTTTCGTTCCCGAGCGCCAACGGCATGAATCGGGCTTTCAGCCCTGAAATTCTCGCGACGAAATCCTGGGCCGTTGGCCCAGGCTGAAGTGAAACGGGCCTTTGGCCCTCCTTCA
This sequence comes from Verrucomicrobiia bacterium, assembly GCA_011525695.1. Classification (GTDB taxonomy): domain Bacteria; phylum Verrucomicrobiota; class Verrucomicrobiia; order Opitutales; family Opitutaceae; genus ER46. The sequence goes on from WYBX01000125.1 coordinate 23,520, forward strand.
CGACCGTTTTGAAATTGGCCAAACTCCAGCACCGGTTTTCGATCGAACCGCCGGTCGGAGACGCGGCGCTACGGATGACAGCGCTTCCCAGCGATTTCCGGATGCATGGGTGGCGCCGGTTTTCAACCGGCAAAATGCACGCCGCCGCTGGCAAATCTCCGACCGGCTGGTTTGACGCCACGTGCCTCAGGCACCATCGTTTTTTCGCATGCCGTTTCGCCTCACCCTCCTCACCTGCCTCGCCGTCCTTTTCGCGATTGCGGGCGATCTGGCAGCCCAAAACGCCCTCCCCAAGGAGTCGCCTTTTGGCCGGCCCAGCAACGCGCCGACTGCAGCCGTCGCCCCCGACGAGCAGTTCGAATTTGCCGGCGTAAGCCTGATGGGTAGCCGGACGGATCTGATCCTTTACGACAAGGCGGCGAAGAAAAGTCGGTGGATAACGCTCGGCGAGACGGTGGAGGGTGTTTCCGCCCTGAACTACAACTCCCAGCGGGAGGAGGCGATCGTCCGGATCCGCGGTACGGAGAAGACCTTGCCGCTTCGCAAACCCAGCCCGGTGCGGTCGGCGGCTCCGGCGATGCCCGCCAATGCCGCGCCCGGCATTACCACCCTGCCCGCCAATGCCGCACCCGCAATCACGCTGACATCAGCCGCTCCCGCGCCCGTTCCGGTCAACCCGCAGGCGAAGGCCGAAACCGAGGCGCGGATGCTGGTCAGCGACCTGCTTGAAATCGGAATGGCCCAGCGCCGCGCCTATGAGGAGGCGCAGCGAAAGGCCGCAGGCGCGGGCAAGGCCGGCGTCAATCAACCGGGTTCGGTAACGCCGCCTCGAGCCCTCGCGCCGGGGCCGATGTCTGAGCCGGCACAGAACTAACCGAAGCCGCACCCGGGCGCCATCTGAGACCGCCGCTGCCGCCCGCCGCCGCGGCCCGCGAGTGTGAATTACGCAGGTTAATAAGAGCTCTTTTTTCGTGACTGGACTCACCAACCGCAAATCATGATGTGATTCCGGAGATCCGACCTGCTGAAAGGCGCGCCGCCCTGCCTCCGGAACGTTCGACTTACCCCGAGAACAACCGGTTCAAACCCCTGGTTGTACTCCCGCCCAACCGACATTCCCATCCCCATGCTCAAGACTTGTTCATTGCCGATGCTCCTTGCGGTTGCCATGGCCCTGGCAGGCGCCAATGACGCTGCCGCGGCCAGAGCGACATCCACGCCGGTAAAGGCCTCCCTGGTCTCAGCCGACGCCTCGATCCAGCCGGGCAAGCCACTGACGGTCGCCATCCGTTTCGTCCACGATCCGCACTGGCACACCTACTGGCTGAATCCAGGTGTCGGGATGCCGACCTCGATCGACTGGGAACTGCCGCCCGGCTGGACGGCTGGCCCCATCCAATGGCCGGCACCGATGCTGGTGCGGGATCCCCACGGCGCCATCGCCGGCAATGGGTATGAAGGCGAGACCTTCCTGCCGATCACGCTGACTCCCCCCGCCGATCTGCAGCCGGGCGGCACCGTGGACCTGAAGGCGGGCGCCCGCTGGCTGATGTGCGAGACCGTATGCATTCCCGGCAGCGCCAGCCTGGCGCTTTCGCTGCCCGTCAAGGCGACGGCCCCGGCGCCAGAGCCGGAGTGGAGCGAGAAGATCCGCGCCACCATTGCCGGTCTACCGCGTGCGGTTCCCGAATGGAAGGTCTCCGCCACCCGCGATGCCAAGACGATCACCTTGAAAGTGACACCCAATGGCCAGGCGGTGCACGCGCCGGAGGCCCTGCATTTTTTTTCGGAGGATCAACTCGTCGCCCACGATTCGCCGCAAAAAGTCGTTCCAGATGGCAACGGTGGCTACGTCGTCACGCTGGAGGTTTCCCCGGACGGCCCGCAAGACGTCCAGCGGCTGCTCGGCGTGCTGACGTCCGACAACGGCTGGCTGCCGGGCGGGAAGCTTCGCGGGCTTACGATCGACGCGTCGTTCTCCGGACCGGAGAGCACGATTGGGACCACCCCAACGGCGTCCGCGGGTTCCGAACTCCCGCCCCCTCCTGGTGCACGGCTGCCCGCGACGCTGCTGCTCGCATTCCTCGGCGGGCTGATCCTGAACCTGATGCCGTGTGTGTTCCCGGTACTCGGGATCAAGATCCTCGGTTTCGTCAGCCAGGCCGGCCACCAGCGTGGCCGGATCATCGCGCACGGGCTCGTTTTCACCCTCGGCGTGCTCCTGTCCTTCTGGTCGCTGGCCGCGGTGCTGGCGATATTGCGAGCCAGCGGTGACCAGCTCGGCTGGGGATTCCAGCTGCAATCGCCGGCATTCGTATATGCGCTCGCCGTCGGTCTCCTGATCTTCGGACTGAACCTCAGCGGGGTGTTCGAATTCGGGCTCCGCGCCACCTCGGTGGGTTCCGGCCTGCAATCGAAATCCGGCTACGGCGGGTCGTTCTTCACCGGCGTGCTGGCGACGGTGGTCGCCACGCCCTGCAGTGCGCCCTTCCTCGCGCCCGCACTCGGAGCGGCGCTGGCGGTTTCGACCGTGCAGTCGTTTGCCATTTTCACGGCCATCGCCCTCGGGCTCTCCACGCCCTACTTGCTGCTCTCGATCTTCCCGCAGCTGGTCAAGCTGCTGCCGCGCCCGGGCGCATGGATGGAGACCTTCAAGCAATTCATGGCCTTCCCGCTCTACGCCACGGTCGCGTATCTGGTGTGGGTGCTGGCAGCTCAGACCGGAGATGAGGGCTTCCGCGGCGTGCTCTTCAGCCTGGTGCTGATCGGAATGGCGATCTGGATGTATGGCCGCTGGACCGCGCCGGGTGCCTCGCTCGCGCGCGCCCGATTCGGCCTCGCCAGCCTGCTGGTCGTGGGCGCGTTCGGCCTGTGGGTGGGCTGGCCCCGCACGGCTGCCGCCGCCGGCACGGCCGATGGCATTGCCCAGGTGACCTGGGAACCCTGGAGCCCGGAGGCCGTGGCAAAATTGCGGGCCGAGAACCGGATCATCTATGTGGACTTCACCGCCCGCTGGTGCGCCACCTGCCAGACCAACAAGAAACTGGTCTTCAGCTCGGATGAGGTGCGGCGGGTTTTTGCCGAACGGAACATCGCCACGCTGCGGGGCGACTGGACGACGCAGGATCCACGGATCACGGCGGAACTCGCCGCCTACAACCGGTCCGCCGTGCCCTTCAATGTGATCTGGGCACCCGGGCAGGACGCCCCGGTGATTCTCCCCGAACTGCTCACGCCAGGCATCGTGCTCGATGCTTTGGAAACCATCCCGACAGCGCCCGCCGCGGCCGCCCCGGCCAGGGTTGCGGACGGGGCGGCGCGCGGGAGCTGATGAATCGGGCTTTCAGCCCTGAGATTCTCGTGACGGAATCCTGGGCCGTTGGCCCAGGCTGAAATGAAGCGGGCCTTTGGCCCTCCGTCTCGACCGCTTTGAAAATGGCCAAACTCCAGGCGCCGGTTTTCGATCGAGTTTCGCCGGGCGGAGACACGGCGGTACCATCCGGCCGCACCTGCCGCAGCGGTTTCCGAACATTTTGTCCCACGCTCGAATGCCCGGGGTAGCGCCGGTTTTCAACCGGCGAAATGTAGCCGGTTTTCGATCGAGTTTCGCCGGGCGGAGACACGGCGCTACCACCCGGCCGCACCTGCCGCAGCGGCACTAGAACGGCTGGATCGTGATGTTCCGCCAGCGGCACATTGCGCCGGGGGCCCAGCGGTTCCGGCCCATGCCGCCGGGAGGCGAATTGTGCACTTCGAGGCCGATATGCCCGGGGCCGCCAAAGTACTCGGCCGCCAGTTCGGGATTGAAACCGGGCAAGCGCACCCCCTCGTAATTCAGTGAGGCGATCTTGAGCCCGTTGATCCAGGACGTGATTGTGGGGACCTTCCCAACGCAGCGGACCCGGAATCGGTTCCAGTCGTTCGGGCGCCAGATCTTCACGAAATCCTCGAAGTGCGCGGCATAGTCGAGCGGCCAGAACGGCCGGCTGTCGTGCACGCCTTGCGTAAGCTGGGTGTACTTGAAGCCCGGCAGCTCAAGCGCATCGACATAGAACGGCGCCGACCGGAAGTTGCCGATGCCGTTGACATAAAAGCCGCCCATGTTGCCGCGTGGCCGGGGTTCGACGGCAATCTGGTAGCCGGCGGGTCCAATGGGATGCTGGCGGATCAGGATCCCGCTGTCCACGGGCCAGTCGTGATTGGCTTCGAACTCGAGTTCGAAATCCTGGAACTTCTCCTCCGTGATCAAGTACGCGCCCAGGCCGGATCCGGCCGGGCTCTGACCACCCACGATCGCACCATCGACGACCTCCCAGGTTCCCTTGTGCTCGAGCATGGCCTTCGATTGCGGCCGATTGCGATGATACGCCATGGTCCGCTCATAGAGATCGGCGGCGGACCCCGTTCGCTCCAATGCCGGCATCTCGGGTCGCGGGATCGCACGCCAGCCGCGAAGCGTCTTCCCGTCGAAGAGCACGCGCTTCCCATGGGTCGGATCCTCCGTGGTGTACAATTGCTCCGGCAACGACAATTCAGCTGAGACCAGCCGCTGCGACAGCGCCGAAGCGGCGAACAACATCGATCCCATCGCCGGGATGAACTGGCGGCGGGAATAATTCTGGGGAGTAGTTTTCATCTGGACAAGGGGCTGGAACCGAGAGCGGGCCGGACGCCACAAGCGGCGGCGGCGGTGCTCTTGCCGTCCTCCATGGCGGTTGTCCGCGGCAATGAGCCGAAAGATCGCTCTGGAAGCGGGACGAAATGAAAGGAACGTGTCGGCGGTGCGATCGCCGGCAGACTGCTTATTGGCGGGCGACCCGCGGCCGGGCCGTGGGGGGTGGTGCGTCCGAAGGTGGGATCGGCTGCCCGTTGAAGGTGTCCGGCTCCATGACTTCGACGCGGGTGCCGTCGGGATCGAAGCAGTTGATCTGCCACCGGCCGTTCTTGCCGAGCTTCATCCTCGTCGGATGCTGGCAGCCGGCGGGCAACGGTCGGGTCTGCAGCACGCGGTGCGCAGCCATGATGTCCTCCACTTCCAGGCAGATGTGGTGCATCGTATGCAGCTGCGACACGCTGGGCGGCTGTGAAAACAGCATGAACTCGACGTAGTCCTCGCCATCCGGCACCTGCAGGTTGACCCAGCTGAGGGTGTTGCCATCGGCGCTCTGGCGGTAGATTTCCTTGAAGCCCAGGATATCGCGGTAGAACCGCATCGCCGCATCGAGATCGCCGACCTTGATCCCGACATGAGGCATCCGCTTCGAAATCCGCCCCTCTGGCATAAATTTCCCCTTTTCGCGGGCCGTCCAGCCGGTCGGCAGATACTCCACGAATTCCACCCCGTTTCCGTCCGGGTCCCGGATGGTGAAGTTCTTGTTGCCGCTCTTCCCGACTGGCGTTTGGTCCGGCACCTGGAATCCCTTCGCCTTCAGATAGAGTCGCAGGGCGTCCGCGTCGTCGGTTTCGATTGCGATGTGAACCAACCGGTCCCCTCCACGGGCGGCGGGAGTGCCCGGGAAAAGCTCCACCGACTGCCGCTCGTTGATTTTGATCCAGACGAGTTCGCCCCCGCTCGCCATCGGCAGCGTATAGGGCGTGGCGAAACCGAGGAACTCGTTATAGAACGCAATCGCGCCAGGCATGTCGTCCACATAGAACGCGGCATGTGCAATGCCGGTGAGACGGGGACGCGCCACGTCGGCGGCGCTGGCAAGGCCAGCCCATGTTCCCAGCGCGGCGAGCAGAAGAAGCGTGGATCGGATGTTCATGGAAGAAGATGGGGGCCTGCCCGATTCAGCCCCGCCGACCGCGGCCGGAGGACCGGGGGGACTGGTGCGCGAGCTCACTCCACAGGGTAAAAGCCCCCGAGTTCGTCGAGGATCCGCCGTCCCAGCAGCACGGGATCGAATTCCCCGTTATGGCGCCAGAGGATGCCTCCGCCCGGTGCGATCAGGACCGTATGCGGAATCGGACCGGGCCACTCGGGATCGAGCGCCTCCATCAGGGGATCCGCGCTCATCTGGGTATAGATGTAGTTGTTCGTGGTCCGTCCCTCCGCCTTCAGGGTCTCCTTGATGCGCGCGGGCATCCCGGCGTGCTGGGACTGGAGGAACTTCAGCGCCTTCGGCTGATCCTTCGGATGATCCATGCTGATCGTGATCACCTCGAAATCACGCCGCTTCAGCCGGCGCGAAAACTTCGCCAGCTCCGGAAACTCCGCGACACATGGTCCGCACCAGGTGGCCCACACGTTGATCAGCCGCAGTTTCTTCGTGGGATTCTTGACCAGCGCCGCCACGCCCGCCGCATCGATCCCCTCGATCGTGACCGGTTCGTGCTCCCAGGCCGCTTCGTTGACGGCGGCGGCCTTCTCGAGCTTGGTCAGCCACTTGACCGCACATCCCATTGGCCGCGCGTAGGGCACCGCCACCGGTTTCCCTGCCAGCAGATCGTTGAACGCATTGATCGCGTCGTGCTTCGTGACCGTCCCCGCCTCCTCAAAGCGCGAATCATCGAAGCGCCCCGAATAGCGGAGCTTGCGATCCTGGTCGAAGAGGAACAGGTCCGGCGTCGCCAGCGCGCCGTAGGCCTTCGCGGTTTCCTGCGTGTCGCCGTCGTAAAGATACGGGAACGGGAAATTGTTCTCCGCGGCATACAGCTTCATCTCCTCGAAACTGTCGCTGTACTTGCTGTAGCCGAGCTCATCCACGGTCAATGCGTCGGGATGGTTCGGCTGGATTGCCACGACTCCGAGCCCCTTGGATTTCATGGCATTGACCCAGGGGATCAACCGCGTCTCGGCCGCATGCGAATACGGGCAATGGTTCGAGAGGAACACGACCAGCAGGTACTTGTACTGGGCAAAATCCGACAGCTGGTGGAATTCCTCGTCGACGCCGAGCAGCTTGAAATCCGGCGCTGAATCGCCGAGCTGCAGCCGCCGGAAGCCGTCGGGCAGGTTTCTTTCCAGTTCCGGTCCGGAGCCGGTGATGTACTTGGGTTCCTGGGCGGCAAGCGGCGCGAGCAGCCCCAGCACGATTGGGAGGATGAGGGAGGTTTTCACGAAAAGGAGGGCACAGGGATTTGGATCGGCAGCGGTCGATGGCGGTGGCCGGGAGAGGTGCTGGTGCCCGCCGGGCTGGTTGCAGGCTTGGGTACCCGGGCACCCGCGCTGAAGCCGGCTTCAGTGCGGGCACCCGGGCCGGGGTCAAGTCTTGGGCGACTGCTTTTTCGTGTACCGCCCGTCGTTTTCGAACATTCCGCCCAATTGATCGAGAATGAGCCTGACCAGGGGAATCGGTTCGAAGCCCGCGCCCGTGTAGCGCCAGAGGACCTTGCCGCCCGGTGCAATCAGGACCGTATGGGGCAGCGGCGCCCCCAGCCACTTCGGGTCGAGCGCCTTGGCCACCGCCGCCGCATCATCCCCCTTGATGATGAAGTTGTTGGTCGACCGGCCCTCCTTCTCAATCGATTCCTTAATTCGGGTCGGCATGCCAATGTGATGCTCCTGCAGGAGCGCCAGCGCCTTGTCCCGCGCCTCCGGGGCATCGAGGCTGATGGTGATCACCTCGAAGTCCCGACGGTCCAGCCGCTGCGCCAGCTTGCTGAATTCGACCAGCTTTGAGACGCTCGTCAGGCTGGTGGAGGCCCAGACATTGAAGAGCCGGATCTTTTTCGTGGGATTCTTCGCCAGCCGCGCGATCCCGGCTGCATCGATCTCGCCAATCGTGATCGGCTCATATTTCCATGGTGCTTTGTAGCCGGCAAAGGCCTTGTCGTCAGGGGTGTTCCACTTCACGGCGCAACCGAACGGCTTGGTGAAGGGAACCGGCACCGGCTTGTCGGCCATCATCGCCGCCAGCGCGTCATGGCCGGCCCGGTTCGTGACGGATTCCACCTCCTCGAAGCGGCCGTCGTCCCAGCGGCCGGAATACCGCAGCTTGAGATCCTTGTCGAAGAGGAAGACGTGCGGCGTGGCCTGCGCCCCATAGGCCTTGGAGACCTCCTGGGTGTCGCCATCATAGAGGTAATCGAAGGTGAACTTGTTCTCCTTCGCATACAGTTTCATCTCTTCAAAGCTGTCGTTGTACTTGCTATAGGCGAGGCCACTGGCGTTCTCTGGCAATGGCGTGTTGGGCTGAATCGAAACCACCTTCAGCCCCTTCGGCATCATTTGATTGATGAAGGGGATCATCCGCGACTCCTGGGCATGGGAGTACGGGCAGTGATTGGAGAGAAAGACGACCATCAGCACCTTCCCGCCCTTGTACTCCGAGAGCGAATGCATCTTGTCGTCGACGCCGATGAGGTTGAAATCAGGAGCCGTGTCTCCCAGGGCGAGTCGCTGGAAGCCCTCGGGAAGGTTGGCATCGTAGTTGGCGCCCGGCCCGGTCAGATTGAGCGGCAGGATTCGTTCGGCGGCGAAGGACGTGGCGAGGGTCGCCAGGAGCAGGAGGCAAGTGCGTGTCTTCATGGGGGACTGGGGTCGATGTGGGGGGGTGATTCCCGCAGCCGGTTCAGCCAGCCTGGGAACCGCCGCGGACCTGGGGAGATCCGCGACGTGGAAAGATAAACATTACGGTGCGCTTTGCAACGGCAGCACCCGTCCTGCGATGGGTGCTATGAGAAAATAAGAAGGTCGGGGAACGCCGCGGAACGGCCCGGGCGTGAGGTTGGCGCCGGAGGGAACGGCGCCGGGAATTCATGACGTCCGTTTCATGGCCGCGACAACCTCGGCATGAAAACGGGGGATGATCTTCAGGGGTTCGTAGGGCACCCCGGTTACCGTGAGGGTCTCGATCGGAATATAGCCGCGATAGCCGGCGTCGCGGACGATCTTCATGAAGCGATCGAGATCCAGCCGCACCGGGCTGTCCTTTCCATACGGACTCTCCTTGACCTGGAAATTCACGGTATAGGGCAGCACCGCCGCAATTTCCCTGTAGGGATCCTCATGGAAATTGCCGGTGTCGAGAATGACACCCAGCCACTCGGAATTCACCATCTCCACAATCCGGATGGTCTGGGCCGCCGTCTTCAGGAAGTCGCCATGGTTCTGGACCCCCACGATGACTCCATACCGCTTGCCATACTCTGCGCATTCCCGGAGATCCTCGGCCATCCACTTGAAAACCTCCTCCGGATCCGCGCCCGGGTCCTCGCTGCCCGCAAAGAGCCGGATGACCGGCGCACCCAGCTTCGCGGCCACCTCAATCCAAGCCTTGGCCAGCCTGACATCGGCCGCCCGCGCGGCCTTGTCGGCCGTGGCGAAGTTGTTCCGAATCCCGGTCCCGCTGATGTCCAGTCCAAGTTCAAAAGCCCGTTTCTTGAACTTGGCGATATATTGATCAGTCGGGACCTTCGGATAACCCGGGAAATAATATCCCGTGGGATCAATGGCATCAAAATCCTGGTCGGCACAGAACTCCAGCACGTCGAACAACGTCATTTCCGGGCGGCTCCCGTCCCTTCCGGGCTGCAAGGAGCTGTTGAACGAAAAGGCGTTGAGGCTTGTCTTCAGTTTCGGCCCACGGCCCCGGCGAACCGGGGCCTGGCCGAAGACCGAAGATGAAGTGATGCTGGCGCCGGTCGCAGCCATGACGGCGAGGCCCATGGAGGATTCGATGAACCTTCGTCTGCTGCAGGAGGTGTGCATGACCGGGAAATCGCTGAACTGTTACTGTGCGACCGAGTAGACCTCGACCAGGCCGATGCCGGTCGCGCCGCCAGCACCGCTGACTTGCGCGGTGTAGCTGCCGGGTTGCAGCGTCACGAGCATGCAGGAATCGGCGGAGCCCGTGGCCAGCGCAAAGGCGCCGACCGAGGCGGCTGCCGTCGAGATGGCCGCGGCATTGGCGGCCGTTCCCCACTGGGTGTTGGTGCCAATCACGGTCTGGCCCTGGAACAGCGTCAGGACGGGCGCGGAGAGCGAACCGGCGACACCCAGCGTGCCGAGCGTCGGGCCGACGGCGCGGATCAGGACCTGCTGCGGGCTGTCGCCTTCAATCACGAAGCCGGCGATCAGGATCTTGTCCCCGGTCAGGACCTCGCCACGGGTGGCGATGTTGACCAGCTTGGTGACCTCGGCGGGCGCGGCCGTCGTGGCGTTAAGCGGATCCGAGAGATTGATGCCGTTTTGGTCGATGTACACATCGTCGGCAT
>WYBX01000126.1 GCA_011525695.1 Verrucomicrobiia bacterium
AACCCCCGCCAAAGATCCGATATCCGGCGGCCAAACCGCTCGTGTAGTCCCGACCTTTGGGAAGACCAGACGATGGATCAACGGCTTGTGTTCTCACCAGCCTCCAGTAGCGGAAGTAGGGCTAACGACGATGTCGGCTCGCTCTTTGCGCTCGCCGAGGATCTGAATGCCTTCGACTGCTAACGTCGCGCGGTCGGCAAAGATGTAGTCGATGCGGTCGTGATGATCTTGCTGGGTGTCTTCCGGAAGGGTGGGCGTCCAGGTCAGGCCAGGATGTTCGACGGCGTTCGGAAAAATGTGCCGATAGCAATCGACGAAACCGGCCTCTCGCAACGTTGCCGTGGTGGGCCAGGCTACGGGGAAGCGGCATTTGCCCGCAGCAGCGGTAGCCTTCGTCCAGTCGAATTCGGAAGGCTCGTTGAAGTCGCCGACAAGGACAATCGGCGAGTTGTCTTTGCGGACGTTTTCGATTTCGCCCAAGAGTTCTGCCACTTGGTGGCCGCGCGCCTGTCGGGCGGCCGCAATGGCGCTCGCTTCGTCGTCGATAAACTCTGCGTTCTTTTGAGGGATTTTGTATATTTGATGCGGTTGGTAGGGTCTTGGCGCCAGGTGCACGTTGAAGACCCATAGCGCGTCGCCACTGCGCAATTGAACCTTTACACCATGTTTCTTGGGCGTGTGACCGATGATCGGAAACTCACTGGCGACGCCGTTGTTGTTCTCTTGATCGAAATAGTTCCAGCCCAGTGCTCTGGCAATGGCAGGACCGCGATCGGGCCTGGTGTCATTGGGGCCCTTCCCTTTCGTTTCCTGGAGTGCGGCGATCGGTGCGGCAGCGGCCTCGATAACTTCGATTGACCGCGCGCGCGGCTGTTTGCCGGCGTCTCCGCCGTGGAAGAGATTGTACGAAAGCACGCGCACCGTTTCGGCCGAAAGGGAGCCGACGCCGATGAGCGAAGCCGCCAGCAGCGTCGCCAGCAATCGCAAGTCGGCTTTAACAGATGGGAAAGGCGATCTCATACCGGCGAGCGGAGGCGGAGGGGCTTAAGGGAAGGAGCGGAAAAATTGTGCCGTCGATCGCGGGTCGGTGATTTCCGGCGCACCAACGGCGCTGTCAAGGTCCTCGTAAGGGACAGGTTAATTCATGGGCCACCGTCCGTCTAAGGGACAGGTCAATTCAAAGGCACTGTCCCGACGCAGCCTATTTCCCATTTTCGGGACGGCATAATCCCAGCTTCGGCAGGGGAGCCCGGCGGCACCATGACTCAAAAAACTTTTTGCAGCTTAAGAACAATGACTTAAGCTATACCTTCCGCCTTGGCACAGACGCTGCGATGGTACGACCCACCCATGGACATCCCGCGTCCCGATCAATCCAAAGCCCGGCGGCGAAAGCGCATCATCTACGGCGCCGTAACCGTCCTCCTGCTCATCGCAGTCACCATGGGCCTGTCGCGGCTGAAGCCGGCTGCTCCCACCGTCGAGCGCAATCTGGTGTGGATCGACACGGTCAAGCAGGGCCAGATGCTCCGGCAAGTGCGCGGGCTCGGCACCCTCGTGCCGGAGGAAATCCGTTGGATCGCCGCCCGGACCCAGGGACGGGTGGACAAGATCATCCTTCGGCCCGGCGCCACCGTTACCCCCGACAGCCTCATCCTCCATCTCACGAATCCCGACGTCGAACAGGCTTTCACCAATGCCGAGTCGCAGCTGAAGGCCGCAGAAGCCGAACTCGTCAACCTCGAGGTCACGCTCCAGAGCGGCGTGCTCGAGGCGGAGTCACTGTCAGCTTCAGCCCAGGCCGATTATGAGCAGACCAAGTTGAGCCTCGCGGTCAGCGAGCAGCTCTTCAAGGACGGGCTGGTTTCCAAACTCGATCTCGATCTCCTGAAAGTCCGGGCGGCGCAGGCTGAACGCCGGAATGCCATCGAGCAAAAGCGGTTCCAGTTCGCCAAGGACACCACCGCCCCCCAACTGGCCGTCAAGCGCGCCGAGGTCGAGCGGCTCCGCGCCCAGGCCAAGCTCCGCCATGACGAGCTCGAGGCGCTCGCAGTCCGGGCCGGCATGCATGGCGTCCTCCAACTTCTTCCCGTCGAAGTCGGCGCGCAGGTCCAGCCCGGTTCGAATCTCGCGCGCGTCGCCGACCCGACCCGGCTGAAGGCCGAGATCCGCGTGGCCGAGACCCAGGCCCGCGACATCCAGATCGGGCAGCTCGCCACCATCGACACGCGCAACGGCATCGTCCAGGGCAAGGTCGGCCGAATCGATCCGTCCGTCCAAAACGGCACCGTCACCGTCGATGTCCTCATCTCGGACGAACTCCCCCGGGGCGCCCGGCCCGACCTTTCGGTCGATGGGATCATCGAGCTGGAACGGCTGGATCAGGTTGTCTTTGTCGGCCGGCCCGCCTTTGGCCAGGAACGCAGCACGGTGGGGATCTTCAAGCTCGACGCTGATGGCACCTATGCCGTGCGCACCCAGGTCCAGCTCGGCCGCAGCTCGGTCAACACCATCGAAATCGTCCAGGGCCTCCAGCCAGGCGATCGCGTGATTCTCTCCGACATGTCGCAATGGGATGCGCATGATCGGATCCGGCTGAATTGATCGTGTAACTTTCGCACGCACCCCCGTGTTATTCGACGCAACCCACCCGCCCATGATCGCCGCCGCCTTCGTCCTCGCCCTCCTCGTCGCCCTCGTCGCGACCGACTCGACGGGCAACGCCTGACCCGGAGAATTCACCTTCTGCCATGCGTCGTCTCTACACCCTGTCGGCTCCGAAAGTGGTAGCACCGGTTCTTGACCGGCGTGCGCCAGTCGGAGACTGGCGCTACGGGTCGCAGCTGTTTCCGAACGCGTGAATTATCCGGCCTGACCCTCTCTCGCTCCACCCCAACCGCATCCTCAAAGCACCCTCCCATCATGTCCGAACCGCTCATCAAACTCGAAGGCGTCACCAAGGTCTTTCTCACCGACGAAGTGGAAACGCATGCGCTTTCCGGAATCCACCTGGAGATTCGCCAGGGCGAATACGTCTCCATCGCCGGCCCGTCCGGCTGCGGCAAGTCCACGCTGCTTTCCATCCTCGGGCTGCTCGATTCGCCCACGGATGGGACCTACGTGCTCAACGGGCGGCCGGTTCAGCACCTGTCGCTCCCGGAGCGCGCCCGAATTCGCAACCGAGAGATCGGGTTCATCTTCCAGTCGTTCAATCTCATTGGCGACCTCACCGTCTACGAGAATGTCGAGCTGCCGCTGACCTACCGCGGGATGCCGGCCGCGGAGCGGAAGGCCGCCGTCACGCAGGCGCTCGAGAAGGTGGGGATGGCGCATCGCGCCAAGCACCTGCCCTCGCAGCTCTCCGGCGGCCAGCAGCAGCGCGTGGCGGTCGCCCGCGCCCTGGCCGGCAAGCCCGCCGTCCTCCTCGCCGACGAGCCCACCGGCAATCTCGATTCGAAGAACGGTGACTCGGTCATGCAGCTCCTCGCCGAACTGCACAAGGGCGGGGCCACCATCGTCATGGTCACCCACGATTCCCGGTTTGCCCGCCACGCCGAGCGGACGATTCACATCTTCGACGGCCGCGTCGTCCAGGAACAGGTCGAAAGCGATCCCACGCGGGCCTGATCCGCCGGTTGCCGGCGCTTTTCCGACCGGGTTCCTCCCGCGGCTCCAAGCCAGCGTCTTGTGACGATCGCTACAAAACGCCGGCTCCACGGTTTCCCACCGACGTGTGCCACTCGGCCTGGTGCACCCGGTCGCGGGTGTTCTTGAACACGTGAACTTCAGACCCGAGGCGAATCGCCTTACCCCATGCACGACCTGCGCTACGCCCTCCGATCACTCCTCAAGGCACCGGGATTCACCCTGGTTGCCGTGCTCACGCTTGCGCTCTGCATCGGGGCCAACAGCGCAATCTTCTCCGTCGTCCATGCGGTCCTGCTGAAGCCGTATCCGTGGCCCGAATCCGACCGGCTGGTCTATGTTCATAACACGTACCGGCTGATGGGCGTCGACCGCGCCGGCTGCTCGATCCCCGATTACCTCGATCGGCGCGGCGGCGTGACGGCACTCGAGGAAAGCGCGCTGATCACCAGTGCCAGCCTCAACCTCGCGGGCGCAGACATGGTCCCGGAGCGGGTGGCGGGCCTGCGGGTCACGCCATCGCTTTTCCCGCTGCTCCGGGTTCCGCCCGCCTTCGGCCGGACGTTCACCGAGGGGGAGGCCGAACCGGGTGCGGCGCGGACCGTCGTCCTGAGCGATGGCCTGTGGCGCAATCGGTTCGGATCGGATCGCGGAATCCTCGGCCGCGACATCCGGCTCAATGGCGAGCCGCACACGGTGATCGGCGTGATGCCGGCCGGCTTCTATTTCCCGAGCCCGCGGGTACAGCTCTGGATTCCATTCGCCTTCACCGCCGAGCAGAAATCGGATAACGAACGGGGCAACGAGTTCTCGACCATGGTCGCCCGGCTGAAGCCGGGCGCGACGATTGCCCAGGCGCAGCGCGAGGTGGACGCCCTCCACGCGGCCAACAGCGAGCGGCTGCCGCAGTCGCGATCGTTCTGGGAGACGAGCGGCTTCGGCGGCCTCGTGCTCGATTATCTCGCGGAGAACGTCAGCGAGGTAAAGGCGATGCTCTGGCTGGTGCAGGCGGGGGTGGCCGCCGCGCTGCTCATCGGCTGCGCCAATGTCGCGAGCCTGCTGCTCGCGCGCGCCTCGGCCCGGGAGCGGGAGTTTGCGATCCGCACCGCTCTGGGCGCGAGCCGCGGCCGGCTCATGCGGCAGCTGCTCACGGAAAGCGTGCTGCTCTTCCTCGCCGGCGGAACCCTGGGACTGCTCGTGGCCTTGTGGGGACTCGGCGGGATGAGCTCCCTCGGCATCGATGCCCTCCCCCGGGGAACATTGGTCTCGCTCGATGGCACCGTCTTCGGCTTCACGCTGCTGTGCGCCCTTCTCACGGGGCTCGGCTTTGGCGCACTGCCGGCCTGGACCGCCACCGGCGGCCACGCCTCCGCCGCGTTGAAGGAGGCCGGTGCCCGCGCCACCAGCGGTCGCCGACACCTGTCGCTGCGCAGCGCGCTGGTCGTTACCGAGATTGCGCTCGCCCTGATGCTGCTCGCGACGGCCGGCCTGCTGCTCAAGAGCTTCCAGCGCCTGCAGCGGGTCAGCCCCGGATTCAGCCAGGAGCAGCTCCTCACCGCCCGGCTCGCGCTTCCGCCCGCCCGCTACGACACGCCGGAAAAGCAGGTCGCCTTTCACGACGCCGTCCTTGCCCGCGTGGCGGCGCTGCCGGGGGTGACCGCCGCCGGCTTCACGAGCACCCTGCCGTTTTCCGGCAGCAACAGCCAGGGCTCGTACCAGATTGATGGCTACACGGTGCCGGCCGGGCAGCCGCAGCCGCACGCCATGGTGCGCACGGTCAGCCCGGGCTTCCTCAAGGCCTTCGGCGTGTCGCTGCTCCGCGGCCGCGGGTTCACGCAACAGGATACCGCCGGGGCACCGGAGGTCGTCGTGATTGATCGGTTCCTCGCCGACCGGTACTGGCCGGATGCGGATCCGATCGGCCGGCGGATCAGCCGCGGCACCATTCCCGGCACGACGGATCCACGCTGGTGGACGGTCGTCGGGGTGGTCGCACCGGTCAAAAATTCCAACCTGGAGGCACCCGTCACCAAGGAGACGATCTATTTCCCGTACGCCCAGCAGCCGGATTCGCTGCTGACGCTGGTCGTGAAAACCGCCGTGGCTCCGGGCAGCTTGATTGCGCCGGTGCGCGCCGCCGTCCTGGCCGTCGATCCCGAGCAACCGCTCTATGACGTAAGGACCATGGAATCGAGGATGGAGGAGGCGATGCAGGGCCGGCGGACGCCGATGCTCCTGCTCGGTCTTTTCAGCGGTGTGTCGCTGCTGCTGGCCGCGCTGGGAGTCTATGGCGTGCTCGCCTTTGCCGTCGGCCAGCGGACGCCGGAAATCGGTGTCCGCGTCGCGCTGGGGGCCACCCGGGGCAACATCCTGGCCCTGATCCTGCGGCAGGGGCTCATGCTGGTCGGGCTGGGCGTGCTGTTCGGGCTCGCCGGGTATTTCGCGCTCAGCCGGATTCTCGGCCAGCTGCTTTACGCCGTGGCGCCAACGGACCCTGGAACATTGCTGCTCGCGCCCACGGTCCTCGCCCTGGTCGCGATCCTGGCCTGCCTGGTCCCTGCCCGCCGCGCGACCCGCGTGAGTCCGATGGTGGCGCTGCGATCGTAGGGATGCAGCCTGGCCGGCGCGCGCATGCTCGGTTGAATTCTTCCTGAAGGCGCAGGCAAGCCGCGCCCCAACGAACCGAATTCTGATCACGGGATTCAAGGGCGGCCCTCCACGAATCTCATTCTGAATCCGGTATTCGAAGACACATTCATGGAGGGACGCCCTCCGTGGCGTCCACAACCCGATGGGAAAGTCATTCTGCGCACCGGATCGGTCTTCATGGCCGTGACAGAGCACGGCCCTCCATGGATTAAAATCCGATTCCGGGATTCGTAGACGGCTGCACACCGGTGCTACGCTGCCACGCCCGTGGCGCTCACGAAGCCTCTTTCGTTGCGACTTTCCAGCGGTTGGCGTGTTGTCAGGTGACGCTCGCCACCCCGTCGCCATGTCCACGCTCCTGCACGATCTGCGTTTTTCCCTCCGGCTGCTGGCAAAGACCCGCGGCTTCACCGTGGCGGCGATCGCCGTGCTCGCCCTCGGGATCGGCGTCAATACCGCAATCTTCAGCATTGCCCGCGACCTGCTGTTCAGCGCCCGGCCCTTTCCCAATTCCCGGGAAGTCGTGCAGCTCTACACGCAGGACGTGAGGGAGCCGAAGCGTTTCCGATTGTTCTCCTACCCGGCCTACCAGGAGCTGCGGGCGGAGAACACCGTGTTCACCGACATCCTCGCCCATTCGCTGACCATGGTCGGGATCGGCGAGGGGGAGCTCTCCCGCCGGACTTTCGCGGCCCTCGTCAGCAGCAACTATTTCTCGACCCTGCAGGTGCCGTTGGCGCAGGGCCGTGGTTTCCTCCCGGCCGAGGAACAGCCCGGCACCGCGGCGCCCGTGGTCATTGCCAGTCACCTCTACTGGCAGAAGACCGGCTTCGATCCGGCGCTCGTCGGGAAGACCATCCGCGTCAACGAACGGGTCTTCACCATCATCGGAATCACTCCGGAGCACTTCACCGGCACGATGATGCTCTTCGGACCCGAGCTCTATTTCCCGCTCAGCGATTACGATGCCCTGATCAACGACTTCGATTCCGCGTCGCGCCGCAGCCTCGAGCGCAGGGATTCCTACACGCTGTTCCTCGTCGGCCGGCTGAAGCCCGGCACCGCGCTGGAAACGGCCAATGCCGCCCTGAAGTCGCTCGGCGGCTCGTTCGCCACGGCGTATCCGGCGGAGCACCGCGAGCAAACGTTCCTCGCCGCCCCGCTCCCGCGGCTGAGCACCAGCAGCAATCCCGCGGACGAGGGCGAACTCGCCCCGCTGGGCGGGCTCCTGATTGGGATGGCCGCGCTCGTGCTCCTGATCGCCTGCCTCAACCTGGCCAACATGCTGCTCGCCCGCGGTGCCGCCCGGAAAAAGGAAATCGCGATCCGGCTCGCGCTCGGCGGCGGCCGCGGCCGGATTGTGCGCCAGCTCATGGTCGAAGGGTTTCTCCTTGCGCTCGCGGGCGGTGTCCTGGGGCTGCTGCTCGCGAGCTGGGTGTCGCCACTATTGAACAACTCGCTCGCGGCCCACATGCCGGTGGCACTCCACTACCGGGGAACTGCTGATCCGGTGGTGCTCCTGGTCACGCTGGGGTTCTGCGCCTTCGCCACGGTTGGCTTCGCGCTCGGGCCGGCCCTGAAGCTGGCCCGCGCCGACATGCTCGCAGAGCTGAAGGCCAATGCCGGGGAGGATGCGCCCCGTCGGGGCATTCCCTGGCTGCCGCGGAACCCGCTGGTGGTTGTCCAGGTCGCGCTGTCGCTCGGGCTGCTCACCGCCGCCGGGCTGTTCATTCGCGGCGCACGCGAGGCCGGCAGCATCGAAACCGGGTTCAAGGCGGAGGACACGGTCCTGATCGAGGTGGACGCGAGCCTCGGCGGTTACGACCAGGCTCGCAGCCTGCAGCTCTACCAGGCGGCCGGCGATCGACTGGCCGGAACCCCGGGCGTGCAGTCCGCATCCATCGGCGCCATCGCACCGTTCGGGTTCATCACCATCAATCGCCCCGTCCAGCGCGCCGGGATCACGGCCGCGCCGGATGCGAAGCCCGGCTCCGCCGCCGAGGGGCTCGCGTTCACCGCCCGCTGGAATGCAATCGGGGCCGGCTATTTCGACGCCATGGGACTGCCGCTGCTCCGCGGCCGCGGCTTCACCGCCCTCGAGGCAACGACCCGCGATTCCCCCCCGGTCGCAATCATCGACGAGGTCCTGGCCCGGAAGCTGTGGCCCGACGGCGACGCACTTGGACAGCGCGTCCAATGGGCTCCGCGGGACGCGCCCCGCGCGTCGGGTGGCAGCTCCGGCAACATGGGTTCGAGCGACACGATCTCCGCGCGGGCCGATGATCCAAAGACAATCGAGATCGTCGGGATTGTGCCGGCGACGCGGTGGGAGCTGTTCCAGGAGGATCCCGACGGGCTGATCTACGTGCCCTTCGCCCAGGATTTCCAAAGCAACGCCTTCTTCCATGTCCGGCTTCATCCCGGCGCCACCGCGGATCCCGAGGCGCTGAATGCCACGTTTGCGCACCTGCGCAGCGAACTCCGCGCCGCCGCCCCCGGCGTACCCGTATTCATGATCAAAACCTTCCGCCAGCATCTCGATGCCAGCGCCCAGCTGTGGGTCGTGCGGATCGGCGCGGTCCTGTTCTCGATTTTCGGCGGACTCGCGCTGGTGCTCGCCGTCGTCGGCGTGTACGGCGTGAAGGCGTATTCGGTCGCGCGACGGACGCGGGAAATCGGGATCCGGATGGCGCTCGGTGCCGAGCCGGGGGACGTCCTCCGGCTTATCTTCCGCGAGGGCTTTGTGATGATTGCAACCGGTGCGGTGATCGGACTGCTCCTGGCGGTCGCCATCGGCCGAGCGGCCACGGCCATGCTCTACAAGGTCAGCCCGCTGGATCCGTGGGCCTTCACGATCGCCCCGCTCACGCTGATCGCCGCGGCGCTGTTCGCGTGCTGGCTGCCGGCCCGGCGGGCAACGCGGATCAGTCCGTTGACCGCGCTGCGGAGCGAGTAGGGAGAACCGCTGTCCTGGAGGAACGACCTCCATGGCGTCCACTTTTCGGTCGGAATGACATTCATGGAGGGACGCCCTCCGTGGCGTCCACAAACCCGATGGGAAAATTATTCTGCGCAGCAGACCGGTCTTCATGGCCGTGACGGAGCACGGCCCTCCAAATACGATGCTCGTACATGATAGGGGTAGGAGTGGCGGGGTTAGCGCCACCCCTCCCTCCGAACCGGACGGGCGGATTTCCCGCATCCGGCTCTCCAGTCA
>WYBX01000016.1 GCA_011525695.1 Verrucomicrobiia bacterium
AACCGTTCGACATGCTTCTGACGCTGCTGCAGAGTGAATCTCTTCCGCCTCCTTCGGGTGATAGCCATCCCCAAGTCTATCCAACTCAGCCACGACCGTCACCACGTCCAAATTGAACGGTTACGGTAGAGGAACCAGCGCTTCGATTTGTTCTTCTCGAGCCAGTCGATCGAGCGCTCCGTGTAGGCATCGGTGGTGTAGAACGCGAGGTCCGTCACCGCGCGCACGTCGTTTGACAGGCGCGAATCGACGAAGCCTGCGGCCTCGAGGCTTGGAATCGCGCCGCGGAGCGATTCCGCACTTTGACTTGGCGTCATACTGCCGACCGGGGATCGTGCAACCTCCAACCCGCCCGGGATCTCATCTCGCTGTACGCGTCGTTCCGCCACGCGGTTCCTGGTCGCCGCCGCGTCGACCGGTGTCGCCGGACCCTCAGTAACCCGCGACATTATTCCGGCCATCGGGCAAGCAGCCGCTAGTCAGAACCGGCCGCTAATTCCCATCTTCCACATGGTCGTGTACAGGTCGCTACGGCTCCGCCGGGACTCCGTGAACGTGTACTCGTGATTCGTCGGCTCATTGAAAACGTTGATCACGTCCAGGAAGATTCCCAGCCGCGGGCTGAAATCGTACCGAAGATTCAGGTCGATTGGCATGTTATCAATGACATACTCCCGACGGGAGGGATCCGTCTCGTACGAATCCAAGTGGACGTCGGTGTAATTTGCCTGCACGCGGACGGTCCAATTGTGTCCGATATAAGAGAGCCCCATGTTTGCCGTGCGCGGCACGAAATTTTCCAGTTCCGCGTTCGTCACGATCGTTCCAGGGCCGGAATAGTTGCCCTCACTCTCCAACCATGTGTAATTTGCGAAGGCACCAAAGCCCTTCCAGAAGCCGGGTAGAAAGGAGAACTGCTGTTGGTAAGCGAACTCAAAGCCCTTGATCGTGGCGGAGCCACCATTGAAGTCAGTCCTCAGAGCATAGCCCACGTACTCGTCTCCAAAGCGATTGCCCGGCTCGAGCGTGCCGGCATTGTCGTTGAAGATGAAGTCCGAGATCTCCTTGTGAAATGCGCCGATCGACAGCAGGCCGGAGGGCTCGAAGTAATATTCCAGGGCGACATCGAAGTTGTCGGAGTACTGCGGGCGCAGTTCGGTGTTGTTGGCGTCGATTTCCTGATCCTCGTGATCGATCGTAGCGATTGGGAGAAGGGTGGCGAAGTTCGGCCGTCCAATACCGGTTGACCAGCTGGCGCGCGCCACGAGACCGGGGCGCAGCTCAGACCGCAGGTGGATGCCCGGGAAGAAATCCCTATAGCTGCTGCTCGCGCGGCTCGGATTGCCGTACTCTGCGATGGTGCGGCGGCGGATCTCGTCGTTCGTCAGCGCTCCAGTCCAGGCGTTGCGGCGTGCCTGCTCCTCGGGGGTCACCTCCTGGATATAGCCCCTGGCCTCGAGCCGGGTTTCCTCCATCCGCACGCCTGTGAGAACGTTCAACTTTCCGAAGTCGATCCCGAACATCAGATATCCGGCGTAGACCTCCTCGCTCGCCTTGCCGTCGTTCACAATCGAGTTGGTCACGCTGTTGGCGACGTTCAAGCTGAAGTCGTCGGGGCTGTTTTTGATGGCCGCCGCGACCATCGGTACGTTGAAGAATGGGATCGCTGGATAGATGCCGTCATAGGACGAATACTTGTAGCCGGCATCGTAGAAGCCCACCTGGTTGCCCCCGACGTAAGTGTTAAATGCGGTTTCAGCGTCGTGATTGCGCTCCTGGCTGCGCATCCGAAGCCCCATCTTGATATAGGTGGGAAGTCTCGTCTCAAATGGCCTCCGGAGGTTTACTTGCGCCCCAATTATCTCGTCATTGGTGGTGTCGTCGCGCTGTTGCAGGGGAATGAAGGCGTAGTTCGCGGGATTGAGATAATCCGGGCCGCTGGTCTGGGTCAGGTGGATGACCTTCCCTCCCTGATCCCGGCGCTGCATGAAGCCGACGCCGCGGACTTCCGAATGGAAGATATCGCGGTGCATGGTGCCCTCCGACGGCGAAAAGTTGGCGTTCCAGTCGATCGTGGACTTGCCCCGTTGCATCTCGCCGCCCACCTGGAAGTTGTATGTTGTGATTTCGCGATTCCGGTTCACTTGCAAGAGTCGGAAACGGTGGTTGATGGTTTCGGTCACCGTGTCCGTCCATCCCGGGACAACATTGGGCGAGGGGGAATTGGTGGAGATGTTTGTCATCGTGCCCTGATGCCGGTCGAGGGAATCAGCATAGTACGCAAACATCGAGTTGAAGTAAATCGATGCGGTCTCGCTCAGCTTGTAATCGATCCGCAACCCGAGCCCTGCGCGCTTGTGTTTGAGTTCGTCCTCGCCGCGTTCAGTTGAATAGAACCAGGCCGGCCGGCTGGTGTCGGTCGTGCGTTCCCATACGACGTTGCTTGAATCCCGGGGCTTGTGCGACTCGCTGTAACTGCTGGTCAGCAGCAGCCCAAGCCGTTTCTCTGGGCTCACGACATCGGAGTACATGAAGTTCCCAAGCGGAACAAAGGTCTCGCGATCGGGGTTGAACGAGGTTCCCGCCGTGTAGCTGATCGTCCGCTCCCTGCGGTCGAGGGCGCTCTTGGTCTTCAGGTTGACCGCGCCTCCAATCGAATCCGCATCCATGTCCGGCGTGGGAGCCTTCGTCACCTCAATCGATTCGATGAAATCCGCGGGAACCTTGTCGATTTCGAATCCGCGCGAAAGCCCATCTCCGAATCCTGGCGAACCGCTGGCCGCCCGCGTACCGTCAATGGTGACGGCATTCAGATCGGCGCTGACGCCTCGGACCTGCACGCGGTAGATTTCACCCTCCGACTTTTCCGTGCCGATGCCCGGCAACCGAAGGAGAAAGTTGCCGAGGTTTTGATCGGCGATGTTGCCAAAGGCGTCCGAGGAGAGAACACTTTTGATGTTGGGCGCAATCCGTTGCATCGTGACGGCCAGCGCATTGCCCTCGCGCTCGCCGGCGACAACGAACTTATCCAATTGGTAGATCTCGGAGGTCAGCCGGACGTCCTGATAGACGGTGGCTCCCGGTACGACGTTCACAGTGATCGACTGGTTGTCCAATCCTGTATAGGCGATGTTGAGCTGGTGCTGGCCTGCCGGAACCTGGGGAAAGCTGAACCGTCCATCGCGCGCAGTGAGCGCGGAGAGCCCCGCCGGCTCCAGGGTTATCATCGCACCTTCAAGGTAGGCCCTCGTGCCGGCGTTGCTGACGTGGCCCGTGACAGTTCCAGCGGACTGTGCCATGGCGCCAGGCGCGGCTTGAGCATCGACGACACCGAACGGACCGATCAAAAACGCAAGGCCGGTCGCGAGCCAGGAGCGAGGTTTGCCGACAGGTTTTGCAGGGATCATGGGTTCTGAGTTTGGTTGGAGTTGAGGTTTGGAATCATGTCCAACCTCCTCGTGCGGGGTCGACGCAGGTCGGCGGCTGATTACGAACCCGCCTGTCGCTTCATCGTGAAGGACAATGAGCGACGTACCGGCGAGCATCCGGTCGATCGCTTCACGCGGCGAAAATTCGCCGCTGATTGCGTTCGTCTGCTCGCCGCGTACCTTGTCCATGAGGAAGAAAATCTGCCGGCCGCAAAGGGCGGCAAACTGCCGGAGGGTCATGGCTGCGTCTCCGCGAGGGAGATTGTACATCCGCTTCGGCTCCGCGCGTTCGCTCGCCGCCACCGCCGGTAACGCGCCGTATAGACTTACGGCGACACAGGAAGGGGCGGTGGTGAGGCAAGCAGACACGCAGAGGAGTAGGACCACCCCTGAAACGCAGCCGCGCGCATAATGGACTAATGCCACTGGAAAAAACTTTCGCGCGAGCAGGCAGGACTCCTGACATCTAACGCGCGCGACGCAACCGAATCTGCCCAGCCAACTGCCGCTCGACGAGAATATCTCCATCCTGCTCGAGCAGCCGTACGAACGCGTCGACCTGATCCAGGGCGAATACTCCGCCGATCTTGCGCTCACCCAGATCCGCGTCCTCCACTACGAGTTGCGTCATATTGCGACGGTTGAATCGGATCACGACTTCGCGGAGCGGGACGTCGCTGAAGCTCGTCATCGAGTTCTGCCAGGTAAGGATGTCGCGAACCGTTCGCTCGTCCACATGCTCGATCATTGGCCGGACGGCCGGGTCGTCGCGCGAAACCTGCGTGCGTTCGCCAGCGTGCAGCAACGACGGCGCGCGAACGTCCGATGGCACCGGTGCATCCGGGCGAGTGAGCTCGATCGTACCCTCCACCACGAGCACATCCACCTTCTCGCTCGCGAGCCGCACATTGAATGC
Organism: Verrucomicrobiia bacterium; assembly: GCA_011525695.1. GTDB lineage: Bacteria > Verrucomicrobiota > Verrucomicrobiia > Opitutales > Opitutaceae > ER46. The sequence continues at coordinate 4,345 of WYBX01000016.1, forward strand.
GGTGCCAACCGCGCGCACCGAAACTCCGCCCGCCGTAACGATAAACGGCCTCGCCGTGTCAGGCGCCACTTGAAAATGCGCTTCACCTTCGTTCAGGGTGATGCGCCGCTCCCCGGCGGTAAAGCGCACCGCCACGTTGCTGCCAATGTTGATGTCCATCATGGATCCATCAGGGAGCACCTGGCTGCGTTGCGCGGTTGCATCGGTTGTGTAATGTTTCTCAGACGGAGCAGGCGCGCGGCCGAAGGCACCCCACCAAACGGTCAACCCAATGACCAACGCAGCCGCCAGTCCCGCAGTCCACGCCAGCCGCGGAAACGGGATGGGCCGCCTGGACGCACCTGGCGCGGATGTCGGGCGAACACTCGCGAGGCGCGCCTCCAGCGGCGATCGGACCGCAGGCATTTCATCCAGCAACGCCAGCGTCCGCTCTATTCGTACCACGGCGCGCGCATGCCGCGGATCGCGGTGGCACCACTTGGTGAACTCTTCCGCGCGTGCGGCCGTGAAGCCTTCTTCACGTTCATACAGCCACTCGGCCGCCACTTCATCGAGCGTGCCTTTGGCAGGGGGGAGATCAGACGCACTCATATTCAAGGTTCGGCACGTTTTACGGAAGCGGGAACGTCCTCCAGGAAACCATGTTTCTCGAAGAATGCAGCGCAATGGCGCATCCCCTTCACAATGTGCAGCCGCACGGTGTTCGGTGAAATCCCGAGCCGACTGGCAATTTCCTTGTAGGCGAGTCCATCGAGATGGCGCAGCATGATGACCTCCCGGCAGCGTCCCGGGAGCGAAGCGATCGCTTCAATCAGCACCTCCACCCGCTGCTGGCGCTCGAGCGACTCCAGAATGCCAGGCGCTTCATCGAGCAGCGGCATATTCATAAGCTCGGAAATCGGCTCGTGGATGACAGCCTGCCGGCGCCGCAAAAGGTCGATCGCCAAATTTCGTGCGACCGTGAAAAGGAAACCCTTCGCATGTACCGGGCGGCCATTGCCCTCCGCACGCAGAAGCCGTACGTAAGCTTCCTGCACGATGTCCTCGTGATCCGGCAACGACGGAAACCGGTTCAATAGATAGCCGCGCAACAGAGGTTCATGGGGCTTTACCTCCTCAGCAAACCACCGGGCTTGTTCGATCGGCGACATGGGGGTGGATCTTCGCCATCACGAAGACACAAACACACGATCTGAATCTGCATCCAATGCTGTCGAGCGCAATCTGGGAAAACGGAGCGCCCGAAAGCTTTTCCTATTTTGCACTAGACCAGAAGTGCGGCGCGAACGTGTTAAGGAGATACGCTGGCAGACGAGTGTCGCTTCATTCTTCGAGGGCCACCTCTGCGCGGGCCGCGAACGGCGCGGGGGCCGTCCCTCCAAAAGAACAGTTCATTCCTGCCGGCAGACGAGAACGGCCGGCGCATGCGAGGTGCCGAGTGCCGGAGCTAATCCAGATAGCGTGCGGCTGACAGACACGCATCGCGTGAAGGGGGGAGTCATATTGTTCGTCCTGTGTTCTAACGCTTTTCCCTCGCAGCACGTTCAATCCGACGAAATACCGACAGCCGAATCATGCACCAAGCCAGCAAAAACAGGGTCATGCCCAGGATCGGCAGTGCAAAAGGCCAGACACTTGGTCCGACAGTGACCCGCCAGATGATCAGCGCCATCGAGCCGACGGTCCAGCCAATGGCAGCCGGCACCCACAAATCGCTCCGTCGACTTTGCAGCATCGCGATCACCGCGGCTCCTGCGCTTACGACCATCCTTTCCCTCGCCCCGTAATCGTCGGCAAGATTGCGGTCCAGGAGCCCGGGACGCTCCGAAAGAATCTGCGGCCGAACCAACAGGCAATAGGTCCGCCACTCGATTTCGCGGTCGATCGGCTCGGATGCACGACGGGCACAGGCGACAGCAAAAGCCAGCGCGGCGCCTAGTCCGACCACCCCCATCCAAAGGATCCAATCGATCACTGGAACAATATTCTCTCTCAGCGAGGGCTCGATTAGAATTCCGAACAATGCCACCCCGGCAGCGCAGACGCCGATGGTGGCAGCTGCCCACCCAGGCGTCTTCAGATTGAAACCGAAAGCATCGCGCAGGAGGAGTAGGAAGACATGGCGCGCTGCGCCATTCAGACCTTCCCGGTCTGCCAAGTCGTCTATGACCGGCGTGGCTTGGTCGAAATACCTCAATGGCAATCTCATCAAACTGGTGGACCGATTAACCACTAACCGCAAAGCAAGGAAAAAGTTGGTTCACCACTCTAAGACGAACGAAGTGCCACAATTGCTGAAAGGAAACTGGATTTAAGGGGGATCGGATCCGGGTGGGGTTTAAGGGGACGGTGAGGGGTAGGAACGGAATCGGACCCCTGTAGTCCCCCAACTCTCGAGGTCGCCTGACCGGCCACCGGTGTGAGAACGGAGATACAGCGATAAAAAACCCAACAATTCGTCCGATTTTGGCGCCACGCAGGAGGATTTTCGGACGTCAGTCGTTGCAGTCACGAGGCGCAGCGACACACCTTCGGCTTCTCGCTGTCAAGCAGTTAGGCTTCAAACTGCGTCCACAGCGTCGGCTTGGACAAAGTCCTCGGCTGGGTAGACATGCCGGGCGCCGCTCGCACTCCAGAGGTTGGCTCCGTCATAACGGTACGCCCTCAGCCTGGATATCCGCGGCGAGCCGCAACTCGCGTCGGGCAAGGTCACCGAATTCCGCTTCGGTAACAATCACGGGCGAAACCACGATGCCGTGCGCGAGCAGTGCTTCGGTGCCAAGCCGTCAATGCCGCGCCGGTGCCCGGGCGGCGCCGGCCCGGTGGCATCAGCTTCGGAACAGGCGGAGGATCAGCGATGGGAAAAGCCCCGTGAGCAGGAGGAACAGCGCGATCAAAACCAGCGTGACGCCGGCGGCGCGAGGCACCGCAATCCGCCGCGTTTGAGCCGGCTCGGCCGGCGTGACCAGCGCCTGCTTCAGGATGACCAGATAATAGTAGAGCGCGACGGCACTCAGCAGGATCGCCAGGATGGCGAGCCAGCCCAGGGGACCGGCGAGTCCGTTGATTCGCAGCGCGGCCGCGAACACGGCGAACTTCCCAAAGAAGCCCGCGAGGGGGGGAATCCCGGCGAGCGAAAGGATGAAGAAGAGCAGGCAGCCGGCGAGCAGCGGCGAGCGGCGCTGCAACCCGGCCAGATCGGAGATTTTGTGGCAGCCGCCCGCGGCATCGACCACGGCGATCACGCCGAAGGCGCCCACCGTGGCGAGCCCATAGGTGGCCGCGTAATAAAACAGCGGTCCCGGGCCGCTGACCCGGGCCGCCATGACGCCGAGCAGCAGCGAGCCGGCATGGGCAATCGCGGAATAGGCCAACAGCCGGCGGACATTCCACTGCGCGAGCGCCGCGAGATTGCCCAGGAGCATCGACGCGCCGGCCAGGATCGCCACCGCGGGCAGCCAGCCGGGCGCACCTTGGAATGTGGATACGCTGCCAGCAGCCGGGCCCAGCCCGTGCCAGAAGAGCCGGAGGAAAAGCACGAATCCGGCGAGCTTTGAGGCCGACGCGATCAGCGCGGCGGAGGAAGGGGGCGCGCCCTGATAGGCATCCGGCGCCCACAGGTGAAAGGGAGCGGCGGCGGCCTTGAACCCAAATGCGACCAGCACCATCACCAGGGCAACGACGAGCAGCGGCGTGGCGCGCTGCACCTGGAGTTGCTCCGCGATTACCATGAAATCGATCGAGCCCGTCAGACCGTAGAGCAGGCTGAATCCAAAGAGAAGAAACGCGGCGGCGATGCCGCCAAAGAGGAAATACTTCAGTGCCGCCTCCGCGGACTCGCGCCGGGTTTTGTCGAAGCCGGCAAGCACGTAAAGCGAAAGGCTGGCCAGTTCGAGCGCGGCAAATGCCACCAACAATTGCTGGGCCGCCGCCATCAAGGTGAAGCCGGTGGTGGCGAACAGGATGGTGGCCACGTATTCGGCGGGATGGGGCAGCCGCAGCACGCCGGGCAGCAGTGCCAGCGTCAGCCCGCTGAGCAACAGGACGCCGGTACGCGTCGCCATCGTCAGAGAATCCAGGACCAGCACGCCACCAAACACCGATCCTTCCGCCCCGGCATTGATGGCATGCCAGGCTGCCATCGTCACCGCGAGGAGCCCGAGGGTTGCCGCCGCACGGATCCGCCGGACGGGCGATTGCGTCCGGCCGATCGTCAGGTCGACGGCGAGCACGATGAGCGCACCGAGGACCAGCGAGGCCTCTGGCAGCAGTGCGTGCAAGAGTTGGGGAAAGCTGAGGGTCACGGAGCGCCTCCCTTCAACGCGGCCTGCATCAGTGGCGACTGCAGGGCGGGGGTGATCCAGCTGAGAAGACTGTCCGGTTTGAGCCCGACATAGACCGTGGCGCCGATCAGCAGGAGCGCGCCGGCGCGTTCCGGCCAGGTGATGGCCGGGTAGGCGTCGCAGAGATCGGGGGGCGGAGCTGCGGCTGCCGGGGATTCGTCGGGTCCGAAGAACGCCACCTGGATTGCCCGCAAGGTAAACGCGGCGGCGACAAGCACGCCCGCGGCGGCAAACACCGCCCACCAGGGGGCCACCTTCCATGTGCCGATCAGGATCGTGAGTTCGGCGGGAAATCCGCTGAACCCCGGCATGCCCATCGAGGCGAGACCCGCGAGCACGAACGTGAGGGCGGCGAAGGGCATCAGCCGGTGCAGCGGCAGGGCACGCAAGTCGGCCAGCCGCCGGGTGTGGGTGCGATCGTAGACCATCCGGCCTACGACGGCGAAAAGCAGTCCGGCGATCACACCGTGGGAGAACATCTGCAGGACGGCGCCGCTGACGGCCTGCGGATGGGCCGAGCCCAGCCCGAGCAGGACGAATCCCATGTGGCTGACGCTCGAGTACCCGATGACAAACTTGAAATCCTCCTGCACCAGCGCCACCAGCCCGGCATAAATGATGCCGATGATTGCCAGCCAGGCGATGGTCGACTGCCAGAACGCGAAGCCCTCCGGGAAAAGCGGCATGGCCACCCGCAGGCAGCCGTAGGCGCCGAGCTTCATCACCACGCCGGCCAGCAGCATCGAGGCGGCCGTGGGCGCCGCGACATGGCCGGTGGGCGCCCAGGTGTGAAACGGGAACATGCCGGCGAGGACGGCAAAGCCGAGAAAGACGAGCGCGAACATCCCGACCTGCTGGCCGGGCGGGAAGGTGGCCGCGGCGCGCGCGAGTTCGTCGAGCGCGAAGCTGTTCCGTCCGGTGACGGCATAGGCCCAAATCAACCCGGCGAGCACCAGCGCGCTGCCCGCGAACGAGTAGAGCACCAGTTTCATCGCGGCGTATTCGCGATTCGTGGACCCCCATTTAGCGATCAGGAAATACTTCGGGACGATCGCGATTTCGTAGAAGACGAAGAGGAGAAAGGCGTCGGCGCTGAGGAAGACGCCGTAGACGCCGCCAATCAGCGCCAGGAAGAGGGCAAAGAACTCGCCGGTGCGCTCCCTGATGTTCCAGGAAAAGAGGATCCCGGCGGTGGCCGCCAGCCCCGTGAGGACGACCAGCGTGAGGCTGATGCCGTCGGCGGCGAGATGGTACCGGATGCCGAACTCCGGAATCCAGCGGAGGTCGACGAGGGTCTGCAGTCCCCGCGTGGGCTCGAAACCAGCGGCGGCGGCCAGGGCCACGGCAAACGAGGCCACCGCCGTCACCAGCGCGACCCAGCGGGCGGCCGCCGCCGACCGCAGGCCCGCCACCAGCGCCAGTCCCGCGCCGGCAAACGACAGGTAGATGGTCCAGGGCAGGGCGGTCATGGCAGCAGAATTCGCGGTGGACACACCGGCGGACGGTGGCATGCGGCGCGAAGTTGAATCAGCAGCAGATCGGCCACCGCGAATTCCGGAGGCGGCTGCGCCGCCAGGCCGGAGCAATTCAGTTCAACCGCGAATAGACGCGAATGCTCGCGAATGAGGAGTGGAGGCGCATTCATGGCACCACGGGATGCCCGGCCCAGGCGGTCACGAGCGGATTGAAGAGCCGGATGAGGAGCTGGGGGGCCACCCCGAGCACGCCCATGAGGACGACGAGCGGGATCAGCGGGGCAAGCTCGACGCCCCGCAGATCGGAGAAGTCACCGGCGGCGGCTCCGGCGCGCGGACCATGGAAGACCCGCTGCCAGAAGGTGAGCAGGAAGAGCGCGGTGACGAGCAGCCCCAGGCAGGCAAGCGCCGCCGCCCAGGGCGCCAGCCCGAACACGCCGCGGAAAATCAGGAACTCGCCGACGAAGCCATTGAGCCCGGGCAGGCCGAGCGAGGAGAACATCGTGATGCCGGCCAGTCCGGCAAAAACCGGCGCGGCGGTGCGCACGCCGCCAAAGTCGTCCAGGCCCCGCCGGCCCGCGGACCGCGCCTCGAGCACGCCGACGCAGTGGAACAGCGCCGCCGCCGAGAGGCCGTGATTGAACAGCTGGAGGACGGTGCCGCTGAGCGCGGCGGTCGCGGCCTCGCCGGTGGGCGCGGCGGAACCGGCAGCCTGCGCCACGGCAAAGAGCGCCAGCAGGCAGTAGCTCAGGTGGTTGAGCGATGAATACGCCACCATCCGCTTCAGGTCGGTTTGCCGGAGGGCGGCAAACGCGCCGAGCACGACTCCAGCGAGGGCAAGCCACAGCAGGACCGGCGCCGCTGCCTGGAGCGGCGCGGGAAAGATTGGCCAGAGGATCCGCAGGAATCCGTAGACGCCCATCTTCGACAGCACCCCCGTGAGGAACATCGAGGCGCCGGTCGGCGCCTCGGCATAGGCCGGCGGCAGCCAGGTGTGGAACGGGAAAAGCGGGACCTTGACGGCCAACCCGAGCAGCACGCCGAGAAAGACGACGTGCGGCCAGGCGCCGCCGAGGGCGGCCAGCCGTTGATCCACCAGCCCGTCGGCCGCGAGCTGGGCCAGCTGCACGAAGTCGAGCGTGCCGGTCGCGCCATAAAGCGCCGCGAACCCCAGCAGCATGAAGGCGCTGCCGCCAATGGTGTAGATGACGAACTGATACGCCGCGCGCGCGGCGCCGGCGCCGCCCCACAGCTTGATGAGGAAGAACGCGGGGATGAGGCTGAGTTCCCAGAAGAGGAACCAGTGGAAGAAATCGAGGGCGAGAAACACGCCGAGCGCGGCGCCCTGCAGGAGCAGCAGCAGGGCGGCAAACAGCCGGATCCCGCGCGTGATCCGCCAGGAGGCGAGCAGGGCCGCGGGTGCGATGATCCCGGTGAGCAGCACCAGCACCAGGCTCAGCCCATCCATCCCGAGGTGATAATGGACATTGAGCGCGCTGATCCAGCTGTGCCGCTCGACCAGCTGCATCGACGTGCGGGAGGGTTCGAAGGCCCCGAGCGCGATCGCCGCGAGGGCCAGGGTCGAGAGACTGAAGGCCAGGGCGATTCCGCGCACCGCTGCCGGGCCGGCGCGGCGCAGGAGCGTGAGCACGACCGCCCCCGCCCAGGGCGCGAACACAAGGCAGGAGAGCAGCGGCAACGTCACTGGCCACCTCCCAGCATGATGACCATCACCAGCACGACGAAACTGATGGCCACGACACGCAGGTAACCGTGCGCATCGCCGGTCTGCCGGCGCGAATATGCCTGGCCGCCACGGCGCAGGCCCGCACTGCCGGCATCGAAGCCGCCGTTGAGCACATCCTCGTCGGCGTCACGGTTCACGAACCCGGCAAACAGTCCAAGTCCCGACAGGAAGCGAATCGTGCCATCCCACACGTGCCGGTCGAGCAGGTCGGCGAGCCGGGCAGTGCCGTCGCTCAACCGACCGACGGTGGCGGCGTAAAGCTCGTCGAACCAGAGCCGATCCGTGAGCGCGGAGAAAATCCGGGGGATCCGGGCTGCCAGGGGATCCACGGCCGCTGCGCGGGTCCGGGTCCGTCGGCCGTACAGCGCCCAGCCGGCGCCAATGCCGAGGGCGACAAGCAAGATGGAAAGCGCCATCAGTCCGCCGCCCTCGAGCAGCGAGTGACCGTGAATTTCGGTCCGGCCCTCGAGCCGCGCCTGCAGCCACGGCCACGCCGGCGTCCCGAGAAACCCGAGTGCGATGGCACATCCCGCGAGGATGAGGAGGGGAATCGTCATCGTCGGCGGGCTTTCCTTCGCATGGGCGGCGCCTTCGCCGCGCGCCGTGCCATGGAAAACCTCCGCCACGAGCCGGGTCATGTAAAAGGCGGTGAGCACCACCGCGACGAGTCCGGCGTAGAGGGGCAGGGGCGAGACGTCCCAGCCATGGGCCGCGTGGAGGATTCCCTCCTTGCTCCAGAATCCGGAGAAGAGGAACGGCACCCCGGCCAGGGCCATGGTGCCGATCGCGAACGTCGCGAAGGTGATCCGCATCGGCCCGCGCAGCCCGCCGAGATGGCGGAGATCCTGTTCGTGGTGCGCGGCGTCGATCACGGAGCCGGCCGCCAGGAAGAGCAGCGCCTTGAAGAACGCGTGGGTCAGGAGATGAAAAATGGCGGCGACCCAGGATCCGACTCCGAGCGCGAGCATCATGTAGCCGAGTTGGGAGACGGTGGAGAACGCGAGGATGCGCTTGATGTCGTACTGCCCGATCGCGATGACCGCGCCCAGCAGCGCCGTCACCGCCCCGACCGCGGCCACCACCGTGAGCGCGTGGACGGGCACGTGGGCGAGCGGCTGATCGGCGATCATCAAGGGATAGACGCGCGCGACCAGGAAGACGCCGGCTGCCACCATCGTCGCGGCATGGATCAGCGCCGACACGGGCGTCGGCCCCTCCATCGCATCCGGCAGCCAGACGTGCAGCGGAAACTGGCCTGACTTGCCGACCGCGCCGCAGAAGATCAGCAGCCCGATGGCGGTGGAGATCGCCAGCCCGCCGATCGTGGCCTGCGCGGCGAGGGCATCGAGTGCCGCCGGTTCCAGCACGCCGGCCCCGCCGTCGAAGAACAGGAGCGACCCGGTGGAGTCGTAAAGCCAGACCATCCCGAGCAGCAATCCGAGGTCGCCAATCCGGGTGGTGATGAAGGCCTTCTTCGCGGCGGCGGCGGCGGCCGGCTTGTGAAACCAGAATCCAATCAGGAGATACGAGGCGAGTCCGACCAGCTCCCAGCAGATGAACAGCAGCAGCAGGCTGTTGGCGATGACGAGGCCGAGCATCGCGGCGGCAAACAGGCTGAGGAAGCAGAAGAAGCGCGTGAAGTTGGCATCGGCGCGCAGGTAGCCGGTGCTGAAGATGAAGATCAGCAGGCCGACGAAGGTGACCATCACGGCCATGAAGGCGGTGAGGGGATCGAGCACCCAGCCGAGCCGAAGCGTCCCGGATCCGAGTTCGAACCAATCGAAATTGTGGACGAGGTGTGCGGCGGGATCCGCCAGCGCCGTGATGAGCGCGCCGACGGAGAGCAGGAAGGACAGGGCGAGTGCGCCGATCGCGACGGTGGCGGCGAGCCGGCGTCCGCCGCGCGGGGTCAGCGCCCCGATGCCGGCGGCGAGCAGCGGCAGGGCGGGAATGAGCCAGAGCTGGGCAACGGGGAGGTTCATCCCTTCAACGTATCCGCTTCCTGGAGCCTGATGTTCCGCTGGTGGCGGTAAATCGCGATTACGAGGGCCAGCCCGACGGCCGCCTCGGCGGCGGCGATGGCGATGGCGAAGATCACGAAGATGACCCCGGTGGCCGGCGAGGGCTCGGGACCATAGCGCCAGAAGGCGATGAAGTTGATGTTCGCGGCGTTCAGCATCAGCTCGATCCCGAGCAGCACGAGAATGGCGTTGCTCCGGGAGAGCGCGCCCATCAACCCCACGCAGAAAAGGGCGCTCGAGAACAGCAGGCAGAGTTGAAGTGGACCGAAACTCATGCGCGGCGGGCGGGAGGTTGCACCGCAACCGGTGGCGGCGGCGGGCGGGGGACAGGGCCGCGCTCGGAGGCGGCAATGACGACGGCCCCGAGCAGCGCAACGGTCAGGAGCACGCCGAGGATCAGGAGAGCGGCTGCATGCGGGCCCATCAACTCGCCACCGAGTTCGCGCACGGTGATCCCGCGGGCGGGGGTGGCCGGGGCCAGCAGCGGGGTGCTCAGGACGGCCCCGATCAATACCCCGAGGGTGGCGCCGCTGGCCAGCAGTCCGCCCAGGATCCGGCCGAGCGAATCCGGGGCGACGGCAAACTCGCTCCGCGAGTGGCGCGTCAGCAGGACGGCGAAGAGCACGACCATCGAGATGGCGCCGACGTAGACGAGCACCTGCGCAAAGGCGACGAATTCGGCGCCCGCCCACAGGTAGAAGGCACCGATCCCCGCCCAGCTCGCGATCAGCAGCAGCGCGCTGTGGATGAGGTTGCGGAGCACCATCGCGACGGTGGCGGTGCCGAGGGTGGCGGCGGCGATGATGATGAAGGCGGTGGTCACTGGCAGCGGGCAGGTTTCAGCAATCCTGCATTGTGAACATCATCATGGAGGGACGACCTCCGCGTCGTCCGCAACGTCATTGAAAAATCCGGAATGCGCAGCCGGAACGTATTTCCGGCCGGGGCGGAGCCCGGCCCTCCATCAATGCAAGTCCCACTTTCCGGTTTGAATGACATTCGTGGAGGGACGACCTCCGTGTCGTCCGCAAAGTCGTTGGAAAATCCGGAAAGCGCAGCCGGAACGTATTTCCGGCCGGGGACGGAGCCCGGCCCTCCAAGAATGCAAGTCCCACTTCCCGGTCGGAATGACATTCGTGGAGGGACGACTCCCTCGACAGGCTCGGGACCGTGAGCTCGTCGAACCGGCTCCGTGTCGTCCACAAATCCGATGGGAAAGCTTGGATATGCTGAGCTCATGGTCGATTCCGGCAGGCGGCTACGCATAGCGGTACGTCCGCGGGGCGATGCCGGCGGTGAGCTGCCGTCCAATGAGGACGAAGGGGACCACCACGAGCGCGAGGGCGATGGCCCAGCGGACGAGCTGAAGTGCGCCCGACCAGTCCCGGGTGAGTGACCAGAAGGCGGCGTTGGCCAGGTTGACGAGGGCGAGCGGCACCAGGAATTTCCAGGCGAGCCGGGTGAGCTGGTCAATCCGCAGCCGCGGGAACGTGGCGCGAATCCAGATGAAGGTGAAGAGCAGCGCCAATAGCTTCAGCGTGAACCACAGGTACGACGGGATGAATTCGAGGAAGGCGAACGGCGCCTGCCAGCCGCCGAGGAAGAGGGTCACGCCCATCCCGCAGAGCGCGCACATCCCGAAATACTCCGCCATGAAGAAAAGGGCGTACTTGAACCCTGAATATTCGGTGAGATGGCCGGCGATTAGCTCGCTTTCCGCCTCGGGCAGATCGAAAGGCGATCGGTTGGACTCCGCCAGTGCGGAGATGAGGAAGATGATGAACCCGGCGAAGCCCCACGGCGTGAGCAGGTGCCAGTGCGGGATCACGCCGGCGGTCCAGCCGCCCTGGGCCTCCACGATCGCCGTCGTGGACAGGGTGCCGGCCAGCATGACCACCGGCACGATGGAGAGGAGCAGCGGCAGCTCGTAGCTGATGAGCTGGGCCAGGGCGCGCATGGCGGCGAGCAGCGAGTATTTGTTCCGGCTGGCCCAGCCGGCCATGAAGATGGCGAGCTCGGTGGCGGCACCGGCGGCGAAGAAGTAGAGCACCGCGGCGTCGAGCTCGACCGGCACGAGGTGGCGCCCGTAGGGAATGACGGCGAAGGTCAGGATGGAAAAGGCCAGCAGCGCCACGGGGGCAAGGAAGTGCAGGACGTGATCGGCGGACCGGGGCACGATGTCCTCCTTGGTGAGCATCTTGATCCCGTCGGCGAGCGGCTGGCCGAGCCCGCCGAGTCGGAGCCCCGTGAACGGCAGCCCCGTCCGGTTGGGTCCCGGGCGGTTTTGTACCCGCCCCAGCAGCTTGCGTTCGGCCAGCGTCAGCAGCGCGAAGAGCGTCGCGAAGGCCAGCAGGATTACAAGTATGGCGATGAGGCTGTTGGCCAGCCAGCGCCAGGGTTCGGGCAGCCCGCCGGTGACGAGGTCGCGGACCATGAGCGGCCACCGCTCAGCGAGGCGTTCGGAAGCTGTGACGATGGCGATCATCGGCGCAGGAACGTTGGCATGCCGCGCCCGGAATGAATTTCGGCTCGTAGGGGCGCAGTCTTGCTGCGCCCGGAATTAACAAAAAACCATCGATCCCGATTTTTCGACCGGACCGAACAAGAGCAGGCTCGCGGCGCTGGGAATGGAATTCGTATGGGCTCGAGGGCGCAGCAAGACTGCGCCCCTACGAGATTAAGGATGGGTTCCGCGCAGGGCTGGATCATGCGGGATTCGACGGGGGTGGGGCGGGCTCCGTGCGGGGTGCGGCGGCCGGTGGAGCCGGCCGGGCGGCGGGGCTTTGTGCTGCTGCCAGCCGAGTCGATCCAGCCGCGGGGGCGGGAGCGCTGGCCGCCGGCTTCGGCGCTGCCGCCTTGGCCGCCGCAGCGGCCGCAGCCTTGCGGGCAGCCTCGGCCAGCATGGCATCCACCTGCGCCGCCTCGGTCGGGTGAATCTGGTGAAAGTAGCTGTTGGGTTTGGCCAGCTGCTCCCGGCGGAGCAGGAGGGCATTGAACCGATCGGACTCCGCGATTTCGAAGTGCTGATCCATCTTGATTGCGTCGAACGGGCAGACCTCGACGCAGATCTGGCAGCTCATGCACACCGAGATGTCGATGTCGAAGACGGCGGGGAAGAGCTGCAGCTTGCCGTTCGCATCGGGCTTCTTCGCCTTGCTCTTCTCGATGTAGATGCACTGTGGCGGACACTCCTTCTCACATATCTGGCAGGCGACGCAGCGCAGCGTGCCCATCGGGTCGTCGGCGCTCTCGCTGACCAGGAACGGGAAATTCCGATAATTCTCCGCGACCTTCGCCGGTTGCTCGGGGTATTCGAGCGTCACCAGCCGTTCCGGATCATGGAAGCTGCCCACGAAATTCTTCGCGGTGACAGCGAGGCCTTTGATGAGTCCGGATCCAAGCATGAGGTTTTTGCTCCGCAGGTTTTTGCTCCGCAAAAACCTAGTTCATTTTCCGCCGGGGCGGAAAATGAGGGGGAGGGGTTTGGGAGATCATTGGTTGGATAATCGTAGACAGGGTTTTTCGGGAGCAAAGGTTTTCGCGAACGCGGAGACCCAAACCGGAAACATCATACGTCCAGACGCGGCTGCGACCCCGTAGCGCCAGTCTTCGACTGGCGTGCGCCGGTTGAAAACCGGCGCTACCAATTATGAATGACGGCAAATTGTTGGGATACCCCATGGGAAGGTGTGAGATTCTTCGGGACTAGCGATCCACCTCGCCCAGGACGATGTCGACGCTGCCGAGGATGATGACGGCGTCGGCGACCGTCTGGCCGAGGCACATGTCCTCGAGCACGGTGAGGTTGACGAAGGATGGCGGCCGGACGCGGTAGCGGTAGGGATTCGCGCTGCCGTCGCTGATGAGATAGAACCCGATTTCGCCCTTCGGGCCTTCGATCCGGCCGTAGGCCTCGCCGGGCTTCGGCTTCAGACCTCGAATCTTGGCCTTCGGATCCATGATCGGACCGGCGGGCAGGTCGCGGAGCGCCTGCTGGAGGATTCCGAGCGACTCGCGCATTTCCAGCACGCGAATCATGTAGCGATCATAGGTGTCGCCATGATCGCCTAGCGGGACGCGGAAATCGAACCGGGGATAAACGCCGTAGCCATCGACCTTGCGCAGATCATAATTCACGCCGCAGGCGCGCAGCATCGGGCCGGTGATCCCGGCGTTGACGGCGAGTTCCGGCCCCAGGACCCCAACGCCCTGCGTGCGGGCCATCAGGATCTCGTTGCCGGTAATCAATGCCTCGTATTCGTCGAGAAATTCATTGTAGCCATCGACGAACCGCTGGGTGGCGGCGAGCCAGTCCGGGGTGGCGTCGACGCGGCAGCCGCCGAACCGCTGGAAATTGCACATCATCCGCGAACCGCTGATCGATTCGAACAGATCGAGAATCTTCTCGCGTTCGCGGAACGCGTACATCAGCGGTGTGCCGCTGGCGCCGGTGTCCTGGAGCAGGAAGCCGGCAAGGCAGGTATGGTTCAGTAACCGGGTCAGCTCGGCGAGGATGACGCGCAGGTACTCGGCCCGCTCTGGCACGGGCTGGCCGGCCAGCTTCTCCACTGCGAGCGCGTACGCCCAGTTGTTCGTCATCGAATTCAGGTAATCGAGACGATCCGTGTAGGGCATTGACGCGAGGTAGGTCGTGTTCTCGCCCAATTTCTCGTGGTTGCGGTGAAGGTAGCCGAAGACCGGTTTCAGCTTCACGATCGCCTCGCCGTCGAGGGTCACCATCATCCGGAACACCCCGTGGGTGGACGGGTGATGTGGCCCCATCGAGACCTCGAGCAGATCGCCGTGAAACGGATCGTGGACCTCGCGGACCTGGGCGTTCGCGGCCGGATTGAACGGCGGCAGGGCGGCCGGGAGCGCCGGAGCCGATCGGTCCGCAGCGGGGGAGATTCCGGATTCCAGGTTCATGGCTGCCGCCCTTCCGCCCTTGCCAGGTGCTCTTGCGCCTTCTTCAGCACGTCGTCATGGGCGGTCGGCTCCCATTCGTAATCATCGGGCTCGACGTAGTCCCGGCGCATCGGGTGATCCTTGAACCCGTCCCACATCAGGATCCGGCGCAGATCGGGATGCCCCTCGAACGTCACCCCGAACAGGTCGAACACCTCGCGTTCCTGAAACTCGCAGGCGCGCCAGATTGGGGTGAGCGAGGGGACGGCGACCTGATCGGTCCGGTTGCCGGTGCGGAGCCGGATGATGACGGGACCGTGCTGGCGGGCCATCGAGTAAAGGTGGTACACGACCTCCAGGAAGGCCGGCGTTAGCCGCTTGGTCTTCTGTTCGTAAACCTTGGGCGTTCCCGTCGTCGGATCCGGCTGGGTGACGCGCGTGGTCTCGATGACTTCCTGCTGCGGCCAGTCGACCCCGGTGACGTTGGAGCAGTAATCGAGCGACAGCTCGGGGTCATCGCGCAGAAACCGGGCGATGGCGAGCGCGTGCTCACGGCCAATGACGAGCGAATCCTGGCCCACCGGCGCGGGATTGGGCAGTACGGTGACGTCCGCCCCGGGGAACCGGGCGAGGATCCGTTCACGCAGTTGGACGAGGGGCTCCATGTCAGGAGGCGGGCCGGACGGGGGGCGGGGGCGGCTGCCAGACGGCGGGATTCTGCGGCGGGACCAGATCGCGCTCCCCGAATTCGGGCACAGGATACGCACACGGATCGTCGGCCCGCAGGTGCCGCGGGGCGTCGGGCCCGGTGAGCTTCTGTCCACGGATCTTTTGCTGCAGCTGCATCAACCCGTGCAGCAGGGCCTCGGGCCGGGGCGGGCAGCCAGGAATGTAGATGTCGACCGGGAGGAAGCGATCGATGCCCTTCAGGACGTTGTAACCCTGCTTGAACGGACCGCCCGAGATGGCGCAAGCACCCATGGCGATGCAATATTTCGGTTCCGGCATTTGGTTCCAGAGCCGGACCACCTGGGGAGCCATCTTCTTGGTCACCGTCCCGGAGACGATCAAGAGATCGGCCTGCCGGGGGGAGGGGCGGAAAACCTCCGAACCAAACCGGGCGATGTCGAAACGCGCCATGGATGCCGCGATCATCTCGATCGCGCAGCAGGCGAGCCCGAACTGGAGCGGCCAGACCGAGTGGCTGCGCCCCCAGTTATAGATTTCCTCGAGGCTGGTAAGCAGGATCCCCTGCCGGCGGAGTTCATCGCGCTCCGCCTCGGAGATGAGCGGGGATTCGGGACTCGGGGTGGGCGAGGACGCGCCGCGGGGAGTGTCCGCTGGTTCTGGTCGCGTCGTTTCGGCGAGCTGGGCGGTGGCGTCGCTCATTTCACTTCCACTCCAGGTGACCCCGCTGCCAGGCCCAGACAAGCCCCTCGGCGAGGAGCAGGATAAAGACCAGCATGGCAACGAGCGGGCCGGCCGAAAGGCCGGTGAATGCGACCGCGAAGGGGAGGAGGAAAAGCACCTCGACGTCGAAGATCAGGAACAGGATCGCGTAGAGGTAATAGTGGGCCTTGAACTGAATCCACGCATCGCCGGTCGGGGGCACGCCGCATTCGTAGACATCCTGCTTGGAAGGATTTGGCTTGGCCGGTTGGAAGGACCTAAACCAGAGACGGGCCAGTCCAAGAA
Organism: Verrucomicrobiia bacterium; assembly: GCA_011525695.1. Lineage (GTDB taxonomy): Bacteria > Verrucomicrobiota > Verrucomicrobiia > Opitutales > Opitutaceae > ER46. The sequence continues at coordinate 20,531 of WYBX01000016.1, forward strand.
GGACGAGCGGAAACGCCACAGCCACAACGGCAAACAACGCGAGGAAGGCGTAGGGATGGGCGGTCATCGAGACGTCCGGCGGAGCATGAGAAGGGGTCTTCCAACCTCAACCCGATTCAGGCGGATTTCTTGGCGAAAGCTATGCATCAATTGCATGCTTGGGCCGCGTCTGGGTGGATCGGAAGGGACAATGAGACGGAACAAAAGGCCCTCTCTTCGGCAAATGCAATCATCCCACCCCGCGGGCCGACAATTCCACCGCAAGTTAGAAGAAGATCGCGATGCAAGTTTGCCTCACGAAAGAGATTCTCAATCGCGCCCAGCCGCGGCTCCCAGCCGAGCCCAAATTTGCCTGCCTTCTCTTTCCGGGGGCGGAGGCGGCCGGGCCGATCACGGGCCGCCGAGCAAGGTGGTCAACCTCCCGTAGGTCACCAGTCTGTCCTCCGGCCCCGCCAGCGCCGCGCCGATGGAAGGGTGCTCGGCGCAAAAGGAGGCGATTTCCGCTTCCTGCATCACGAAGAAGGCGGTCGAAAGCGCATCCGCCTGGGCGGCCGACGGTGCCACGGACCAGACCCGGTTTTCCCGCGAAACGATCTGGCCGGTCCGCGGATCGACGAGATGCGATCCCTTGACCGCGATCCCGGAGGCGCTCAGCGAGCAGTTCTCGATCCGGCACAACCGGGAGGCGTCGCCATCGCCGAGTGCAGCCTGCCAGTGGCCGCCGGCAGGATTCGCGAGCGCGAGCACCGTGCTGCCGCCGGCATTGAGGCAGGCGGACGAGATCTCCCATTCGCGCAGCAGATCGGCGGCCTGATCCAAGGCGTAACCCTTGCCGATGGCCCCGAGATCCAAGTGGAGCCGGGTGGCCCGGGAGGTGATCGAGTGGGTCGCGGGATCGAGGGTGTAGGGCGGATCGCCGGCGCCGAGATCGGCCGGCCGGAGCGAGGCGTAGGCGGCATCAAAGGCGCGCTCGGTGGCAAACGAAACATCGGCGGCGAGCAGGAGGCATTCGAGCGCCGCCTCGCCAAGCTGCGCGCTCGCGCCGGGTGCAAGTCGGTTGGCCCGCGAGATGTCGCTCGATTCGCGAAACCGGCTGAGTTCCGCTTCCATCCGATCGATCAGCCGGAAGGCCTCGGTGGCGGCCTGGCGGGCGTAATCTGGCTGCTGGCCGGCAATGACGATCTCGAAATAGGTCGTCATCGCTTCGTGGCGGAAGCTGGGGAGATTCATGCGGGCGGTCGGTCGGGCCGGGATGGGTGTTGGATGGTCGGGTCGGGGTCCGCTGCGGGACGGGCGTGTTCCGCCAGCCACACCGCTACGCCCATGATGGCCAAGCTGGCGGAAAGCGAAACCGGATCGGCCTCCTCGCCGAAGAAAAGCAAGGAACAGCCGACGGCCAGCGGCACTTTTGCATTGTTCATCACTGCCAGCGTGCCGGCGCTGACCCGCGTCGCCCCCTGGTTCCAGAGGAAGAATCCCAGGCCCGACGCGAGGACCCCGAGGTAGATCAGCGTCCAGACATGGCCGGGACCCAGCGGCACGCCGGTGCCGGCGCCACGAACGACGGCGGCTCCGCCGGCGAGCGCAAAGCCGCCGGCGAAGAGCAAGCCGAAGACCTCGCGATCGCGCAGCCCGGCGTGGCGGCACCGCAACCGCGCGTATTGCAGCTGGCCGATGGCAAATGCGGCATTCGAGGCTTGGACCAGCAGTATCCCGGAAATCGTGACGGCGACCGCGGCCGATTTCACGACCACCAGCGCGGTGCCCGCCACCGCGAGCAACGCGGCGAGCAGCGCCCGCGGCCGCAGCGTGCGGTCGAGTGCGTCGGCGAACAGCGTCACAAAGACGGGCGTGGTGAGCGTGAAGAGCGCGACCTCATAAGCCTGTAGGTAGCGAAAGCTCTCGTTGTAGGCCAGGTACATGAGCCCGAACTGCACGGCCCCGATGCCGGCCAGTGCGAGTGCTGTTCGAACGGAGAGCCCGCGCCAGCGGAGGAAGGGCAGGAACACGAGCAGCGCCAGCCCGAGCCGTGCGGCGGAGATGAACGCGCTGTCGAGACCCGCGAGCCGCCCCTTGATCAGCCCGAACGAGAACGCCCAGAGGAGGGAGACGATCAGGAGCAGCAGCATCGCGGCGGGTCGTTCCCTGCGACTCACACCCGGAAGATCGCGCCGAGTCGCTTGCCCATGATCACACTGAGCCCGGCAATCGTCACGCCCAGGAAGGCCATGGCCCAGACGCCAAGGGCGCTGGCAATGAACTTGCCGTCGCCGAGCAGCTGGAAGAGCTCCATGATGGCCTTGGTGATCGGGTAGAACGCCTGTTTTTGGGCGAGAATCAGCGAGTCGCTCACCTCGAGCATGGCGAAGGCAAATGCCAGCAGCCCGCCCGCGATCAGGTTCGCCGTGATCAGCGGCAGCGTGATCCGGATGACCGCGCGGAGCGGCGGCGCCCCGAGGTTCTGGGCCGCCTCCTCCAGGGTCTCGCTGGTTTGCTGGAAGCCGGCGGCCGCCGCCCGCACCACGTAAGGCAGCCGGCGGACGGAGTAGGCGACGATTAGCAGCACCGTGGGGTCGCGCGTCGGGTTGAGGAAGCTGAAGAATTTTCCCTCCTGCGCCATCGCGAGATAGCCGAATGCGAGCACCAGCCCCGGGACGGCGAGTGGCAGCATGGCGAGGAAATCGAGCACGTGGCGGCCCGTGATCCGGCTGCGCACCACGACATACGCGATGGCGACTCCGAGGACGAGGTCGACCATCGTGGAAACGCTGGCGAACCGCAGGCTGTTCGCGATCGACGAGACGGTGAGGTCATGCCCGAGGGCGAGCGCGAAGTTTTCCGTGGTGAAGTATTGCGGCAGGACGGTGGCATACCACTCGCCGGCGAAGGCCACGAGGATGACCCCGAGGTGGGGGAGGACCGCAATGAACGTGACGCCGGCAAAGAAGAGGGTGCAGAGCCAGGCACGGGCGCGGGGCAGCGGCCGCGCGCCGCCGGTGGACGTGGCGCGGGCCATCATGGCGTAACTGCTCCGTCCGAACAGGCCCTTGCTGACGGCGTAGACCGAGACCGAGCAGAGGAGCATCACGGCGACGAGTGCGAAGGGGAAGGGATTCGCCCCGATATCCTTCAGTCCATGGTAAATTTGCACGCTGGTGACGCGATCGTAGTCGAAGACCAGCGGGGTGCCCAGTTCGGTGAAGGTCCAGATGAAGACGATTGTGCCGCCGGCAAACAGCCCGGGCCGGATCAGCGGCAGGGTGATCTTCCAAAACCGGCGCAGCCCGGTGCAGCCGAGGTTCTCCGCGGCTTCCGCCATCGCGGGATCGATGTTGGCCAGGGCCGCCACGGCGTTGAGATAGATGATTGGATACAGCGAGAGCGCCTCGACGACGGCCACACCCCAGAACTGGTGCGCGGCAAACCAGTCGATGGTGGCCGCCGGCGCGAGCAGCCCTGCGTGCTGGAGCAGGGCGTTGAAGGCGCCGTACTGGCCGAAAATCTGCTTGATGCCAATCGCGCCGACAAACGGCGGCAGGATCATCGGCACCAGGATCAGCGAAGCGAGGAGGCCTTTCGCCGGATAGAGGTAACGGTCGCTGACCACGGCGAGCGGCAGTGCGATCAGCAGGGCGAGGCCGGTCGCTGCGCAGGCGAGCAGGAACGAATTCCGGAGGCCGGTCAGGTAGGTCGGATCGGCCAGCAGCGCCTGCAGGTAGGCGAAGGTCACCCGGCCGTCGGCATCGATGAAGCCGCCGCGGAGAATCTGGAAAATCGGCCAGAGGAAGAACGCGGCGAAGAAGGCAAGGGTCGCCACGAAGACGACGCGTGCGAACGAATGCGACATCGTCCCGCAGTGTGGTTGGGCCCGTTGCTGCGCGGCAAGGGGGAAGTGGGCGGGTGGCCACGGCGTCCCCGCTGAAAGCCCGCACCATCAGCGTGGTCCCAAACCCGGCTTGACAGGAGGCAATCGGTCTGGCTCTTCTCCGGCCGCAATTTTGTTCATGATCCTTCCCGGCACGACTTCCCGCTCCTCTTCCGGCCTCGCCCTCGTGGTCGTCAGCGTCGTCGTCGTTACTCGCGCACCGCGAGGGTTGTGAACGCTTGACCGCGAATTTCGCCCCCTCCGGTGCCCGCCACCGGAGGGGGTTTTTGTTTGGCCCCCTGCGGAGCGGCACGGGAGGTGGCACTCAAACCACCACCATCCATGAAAACCACGGGAGCCATCCTCCTTCGCATCCTGCTCGAGCGGCAGGGTATTCACACGCTCGCCGGCATTCCCGGCGGAGCCATCCTGCCGTTCTACGATGCCCTCCATGAGGGCCCCATCCGTCACATCCTGGCCCGGCACGAACAAGGCGCCGGGTTCATTGCCCAGGGCATGGCGCGGGCCACGGGCCGGGCCGCCGTCTGCCTCGCCACGTCCGGTCCCGGCGCGACCAACCTCCTCACGGCCATCGCGGACGCGCGGCTCGACTCCGTCCCGCTCGTCGCGATCACCGGCCAGGTGCCGCAGCCGCTGATTGGCACCGATGCCTTCCAGGAGGTCGACACCTACGGGCTGACGCTGCCGATCACCAAGCACAATTTCCTCGTGCGTTCGGCGGCCGAGTTGCTCGAGGTGGTGCCGCTGGCATTCCAGATCGCCGAGTCCGGCCGGCCGGGCCCCGTCGCGATCGACGTGCCGAAGGATGTGCTCAATGCCCTGATCGAAATCGATCCGGACTCGCTGCCGGCACCGGGCCGCGCCCTGCCCGTGCCGGACTGCCCGGAGGCCGGCATCGTCGCGTTGGCGGCGGAACTCGCCGCCGCCCGGCGGCCGGTCCTTTACCTGGGAGGCGGCGTGATTGCGGCGGAGGCGTCGGCCCTGGCCTGCACGCTGGCGCACCGGCTGCAGGCGCCCGTTGTATCCACATTGATGGCACTGGGTGCGATGCCGCCGGACGATCCGCTGTTCATGGGCATGCTCGGGATGCACGGCGGCAAGGGAACCAATCTCCTGCTCGAGGAGGCGGACCTGCTGCTGGCCATCGGGGCCCGCTTCGATGACCGCGCCACCGGCAAGGCCGCGGCGTTCTGCCCCCGGGCCCGGATCGCCCATATCGACATCGATCGCGCCGAGATCGGAAAGATCAAGACGCCGGTGCACGGGCTGACGGGCGACGCTGCCGACATCCTCCGACGGCTGCTGGCGCATCTGCCGGTCGCACCGGCGGGCGGCGCCTGGCGGGCGAGGGCCGCGCAGCTGCGCCGCGAGCATCCCCTGCAGGTGCCGCCAGCCGCGGAAGACCCGCTGCATCCGCTCAATCTCATCTCATTTCTGGCCCGGGAGCTGCCGGCGACCGCGCTGGTCGCGACCGACGTGGGCCAGCACCAGATGTGGGTGGCGCAGGCATTTCCATTCCGCCGGCCGCGGACGCTGCTCACCTCCGGCGGGCTCGGCACGATGGGCTTTGGCCTGCCCGTGGCCATTGGCGCGGCGCTGGCCTGTCCCGGCCGCCGGGTTGCCTGTGTGAGCGGCGACGGATCCATTTTGATGAACATCCAGGAACTCGCCACCTTGGCCGAACTGGATCTGCCGGTGGCGATCCTCGTCTTCAACAACGCCAACCTGGGGCTGGTCCGCCAGCAGCAGCAGTTGTTCTATGGCCGGCGCTACGCCGCCTCCCGCTTCGCGTCGGTGCCGGATTTTGCGGCGGTGGCGCAGGGGTTCGGCATCCGGGGGGTGCGGCTGGATCCGGGCGGCGATCCGCTCGGGGAACTGGCCGCCGCCCTCGCGAAGCCGGGGCCCTGCCTCATCGACATCCCGATCCACGATGCGGCGAACGTCTTTCCGATGGTGCCGCCGGGTGCCGCGAATCATCAAACCCTCACCGCTCCCGAACTCGAACCTGCCACGCCATGACTCCTGCCAACTTCCTGCCCACCGCCCGGGCCACCGTGCTCGAACTCCGCGTCCGCAACCACCCCGGCGCGATGTCGCACATCACCGGGCTCTTCGCCCGCCGCGGCTTCAATCTCGAGGCAATCGCCTGCGCGCCCATGGGCGATTGCGCCACGAGCCGGATGCTGCTGCTGGTCGCGGCTGAGCCGCGGCTCGATCAGGTCGAGCGGCAGCTGGCAAGGCTGCACGATGTCCTCAGCGTCAGCGAACGGCCGGATCTCGGGCCGGAATTTTTCGCCGGGATGTTCGTCGCGGCCTCCGGCTGATCGGGCATTTTTGCGAGGACGCTCCTCTTTCTCGTTCTTCGTAATCGTTCTCGTTCTCTCTCGGGAGGCGCCGTCGAGAGCGATTGCGAGAACGACACAATTCAGGGATTTCCCGATACCCAACTGCCGGCGGTTCGTCTAGGATGCGCCGACCCCAAGTCCCCCAATGGCTGACAATGATCACGGCTTCGAGCCGACGGATGATGTTCTGTTCCGCTTTGAGCGGCGTATCGCAAGACGGGCCGACGAGCTCTCGCGGCAGCATGGTTTTGATCGCTGGAATGCGCTTGACCACTGGCGCACGGCCGAGCGGGAGATCATGACCGAAACCGTTTCGGCCGATCGGGTCGACTGGAACGGGTTCCTCCCCCGGCACCCGTAGCAACCGGAGTCTCCTGCATTCCTGCGGCCGGGGCGGAGGGCCGAAGGCCCGTTTCATCCCAGCCTGGGCCAACGGCCCAGGTTTCCGTGCCGAAAAAATCTCAGGGCTGACGGCCCGATTCATCGACCCGAGCGGCCGGATGGATCGGGCTTTCAGCCCTCGATTACGTTCGACCATGCTCCTGGGCCGGCGGCGGCCGCCAGCCCAGGCTGGAATGTGGTCGCGCCGTTGGCGCTTCCGATCTCGAAACCGCAACCGGGTGGTGGGCGATCAGGACCAGCGCAGGTCGGTCTTCGTCAGCGGCATCTGCCGGATCCGTTTGCCGGTGGCGGCAAAGATCGCATTGCAGATCGCCGGCGCGACCGGCGGGATTGCCGGTTCACCGAGCCCGGTGGTCGGATAATCCGTCTTCAGGAAGTACGTTTCGATCTTCTTCGGGGCCTCCGTGATCCGGATCAGCGGGTAGTCGTGGAAGTTGCTCTGGACGACCCGGCCGCGCTCGATGTCGAGTTCCTGCATCAGCAGGACGCCAAGGCCGTCCACCACCGAACCCTCGACCTGGTTTTCCGCGCCGCTGAGGTTGACGATTTGGGCGCCCACATCGCCCACCGAGATGAAGCGATCGACGGTCAGCTGGCCCTCGCGGGTGACGGTGACCTCCGCGATCTGCGCGAAATAGCCCTTGTGGCTGAAGTGGAACCCGATTCCGGCCCCCGAGCCCTTCGGATATTTTTTCCGGCCCCAGCCGGCCTTCTCCGCGGCGAACTTGAGCACATTGCGCATCCGCGCGACGTTGTACGCGGCTGAGCGGGGACCGCCCGAGCCCGGCTTCTCGTCCTGGGAACCCAGGAGTTCGAGCCGGATTTCCAGCGGGTCGCGGCCGGCGGCGTGCGCCAGTTCGTCGATGAAGCTATGGATGACCCAGGAGAAGACGCAGCTGCCGGGCGCGCGCCAGGGCCCCATCGGCCAGCCGGTCTCGAACATCGTCTGTTCGGCCTGGTAGTTCGGGATCCAGCGGCCGGGGAACTCATCGGGACTCAGGCTCCCTCCGCTGCCCGGGCTGCCGCCCTCGCCGAAGGTGAAGAAGTGATTCCTCCAGGCGGTGACCCGTCCCTGCGCGTCGACCGCCCCCTTCAGGAAATGAATTCCGCCGGGCCGGTAATGATCGTGGCGCAAGTCATCCTCCCGGCTCCAGGCGAGCTTCACCGGCGCACCGTTGACGCGGTGGGCGATGGCCGCGGCCTCGACCGCGAAGTCCGAGCTGAGCCGGCGGCCAAAGCCGCCGCCGCTGCGGGTGAGGTGAATCTTGATTTTCTCCTCGGGCAGGTTGAGGAGCTTGGACACGGCGGTGGCATTGCGCGCCGGATTCTGCGACGGCGACCAGATTTCCAGCACGCCGTCCTTGAACTGGGCGGTGGTGTTCTGCGGCTCGAGGCTGGCGTGGGAGATGAACGGATACAGGTACTCCGCCTCGACCACCTTGGCCGCCCCGGCGAACGCCCGGCCGATGTCGCCGTCCTTGCGCAGGACCTTGTCGCCCGGCCCGGCGGCCTTCTGGCGCGCCTCGGCCACGTACGAGTTCCAGCTCTGTTCGGCCACCTTGCCCTCATCCCAGGTGACGCGGAGCTGCCGGCGGGCGCTGATGACCGCCCACGTGGATTCGCCGACGATGGCTACCCCGGGGACGAGTTCCTTCACGATGCCATTGCCTTCGAGCACGAAGGCATCCTTCACGCCGGGCATCCGCTTGATTTGATCGAGGTTCGCCGAGACGACCTTCCCGCCGAACGCGGGGCATTTCTCGTAGGCGGCGTAGAGCATTCCTGGCAGCTTCACGTCGAAGCCAAACAGGGGCTGGCCGGTCACGAGCTTGCGGCTGTCGACCTGCGGGAACCGCTTTCCGAGCAGCCGGTAATCGGCGGGATCCTTGAGCCGGACGGCACCTTCGGCCGGCACGGGCAGCGTGGCCGCCTTCGCGGCGAGCTGCCCGTAGCTGAGCGATTTTCCCGAGGAGTGCACGACGGTCGCATTGACCGCGCGGCACTCGCTGGCGGGCACCTTCCAGGTCTGGGCCGCGGCCTCGACCAGCATCGTGCGGGCGGTGGCGCCGAGCCGGTGGAAATTGTCGTAGTTGTTTGGGGTCGAGTTGCTGCCGCCGGCGCTCTGGCTGCCGTATTTCGCGTCGAAATCGCCCTGCTCGATCGTGACGGCCTCCCAGGGCACCTCGAGTTGCTCGGCGATGATCATCGGCAGCGACGTTTTGACGCCCTGGCCCATCTCGGGCTGCTTGGAGATGATCGTGATCGCGCCTGCCGGCGTGATCCGGATGAAGGCGTTCGGGGTGAAGTCGCTGGAGCCGCGCTCGGCTGCGGAAGCCTCGCCTCCGCTGCGAATGTAGAATGCGAGGGCCAGGCCGCCACCGGCGAGCCCGGTAAGCTTGATGAAATCGCGGCGGCTGACCGGGGTGGAAAGGGTCGTGGTGCTCATTGGGTGGCCTCCTTCCCGCCGGCGTTGAGTTCGACGGCGCGTTTGATCCCGGCGCGAATCCGCATGTACGTGCCGCAGCGGCAGAGATTGCCCGCCATGGCCCCGTCGATGTCGTCATCACTGGGCTTGGGGTTGTCGCGCAGGAGCGCGGCGGCTGTCATGATCTGGCCGGCCTGGCAGTAGCCGCACTGGGCCACGTCGAGTTCGCTCCACGCCTGTTGGACCGGGTGAAGCCGATCCGCCTCGGCGGCGAGGCCCTCGATGGTGGTGACCTTCATCCGCCCGACGGTGGAGACCGGGGTCATGCAGGCGCGGGTGGGGACGCCGTTCAGGTGGATCGTGCAGGCACCGCACTGACCAATGCCACAACCATACTTCGTACCGACGAGGTCGAGTTCATCACGGAGCACCCAGAGGATGGGGGTGTCCGGCGCCACGTCCACGGTGCGGGACTGGCCGTTGATGTTGAGCGTGTACTTCATGGGTGGGTGGGATCAGCGCAGCCTGAGGGGTACAGGCGGGGCTCGGGCTGAGACGAGCGGGAGCGCGGAAGGTAGCCAACAAAAATCGGCCGTCAATGGCCGATGGCGGAGAAACTTGGGCCCGGTTAACGGGGAAATCCCCGACATCCGGATGGGCCGCTGCGGCCGCGACTCCCAATGGATCGATGGCGGGGGCGATGGCGCCATTTGCCATCATCGCTTTCCGTGGAATGGGCGGTGGATAGCCGGTCGAATGGCTTTCAGCGGCGGGACTCTTGCGGAAAATGTGAATCGGAACGCTTTTCGCCGGTTGAAAACCGGCGCTACCCCAGGCAGCCGCACGCGCCAACGATCTCCGGACCCGCCAGAGGGCCGGCCCGCCGTAGCGCCGCGTTTCCGACCGGCGACATTCAATTCGAATTGCATGCTCTTCCACCCGGTCGAATGCGCGCTGCGCCTCGACCTGATGAGACCCGGCAAGATGGGTAGAGAGTTATGGCGGGACGCCGCGGCCACGTGCAGAACGCGCCCGATGGTTTCGAGCCCTGTACTTGACAGGCCTGAATTAGTATTTAACCATACGGTTAAGTAACACGAATTCGTGCCCGCAATGACCGCCGATCAACTGAGCCTCACCTTCGCTGCGCTCGCCGATCCCACGCGGCGGGCGCTGCTCGAATTGCTGAGCGTGCGCGACATGGCGGTCACCGAGCTCGCAGCGCCGTTCGACATCAGCCTGCCGGCGATATCGAAGCACCTGAAGGTGCTGGCGCGCGCCGGGCTCATCGAGCAGGGCCGCGAGGCCCAGGTGCGGCCGTGCCAGCTCAAGGCCGAGCCGCTCAAGGCCGCTGCGGACTGGGTCGGGATCTACCGCCAGCACTGGGACGAGAGCTTCGATCGGCTCGACGACTACCTGAAGGAGCTCCAGGCGAAACCGGCCGGGCGCGAGCGCAAGCATTAGACCTCCAGCCACCCGTTTTTCCCTTTCCATGCCCGAGCAAGATTTCTCCAACCCCGCTCCGGACGCGCACGAGATCGTCAATTCGCGTGTGGTGGCCGCGCCCCGCGAAATGGTCTTCGCCGCCTTCGCCGATCCCGGCGTGCTGGCGTGCTGGTGGGGTCCGAACGGCTTCACGAACGAGTTTCACGAATTCGATTTTCGCAACGGCGGCGTGTGGCGGTTCACGATGCGCGGGCCCGATGGCGCCAGTTACGCGATGGATCATCGTTTTGTCGAAATCGTGCCACCGGCGCGCGTCGCGGTGCGCCACCTCCAGCCGGGCCATGATTTCACGCTCACGGTCAGCCTCGAGGAGCGCGCTGGCGGCACCGGAGTCACGTGGCGGATGCGCTTCGATGATCCGGCCGAGGCCGCGCGGCTGCGGCGTTTTCTCGAGGTCGCGAACGACGAGAACCTCGACCGGCTTGCCGCCCAAGTTTCCACCCAACCCTGAACCCTGCTGTTCCCATGCCACCCGCCTCCGCCGACTCCACTGCCGATCGCGAGATCGTGCTTTCCCGCGTCTTCTCCGCCCCGCGTTCCCTCGTCTGGGAGGCGTGGACCAACCCGGAGCATGTCACCAAATGGTGGGGCCCGCGCGGTTTCACCAGCGTCACCAAGCGCCACGAGTTTCGGGTCGGCGGCGTCTGGGAGCACACGATGATTGGTCCCGACGGCACCCGTTTCCCCAACAAGAGCATTTTTCGGGAAATCGTGCCGCCGGAGCGGATCGTGTATTCCCACGGCGGAGGACGGGAGGATGGCGAGGTGCCCGGTGCGAACTTCACGGCGACCTGGACGTTCGAGGCGCTCGATGCCGAACGGACCAAAGTCACCGGCCGGATGCTCTTCCCGAGCGCGGCGTCGCGGGATCACGTCGTGCGCGAGTTCGGCGCCGTCGAGGGTGGCAGGCAGACGCTCGAGCGGCTGGGCGAACAGCTCGCCGCGATGCAGTCGAAGCCGTTCGTCATCGCGCGCGAGTTCGACGCGCCGCGCGATCTTGTGTGGAAGGTCTGGACCGAGCGCGAGCATTTCGCGCGCTGGTTCGGTCCCAAGGGAATGTCGATTTCCATCGCACAGTTCGATCTGCGGCCCGGCGGGCTGTGTCACTATTCCATGACGCTGCGCGATGGGAAGAAGGTGTGGGGCAAGGCTGTCTACCGTGAAATCGTGCCGCCGACGAAGCTCGTGTGGATCAATTCATTTTCCGATGAGCATGCCGGCACCACGCGCCATCCGTTGAACAAGGATCGCTGGCCGCTGCAGATGCTTACGGTCATCACGTTTGCGGAAAACGCCGGCCGGACGACTGTGACCGTGAACTGGCTGCCGATCGATTCGGACCCCGACGAGCGTCGCGTATTCGACCAAAGCCTGGCGAGCATGAGCGGCGGCTGGGGCGGGACCTTCGACCAGCTTGCAGCCTACCTCGCGGAAGTCTCGCGGCGGGCCTGAGCCGGGGCCCGCGTTCCGCGGGCGGTTTGGGTTCGACTGAGTCACGCCATGTTCGGGATCCGGCGCCCCCGCGTCGAATGCCATTCCGCAATGCGATCTGCGGGCGCAGTCCCTCGACTCCGCTCGGGACCCTGAGCTTGTCGAACGGGGCAAGGCTGCGCCCCTACGAACCCGATTCCGATCCCGATTGGGCTTACGGGAAAAACTGGCGCACCCGTAGGGAGTTTCCTCGTCTGCCGCATATCACTATCGTTTAACGACTAACGTATCCAAGAATGTCGGTCGCCGTTTGGTCGCACGTCATTCGAAAGACGGCCAGGTTCTCGGGACACCCCTGGTAATTTCGCAGGCGGATGCCAGCCTCTCGCGGGAGACCAGTGTTGATTGAATGCTGTCGCGCTAACGGCCGCCTCCATCACAGGCCATGCGAACGTGCGGATCGCGTCCAGCGTTGCGGCCATTTCAACAGGCGCGAGGGCATTGCGACGGAGAAAAACGTTCCAAGGTGTCGCTTTCAGCGTGGCGAACTTCGGGGTCAACGCGACAGGCACTATCACCGGCAATGGCATTTCGCGCCGGGCGAATGTCCGGGTGATGGCGTCTTTCAGCAACTCGCCTTCAAAGGAGAATTGCCGGCTCAGAAACCAGAGGTCGAAAGAATCCTTCATCCGCGTGTTCGCCTCACCCAAGCGAACGCCTGCTTCGAGCTTCTCGGCCACGACGGTATAAATCGGATACGCCCGCAGATGCGGGGCGGGAAAATCCAGCAGCGCCGGGAATTCCACTTCGTCCGGCTCGGGAGTAACGACATCGCCGAATCCGATGTCCACCTGAACCGGAATCCGCGCGTTTTCCAACCGCGCTTCCAGGGTGACGCGCATGCCGGGATAGGCGGCTTCCTCGCGAATCGGAGCAGCCGCCACACTCTCCGGTAGGAACGTCAGGCCGTCCGGCTCGGTCTCGAGGCGACACAACTCCGTGAAAATCGTCTTCAGTTCGTCGGCATCACTGGGGCCGAAGCCGAGGAGATCGACGTCGCGGGTGGGCCGGTGCGTGCCGTCCGACCAGATCGCGAAGAGCATCGCGCCTTTGAGCAGGAACTTTTCCGCATGAGGCGAGCGACTGAGGCGGTAGAGCAGCCGTTCGCTACCGTAGCGCACAAGCACGAGGTCGAAGGGCTCCTTGCGTTCCTTGCTCAGATTGAGCAGCCGTTGCCTAACCGAGGCCGGCAGATTCCGTTGCGGTTCAGGCTTCATGTCAGGCTTTCGAAATAGGGGCGCATCACCTGGGCCACGCGGTCAACCCGCGCAAAGTGCTCCAGGTCTTTCATCGTGGCACGGCGCGCCCGCCAGGTTTCGCGCAGGGCCTCGAGCGCCACGTCGAGGCCGATCTTGTACCGGAACTTGAAGCAGTCCGCCACGGTTTTGGCGGGGTTGTAAACGCGGAGGGACACGCCCTCGACAGTGTGGGTTTCGACTCCCTCATTCAGGGCCGGGCCGGAGAGACGGACGATCCGCAGACCGACGTGATGCCCGCGAGGACTCCAACTCTTATGGCCGAGCGCCAGCCAGACCTCGTGCGGATTCTGCGTGGTCAGGCGGTGGAAGTTGAGAGCCGAGAGCAGGCAGATAATGCCGTTGGGGACCTGTTTACCGACCTCGGCCAGGGTATGCTTCTCGGTGATGTCCGCACCGGGCGGACGATATAGCCCGCGACCCGCGCGTTCGAGCAGCCCGGCTTGCACGGCTTGCTGCACTTGGACACGATTAAACCCTTGCGCCGTCAGGTCGCGTGAGCGCAGGAGGGTGGTGCCCCGAAAGGCAGCCTTGAGGCGTTTTTGGGTGAGAGGGGTCATGACAGAACCTCGGCATTTATTCATATTCTACGAGGTATTGTAAATTCGATTCGTCCTCGCCACTCGTCTTACCGCAAAGCTGGCGGGTCACGAAGAGTTGATGGCCTGTTCAGCCTCATGCAGCGCCGCGATCAACCGATGCAGCGAAAGATCAAACATCTAACCGATCACGAATAACCAATATCGCACCCGCACTGCTTCTTGGCACCAGCCGTGAGAATTCAGGATCGTTCCGCCCGGTAGGCGTTGAGCACCGGGGCTACGTCCGGCTCGGTGTCCAGGACGTAGCGGTCCCACTCCTCGCGCGGGGTCGAATCGAGCAGCGTCCGCACGATGTGAATGCGCAACGCACGTACCTGCTCATCCGAAAGTTGCTCGGGCTCTGCGCGGGGCACCTGATCTTGCACGGAAAGAGCCTTGCGGAACGACGGCGCTCGTCAACTGGCGCGCGAACAACCGGGATTCACCTCAGACGCGAATGGACCTGAGAAGCAGTTTCACTCGCTCTGGATCGAACTCGTCCGGATCGAACGTCCCGTTGGGCAGCCAGTCGAGAAACTGGCGATGCTCCGGATGTTGCGGCTGCTCAAAATAGTCGGTGGCCAGCTCCAACTCGATCACATGCTCCCAACTGTCGCCGCCGCACGGTTTTGATCCCGTGCAATGAAACATGGAGAGCGAAAATTCGGGCTGGCTTCGGCATGGCGGCAATTTGCACGCCTCTGAGCCACCCGGTTCAAGAGCCAAAGCTCCACGGGATATCCCATGGATTCAAAGCGTTCATGGATTCTTCGGAACCCGAACGGCTCACGCACAGCCGCAGAGACGCTTTGCGTTGAACCACAGAGGCCTGACGCGGCGGCAGAAATTGTCCTGACCCCGGCGTCATCAGTTCACAGCTGCCAGTGGGTCGCGATCCCCCAGCAATGGAGGTGGCGGTCCGGCGGAGCTGACAGCCGATAGGTCACTCCCGCGCTCCAACGCGACGTCAGCGCGAAATTCATGGAAGCTGCGGCACCGAGCCGGAGGTCGTGCTCCCTGAAAGTCGCGATCCGGTTGTAGAACCGCTGGAGTGGCTGATCCGGCGCATTATTTCCGAAGTACGAGGATCCCAGCTCAGCGGACGACAAAAACAACGAAAGCACCGGCCCCGTTTCAAAAACGATCCTCGGCGTCAACTGCCAGCTTCGACAGACATCAAGCGACAATTCGGAAATTTTGTCGGTGATCTCGAGTGGCACGATAACCTGAGCTGCAACTTCCGCGCGATCGAAAATATCCGCATCCCCTGAAGCACCGGATCCACGCATCGTGCCGTATCGCGAATAGGCCAGGCCGGCGCTCCACCTTTCGCCCAGGAGGCGGCCCACGCGAAGGTATCCGGCTGGAACGTGCTTTCGATCGTTCTGACGGAGCTTGTACGCCGGCACCTCAAACGATCTCACGCCGCTGACCACGACGTGCGACGCGCCCGCCTCCAGCAGCCACCGGCCGTCGCTTGCAGCCACTCCCGCGCCGACAATGAGTAAGAACAAGCTCCCCACCACTGCCGCACGACGAAATCCGGGCTGCATCTGTGCATCATAGATCCGAGACACGAGGGCCACAAGACAACATCGCCGCCTCCCGAATATCGATCTCTGCGCGACGTCCGCACGGGGATCTGGGGGTTGGGAGTGGCGATGATCCAACGGAGTCATGCCGTCGCATGTCACCGGAAGCGTTTCTGGTACTTCCCGGGTTTGAGTGGAGGCGAAAAAGTGAGTGATGAGAAGTTCGGATTGACCGTATGGCATTGATTGGCGCCTTCCAAAGGCTGAAGTTTCAATCAGTCATGCATGAGGTCATGAAAGCAGCGTCTCCCGCTGTGGGAACACTTCTCGCCATGATCGTGAGCGCTGCTCTCTCTCCGAGCAGCGGAGGATCCAAGTGTCGATTTTAGCGGACGCGCGAAGATGCCCGTACCGGTTGGGGCGAAGGTGATTCTCACGAGTGACCGCGCCGAATATTGGCTGGGAGAGAATGTCTTTGTGCATTTCGTGTTGGAGAACACGGGAAGCGAGCCTTTCGAGTTCGACGCCGGCGGCGACTATCGCGGCGCGCCCCGAGCGCTGCGATTCAAGGTCACTGCGAAGGACGAAGATAGGCACGCAGCGGAAGACCCGTTTCCTCCGGGTACATTTTGGTTCGGCGGCGGGCTCGGAGGCGGAGGGACGCTCAAGCCAGGCGAGAAGTGGACGCACTCGGTGCCGATCATGCGGTACTGCGACATCGACCACGCAGGACGCTGGACATTCCGCATCACGCACGACTTGGGATGGAAAGAAGACGAACGCAAGCGCCCGGTGGGCGAGATCGTTCTCACTTTCAAAATGCCCGGCGACGCGCAGGCCGAAAAGGTCGTGCAGGAGATGGAGGCGATGCCTCGGCATAGCTGGCCAAGACATCCATTGCGCAACCTTCCGGACTATACGTGCCTGCGATTGCCGGTCTATCTCGGTCCGGTCCTTCACCGGATCGAGCAAGGCAAGGTAGAGATGCTCGATGCTCTCGCGCTAATTCCGACACGTGGCGCAACAGCCGCGCTGATCCGGGTGGCCGCACGGGAGGAATTGAGGGTCGCCGTCCCTGCGGGCGAAACGCTCTGCCGTCGAATACCGTACGGCTGGATGCGCCCATCCGCCGCAAGGCAGCGTCTTGTGGAGCGGGCGTGGGACGAGAAGTTCGTGCCGGAAGTGTGTGCGCTGGCAGCACAGTATCTGGCAACGAAAGAACCTGAGAAGGTGAAGCTCGCCGGTCGCTTCCTGGAGGCGGTGGGGACATTGGAACATGTGCCTTCGGTACTTTCAGCCTTGGATGGGGTGGTGGAAGGTTCGCTGACTCCCCGAAGGTCCGCCCAGGACAAACTTCACGACATGTCCAGTCCGCTGCGCGAGTTAGCCGCCGCAATGACCGCACTTCGGGATCGCGGTTTGTGATTGCCTCGAATTGGTGGACAGAGGAACCGAGTTGTTCATGAAGTTCGCGGAGCCCACCGCCTCTGTGCCCGAAGAGGCGGCGGTGGGCGGGAGCGAACTTTGTGAACAACTCGGTTGGGATG
>WYBX01000127.1 GCA_011525695.1 Verrucomicrobiia bacterium
ATCGTCAATCGCGTTCATCGGGTCCAGCAAACGGGCCACCCTCGCAGACTCCCAGCACGTTTTCCGCGGCTGCGCGCACCAGCGCGCCTCATTTTCGGAGCACAGTCTCCGAAAATGGCCGCGACACGAAGGATCAGAATCTTGTATTCCTGCGTGCATTCGGTGTGAACGGATCCCTTGGTCCCTGGTCCCTGGTCCCTTGTCCGCGCGGCGAGGTGCGTCGGTGCAATGCCGCGTCGGTTGCCGCTTCGCCGCGCTGGGCCGACCGCCGTTTACCGCCTTTCCAATCGTTCATGATCCACTAGCCTCTTCGCCGTGTCGCCCGCCTCGCGCCGCATTTACCTCTACTGGCTCCTGCTGCTGATCCCCACGCTGGTGGTGGGCGCCGGAGCCATCCAGCTGCTGCGGCGGGAGCAGGCGCGCGTCTCCCGGCAGACCGAGGCGGTGGTGGCGGCGCGCGAGGCGGCGGTCGCGGCGCGGGCGCGGCTGGTGGTCGAGAACGTCGAACTGTTCGTCGGCGATGTGCGAACCGGCTTGCTGGACATCCTCGCGGCGGAGCCCGCCGGCGCGCTCGATGAATTCCTCGGCCGCTGGGAGCGCAGCAATCCGCTCGTGCGGGTCGCCTTCCGCAGCACGGCGGACGGCCAGCTGCTGAGGCCGGTGGCGGACGGGCTCGACGAGGAGGCGAGGGCGTTCACGCGCCGGTTCGCGCGCGGATTGGGATCCCGGAGGCCGTGGGATCCGAGCGCGGTGCCGCCGGCGGAGCCCGCGGCCTTCCGTTTCGAGGAGAGGGAGTCCAAGGACGAGGCCATCGCACGGCAGGAGATCAGCTCCAATGTGGCGCAGGTCCAGTCGGCCCGGCGCGACGTCCAGGAACTCGTGAAAGCGCGCGATTACGCGGCCGGGGCGGCCGCGGAGCGATCGGCTGCGGCCTCGCAATACGGCGGCGCGAGGCGCGGTCGGGAAACGGAGGCGGATGCGGCGGCGCCTGCGCCTGCGCTGGCGGACACGGCAGCGGCGTCATCCCGGCCGCCTGCCGACCAGGATGCGGGCTCGATCGCCTCGGCGGCCGATGCGCGGCCGGAAGCGCGCCGGGTTGCGACCCTGAAGGCGCAGGCGGCCGCCGCGCCGCCCGCGGCGAAGGCCGGCCCCGTGGATCGACGGGGCTGGTATCCGTGGATCGATGACGGACGGTTGCACCTGATCGGCTGGGTGCAGCCGGGCGCGGCGGGCGAGGTGCGCGGGGTCGAGGTCGAACTGGCGGCGCTGGTCAGCCGGCTGGCGGCGGCGCTGCCGGCGGAGCCGGGCGCGGACGAGGGCTATGTGTTGCGCGATCATCGCGGCGCAGTGATGCACCAGGCCGGCTGGGTTCCGGACGGCGGTGCGAGTGTGGCCACGGTGCCGCTGGCCGGCGATTTGCTGCCGGGCTGGAGCGTGAGCGGCTACCTCCGGGCCGGCGAGGCTTCGAGTGCCGCGTCCAGCGGGTTCTTCTGGCTGGGGACGCTGCTGGTCGGGATCTTCGTCGTGGCGATCATGGCGGGCGGATCGCTGCTGCTCTGGCAGGCCCGGCGCAGCGAGGCGGAGGCGGCGCAGAAGACGTCGTTCGTCGCCAACGTCTCCCATGAGTTCAAGACGCCGCTGACGACGATCCGGCTCTATGCGGAGCTGCTCGAGCAGGGACGGGTCCGCGATGCTGCGCAGGGTGGCGATTACCTGCGAACGATCGGCCGCGAAACGCAGCGACTGGCCCGGCTGGTGAACAATGCACTCGATTTCAGCCGGCTCGAGCAGGGCCGGAAGAAGTTCGCGCCTGAGCCGCTCGAACTGACGGCCGAACTGACCCGGCTGCTCGACACGCAGGCGCCGCGACTGGCGGAGGCGGGAATGGCCGTGAAACGGATCTTTCCGGCCGACACCGTCGTGGTGCAGGCGGACCGCGACGCGTTCGAGCAGATTGTCCTGAACCTCCTGGACAACGCCTGCAAGTACGCGGCGTCGGGCGGCGAGATCGCGGTGGCGGTGGCGCCCGGAAAGGACGGTCGCGGCGCCGAGGTGCGGATTGGCGATCGGGGTCCGGGGGTGCCGCCGGCGCATCGCGAACGGATCTTCGAGAAGTTTCACCGGGTCGATGATGCGCTGACGGCGGAGAAGGCGGGGGCCGGGCTTGGGCTGAGCATCGCCCGGCGGCTCGCCCGCGGGCTGGGCGGCGACCTGCGCTACGCGGCCCGGCCGGGTGGCGGCGCGGAATTCATCCTCGAATTCGAGACTGCGAACCGACCATGAAAGCCAGGATCCTGATTGCGGAGGATGATGCCAACATCCGGCTCGGGCTGGTGGCCACGCTGGAGAGCGAGGGCTATGCCGTCACCGCCGCCAGTGACGGCGCACAGGCGCTCAAGCTGTATCCGCAGGACAAGTTCGAGCTGGTGGTGCTCGACATCATGATGCCGAAACTGAGCGGCTATGATGTCTGCCGCGAATTGCGCGCGCGCGGGTCGCGGGTGCCGGTGCTGTTCCTGTCGGCCAAGGGCGAGGAGATCGACAAGGTGGTCGGGCTCAAGCTGGGCGCGGACGATTACGTCACGAAGCCGTTCGGCGTGCATGAACTGCTCGCCCGCGTCGAGGCGCTGTTGCGGCGCGGCCGGAGCGGGGCGGAGCCGGCCGGCCCGGAGCTGCCGCCGAGCTTTCCCTTCGGGTCGGCAGTCATCGACCGGCAAAAGTTCACGGCCACCGTGGCCGGAAGGGCGGCGGCGCTGACGGCGCGCGAACTGAAGCTTGCGGAGGTGTTCGCGGCGCATCCGGGGCAGGTGCTGACGCGCGATGCGCTGTTGAACGCGGTGTGGGGCGTGGGGTACTTTGGCACGACGCGCACGCTCGACCAGCATGTCGCGCAGCTGCGCCGGAAGATCGCGGCGGGCGAGCAGGGGGAGCCGATCGTGACCGTCCACGGGGTGGGGTACCGGTACGAGCCGCCGGCGTCGCCGGTGAAGCGGTGAGGCGGTCGTTGGTGAAGCCATGAGCGGATCCCTGGAGACGGGCAAATTTTTTGGCGTGGAAGCGGCGTCCCGCTGCTTACTCCCGGCTATGCGAACACGCCATGGGTTTATCCCCAATCCTTCGACACAGAGACCACAGAGATCGGAGGGAGGTCACGGAGACAGACCGGTGAATCGGTTGTCGGTGAATCGGTCGTCGGTGACTACGCCGCCCATCACTATGTCCGTTTCAACGGTTTCACCGTCTTACCGCCTCACGGTTTCACGGCCTCACGGTTTTACTGTCTCACCGTTTGACCGTGCAGTAGCGCCGCGTCTCCGACCGGCGAAGACGTTTCAGTCCCCTGAACGAGCGGCTTCCTCATCCGCTAAATCCGCGCCATCCGCGGTCAAAGGGATTGGGGCAGTCCGCCCGGCAAGTTGTACAACCGCGAATTCACGCCAATGGCCGCGAATTCGGAGGATGAGGTGGGGGAAAAGAAATCTCGGGACCAATCCTGAGGCCAATTCAGGCCACCGCCTCGATTGGTTTGCTGATGGGATCGACGATTACTTTTCCAACTCCTCACGGTTTGGACCTTCGCGTTCCTTGGCGCCATTCGCGGTTGCCCCAGGGTTTTCTGGCCACTGATGACACGGATCACACGGATGCCCGCGCGTTCCTGATCCGTGTTCTCCGGGTAATCCGTGGCTCCAAACCATGGCCGCAAGAAACACAAAAATCACTGGCCGCACCCCGAGCCAGGGGGCGGCTATAGCCGCCCGGGTGGCCAGCGGACCGCCCAGGGCCCTTTTGCGTTTTTTGTGGCAAATTGCTCGGGCGGATCCCTGTGCGGATCATCTCCCAATCCTTGGACACGGAGGACACTGAGATCGGACGCTTTCGAGCAGGCGCGCGCGGGCGGAAGTCGGGTCTTGCGGCGGAACCCTGTCGAGGTATTGCTTGGCCAGGATGATTGATGCGGGCGGATGGCCCATTTTGCAGTGGCTGAGGAATGAAATGATTTCGCGGCGGAAGTGCTGCTGCTGGAGGTCGGGAAGCCCGGAGTCCGCGAGCGCCTGGTTCCAGTCTGGAAAGGAGACCGGTTGGTTTTCGGACCTGCC
>WYBX01000128.1 GCA_011525695.1 Verrucomicrobiia bacterium
ATGCCGACGATGTGTACATCGACCAAAACGGCATCAATCTCTCGGATCCGCTTAACGCCACGACGGCCGCGCCCGCCGAGGTCACCAAGCTGGTCAACATCGCCACCCGTGGCGAGGTCCTGACCGGTGACAAGATCCTGATTGCCGGCTTCGTGATTGAAGGCGACAGCCCGCAGCAGGTCCTCATCCGCGCCGTCGGCCCGACGCTCGGCACGCTGGGTGTCGCCGGTTCGCTCTCCGCGCCGGTCCTGACGCTGTTCCAGGGCCAGACCGTGATTGGCACCAACACCCAGTGGGGAACGGCCGCCAATGCCGCGGCCATCTCGACGGCAGCCGCCTCGGTCGGTGCCTTTGCCCTGGCCACGGGCTCCGCCGATTCCTGCATGCTCGTGACGCTGCAACCTGGCAGCTACACCGCGCAGGTCAGCGGCGCAGGCGGCGCAACCGGCGTTGCGCTGGTCGAGGTGTATTCCGTGGCCCAGTAAGGGATCTTCCATCGTCAGTCGGGCTGAAGGGACGTACTCTTCAGCCCGCACTGGTTTGAAGAACCACCCGGGACCGGACTGCGATTTTCGCCTGCGCCGGCTTGCCCCCGGCTATTCGGAGCGGAATTCGGTTTCGGCGATCCGCCGCCGGAGCCACTCAATCGCCTCGGCATAAATTCCCTGTACCTCCGCCCGCTGCGCGTCGGTATCAAACTTGGCATGCTGGTTCAGGTGACGCACCGCCTCTTCAATTTCCGTCACGAATGAGCGCGCGGCCGTGGCGTCGAAAATCCTGCGACCGCGGTATTCGAGGTAGATCGGGCTGGTGTGGCCGAAAAGCCGCATGCCCATTTCGTTGAATCCCGGCCCGGCGCCATAGACGGGCACGTTGCCGAATGGCAGCGCCTTGCTGTCCGTGTCAAAACTCCCGCAGCGCACGCGCAAGGCCACCCAACCCGGCCCGTCGATCGGCAATTCGCACGTCAGCCCGGCGGCAAAGTGCCCTCCCTCGCGATGGCAATCGGCCTGGCCCACCACGCGGCCGTTGTGCACGAGATCGATGCCCGTGAAATGATTTCGGCCGGCGGCCCGCGCCGTGAAAGTCATCCGCTGAGGGGAGTCGAGCGCCACGGTATCCCCGACTTGATGCCCGCCCGCCCGCAGTTCCATCAAGGTCCCATTCGTGATGAACGTCCTTCCGGCCCGGAGCGCTTCGAGCCAACTCTCCCGCGTGGCGTCGGGCGACACCCGCACATAGACGCGCGAAAAATCGGAGATGAACCAATCCGTGCCAGTCGAGAATGGAACTTTGAGACCGAGGTTGAGCAGCCGGTAGTATCGGTCCGAATAGGCGGCGGGACGCTGGCTGTCGTACATGTTCAACGCATCCACCCCGCCTTGGAAGAAATTCGGCGGCCCCTCGAATCCGCGTTCATAATGACACCAGATCGTCGTCCCGCCCTCGCGGCGGGCGGCGGCAAGGCCGGTGCGGAGTGGCGGATAATCGGGTCCGGTGATGTTCAACGACCAGCCGATGCTCACTGGCTCGATCAGCCGGGCCATGTTCAGCAGCAGGACGTGCCCGTAGGCGTCGCCGGGAAACGCGTGCCGCATTTCCTCGCCCCAGCCGTACCGGACGGCAGGATTCGACATGGCGTGCAGTTCCGCCGCCGAATAGGTGTTCGAGATCCAGCCGAGATCCGAGCGGCGGCCGGAATCATCCGGGCGTGCCTGGCTGAGGTGGCTGACGAAAATGAAATCGACGCCATCGGCCGCCGGCACGAGTCGCAGATATTCGTCCGCCTGCGCGCGGGTCACGCCCTCCAGGTGCAGGTGGGTATTGCCTGAACGCCACGCTTCCCGCCCGTATCCAAAGAAACGCTTCACCGGAACCGAGATGACCGCGGTCGATTTTCCAACCAGGTCGACGGCCTGCCGCGTCATTTCCGTTTCAAGCCCTCCAATCGCCTCGACGACCAGCGCCTGCCCAGGCAAGGCGAGTTCCGCCGCCTCCGCCAATACATGCCATTGCCGCCCTGGATGCGATTCGGGCAGGCGGACACCGCGATTGAGCAGCCCGACGAGCGGGACCAGCCGTCCCTGGCCGTCGCGGATCCGGATGAGACCGGGCACGTCCCGGCCGTTATCGGCGTCGACCAGGCGCAACTGAACACGACACTCCCGATCCGGCGCCGGCTCCGCCGGGCCTGCCGGGCGGAGTGACTCTGCCGACGCCACGCGAACCGGATCAGCGCCTCTGAGCGAGGCCTCGTAAGAGTGCCGCGTCTGCTCGTGCGCCTGGCCGGCGACTGGAGCGAGGCTCAACGCCCATCCCACGAACGCCGAGAAACCGCGCACCGCGTTGCGGGGGCAGCGTTCGCGGGGGCGAAAATGCATCGCCGCAACGAAACGGAGGAGGAAGTTGTTCACGGCGTTGATAAGCCGGGATACACTATTGTCCCGGCCCAACAAGCTCCAGCGGCTCCGGATGGCAAAACCCATTGGGTTGAACAATGCTCACTGGCAGCCTCGGGAGCCGTTGGGGTGCTCCATCGGGTGGCAACGAGCGATGGCTCCGCTGCAATCGGGACCCGCCTTACTCCCCGGGCTTCTTGGTGCACTGCGGAGCGGCGCCGGCCGGCAGGTCCGGAATGCCGCCCTGGCCCGCCTTTGGCAGCGTGCCATCGAGTTCCTGCCGCCAATGGGCGACATCCCCGCCGGGACAGTAGATGTACATCATGTGGAGCGGAGTGTCGCCCGTATTCGTGAGCTGATGGAATACCGTCGGCGGCAGGAAGACCGCCTGGCCTGCCGCGATTTCCTGCCGTTCCGCGCCGACGCAAATCTCCCCGCGACCCTGCAGCACCATGTAGACTTCCTCCTGCGACTGGTTGTGCCAGGGGACCTGGCCGCCATTCGGTTCGAGGACCACGTAGCCCATCGCGAAGCCCTGGGCGGCGATCGGTTGTCCGGCCTGGCCCACCATCCCGCGGGTCCAGCGGCGGGCGGGAAAAGTGCGTCCGGGAATTTTTGCAATGTCGGCAATGATCATGGGGCGTCACCTGTAGTGTGGCGTCCCGCGCCGCGGCGACAAAAATCGTCCCCGGCGGCGGCAACGCGAAGATCGGCGGCACGACGTTGATTTCGCGCACGACATTTCGGCGCCGGGCGCCATATTCACCGCCCCACCCCATGCGCACCCTCCTGCTTGCCGCCCTCCTGCCCGCCACTGCATTGCCGGCCGGGGAACTCCCTCCGCTGAAGATCCGCGCCCAGACGATCGACTCAGCAATTCAGATCGGCTACGGTCTCGCCATCGCGGATATCGATGGCGACGGGCGCGACGACATCGCGCTGGCCGATGCGCGACAGATCGCCTGGTACCGCAATCCGGATTGGGAGAAATTCGTGATTGCAGAGAACCTGACCACCCGGGACCACGTGTGCATTGCGGCCCGTGATCTCGACGGCGACCAGCGGGCCGAACTCGCCGTCGGAGCGGAATGGAACCCGAATGACACCGTGGCCAGCGGGGCGGTGTTCCTGCTCGAGCCGCCGGCCGACCGAACCCGAAAGTGGACGCCCCGCCAGCTGCCGCATGAACCCACGACCCACCGGATGGCCTGGGTCCGCGATGCGAAAGACTCGTTCCATCTCGCGGTCCTGCCGCTGCACGGCCGTGGCAATCGGAATGCCGCGGGAGCGGGGGTGGAGTTTCATCGCTACGAGTGGCCGTGGCGCGAAACCAGCCAGCCGGTTCCCCTCTGGCCGGCGCTGCCCCCACTGCATGCGACGCACAATTTTGACGTCAATGCCGGGCGCGCAGGCGAAACGATGCTGGTGGCGACGAAGGAAGGAGTCCGGGCGATCTCGGCGGAGCCCAGGCCGGAGCGCGAACCGCAAGTCGTGACCACCCTTCCGGCCGGCGAGGTCCGGCGCGGGATCCTGCCCGGGGGCGGCGCGTTCGTGACGACGATCGAGCCGATGCACGGCAATGAGCTGGCCGTCTATCGGGCTCCGCCAGGATCGCGATCAACCCTCGCAGATTGGACCAGCAGCCGCACCGTGATCGACGATCAACTCGTGCAGGGTCATGCGCTCGCCACACACGACCTGATCGGCGCCGGAGGCGACCAGATCATCGTGGGCTGGCGCGGCGGCGGCAAGCCGGGGGCGAAGGTCGGCATCCGGCTTTATGCCCCGGCGGCGGCAGATGGCAGCGAGTGGCGGCTGCATACCGTGATCGATGACAACACGATGGCCTGCGAGGATCTGAAGGCGGCGGATCTCGATCGGGACGGCTACCCCGAGATAATTGCCGCCGGCCGCGCCACCAGAAATGTCGTGATCTACTGGAACGAGGGCGCCAGGCCGGCTTCCCCCTCCTGGGAATAAAAAATGTCGCGGAAAACCTCGTACGCTTCGCCCGTGGCGAGCCGCTCCGGCACACCGTGGACAAACAGCGGGGCTATTGACTGCCGGATGCCTGCGACCGCCCGGGCCTGAGCGGGGATGGCCAAACCGCGACGGGTACGGATTGCGCCTGAGCGACTTCGCCTATTTCGCGGGCAGCGGCGAAATCGACTACGAGGGTCGAAAGGTCCATGCGCTGGCCCTGCCGCGCGAGGTGCTCGAAAAATTCTACAGCGGCAACGCCCGCCGGATTTACCGGCTCGGCCCCGCCGGAAAACCTGTCCGCTGATTCTTCTTTTCGGCCGCGACTGGCCGCCGGCTTCCCCCGCTGGCCGCCTGCTTTCACGTCGGCACCGGCAAAGGCTCAGAACGGAAACCCGATGGAGAAGTGCCAGGTCCCGCCCGGGTCGGCCGGCCGGGGGTTGAGATTGCGGCCGTATTCGAGCCGGACCGGCCCGATTAAGGTCTGGTAGCGCACCCCCAGCCCAGCCGCATAGAGCCGCTCCGCGAAGGGATAGTCGCGGAGAACCACGGCCGTGCCGAGCGCGTCGGCAAATGCCACCAGCGACCAGCTCGGTGTGAGCGCCTGTTCGACTTCCAGGTTCAGCAACGCATACGCCTTCGCGCCGATGAAGCGCCCGTCGGCTGCGCGCGGCGCCGCCTCGCCGCTCTGGTACCCGCGGATGCTGCTGTCGCCGCCGGGATAGAACCGCTTGTTGACCGGCAGGGTGGAGTCATCGGCCGACCCCATCGTGGTGAGCACGCCGTGGGTCAGCCCCGCATGCAGCCAGCGGCCTTCCCCCCAGCCGGTATGGTAGGCGCCCGCGATTTCGTAGCGCTGATACGTCGCCTCGCCGCCAAACATGGGATCCGCCGCTTCGCCCTGGACATACCAGTGGTAGCCGCGACGCGGCCGCAGCGGATTATCCCTCCGATCCCCCGAGATCCCCAGCGTCACGCTGGCCACCAGCAGCTGCGTGTCATCCGTCGCCTGGGTGGAGAGTGCATTACGCCGGTTCCGCAGGGCCTGCAACGTGTAGCCCGCCGTGGCATCGCCGCCCAGCCCCGGCAGCCGCCGCCGCAGCGTGACGTTGGCGCCAAATTCCTGCCGGACGAACGCGATTTCCTCCCGCTGGAGCCCGAACAGCTTGATCGTCCCGTCCAGGGATTCGCCGAAAAGCTCCGGCACGGTGTAGCTGTAGTCCGCGGTCGTGCTCTTCATGGACTGGATCAGCTCAAGCCGGCTCTGGTGTGCGAGCCCGAACAGGTTCTTCTGTCGCAGCTCCACCCCACCCCGAAACTGCACGTAACTGCCATAGCCCATGAGCAGGCTCACCTCGTGCCGCGGCATTTCCTGCACGACAAACACCGGATCCCGCGTGGCGCCGTCCGGCGGTTCGAACGTGAGATCCACCGATTCGAAAACCCCCAGCCGCGAGATCCGGTAGCGTGCCCGCTCCAGCGCGAGCAGATCCAGCGGATCCCCGGTTTCCAACCGCACCCGTCGCGCCAGGGTGGAGGCGCGCGTCGTCTCATTGCCCCTGAACCGCACCTGACCCACCGCAACCTGCGGGCCCGGCACAATCGTCACGACCACCTCCACCAGCCTTTGTCCGCCCGCTGGGGCGGCAGCGTCCGTCCCGATGTGCACGCCCACATCGGGATATCCGCGTTCATAATACGCATGCCGCGCCGCCTCCCGCAAATCCTGCTCCAGGGTCGGAGTCCAGGGCCGCGCCTCCCAGGCCGCCGGATCCGGCAGGCCGGCCGCCGCCGCTCCATCCTCCTGGTAGCGCACCTCCCTCACCTGCCAGCGCGGGCCCTCCTTCACCTCGACCGACACGACGACCGGCCCGGGCTCCGCGCCAGCCCGGCGGGCATGCACCTCGGCCTCGGCATACCCAAGCTGCTTCAACTCATCCAGCAGCGCGGCGGCGCCACGATTCAGCTTCGAGCGCGAGAATGCGTTGGTCTTCTCCGTCGCAATCAGCGTCGCATCCGTCCGGAAATAGCCGCGCGCCTTTTCCGGCGGGATTGCCTCCAGACCGGTGAACGTCACATCCGCGATGTGGGAGCGGATGCCCGGGTTCACGATAAACTCCGCCTCCACCACGGCGAGGGGCCGCGGCAGGGGATGGGCAAATGTCGGATCGAAGTCGAAGCGGCGTTCATCGCCATCCTTGCCGGTGGTCCGGATCTCCAGGGCGGGATGCTCGAATCCCTCCTCGCCCAGCGCCGCCGTCAGGATCACGGCGGCATCCTCGATCGCATTCGCATCCAGCACCGGGCGCTCCGCCGGCTCGAGCAGCCGCTTCAGCGTGATGGTGAGCTCGCGGTCGCGCCACCAACCCAGCCCATCGACCGCAATTTCGGCGCCCTGGCCGGCCGCCGTCAGCACCGCCACTGCCGACAGCCACCGCAATGCCGCGAACGCCGGCGAACGACCGTGCGACTGCCGGCGCCAGGCCTTTTCCCGCCGGACGCTGCCATGACCCCGGCCAGCTTCAACGCGGTGCATCGGTCCCTTCCTCCGGTGCGGAATCATCCCTCCCGGGATCCTTCTGGCGCGGATAAATCCGCCACTTCAACCCCGCGTTGTACTCGTCGAATTCGTTGTACTCCCCAATCGCCGTCCAGCGATCCGACAGCTTGTATTCGATCTCGTACGTTTCCTTGCCCTGGCGGGAAATCTTCTCCCCGGACGCGATGCTCAGGCGATCCGCACTTCCGGAATCCGCCCCCAGGCTCGACAGGATGCTCTGGCCGAGGAATGCCCCGATCCGTGCCACGCGCTCCGTTCCCGAATAGGTGACCTCTTCACTGGGCACCGCGCCAGTCATCACCATCAACAGCACCTCCTCCGAGTCGAGTGCGGGGCTGGACCTGAACTCCATGTTGGGAGCGCTCGCCTTGCCTTCTATTTCGACGGAGAGGTCGTAGCCAAAACGGCGCGCGGCTCCGCGCAGGTAAATCACCGGCTCGACGGCATTCGCCTCCGTCAGCCGCACCGCACCCTGGGTGACCTCGAAGGAGGCGAACGGCATCCGGATCACTCCTTCGTCGATCGTCACTTCACCAATCGCGCGGGGATCGCCCAGCGTACCCCCCAGCCGGAAGTGGGCCGAGGCCACGCCGTTGAAGACCGGCGTCCGCAGGCGCATGAACTCTTCACCGCTGACGTCCACCGCCAGGTTCCACGCATCGAGCGGCGGCGTCTCGACCGAGAAATACGGGGGCCGCTTGGTGGGACCGCCTCCACCGCGCGGCAGGAACGCACGCACATCCTGCAGGAACAGGCTGTCGCGCAGCCGCACGTTGCCGGTAATCCGCGGCGGACCCGGTTGCGGCGGTGACTGGAGCTTCAGGTTGAGATCCCCGCGCAGGAGCAGCCCCGCCTGCCGCACGAAGGGCAGGTTCTTTCCCGCCAGCACGAGGTCGAACCGTGGCTCACCCGATTCCGGCACCTCGACCTTGCCCGTCAGGCTGACCGGTTGTCCCCCGCTCCGCGCACGCACGGAATGCAGGTTCAGCGTCCGCCCCTCCAGCCCGACATCGGCATTGATTTCCTGCAGAACACCCAGGGGCCCAAGCGGACGAGAGGCAGCATCGCGCAACTGGAACTGCCCTCCGAGTTGCCCCTGCTTGTAGGTCAGAGCCGCCTGGATCCGGCCCTGTGGAGCCAGCATGGCCGGCAGGAACCGCGCAAACACGGAAACTTCCGCCTCCGGCACCTCGAGTTCCAGCGAAGCGTTGCGCCGCAATGCGGTCAGCGGCTCCCGCAACAGCCTGGCCCAGCCGCCTTCGGGCACCGGCAGCTGGCCATGCGCCCGCACGGGCTGCCCCTCCACCTCCAGTGCAAAGGTGTTCAAGTCGATCGTTGAACGCTTCGCGCTCAGCTGCACGTCAAGATCTCCGATCTCCGGCAGCGGCCGTTTCACTCTCCCGGGATCCATCACGATCCGCGTTGCCTTCAGCGAGATTTCGCCCTCGGGCCGCTCCCAGCTCCCCGCGACTCGGACGACCGCCTGCGGCTCCTGCAGTCCGACCCCCGTGGCCTCGGCCAGCTTCGACCAGAAGCCGGCATGCGGCACGGCGCTCGCATCGAGCGCAATCGGGCCGCGCGAATCGATCCGCAGCAATCGCGAACTCCCAGGATGGAAGGTGGCCGGCACGCGGCCGGTGGCATTGAAAACCGTGGTCCCGCCCTCTGCGGCCCGAAGCGCCTCGATCTCGATTCCGGCCTCGTCGCCCCTTCCCGCCGCATTGAGGGCCGCCTTCCGGCCATCGCCCAAATCGATCTCGGCCCCGAGCGTCAGCGCAAAGGTCACCGGCCCGTGATCCCAACTCCCGGAAAATGCGAGGAGGTTGAGCTTCCAGTCCGGCCCCTTGGCGGCGACAAAGTCCTCC
The DNA here is from genome assembly GCA_011525695.1 of Verrucomicrobiia bacterium. Classification (GTDB taxonomy): domain Bacteria; phylum Verrucomicrobiota; class Verrucomicrobiia; order Opitutales; family Opitutaceae; genus ER46. Next base: position 8,805 of record WYBX01000128.1, read on the forward strand.
AGCCATTCCGAGGGAATCGAGCGGGCCGCCAGCTCGATCCGCCCGCTGGGCCCCCACGTCAGCGTGGCGTCGAGGCCGCTGTCGGCTCCCGCAAGATGAAGCGACTCGACTTGCAGGGCTGGCTTCCAGCGAAAGCCGGCCGGTTCGGTCAACTCCAACAGCGTGGCGTCGCCCCGGCCCAGGGCGAGTTCTCGCACCTCCACCCGGTTTCGATCCAGCATCCCTCCGATGCGCAGCGCGCTTTGCTGCGCCTGCACCAGAACCTGAAACTGCTCTGCCGATGGGCCCTGCCCGCGCCATTCGAGCCGGGCGGATAGCGGTTTCATCCCTTCTACCGTCAGCTCCCCGATCCGGGCTTCGCCCTGATGTTCGAACTCCGGCCACGGGCCGCGCGCCTGCGCCGCCAGTTCGATGGCCTCGAAGCCGGGCTGCTCCGGCAGCCAGCGTGCCACGGATGAGCGGTGAATCCGGCCCGCCACCACGACATCCACCAGTTCCTTCGCCTTGAAGTCCCAGCTTCCACGCGCCGTCAGCCGCTCACCCTCGCCGCCGGAAATGGTCGCATCCGTAAGTTGGATGCGTGGCCAGTCCAGCTCGCCCGCGAGATTCACCCGTGGCAGCGCCACCCCCTGGGCAAGGATGTCGCGGGCCGTGAAACTGAATGAGGCCTTCGGCGATGCGCCGTCGGCCGAGGTTACGACGGCTTCGCCCGTGGCTGCTCCCTGCGCCTCGAACCAGGGCTGCTGCGCGAGATCGGATTCGAATGTGAAACGCGCCCCGCCCCCGCGCAGCCGGCCGCTCCGCTCTACGACGACGGGCGCGCTCAATTCGGCCTGCAGGCCCGGGACCACCGCCTGCAAGGCCTCGATCGTGACGGCCTCCAGCGTGCCGCGGGCACGCAGGTTGACCTCGAGCGGTGGCGCCGCTCCCTCCGCGCGCGGATCTCCGGCCGCCGCCACCTCGACCACAAAATCCGCGCCGTGCCATTCCAGCCGGCCGTCGCCCCGGACAGTCGCGTAGTGACCCGCCAGTTTCAGCTGAGCCGGCGGCACCTCCCAGCCGCGGGCGGCCGCCGAAGCTGCCGCCGGCAGCCAGCCTTGCGGCGCAAACGTCGCCTCGATTGGCGCCCGCTGATCCAGCCAGGTGAGTTCACCACTGATGCCGGCGCCACGGCTCTCCAGGACCAGCGCCAGTTCTCCACCGGACTGCAGCGAGGCGCGCAGCCGATCGTCTTCCTTCGTCCAGCTGGCGTTCAATTGCGCGACGCGGCCGCGAAATCCCAGGTCCTTCACCGCCAGTGTGCGATCATCCCAGGTGGCCGCCGCGAGCGTCAACTCCCCCGCCGGCCAGCGAACCACGCCGGGACCGACCGTGGCGCGCGGCAGCCAGTCATCGAGCCGGTCCACGATCCGTGCGAGGCGTGCCCGCAGCGGCACCCATCCCCGTTCGCGGCTGGGATCGGCCTTTCCCCGACCCTGCGCCTCTACCCGCCACGCACCGGCCGTCGCTTCCACCGGAACGTCCCGCCAATGCCGCCAGAGCCAGATCACGGGCGTCGGCCCCTCCGCCCGGTCCGCCATGACCCGCACGGCGCCCTTTCGGAACTCGACCTCATGCAGTGCGAAACGGCTGTAGCCGAGCCGTTCATACCGCGCGAAGCTCAATCCCCGGTCGGCGCCGAACCGCGCGAGCGCCCCGCCCAGCCACCAGGGGCACGCCGCCACCCCAAGGATGACGAGCGCGACAAGGATCAGGACAATACCGGTAAGGCGGCGCATGGGACGATCGTGCGACCGGCCGCACCGCTTCAAGCGGCCGGCGCCAGCCCGCTGCGCTGAAGGAGCGCGTTGAGGTCGGGGTCTCGACCCATGAAGCCCCGGTACAGTTCCGCCGGTTCGGCTGAATTTCCCCGGCTCAGGACCGACGCGACAAATTCACTCCCCACTTTCCGGCTGAAAAGTCCCTCCTGCTTGAAGCGTGTGAACGCATCCGCATCGAGCACCTCGGCCCACTTGTATGAATAATAACCCGCCGCATACCCCACTGGATCCGCAAACACGTGGGTGAACCGCTTGACGATGGTCGGGATCGGCGGCCGTGTTGGCACCAGGCAATCGGCAATGACCGCTCGCGCGACCGGCTCCACGTCAGTCGCCGCCGCAAACTCCGTCGTCCGCATGTGCATCGCCAGATCCACCCGCGCAAATCCGATCTGCCCCATCAGCGCACAGGCGGTCCGGAAATTCCGGGCTGCCGTCATCTTCTGAAAAGCGTCCTCGGGAATGGTCCGGCCGGTCTCATGGTGCCGGGCGAAAAGATCCAGGCTCTCCCGCTCCCAGCACCAGTTCTCCATGATTTGCGAGGGGAGCTCGACGAAATCCCAGGCCACGTTGACCCCGTTGAGCGACTTGATCGGGACCTCGCCCAGCAGGTGATGCAGCAGGTGGCCGAATTCGTGGAAAACGGTTTCAACCTCCCGGTGCGTCAGCAGGGCCGGACGCGCACCGCTGGGGGGCGTCAGGTTTCCGCAAATCAACCCGAGGTGTGGCGCGCGGGAGCCATCCGCCTGCGGCCCGCCCGTGATGAGGTAATTCATCCAGGCTCCACCCCGTTTCGATTCCCGGGGATGCCAGTCGGCATAGAAGGAGCCCACGTGCCGGTCGGCCGCATCGAAGACGTCGTGGAACGTCACCTCGGGATGCCAGGTTTCCACCTCGCCGGGTCCCCGGTCGACAATGCGCAGCCCGAACACCCGGTGCGCGAGTTCAAACAAGCCCTCGAGCACCCGACCCATCGGGAAGTAGGGCCGCAGCGCCTCCTCGTCCAGATCGTAGCGCGCGCGGCGCAGCTTCTCGGCCCAGAAAGCGACTTCCCAGGGTGCGAGCCGATCCACTGGCCGGCCCGTCTGCTCCGCCTTGAACTCCTCGAGCTCCCGGCACTCGCGGGCAAACGCACCCGCGGCGCGCTGCTGCAGATCCTCCATGAAGCGCAGCGCCGCGCCACCCGACTTCGCCATCCGGCGCTCGAGGACCAGATCCGCGAAATGGGACCGGCCAAGCAGCGCCGCTTTCTCCGCCCGCAATTCCAAAATCCGCCGGATCAGCGGCGTGTTGTCTTGGGGCGCCGATGCTCCCACCGCCGTCGCCGCCCGCCACATTCCCTCCCGCTGCCGCTCGTCCTCGACATACTTCATGAACGGCTCCTGCGACGGTCCGTGCAACGTGAACCGCCAGCCGGGCTTCCCTTTTGCCTCCGCGCTCCGCCGGGCCGCCGCCTTCGCATGCGCGGGCAGCCCCGCCAGCCGGGTTTCATCCTCCACCACGAGTTCCCAGGCGTTGGTCGCATCCAGCACGTTCTCCGAATACTTCTGGGTCACCTGGGCCAGTTCGCTCTGCAACGCCTCCAGGCGGGCCCGCGGCCCCTCGGCCAGATCCGCTCCCGCCTGCCGGAAATCGCGGACCGTCTCCTCCATGAAGCGCCGGTGAATTCCCTGCACGGATACGGCAGCCGGGCTTTCGCTGAATGCCTTGAGCCGGTGCCAGAGACCGGCATTCAGCGGGATGCTCGCGTAGAATGCCGAGACTTTCGGCAGCATCGCATTGTGGGCTTCGCGGAGCGCGGGCGCGTCCGCCACCGCCTGGAGGTGCGTGACCTTCGCCCAGGCGACGTTCAGCTCCTCGGTGGCCTGTTCCAGGGCAAGGAACGTGTTCTCGTAATTCAGCCCGTCCATGCGGTGCGCCGCGATCTGCGCGATCATCGACTCGGCCCGCGCCAGGGCCGACTCGATGGCGGGACCGATCGCCTCGGGGACCAACTGGGACCAGCGGATGTGGAAGTCAGCGGATAGAAAGGGATTCTCAGGCATGCCGCGGACAGACCGCGCGCCCGGCGTCTTTGTCAAACTGCAAACTTCACCAGGTCGTCGCGACGCTGAAGGAAACCAGCCGCGGCGCCGCCGGCACCGCCGGCACATCCTGAAAATCCGTGTCCCAGAGGTTGTCCGCTTGCAGCCCGAACTCCAGCCGGGGCCACTGTGCCGGCCGGTATGCAAGCCCGGCTGCCGTCGCCAGCGCCCGTCGGCCGCCGATGACCCGGAGCAGGTTGTCCGCCTGCACCCGGGCGACATTGTCGATCCGCAGTTCGAAGCCCCGGCCGAGCCGGAGCGTCGCCGCCACCGTCAGCCGATGGCGTGCATAGTTCAATGCATAGAAACTGGCGTCCACCGCCGCACCGAGGTAGTCCGCGTCCTTGTCCAGGAAGGTGTAGCCAACCACGAGATCGATTCGGGACCAGGAGCGGCGCCCCACGGCTTCGAAACCGCCCACCGCCAGGTCGACTGGATTCGCGGTGCGTGCCGTGACGCCCCGCTGGAAGGTCCAGTCGACCAGCGCTTCGTCACGCCTCCAGAATACCGCGGCGCTCCCGGTCCAGCCCGCGAACGTTCCGCTCAAGCCGAGTTCCAGATCATGGCTGGCCGAACGCCCGAGCCCCGGATTGCCGCGAAAAAGACCGGCCGTCGCACTGGAATTCAAGGCCGTGTAGGTAGCGACCTGGGTTGTCTTGGTGTAACTGCCGTGGACCCGAAGCCCGCCGGCGCCGTGAAACTCCCGCGCAACCTCGATCACCGGCGCCAGCGCGTCACCGTCCCGATTGGATTCATCCCAGGCCGCGCCAGCCCTCGCAACCAGCCGTCCACCGTCACGCTGCGGCCAGGCCACCTCGGGCACGAGCAAGAGCTTGAGGAGGGTCCGTGAATTGAACCGGCCGAACACGAGGGAGGTGGACTGCAGTTCGTCGGCCAGGAGTTCGGCCCTGGCATCCAGGGCGACGCGACCAAATCCCTTCCGGCCGGCGACGGCGATTCCCCCGAGCCAGGTCGTGTGCTGAAAGGGATGCACTGCGCCGAGGGGGGCGAAACGGTTGAAGGCGTAGTCGTCCTTGTTGCGCCGGTGAAACACACCGGCCTCCAGAAATTCACCCTCCGGGAACTCCCGGCGGTGATTGATCACGAAAAGAACCGTCTGGAGGTTTTCCGATTCCGCCGAGTTGAACGGCGTGTACAGGTTGGGCCAGCCGAAGAACTTCTCCTGGTAGCCTGCAAAGACATCGGTTTGCCGCCCGTCGCCGGCCCATTGCAGCCGGCCGTTGAGCCGCCAGAATTCGTGGTCTCCCCACGGGATCGCTCCCTCCGATTCCGAGCGCGCGAAGGCGACATCCGCCGCCGGCCGGGATCCCGTGCCAGCGTACCCCTGGTGGATTTCCGCACGACGCAGCTGATGCTGCCCCATGCCAGCGCTGGCCGCGCCTCCGGTGCGCACCCGGCGCCAGCCCTGGGAAATTGTCCCCACCGTCGAATTGGCCGCTCCCGCTGCCTGGGCGGTGCCGACCTTGATTTCCGGCGGACCCAGGAGGGCCGGAGCGACCGGAAGCTCCGCAAGGTAGTGGGCGGTTTGCGGATCGGGGAGCGACACGGCTCCCAGTTGCATGCCCGTGTTCTCGAAGATGCCGCCGCGCAGGGTGACGTCCGCCTGGCCTTCCGCCAGATTGCGCGCGTGCACGTCCACCCGCGGTTCGAATCGCAGGGCGGAAACGGGCATGGCATAGGTGCCCGCCGGAGACTGGTTCGCGATTCGCGGTGAGTGGACCGCAAAGGGTGGCAGCTGCTGCGGACCCTGCGCCTGCAATCCCGCGGCAGCGGCGAGCGGCAGGAGGATGAGGGCGGGTTTCATGCGCCGCCACGCGTAGCAGCCACGCCGGCAATAACAAGTCTCTGTTCCGGTTTTGACACGCTTTGCTTAACAAGCCCGCCAGCAGCCCGTCGGACTTAGAACCCGCGCTTTGGGGTGATTCGCCGGGCGTGTGTCCGGCGAATCACGGGCCAACCCTGTCTGGCGCGCGGACATTTTTTTCGGGCGTCACCCGTGCCGCGGGTATTCACGCTCACCTGCCGCAGGTCGAGCGCCTCGACCGCGTCGATGATGAAATGGGCCAGGTGATCCGATGGCACCCAATCCCGCAGGTCGGGCGGCAGCAACATAGCAGCGTGTCGCCGATGGGTATTCCTTCCGAACTCAATATCCGGATTTTCCTAAGTCCGACACGCTGCTCGGGCGCAAAAAAACCCGGCGCGGGGCCGGGTTGGGGAAAGGCGGGGGGCCGCGCGGGTCACTCGTCGCCGTCGTTGCCGATCGCCTCGACCGGGCAGCCCTCCAGCGCCTCCATGCACTGGGCGATCTCCTCCTCCGTGGACGGCTGCTTGAAGACGTAGGAATAACCGCCTTCATCGTGCCGCTGGAAAAACGACGGCGCGGTTTCGCGGCAGAGATCGCAATCGATGCATTGCTGATCCACGTAGAATTTCCCGGGTACATTCGGGGCCCACTTGTCCGCTTTGTTCGCCATAAAATCAGGGACAAAGAGAATAATTCCAACCCCTGTCAAGCGGGCACCGAGCGGGTTGCGGATGCGCGCCGATTTCCCGGGAAAAACCGGCCAGCTTTCCTCCGCGACGGCTTGTGTTCTCATAGCCCCCTACTACGGTGCGCTCGATGCTATCGGATCGGCCCTACATGCGCGATGACTACCAGCGGGAACGCACGTCCTTCCTCGTCTGGCTCCTCGCCGCGATCGTGGCTGGATTCATCGTTCAGAACGTCTTTGCCGTCTGGATCGGCTCGAACTCGTTCGAGCGCATGCTGGCCTTGTCGGCCGGCGGGCTGCGACAGGGTCAGGTCTGGACCCTACTCACCTATCCGCTCCTGCATGGCGGCATCCTTCATCTGCTGCTGGTCGGACTCGGAATCTACTTTCTCGGGCGCGAGGTCGTCACGCACCTTGGCGAGCGTCGCATGCTCTGGCTGACCCTGGGGGCCGTCGCCCTCGGCGGGCTGGCCTGGTTTGCCCTCCACTTCAACCGCCCGGGAGTGGTGATGGGGGCAACTCCCATCCTCCTCTGCTATCTCACGGTTTTCGCCTGCCTCTTCCCCAATCGGGAGATTTCATTCCTCGTCTTCTTCATCATCCCCATCACCACGCGGCCGAAGTACATCCTCTGGGTCGCACTGGCCATCGACGCGCTCGGGTTGCTGTTCAGCGAGCTGCCGGGTGGGCGGATGCAGACGAGTGTGGCGCACTCGGCCCACCTCGGGGCCATGCTCGCCGGCTGGTTGTATTATCGTTTTGCGCAGGATGCCGACTGGATGGCGATGCGCGGTTCGGCGGCGCTCCGGCTGCCCCGCTGGATGACGCGCCGCAAGCAGGCCCCCGCGGCAGCAACTCCGGTCATGCCCGTGGCAACGGGCAGCCGGGAAGACATCCGGGCTGAGGTCGACCGAATCCTCGACAAGATTAACAGCCAGGGCTTTGCCGCCCTGACGCCGGAAGAAAAGCGGGTGCTCGATGATGCCAAGGATCTGTTGAGCCGGCGATGAGTGCCTCGGTTTACGCGCCGCGCCCAAACCCGTCGTGAGTTGCCGTCCTGCGATCGATCGCGTCTGGCTTTCCGGACTTCCACCCTGTTGAACAATTCCCCCCGGTTCCCATCTAATTCCCACCATGCTCCGCGTTTTTGCTGTCCTTCGGCTCCATTGTCTTTGCCCACTGCTGGCGCTCGCCCTGGCATCCGCCTCTGCCGCGGGCGATCGCAAGGCATTTTCCACCTCCCAGACACTTTCGCAGGAGGCGAGCACGCTGGTCCGGCTCCTGGAGCAGGCTCATTACAATCATGATGCCGTCCGCGCCGCGGACTACGCGGAGGTGATTCCGGACTACATGAGCGATCTCGACGGCCAGCGGCTGTTCTTCCTCGGCACCGATCGCGCCGGCTTCATGGAGAAGTTTGGCAAGAACGTGTATTACAACACGGCCTTCCTCGGGAACATCGAGGCCGCCTACGATATTTTCTATGTCTACCAGAACCGGGTCGAAGATCGGATCGCCTGGATCTTCGAGGAATTGAAGCAGGACTTCGATTTGACCGCCGATGAGACCTACCGGGCGGACCGAACGAAGGCGGAGTGGCCGGCCACGCCGGCGATGGCCGATGAACTCTGGCGGAAGCGGCTGAAGTTCGAACTGATCGCGGAACTGCTCAACAAGAAGTCCGTGGAGGAGGCGAAGGAGACGATGCAGAAGCGCTATTCCCGGATGCTGAAGAATCTTGGCGAGATCGAGGGGACGGATTTGGCGGAGCTGTATCTCTCCAACATCGCCCGGCTCTACGATCCGCATTCGACGTATTTCTCCTCCGCCACCTACGAGGATTTCGGCATCCAGATGAAGCTCCAGCTCGTCGGGATCGGCGCGTTGCTCGGCCTCGAGGAGGACACCTGCGTGGTGAAGGAGATCATCCCCGGCGGTCCCGCGGATCTCGGCCGGGTGCTGAAACCCAACGACAAAATCATCGCCGTCGGCCAGACCGGCGCGGAGCCGGTCGAAATCATCGGGATGAAGCTGCGGAAGATCGTCGACATGATCCGCGGACCGAAGGGCACGCAGGTGCATCTTGTCGTCCAGCCAGCCGACGCCACCGACGCCTCCGCCCGCCGGGAGGTCGCGATCACCCGGGATGTCGTCAAACTCAATTCCGCCCGCGCGCGCGCCGGCGTGTTCCAGCTGCCCGACTCCGAGGGGAAAAATCAGAACGTCGGCGTCATCACCCTGCCCGCCTTCTATGGTCCCGCCGAGGAAGGCGACACGGACGGGGAAAAGACCTCCGCCTCCAAGGATGTCGCCCGCCTGATCGATCAACTGAAACAGGAGGGAATCAAGGGGCTCGTGCTGGATCTGCGTCGCAACGGCGGTGGCTACCTCACCGAGGCGATCGAACTCGCCGGGCTCTTCATCCACAAGGGCCCGGTGGTGCAGGTGAAGAACTACAACGGCGACACCCAGGTTGACAGCGATTCCAACCCGCGAATTGCCTACGACGGGCCGCTGGCGGTGCTGGTGGATCGCTTCAGCGCCTCCGCTTCCGAAATCGTCGCCGGCGCGCTCCAGAATTACGGACGGGCGATCATCATCGGCGACAGCTCGACCCACGGCAAGGGCTCGGTCCAGCAGGTCGTGGAAATGAAGCAGCTTTCCCGCGCGCTCGCCCTCTCGCCGGCGAAGACCGGTGCCGCGAAATTCACGATTCAGAAATACTACCTGCCCAGCGGGGCCTCGACGCAGCTCAAGGGCGTCGTGCCGGACATCGTGCTGCCCTCGATTGATGACTTCCTGCCGATCGGCGAGGCGGACCTGCCCCGCGCCCTCGTCTGGGACCAGATTTCCTCCAGCAAATTCTCGGGCTCGCCACTCGAGCCGAAGATCCTAACCCCGTTGCGCCAGGCCAGCCTCAAGCGTCAGTCGGAGCTCGAGGAGTTCGGCTACCTGCGGAAATACGTGGACTGGTTCAAGTCGCGCCAGGAGGAAAAGCAGATCTCGGTCAACCTGGAGGAACGGCAGCGCCAGAAGGAGGCCGATGACCAGTTCCGCAAGGAGATGAAGTTGGAAAAGGAGCGGCTCGCGCAGGATGATTTCACCTACAAGCCGTTCTACCTGGGTCCCCCGCCACCACCCCGGATCAAGGCGCCCAAGGAGGACGAGGAGGAGGATTTCGACTTCGAGGATGACGACACCCAGGGCTACGCCAAGGCCGATGTCCATCTGCGGGAGAGTCTCCGCGTCGTCGCCGACGCCATTGCCCTCGCGCAGAACCGGGAACTCTGGGCCAGCACCAACCGTCCCCCGCTCACCGCGGCCAGCGGCGGCTAATACCTCGCAAGGACAAACCGATCGCGGCCGGCGAGATCGCGGTGCGAGTCCGACCGGGCAAACCCCGCCTCCGCCAGCCAGCGGTGCAGGGTCGGGTGCTGCCCGCCGCCAGTCTCCAAGGCCAGTTGGCCACCGCGCCGCAGGTGCGCTGGCGCCGCAAAAATGATCTCCCGGAGATCGGCCAGCCCGCCGTCCGGCGCCGTGAGCGCCGCGTGCGGCTCGTGCTCGTGGACCTCCGGTGCCGTCTGCGCGGTTTCCTCCGAGGACAAGTAAGGCGGATTCGCCACAATCAGGTCGAAGGATTCTCCGGCAATTCCTGAAAACCAGTCTGATTGCACCAGTACCACCCGCTCGGCCAGCCCGCAGCCGGCCACATTCTCGCGGGCCAGCGTGAGCGCCTCCGGACTGGCATCGACCGCGGTGACGCGGGCATCCGGAAACGCCCTGGCCAGTGCCAGTGCGATTGCGCCCGAGCCCGTCCCCAAATCGGCGACGCGGCTGGGTGCGCTGGGCCAGTCGCCCACAATCAGATCGATCAGGAATTCCGTCTCGGGCCGCGGAATCAACGCGCGCCGATCCACCTTGAGCTTCAGGCCGTGAAACTCGGTTTCACCCAGGATATACTGGACCGGTTCGCGCTGGCCGCGCCGGCGAACCAGCGGCCGGATTCGATCGAGCTCGGATTCCGTCAGCGGCCGTTCGAATTGCAGGTACAGCTGCATCCGTTGGAGACCGAGCGCGTGGCCGACCAGCAGCTCGGCATTCAACCGTGGCGACTCGATCCCCTTGCCGGTGAAAAACTCGGTGGTCTTTTTGAGGACTTCGAGAACCGTGAGCATCTCAGTCGTCCTCGCCGGACACGACCCGCATCGGAACGAACGTCTGGCCCGTCAAAGCCGCCAACCTCTCCTCGTAATCCGCCTTCTGGAGCCCGGCAATGATCGGCTCGATGTCACCTTCCATCACTTGCGGAAGGCTGTAGAGCGTCAGTCCGATCCGGTGATCGGTCAGCCGGTTCTGCGGAAAATTGTAGGTGCGGATCCGTTCGCTGCGATCGCCCGAGCCGATCTGGCTCCGGCGCGTGGCGGCGTACTTCGCGCGTTCCTCCTCCTCCCGCCGCTTCAGCAGCCGCGAACGGAGGACGGTCATTGCGCGCGCCTTGTTCTTGATCTGCGAGCGCTCGTCGGCGCAGGAAACGATGAGGCCCGTGGGCTTGTGCACGATCTGCACGGCGGAGTCCGTCGTGTTCACCCCCTGGCCGCCCGGGCCGCTCGCCCGCGTGACGGAAATCTCCAGGTCCTGCGGGTCGATCTGCACGTCGACCTCCTCCGCCTCCGGCAACACCGCCACCGTCACGGTCGACGTATGGATCCGGCCGTTGGCCTCGGTGACCGGCACGCGCTGCACCCGGTGTACGCCGCTCTCGAACTTCAGCTGCTTGTAGACGTCGGTGCCGGAAATCAGGAAGATCACCTCCTTGAATCCCCCGCGTTCCGAGGTGCTGCTGCTCATCGGCTGGATTTTCCAGCCGCGGCGATCGGCATACTTGGAATAAAGCCGGAACAGCTCCGCCGCGAACAGGCTCGCCTCGTCACCGCCGGTCCCGGCCCGGATTTCCATGACGGTGTTGCGGGAATCGGTCGGGTCCGGCGGGATCATCGCCAGCAGGATGGCCTCGCGCAGTGTCCGCCGGCGGAGCTCGAGCTCGGGAAGCTCGGCGGCGGCGAGCGCACGCAAGTCGGCGTCGGCCTTGGGATCCTGGTTCAGGGCGGCCGCCTCCCCTATTTCGCGCACGACCCGGGCATGCGCATGGTGGTCGGCCACGAGCTGCACCAGCTTCTGGTGCTCGCGGGTGACCTCCGACGCACGCCGGGGGTTCGCATAAAAGGCACGCTCCGCCATCTGCGCCGCGAGTTCATCGAGGCGTCGCTGGAAAGGGGCGAGATCGGGCAGTTCGTCCATGCAAATTGAAGGAGAGGGCCGGGCCGCGATTTGCGAATTGCGCGGGCCGCCGGTTGCGCTTGGATGGCGGCCATCCTCACCAGGCACATTGCCTAGCGGTGGTGATCAGTCATGGCCACGACTCTCTTCACGCAAAACACCATCGCGCTCATCTGGGATTTCGACAAGACCTTAATCCCGGATTACATGCAGTCGCCGGTGTTCCGGCGCTATGGCATCGATGAGGCGGTGTTCTGGGAGGAGACCAACAAGCTGGCCAGCCACTACCGGCAGCGCGGTTACCACCTTTCGCCGGAGATCGCCTACCTGAACCACCTGCTCACCTATGTGCGCTCCGGCGCGATGGAAGGGCTGAACAACCGGATCCTCCGCGAATGCGGGGCCGAAATCCGGTTTTATCCCGGGTTGCCAGACTTTTTCGCGCGCGCCAAGGCATTCGCCCGCGAAAAGCCCGAGTACGAGAAGCACGAGATTTCCGTGGAGCATTACATCGTGAGCACCGGCATTGCCCCCATGATTCGCGGCAGCGCGATCGCGCCGCACGTGGAGGGGATCTGGGCGTGCGAATTCGTGGAGAACCCGCTGCCACCGGGGTTTCTGCAGCAGGAGGAGTTTCCCATCGAGGCGAGCGCCGAGATCGCGCAGATCGGCATGGTCATCGACAACACCACGAAGACGCGGGCGATTTTCGAGATTAACAAGGGCACGAACAAGAACCCGGCCATCGATGTGAATTCCCGGATGGCGGCGGAGGATCGGCGGATCCCCGTCCAGAACATGATCTATATTGCGGATGGCCCGAGCGACGTGCCGAGTTTTTCAGTCGTGAAACAGGGAGGCGGCCGGGCGTTCGCCGTCTACAATCCCGACAAGCCGGCCGAGTTCGAACAGAACGACCGGTTGCTCCAATCGGGCCGGATTCACGGTTACGGCCCGGCCGATTATCGGCCCGGCTCGATCACCGCGCAATGGCTCCGGATGCACCTGCACCAAATCTGCGACCGAATTGTCGCCGATCGCGAAGCCGCCGTCACCCTGAAGGCCTCCAAGCCTCCCCGGCATCTCAACGCCACCCCGGAGGAGGAAGCAGCCCGGCGCCTGTCCCAGGCGCCGAAACAGGCAACCTTCCTGGAATAGGCCTACTCGCCGCCGCTGGGGCTGACGTTGATCGTCGGGTCAACCGGCGTGATGGGCGTCGGCGGCGTGGCCGCTATCACCGGCGCCGGGGTGACCGAGACCACCGCTGTGACACCGGCCTGGGCCGCCGTTGCACCCGCCGCAGATGCCGCTGCACCCTGCGCCGAAGCCTGGGCCCCCTGGGCCGCCGCAGCCTGACCCGCGGCACTGGATTGCGCCGCCGCTGACTGCACGGCGCCGACAGTGGCACGCACCGCCACGGCGACAGCAGCCGCGATTCCTTGAGCCTGGCTCGGGGGAACAGTCGCCTGAACCGCCGCTGTGATCGCTCCAAACTGCGATGGCGCGGCGCGAGCCGCCGCTTCCGCGATGGCACTGGCCATTCCGGGCGAGGAAGCTGCAACAGAGGCGGCAATGACCGCTGCCTGGCTCGGCGCGGCACTCACGACCAGGTTCGTGACTTGCACGGCAGCCGAAGGCACCGAAGAGGCCACTGCCGCCGCCACGCTGGCCGCCTGAGCCGGCACTGCTGTCACCGTGGCCGCCGCAATCGCCGCCGCCTGGGTGGGTACGACGCTCGACACGGCTGCCGCGACGGTTGCTACCTGGTCGGCCGAGACAACAGTGGCAACCGCTGCCGAAATTTGAGTAGCTGCCGAAGGCACCACGCCGGCAACCGCCGCCGCGATCGTTGCCGCCTGGCTCGGATTCGCCTGAGCTGCAGCCTGCGCAATCTGCGATGCCAAAGCGGGATTGTCCACGGCAAGCTGGGCGACGGCAGTCGCCGCGTTTGCGCCGGCAGCCGCCTGCTGGACCTGGCTGGCAAGACTTGCCGGCATGGAAGCCTGCGACTGCGCGAGTGCAACGCCCGCCGCCAAACCAAACAAAGCGGCCGTCAAAATGGATTTATGTTTCATAAAATGAGTGTTTCAAATGATATAGGCAATATTCCGCCCCGGAACCGATTACACGTGTGGGGCCGCCATCCCCACTGAAAATGCGCCGGATGTCCATCCCATAATGGGAGTAAAAAAAAGGCGCCAGCAGAGGCTGGCGCCATGAAATCGATCTGAAACCGGGTCAGCCCCCAGAAGGACTGACATTGATCGTCGGATCAATCGGAGTGATTGGGGTGGTGGGCGGAGGCGTCACCGGCGGCGTCGTGGGAGTTGTCGGCGTCGTCGGCGGTGGAGTGACATTCACGTTTGTCGGCGTGCCTGCCTGAGCGGAGCCTGACTGCGCACCCGAGGTGGCGCCACCAGCGGCGGCATTCGAAATGGCATTGGTCTGGCCCGCATTCAGCGTGGCGCCGGCCTGTGCGGCACCCGTCGCGGTGCCGCTTGCCGAACCCTGCGCTGCGGCTGTGGCGGCGGATTGGGCGACCTGCGCCGCCGCGGTACCTGCGCCCTGGGTGGCACCGGAGGCGGCACCTTGCGCCGCTTGTGCGGCAATGGCGGCTGCCTGTTGAGGAGCAGCCTGGGTGGCGACCTGGGCGGCTGCCTGGGACGCGCCCTGCGCCGCAGCCTGTGCAACAGTCGTTGCTGCTGCTCCTGCTGCGGTCGCGCCGCTGGTCGCGCCCTGGGCTGCGGCCTGGGAGGCGGCCGCGGCAGCCTGTACGGCACTCGCTCCGCTGCTGGTGGCAGCCTGGGTTGCGGCACCGGCCGCGCCAGTTGCAGCGGCCTGGGCCACCGCTGCGGCAGCCGTCGGTGCTGCCGTCGTCGCCCCTTGGGAAGCTCCGGACGCCGCGGCTTGCGCGACCACCGCAGCAGTTTGGGCTGCCTGCGCACCGGTTACCCCGGTCGACTGGACCACAGCCTGCGTCGCGGCCTGGGTTGCACCGGAGGCTGCTGCCTGGGCGGAGGCCGCCGCAGCCTGCGGGGCGGCCGTGGCAGCGGCTTGGGCCACCTGCTGCGCCACCTGCTGGGCCGCTTGGGCGGCGGCCTGTGTGACCTGGGCTGCCGTGCCGCCGGCGGCCTGCGCCTGCGCAGCGGCCTGAGTGGCGACGGCCTGCGAAGCGCCTTGCGCCGCAGCCTGCGTGACGGTTTGAGCAACCTGAGTCACGTTCTGTCCACTGGCTGCGGCGGCGTTGACCGCGGCTGTCACGACTGCTGCAGCCTGGGTTGGCGCCGCGGCCGAAGCCGATGCCGCCGCCGTGGCAATCGCGCCGGGCACCTCATTGACCACCGTTGCCATTGTCGTTGCCAGTTCGCCTGTGGCTGTCGAGGAAGTCGCCGCCCCGAAATCTCCGGGGTTCCCTGCCACGGTGGCGACCGCCGCAACGGCGATCGTGGCCGCCTGGTTGATTTGTGCCACCACCTCGGGATTCGTGGCCTGCAATGCTGCCACGCTTGTGGCCGCGCCACCATTGACGGTCGAAACGGAGACTCCACCCACGCCCAGCGTGACCGTCGGCCCGCCAGGAGAGCTGATGGTCACGCCGCCCGCCGCTGTGACGACAGTGTAATTCACGCCCTCGACGCTGACGGTATAGACGGTGCCCCGCGCGGCGGCGACGCCCTTGGGCGTACGCACACCGTAATTATTGATGCTGCGCTTCGCCGGGTCCAGGGACGACACGAGATTGCCCGACTTCAGGTCCAGCGTGGCGGACTGCTGGGTGACGGTGGATCCGCTGGTTGTGACAGAAAGTTTCTCGAGCCCCACCCGGGAATTCTCCTTCACGGTGGAAACCGCTCCCTCAAATGGGGAGATATAGACCTCCGTGCCGGCCCCCGTGATAATCGTGGCGCCCTCGGGTAGTTGATCGCCCACAGCCAATGCGCGAGGCATGCTTTCGCCAGGCATTAGCACCTGAGCGCTCGGGCCGGCAATTCGCTGCACTCGAGCCTGGGTTGTGGTCTCTGCCGCAAAGGCCGGCGCGCTGGTGAACGCGGCCAGCGATACCGCTGCCAAAACAATCAGTGCTTTTTTCATGATATCTCCGGTGCTGAATCCTGGGTCAGGAAAGACCTGATGGTTATGCGGAAGCAATTTACCAGGCGCAAGCCGTGAGTTTTCCCATTCAACTGCCAGCACCTTCCCCCATCGGTCATTTCTCGCTCATGACAAAGACCCCGTCCCACTCCGGGCCCGGTTCATGCGCCCGGAGCGACTCGGTCAAATGGAGGTAGACCAACGAGGGGTTGTTGCTAATTCCTGGCATGCCGCGCTGGTGCGGCTCGAGCCCGCCGCTCCGTTGGAAAAGTCCCAGGGCGCCGCCCCAGTCCCGTCCGGTATAGCGCGCCAACCCTTCCTCAAACAGCGCCACGCACTCCCGCATCTCGTCCGTCGCGTCTTCCGCGAGCGCGACGACTTCATGGATCATCGTCGGGTGTGCCCTGCCCTTCACCACGATCCGTCCGAGCGGCCGGAACAACACCCGTCCCGGGCCGTGCCGCTCGCACGCCTCCCGGGTCGATTCCGTGCACATGATGTAGGCCCCCCAGCTCTTCGCCCCCGATTCCATCCGGGCCGCCAGATTCACGTCGTCCCCCATCATGGTGTAGTTGAACCGGGTCCGGCTGCCCATGTTGCCGACGACACAGCGGCCGGTGTTGAGCCCGATCCGGGATCGCATCTGTCCCACCACCGCCGGCCAGCGGTCGCCCTCGGCGACCCACTTCGCGCGCAGCCCGGCGAGCGCCGCCTGTACCCGCAAAGTTGTGACACAGGCGCGCAGGGCATGATCCGGAACCGCCAGCGGGGCGCCAAACATCGCGACCACCGCGTCGCCGATGTACTTGTCCAGCGTGCCGCGCTCCGCCTGCACGATGTCGGTGCAGACGGTCAGGTATTCATTCATCAACTCCACCAGCCGCTCCGGCGGCAGCTTCTCGGAAAAGGTGGAGAATCCCTGGATGTCGGAGAAATACGCGGTGATCTCGACGGTCTGCCCGCCCAGCTGCGGCCGCTGGCCGGACTTGACCATCTGCTCGACCAGGTCGGGCGAGACATAGCTGCCGAACATGCCCTTGATCTCCTGCTTGGCCCGCTGCTCCTGCACGATCCTCCGCCCGACGATGAAGAACTCGAGCGCGGCGAACCCGGCCAGCGGTCCGGTCAGCGGAATCCACCAGCTCTGCCAAAGCCAGGCGCCGAGGCCCAGCGCCACATAGCCAGCCATCGCCAGCACCGCCCCGCCGCAGAGGAGGGTCACTGATCGGTGGGCCAGCACGATCACGCTGCCATAGCCGAAAACCAGGAGTGCGCCCAGCCAGACGACGGCTGCCGGCATCCGGCGGGCATGGTCATCCGTCAGGACATTGTGCACCACGTTGGCATGGATCAGGACCAGCGGACTGTAGGCGCCACGTGGGGTCGGGCCGGCATCGGCCTTTCCGGTGACCGTCTGGCCGACAAACACGATTCGGCCGCCGAGGTCCGGCGGACGGGGGGCGTCGGGCCGCCGCTCCACGTGAAAGTCGTTAATCCGCAGCAGCACCTGCCGGTAGCTGTAGGTGGGAAAGTCGCCCGTCCACTCGTGCTGGTCGAAGCGGTAGTTCACCAGGTAGCTTCCAGTCTCCGAAATGGGAATACGGATGTCGCCTCCGGGGCGGGGGAGCTCGATCGCGTCCCCCAGCCGCACCTTCACCTGCGCCGGCGCCACATCGTAATACGTCATCAACGTCTGCAGCGCGAACGACGGGTATACCTCGTCCCGCCAGCGGATCAGCAGCGGCACCTCCCGGATGATGCCATCGCTCGCGCGGGGGGCGTCGGCGAACCCCCAGCGGCTCACCGCCCGCAGTTCGGGAAACGGGATCAACGCGTGGGCGTCGCCGAAAATCCTGCCCGCGTCGCCCGCGATCCCCCGCAGCGGTTCCGTCGGCCCGGGCGGGCCCGGGCGCACTTCGACCGGATCGCTGCTCGTCGCCGCCGCCACCACCACCCGGGTCCCCCGCTCGGCCGCCGCCTGCGTCCCGGCCGCCATCAGCGCATCCCCCTCACCCTCCCGGCTGGCATCGAGGATGACATCCCAGGCAATCACCGCCGCCCGTTCAAGCGACACGAACTCGTTGAAATTGCCGTGCCAGGCACGATCCGGCGGCCACGGGACCAGGTTCGTGTCCGTGTCGTCCTCGAAAAGCGTGATCACCACCCGCGGATCGGGCGGTGACTGGAAGAGGGCGCGGTATTCCGTACGCCAGTCGAGGGTCCTCCATTCCTGCTCCTGGGCCACCCGCGTCCGGCTCAATCCCCAGGCCGCGCCATAGCAAACCAGCGGGGCCCACCAGAGCTGCCGGAGGGCGGTGATCCAGGAAGCGCGCATGCGTCACGCCGATCCTGCCGCGCCACCCCGGCGCGCGCCAAGCGATTTCGTGCGGCGCCCTCGCCGCCCGGGATCAGGCGCCGTCGTCGCCGATCGAGGCGGTCGCACAACCGGCGATCGCCTCATCCATCGTCGCCAGTTCCTCCGCAGTGGCGGGCTGGCGCTGCACGAACGAGTAGCCGTCCTCGTGACGGCCGAAGAGATCCGGTGCCAGCACGCGGCACTGGTCGCAGTCGATGCACGAGGAATCGACGTAATACTTGCCGGCGGCATTCTGCGCGAGACGATCGGAAAGGGTGGCCATGAGTGATAAGGGAGTTCGCGCGCACCATAGCCGACCGACCCCGGAGGCCGCTCGCCACTTCTTGACGGCGTGGGCGCATTTCTTGGCGTTCGTCGCGCTCCGGCGTCCCGCGCGAAAATTTCCGCGGCCGCCGATCCGAGGCTCGCTTTCCCCCGTCCGCCCGGCAGCCTCCCCCGCCGGAATCAACCCATGGCACTGCCCCAACTGACGGACGAGCAAACGCGAACCTGGACCCGCGCGCAAAAGGATCGCTGGTGGTTCGAACAGGTCTACCGCGGTGATCTGCCCCAGCTCACGCTGCGCTCCGCCCTCACCGGCTTCCTGCTCGGCGGCATTCTCTCGGCCACCGCTCTCTACATCGGCGGCAAGACCGGCATCACCATCGGGGTCGGGCTGACGTCGGTCATCCTCGCCTTTGCCGCCTTCCGGATCCTGCACGGCGCGCGGCTCAGCTCGGATTTCACCATCCTGGAAAACAACTGCACGCAGTCGATCGCCACGGCCGCCGGCTACATGATCACCCCGCTGATTTCCAGCATGGCCGCGTTCATGCTCGTGACCGGCCGGATCATCCCGTGGTGGCAGATGCTGGTCTGGAACTCGGTCATCTCCATCCTCGGCGTCCTGGTGGCCTTCCCCCTCAAGCGGCGGTTCATCAACGAGGAGCAGCTGCCCTTTCCCGAGGGCCGCGCGTGTGGTGTCGTCCTGGATACCCTCTACGAGGGCCATGCCGGCGCCGGCATGCTGCGGGCGAAGGTGCTGGCCGTGACCGCGGGACTGGCGGGCGGCATCCAGTTCCTGATGAGCGACGGCCTCCAGCGCCTCCTGCAGTTCAAGCTGCTCCGGCTGGACCGGTTGTTCGGCCTCGCGGAGCCCTGGCACCTGCGGGATCGGCTGGACGACTACTACTACCTCGCCGCCGCCAAGGCCGACTGGTGGATCCCGCGGATCCTCGGCACCGACGTGCGCACACTCGGCCTGCGGATCGGGTTCGATGCCGCGATGCTCGGCGTCGGCGGCCTCATGGGGATCCGGGTGTCCAGCAGCGTGCTGATTGGCACCCTCGTCAATTTCGTCGTGCTCGCCCCCTGGATGATCCAGCGGGGCGACATTGCGTCCCGGCTCAACGCCGCCGGGCAGATCGTCCCGCTCAACCGCGCCGAAATCGTGAACCAGTGGTCACTCTGGTGGGGCGTCACGATGATGGTGGTCGGCTCGCTGGTCGCGCTCTTCGCCAAGCCCGAAATCTTTCTCACGGCCTGGCAGATGATCTTCAAGCGGAAGCCGGAACCCGGCGCGGTCGCGGCCGATGACCCGCTCCACGACATCGAACTGCCGCTGTGGATCTCCGCGATCGGCGTGCCCATCTTCGGCGCCGCCGCCGTCTACTTCACCCATCGGTTCTTCGGCGTTCCCTGGCATTTCGCCCTCTTTGCCCTGCCGCTCATTTTTGTCCTGACCGTGATCTGCACCAATTCGATGGCACTCACGTCCTGGACGCCCACCGGTGCCCTGAGCAAGATCACCCAGTTCACCATCGGCGCAATCGATCGCGCCAATCCCGCCACGAACCTGATGACCGGCGGGATGACCGCGGAGGTGGCCTCGAATGCCGCCAACCTCCTCTCGGACATCAAGCCCGGCTACATGCTGGGCGCCAAGCCCCGGCAGCAGGCCATCGGCCACGTCATCGGCATCTTCGCCGGCGCCCTCGCCTCCACGCCGCTCTTCTTCCTGCTCTTCCTGCCGGTCGGCCCCGATGGCGTCCGGACCACGGCATCGATTATCACGGATCAATTTCCCATGCCCGGCGCACTGCAATGGAAGGGAGTGTCGGACCTGATTTCGTCCGGGCTGAAGAACCTGCCGACCTCCGCCGTCGTCTCGATGGCGATCGCGGCCGTCCTCGCGGTGATTTTCGAACTGTGGCGGATTGCCTCCCGCGGCCGGTTTCCCCTCTCCCCCGTCGGCATCGGCCTGGGGGTCGTTTTGCCGCCGGACGCGTGTCTCCTGATGTTCCTCGGTGCCTTCGCGTTCTGGTATTTGGGTCGCCGCTACCGCGAACCCGGCACCACCGCCCACACGCTCTGGGTGCAGTGCTGCGAACCGGTCTGCGCCGGGCTGATTTCGGGCGCAGCGCTGATCGGCATCCTGAATGCCATCGTCAACGCAGTACTCGGCTAGCAGCGTGTCGGACATAGCATCCGACTGTACGGGTCGGGAGGAAGGAAGGTAGCAACACGCTGCAAGTTGGCCTGCGGCATTTTTTCTTGCGCGGAAACTAGCAGCCCTTCAGCAAGGCCCACCAAGTTGCCGGAAAAATGGCATGAATGCTTGCTGCGCTCGACTGCAAGTCCGACCGGCTGCTAGTGCAGCTTCGCTTGCACGCGCTTGCTCGCGTCCGCAAAGTCGATGAAGGCGGCGTCCGGGTGGCGCTTCAATGCGCCAATCACCTTCCCCATGTCCTTCTTCGATTGCGCGCCGGTTTCCTGAATCGCCGTCGCAATCAGCGCCTCGACCCGGGCTCCGTCCATTCCCGGCGGGAGGTATTTCTCGAGCAGCTTGATCTCCGCCTCGTTCGCCGCCACGAGGTCGGCCCGGCCGCCTTTCTCGAACTCCACCTTCGCATCGGCCAGGTTCTTCACCGCCTTGCGCACCGTGGCGATCACCAGTCCTTCCTCGATCTCCTTGTTGGCGTCCATCGCCGCGCGCTTGATCGCCGCGTCCATCGTGCGCAGCGCCATGGTGGTGGCCGGTTCCCGCGCCTTCATGGCAGCGATGATGTCGGCACGCAGAATGTCATAGGTGGGAGACATGGTAATCCATCAGAGTCGCGCTCTCCGCCAAGTGCAAGTGCGGCCGCAGTCTGCCGTCGGGCGCGTGCCGGCCACGGATTCCCCCGCCGGCAGCCGGCGAACCGAATGCCCCGCTGCGAGTCTGTGAATCTGCGCAACCTCCCGCGGCAACGGCCGTCGCGAGGCGTTCGTTCGCGGACGCCCCTCGCAACCGGCCGGCGGCCCACCCCGTATCGCCCGCTTCAACCGTGCAACTCTCCTCCTCCAGTGACCGCTTCGCCTGGTTCGTCCGGCTCGCGACCCTCGTCCTGGTGGTCGGAGTCCTCCGGGTCGCCGAGGACGTCCTCGTCCCGGTGGCGTTTGCCGTCCTGCTCGCCTTCCTCCTCTCACCGCTGGTCGTGCGACTCGTCCGGTTCGGATTTCCCAAGGCATTCGCCATCATCGCCACCGTCACGATCGCGTTCAGCATCATCGGAGCCCTCGGTTGGGTGGTCAGTTCCCAGGCCATCAGCCTCGTCCGGGAGTTGCCGAACTATGAGGAGAACCTGCGCCGAAAAATCAGCGCGGTGACCCAGCCGCGGACGCCCGAAGCCCTCGCGCGGATGGGCGGGATGGTGGAAAACCTGCGCCGCGAGATTCAGACGCCCGATCCCGAAGAGGCCGCCGAACCCCCGCCGGATGGCGGACCCAAGCCCGTGCCCGTCGAAGTGCGGGAGTCGGAACCCACCAAGTGGGAGGTCGCCGCTGAAATCGTCCAGCCCATCCTCCGCCCGCTCGGCATCGCCGGCATCGTGATCGTGTTCGTCGTCGCCATGCTCTTTCAGCGCGAGGACATGCGCGATCGCTTCATCAAGGTGGTCAGCGCCGGCAAGCTGAACGTGGCCACCCAGGCCGTCGACGATGCCGCGAGCCGCGTCTCACGCTATCTCGTGATGCAACTCGTCGTGAATGCCCTGTACGGAGTCCCCATCGGGATCGGGCTGTACTTCTTCGGCGTGCCCAACGCCCTCCTCTGGGGGCTGCTCGCCACGCTGCTGCGGTTCATCCCGTTTCTCGGGCCCTGGATCGCCGCCGTGTTCCCACTCGCCCTCTCGATCGCCGTGGACCCTGGCTGGACGATGTTCCTCTACACGGCGGCGCTCTTCATCGTGATGGAACTGGTCAGCAACAACTTCATCGAAATCGTCCTCTATGGCGCCAGCACCGGCATCTCCAATCTCGCGCTGCTCATCGCCGCCGTGTTCTGGACCTGGGTCTGGGGCCCGGCGGGACTCGTCCTCTCGACGCCGCTCACTGTCTGCCTGCTCGTGCTGGGGAATTATGTCCCGGGCATGAGCTTCCTCAGCATGCTGCTCGGCAGCGAACCCGTGCTCGAGCCACCGGCGCAGTTCTACCAGCGGATGCTGTCGATGGAATCGGAGGATATGCTCGACCTCGCGGCCAAGCACATCGAGGAGCATTCGGTCGAGGATTTCTATGAACATGTCTTCGTCCCCGCGCTGCTGCTGTCGGAGGTCGATCGGCACAGCGGGACGCTGCCGGAAATTCGCCAGCGGTTCATTTTCCAGGCGAGCCGCGAGCTGATCGAGGAACTCGATCGGCAGGACGAATGGGCCCGGGCCGAGGCCGGCGGTGAGCCCGCCCGCGATGGCGGCTCGTCCGCGGTCGCGCAACCACCCGCCGTCGTCGCCATCCCGGCTCGCGATGAAGCCGACGAAGTCGTGGCGGCGATGGTGTGCCATCTCCTCCGCCGCCGCGGAATCGCCGCCACAGCCCAGCCGCTGACCGGCCCGCTCGAGGAGGCCTACGCCGCCTGCACGCGGGGCGAGACGCGGCTGTTCATTGTCTCGGGGCTGCCGCCTTCCGCCGTCGGCGCCTCGCGCCATCTCTGCCGCCGGCTGCGCCAGCGCTGTCCGAAAGTCCGGCTGATCGTCGGCATCTGGCAGGCGCGGGACAATCGCGATCAGCTGGCCCAGCGGCTGGCCGCGGCCCATGCCGATGCGGTGGTGACGGAACTGGCCGCCGCCGTGGATGAAGCGGAGCGGCAGCTGGGCCGGACCGATGCGCCGCTGCGGGCCCCGCCAGCCGCGGTTGAATCCGAAGCTCCCCTGGCTGGAAAATTGGAACGGAATATTCCGGACGACAGCGCCAAGCCCCTCTGCTAGCCTGGCGCATGCGAATGACCCCTGCGGCGATGTATGCGCGCATGCTCGAAAGCGACGCGAGCTGCAACGGCCGGTTTTTCACCGGGGTGCTGACCACCGGCATCTACTGCCTCCCATCCTGCACCGCCCGCAAGCCCCGGCCGGAAAACGTCCGCTTCTTTCCCACCTGCGAAGCCGCTCGCGCGGCCGGCCTGCGTGCCTGCCGGAAATGCCACCCCGACGATTTCGCCCGCGGAGCCGATCCGGTCCTGGAGGACGTTGAAACCCTGGTCGCGGAAATGCGCGCCGATCCCGCGGCGTTTCCCGACACCCGCAGCGTCGTGCGCCGTTCGGGCTTCGGCAACACGCGGCTCTTCGAGCTTCTCCGGCAACATTTTCACGGCACCCCAGCCGATCTGCTCCTGCATGCCCGGATTAATGCCTCCCGGCGCCGGTTGATCGAAACCGATGACGGACTCCTCGCGATCGCGGATGCGGTTGGTTTCGAGTCGCAGTCGGTCTTCCATGAGCATTTTCGGCGGCTCAACGGGCTCACTCCCGCGGCCTACCGCCAGCTTCGGGAGCGCTCCCGCTTCACGCTCAGCCTGCCACCGGGCTACCCGCTGGGCTATCTTCGCCGGGCGCTGGGTCGGGATCCGCAGGCGCTCACGGAGCGGCTGGAGGGCAATCATTACACGACGGTCGTCCGACTCACCAGCGGTCCGGCACTTCTGCAGCTGGAGATTGGAGCGGATTCGATCCAAGTCGAGGTGGGGCCCGCAACCGGACCCGCGTCATCGGCAGGCAAGCCCGCGGCGGTGGCGGTCCACCCCATTGTCATCGGGCTGCTCGGACTCCAACAGGATGCCGCGGCATTTGCCCGGCTCGCACGCAAGCTGGGACTCGGCCGGCTGGTCGCCAGCCGCCCGGAACTCCGGATCGCGCAAACCCCCTCGATCTACGACGGGCTGCTCTGGGCGGTCATTGGCCAGCAGATCAATTTTCCCTTCGCCTGCCTGCTCAAGCGGCGGCTCATCCAGCTCGCCGGAATGCCATTCGGGGATGGACTCCACGCGCCGCCCACGCCGGCGGCCGTGGCGGCGTTGCATGCCGACCAACTGCTCGCGCTCCAGTTCTCGCGTCAGAAGGCAGACTACGTGATTTCGATCTCCCGCCAGGTTTCCGAGGGAACGCTACCGCTCGAGTCGCTCCCCACGATGTCCGCCACCCGGGTCGAGCGCACCCTGCTGGCGATCCGCGGGCTCGGACCGTGGTCGGTCAATTATCTCATGATGCGTTCGCTCGGCTTCCCGGATTGCGTGCCGCTCGGCGATACGGGCGTCACAAGCGGGCTGCAAGCCGTGCTCGAGCTCGAGGAACGGCCCGACGTCGCCGCGACCCGCCGGCTCATGTCGATTTTCTCGCCCTACCGCAGCCTGGCCACCGCCCACCTATGGCAGTTCAACCTGCCCATCCCGTCATGAAAAGACTCCGCTTCGACACCTTTCCCACCCCGTGTGGCAACTTCTCAATCGCGCTCGACGACAGCGGCGCAATCGTCGCCACCGCATTCGGCGGGCTTGAGGCGCTTCGTGCGCGTTGGCTTCATGGAGGGCCGGGCTCCCTCCTTCGCCGAGCCTTCGGAGGGCAAGCCGCCCTGGCCGCGATGTCCCGCGATCCCGCGGCGTTGAGTTCAGCGCGGGAACAGATCGAGGCCTACTTCGCCGGCGCGCGGCGCACATTCGACCTGCCGCTGGCGCGGACGGGCACCGATTTCCAGCGCGAAGTCTGGGCGGCACTGCAGCGTATTCCGTTCGGCACGACGTGCAGTTACGGGCAACTCGCCGCGGCCATCGGTCGCCACCAGTCAGCCCGTTCAGTGGGTCGGGCGAATGCGACCAACCCAATTTGCCTGATTGTGCCGTGCCACCGCGTCATCGGAGCGGATGGATCCCCCACCGGCTTTGCCTTCGGCATGGCGATCAAGATGAAGCTGCTCGAATTCGAACGCTCCGTGCCCGCCTTGTCGCCCGCCGCCTGAATCAAGCTGTCCCCGACGCCGGGGCCCCCCGCTGCTTTCCTCCCGCCTGCTGCAGAGCATCCGCCAGTGCCCGGAGTTTTGCCGGATCCTTCACGCCGGGCGCACTCTCCACGCCGCTGTTCACATCGACGAACCGCGCGCCACTCTGCGCAATGGCCTCACCGATATTTTCGGGCCTCAATCCGCCGGCCAGGATCCACACGTTGCCTGGATGGGCCGCCTGGTGACGCGCAAAACGGGCCCAGTCGCCCGTTTGCCCGGATCCACCGAAACCGCCGGCGTGAAAGGTATCCATCAGCACGAACTTCGCGAGTGCTCGCACCGACGCCGGAACGTCATTCTCCGGCGGAAGCTTCGGGGCCAGCCACAACCGTCGTTCTCCGACCAGCCGCGACCATGCTTCCACTCGCGCCACTGGGGTCTCCGGCCGGAAATGAATCTGAAAGAAATCGAATCCCGCCTCGCGCATTGCCTCGAGCTCCGCTTCGGATGGCTCAATCGAGACCGCCACCTTTCGGCGGTCAGGCAGCCGCTCCCGCATCGCATGGAATTGCGCCAGCGTCACGTGCCGCGGCGATCGTTCGTGCAGGATGAACCCCAGGTAATCCGCGCCGCATGCATCGGCGAGCTCCGCATCGACCAGCGAAGTTATCCCGCAAACCTTGAGCCGGATTCCGCCAATCATCCCGTGAACTTGTTGATGCTGGCAATCACGTGATCGACCTGCGCGTCCGTGAGCTCCGGGAAGATCGGCAGGCTGAGGCAGGTGGCCGCGGCTCGCTCCGCAATCGGCAGCGAACCCGGGCCCTGCCCCAACCCGGCGTAGCAGCGCTGCAAATGCAGCGGCACCGGATAAATGAGATCCGTGCCAACGTCGTGCCTGGCCAGGTGCTCGCGGAGCGCATCCCGGCGCGGATGGCGGAGCGTGAACTGATGAAAGACGGACCGTCCATAGTCGGTCTGGGCCGGCAGCTGCACCTCCGCCAGCTGGATTCCGGCCAGGTATCGGCCGGCGATCTCCTGCCTCCGGGCCGTCCACCGGCCGAGGTGCGGGAGCTTCACGTTCAAGAGCGCACCCTGAAAGCCATCCATCCGGAAATTGCCGCCCACGATGTCGTGATAGTATCGCCGATCCGAGCCGTGCACACGGATATGCCGGGCCTGGGTGTGGATCCGCTCCCCCCGCGCCACGAAGGCCCCGCCTTCGCCACATGCCCCCAGGTTCTTGGTGGGATAAAAGCTGAACGTGCCCACGTCGCCCAGCAGCCCGACCGGGGTGTCCCGGAATTTCGCGCCAACCGCCTGGGCGCAATCCTCGATCACAAACAGCCCCCGCCGCTTCGCGATCGCCATGATCTCGTCCATCCGCGCGGGCTGGCCGAACAGATGCACGACGATGATCCCCTTCGTGCGCGGCGTCAGCGCCGCTTCGATTCGGGCTGGATCCAGGTTGAAGGTTCCCTCGTCGATATCGACGAAGACCGGCTTAGCCCCCACATAGCTGATGCCCCACGCAGAGGAGATGAACGTGAACGGGGTCGTGATCACCTCGTCGCCGGGCCCGAACCCGGCAATCATGCACGCCACGTGCAGCGGCGCGGTGCCGCTGTTCATGCCCAGGATCCGCGGATAACCGAGCGTCGCCGCAAAATTCCGCTCGAAGTCCTCGACATCCTTCCCGAGGCAGAAGCGGGTCGCGTCGTAGGTTGCCGCCAGCGCCGCCAGCGCCTCCTGGCGCAGCGCGCAATGCTGGAGCGAAAGATCGAGGAACGGCACCTTCATGGTTTCCCGCCAGTCACGCCAATTCAGCCGAAGAAACCAATCCTAAGATTCGCGCGCCCCCGCCGATGGCTTGGGGACGTCGGGCCAGAGTTTTAACCATGGGCTCGAGCCTCCAATCCCCGCCGGCTTCACGCTCTTCGCGAGAGCTCCTGCGCCTTTTGAGCCTCCTGCGGCAATCCTCGGGTTGGCCGCAATAAGGCTCAAGAGGCGCAAAAAGAGCTCAGACCACTCCGGACCATCCGCGAAACCCGCGAAATCTGCGGTCAAAAAATGGCGCGGATCTCTGAGGTCGCCCGCGAATGAACGCGAATTCCCGCGAATCCAGGCAATACGAATCAAACCCAGTCGTGGGGAAAAGTAATCTTCCGAGCCATCTGCGAACCAATCAAGCCACCTGTGGCCTTTTCCAGAACCTCCGGGTTTGTCGGGCAAAGGACGGGAAAAACATTCCTCGGTCCTGCCTCCGTTTTCCTCCTGTTCAATTTAGATGGAAAACTTCGCGACCAGCGCCTCGACCAGCGCCTCCAGGCTCGGCGCCTTCGCCTCGAAGTCGATTGGCATTCCCACCCGCTTCATCGTCTCGCTCGTCAACGGCCCGATGCTGCCTGCGAGCGGCCGCCGCGCCTCCGGCGCCAGCTTCAAGGCACCGGCCTGATCCACGAACGACTGCACGGCCGAGGAACTCGCGAACAGGATCGCATCCGCCCCCCGGGCCCGAAAGTCCTCCGCCGCCGGCTCTGACGCCAAATCGGTCTTCTCGGTCCGGTAAACCTGCAGCGTGTCGACAATCGCACGCGCCCCCTCGAGCTTCGTGACCAGCGTCTCCCGGTTCAGGTTGCCGGTGATGACAAGCACCTTGGCGCTGTCCAGACTGCCGGTCGCGATGAGTTCCTCGGCGAGCGCCTCTCCCGTCGCCAGTTTCGGCTGGCACTCCACCCGGAGGTGCAGTTCCCGAATGCCCTTGGCTGTCCCTTCGCCCACCGCGGCAAACCGCAGCATGCCCAGCGCACGGATATCGTCGAAGCTCCGGTGGAATTCCTCGAAAAAATATCTCACTCCGTTTGGGCTCGTGAACACGATCCAGTCGTAACTCCCGAGCTCCGCCAGCACGTCCTCCAGCGTCTCGCGATCGATCGCCTTCGTCACCTGGATCAGCGGAAGCTCAATCACCTCGGCGCCAAGGGCGGCCAGTTTCTCCGCCAGTTCCGAGGCCTGCCCGCGGGCCCGGGTGATCGCGATCCGTTTGCCGGCCAGTGATTGGGCGCTGCGGGTCTTCATGCTGGCCCTTTGGATCCTGCGTGCCGTCAGTTCCAACCTCGCGCTACGCGCCGCCGGCGATCAGCCCGAGTTCCTTCAGGATTCGCTCCGCCGTCTCCGTCGGCTCCGCGAAGTCCGCATCCGTGAGCGCCACGCTGCGCAGCCCGGTGTTTTCGTGAAACAGGTGGAGCATCTCCCCCGTGACATGCGCCGCGAACGCCGTGTGACAGCCGCCGCCCAACGCCGCCTGGAATGCCCGCTCCAGCGTGACCTGGCGCATCGTGGGCGCGTCGAACACGGCCGCAAACTTCGCGGCATCCGA
Organism: Verrucomicrobiia bacterium; assembly: GCA_011525695.1. Lineage (GTDB taxonomy): Bacteria > Verrucomicrobiota > Verrucomicrobiia > Opitutales > Opitutaceae > ER46. The sequence goes on from WYBX01000128.1 coordinate 37,574, forward strand.
TTCGCGGCATTGCACCGCAATCGCCCCCTGCCCGACCGCCGGCACCATCTGGTCGAAATCCAGCGGCAGAAAATCCACGCCCGGCCAGGCCGCGATCCCCAGCCGCTTCATCCCCGCCGCCGCGAGGATCGTGCCATCCGCCGCCCCCTGCTCGCCGATCTTTCGCAGCCGCGTGTCGACGTTGCCCCGGATCTCCAGGAAGCTCACCTCCGGGAAGAGCGACTTCACCTGGAGCCGCCGGCGCGGGCTGCCAGTCGCGATCGTTCGCGGAGTCTCGATCCCGCTCCGCAGCACCAGCACGTCCCGCGGATCCGCGCGCGGCATGTAACCGCCAATCGCCAGCCCCGCCGGCATGTCACCCGGCAAATCCTTCGTGCTGTGGACCGCGACATCCGCCTCGCCCCGCTGCAATGCAGCCTCGAGTTCGCTCGTGAACAGCCCTTTGCCGCCCCGCTGCTCCAGCGACCACTCCGATTGTTTGTCCCCCGTGGTGACAATCTTCAGGAGTTCCGTCTCCACGCCGAGCTGGTTGCGCAGGTGGGCCGCAACCATCTCGGTCTGGGTCAGTGCGAGCGGGCTCTTGCGGGTGGCGAGAACGAGTTTCGTCAAAGTAACGGGTAATGAGTGGCTGTGCTGGCGCGGGGCAAGTCGGTCCCGTCGATGCCGGCCGTGAGGTTCAAATCAGGAATACGCGGCCTGGACGCCCTTCAGGTTCTTCTTCGTCATCCACGGCATCATGGAGCGCAGGTAGGTGCCCGTCTTTTCGATCTGGTGCTTCTCCCCTGCCTTGAGCAGCGCGTTGTACTTCTTCAGCCCGCCCTTGTATTCGCGGACCCATTCCTTGGTGAACTTGCCGGTCTGGATCTCCTTCAGGATCCGCTTCATCTCCGCCTTCGTCTGCCGGTTCACGATCCGCGGGCCGCGGGTGATGTCGCCGTATTTCGCCGTCTCGGAAACCGAGAACCGCATCCCGGCGATCCCGCTCTCGTACATCAGATCGCAGATCAGCTTCAGTTCATGCAGGCATTCGAAATAGGCCATCTCGGGCTGGTATCCCGCCTCGACCAGCGTTTCGAACCCGGCCTGCACCAGCGCACTCGCGCCGCCGCACAACACCGCCTGCTCGCCAAACAGATCCGTCTCGGTCTCCTCCTTGAACGAGGTCTGGAGCACCCCGGCCCGCGTCGACCCGATCCCCTTCGCCCAGGCCAGCGCCGTCTTCTTGGCCCGCTTCGACTTGTCCTGCGCCACCGCAATCAGCGCCGGCATGCCCTTCCCCTCCGCATACAGCCGCCGGACCATGTGGCCCGGCCCCTTCGGGGCAACCATGATGCAGTCGACCCCCGGGTGCAGCTTGATCAGCCCGAAATGCACCGAGAGCCCGTGGGAAAAGAGCAGCGTCTTCCCCTTCGCCAGGTTCGGCAGGATGTCGGCGGCATACACGTCCGCCTGCTTCATGTCGGGCAGCCCGACCATGATCACATCGGCCCGGCGCACCGCCTCGGCCGTGTCGACGACCTCGAAACCATGCTGCTCCGCGACCGCGCGTGACTTCGAGCCGGGATACAGCCCGATGATCACGGTGCAGCCGCTGTCCTTCAGGTTCAGCGCGTGGGCGTGGCCCTGCGAACCGTAGCCGAGGACGGCGAGGGTTTTGTTGGAGAAAACGCCGAGATCGGCGTCTTTGTCGGTGTAGACTTTGGCGGGCATGGATGGGAGTTTAAGTTTAAGTTTGAGGTTTAAAGTTGAAGCGGACCCTCTTGAAAGCGCAGCTGGACGGAAACTTGAACGTCAACTTCCCGCTGCAACTGCGCGCCTCGCTAGCGTTTCAGCGCGAGCCGGCCGGTCCGGGCGAGTTCGATGATTCCGTATGGCTCCAGCAGCCCCAGCAGCGCGCTGACCTTCTCGTCGTCACCCGTCGCCTCGATGATCAGCGACTCGGCAGCGAGATGGACGATCTTCGCCCGGAAGATGTCCTTGATCTGGAGGATCTCCGGCCGGGACTTCGCATCCGCCCGGACGCGCACCAGCACGAGTTCGCGCGCGACCGCCTGGCCTTCCTTGAAATCGACCACCTCCACGACGTTGACCAGCTTCCGGAGCTGCTTGATGCAGAGATCGAGCTGGCCCTCATCCCCCTTGAGCACCGTGGTGATCCGCGAAAGCGTGGCATCGTGCGTCGGCGCGACATTGAGCGAATCGATGTTGAAGCCGCGGCCGGAAAACATTCCCGCCACGCGGGCCAGGACGCCGAACTTGTTCTCAACGAGGACTGAAATGGTATGTCGCATGGAAATTTCAGGACTGCATCAGGCCGTGCGGGCGGCACTCCTGCAGGTGGTGGATGAATGCAAAGGGCCCGGAGCTTGAACGACCGCTCTCGGGTTTGTCCAGCGCTCGTTGCCGCGTGGTGACGAGCATTGACCAAGATTTGCGTGGCTGTACACCGGGAAGCCGGTAAGATTTGAACCTGCCGCGGTGAGCCGAATCCCGCTCACCGGCAGCCCCTTCCCCGCCAATTGCAGAAAGGCCCCATGAACACCAATGTCCCGCGTCGGGAATTCCTGAAAAAAACTGCGGTGGCCGGCGCCGCTACTGCCCGTTATACCCGGCTCGCGTCATTGCTGGCAGCCGGCTCCGCGCCCCGGATTCTCTCGGCCGCCGCCGTGAAACCCGCCGCCCTCGGCGGCACCCCCGCCCACCCGGGAGATTTTCCCCCCTGGCCGGTTTATGATCAGTTGGAGGAAAAGGCCCTGAACGGGGTCCTGCACAGCGGCACCTGGTTCCGCGGCGACGGGAAGAAGGTCAACGAGTTCGAGCAGGCCTATGCGAAGCTCACCGGCGCGAAGAACTGCGTCGCGACGGCCAACGGCACCGCCGCCTTGTTCGCCACGCTCAGCGCCCTCGATGTCGGCCCCGGCGACGAGGTGATCCTTTCGCCGTACACCTTCATCGCGACGCTCAACGTCGTGCTGCTGAACTACGCGCTGCCGATCTTCATCGATTCCGACCCGGAGAGCTTCCAAATCGATGCCCGGAAGATCGAGGCCGCCGTCACCGAGCGCACCGCCGCCCTGCTCCCGGTGCATCTCGGCGGCAATCCCGCCGACCTCGACACCATCATGGACGTGGCCCGGCGCCGCAACCTGCCGGTGGTCGAGGACGCCTGCCAGGCCTGGGTCGCCCAGTGGCGCGGCCGCAATGTCGGCACGGTGGGCACCGCCGGCTGCTTCAGCTTCCAGGCCAGCAAGAACCTCAATGCCGGCGAGGGCGGCGCGGTCATCACCGCCGACGACAAGCTGGCCGATGCCATCTACTCCTTCCAGGGCAACAATCGCGAACGCAACGCCACCGGGTATTCCTTCAAGTACCGCGGCCAGCGCGCCGCCAACCTCCGGCTCACCGAGTGGCAGGGAGCCATGCTGCTGGCGCAGATGACCCGGCTCGAGCAGCAGTCGCAGACCCGCGAGCAGAACGCCGCCTACCTCACGAAACAATTGAGCGAGATTCCGGGAATCCTGCCCGCCCGGATGTATCCTGGCACCACCCGCAATGCCTACCATCTCTACATGTTCCGATTCCAAGCTGAGAAGTTCGGCGGCGGGCTCACCCGCGCCCAGTTCATGAAGGCCATGGGCGCCGAGGGTGTGCCCTGCTCGAGCGGATACACTCCCCTCAACGAGGAACCCTTCATCCGGCAGGTCCTCGCCAGCAAGGGCTACAAGCGGATCTACCCCGCCGGCGTCCTCGCCCAATGGGCGGAACGCAACCGCTGCCCGGCCAACACCCAGCTCTGCCAGGAGGCCGTCTGGCTCAAGCAGTCGATGCTGCTCGGCCCCCGAAAGGACATGGACGACATCGTCACCGCGGTGCGCAAGGTCCATGCCCACGCCGCTCAGCTCGCCGGCACCTGAACCACGCTCCATGAAGCTCCGGCCAGCGGGAACGCGTTTCCTGATCAGCGCCATGCTCTGCCTCTCGGCCAAGGCGCTGCCGGACGGCGACCCCGTCCGGCTCATCACCCTCGACCCGGGACACTTCCACGCGGCACTCTTCCAGAAGGAGATGCTGCCGGGAGTCGCGCCGCGCGTGCACATCTACGCGCCCGCCGGGCCCGACCTGCTCGCCCACCTGCAGCGCGTCCTTGCCTTCAACTCGCGGCCGGTGAACCCCACCACCTGGGAATACGACGTCCATGCCTCGCCGGATTTCATGGCCAGGCTGCTGGCCGAGCGCCCCGGCAATGTCGTCGTGATCTCCGGCAGCAACCAGGGGAAGATCGGACGAATTGAGGCGCTGCTTCAGTCCGGACTCCACGTGCTGGCCGACAAACCCTGGATCATCGAGGCGGAGGAATTGCCCGGCTTGGAACACGCGCTCCAGCTCGCCCGCCGGCAGCAGGTCGTCGGCTATGATGCGATGACCGAGCGCCACGAAATCAGCCATGTGCTCCAGAAGGAACTGGTCCTGGATTCGGCCGTGTTCGGCACGATCCTCCCCGGCAGCATGCAGGAACCCGCCGTCTTCCTCGAAAGCACGCACTTTCTGCGCAAGGACGTCGCCGGCGCTCCGCTCATCCGTTCGCCGTCCTTTTTCGATGTCCGCCAATATGGCGAACCGCTCGCCGATGTCGGCACCCACCTGGTCGACCTCGTGCAGTGGACGCTGTCGTCGGAACGGCCGCTGGATTACCGCCAGGATATCGCCGTGCTCCGCGGCAGCCGCACCATCAACCAGCTGGAACTCGGTCAGTTCACCCGCGTGACGGCCCTGAAGGAATACCCGGCGTCCCTCGGGAAATTCATTCGCGGAGGCAAACTGGACTACCTTTCGCAGAACAGCGTCAATTACACGCTCCGCGGGATCCACGTGAAGCTCGATGTCAACTGGGGCTTCGAGGCTCCGCCGGGCGGGGCGGACACGGCACTGGCAATCTTCCGCGGCTCGCGCTCCCGGGTCGAATTGCGACTCGGCCCGGAGGAAAAGTTCATCCCTGAGGTATTCGTAATCCCGGCACGGGCCGAGGATCGGCCCGCGGTGGAGTCAGCATTGCGCGCCCGGCTTCACAGCCTGGAGTCCCGTTTCCCCGGACTGGCGCTCGAAACGGATGGTGGCCGACTGCATGTGGTGATTCCGTCCTCGCTGCGGGACGGCCACGAGGCGCATTTCGCCCGGGTGGTCCGCGATTTCCTGTCGTATCGAGCGAACCCGGACAGCCTGCCCGCCTGGGAGGATGCCTTCATGCTCGCAAAATATTTCGTGACGACCGAGGGCGTCCGGCTCGGCCGGCAAGCCGGTGAAGCGGTGAAACGGTGAAGCGGTGAAACGGTGGATCTGAGGACAGCGGACGGACGGCGAAGAACCGTGAGACGGTGAGAAGGTGAAACGGCAGGTCGGTCGCCGGTGAGCCGGGAAGAAACGCCCATGGGGATCCGGCGCTCCGACGTTCACCCGGTGGCCGGGGCGTGAGAGTGGCCACGGCGTCGCGCCGTGGCGATGCGTTCTGAGGCACTTTCCAGTGGCGTCTTGCGAACTGCCTTTCAGTGGCGGGACGCCGCTGCCCAGTTCACGGGTCCGCGTAGGGCAGGTCTATTTGACCTGCCCCGGTTCAGGTCGGCGACCTGACCTACGGCCTATGCCTGACTACGCCAGACACCATGCCCACCGCCTCACCGCCTCACGGCTTCACCGTTTCACCGCTCACCGCTTCACGGTTTCACGGTTTCACCGTCTCACCGATCCGCCACCTGGACGCTGAGGGACTCGAACCCCCGACCCCCTCGGTGTAAACGAGATGCTCTAACCAACTGAGCTAAGCGTCCGCAGGCGTCGTTGCGCCGGACACCAATCGTCCGGCGGAGCGGAATGACAAGAACTTTTGCCGGCGCACCGGCAACCGCGCGACCACGGCGTCCCCCAGTGCCAATGCATTTTGAAACGCATTTCAGCGGCGAGACGCCGCTGCCGATGGCGACTCCGAGTCTTTCCCAGCTGCAATGGGAACATCATTCATGATAGGGGTAGGAGTGGCGGGGTTAGCGCCACCCCTCCCTCCGAACCGGACGGGCGGATTTCCCGCATCCGGCTCTCCAGTCAGTGGTTTCTCAGCGAGACTAACCATAGGCACAGGAGCC
>WYBX01000129.1 GCA_011525695.1 Verrucomicrobiia bacterium
CGTAAATCTCACCGTTACGATCGGTGGCTCTGCGTGGGTGTCACTGTTACGCCTTCCCGGCAACGCGTAGCTCTCACTGTTACGACCCGGTCAAGCCCTCACTGGGGGCACTCCGGTGGACGCTTACAGAGTTGGAGCCGCCATTGGCAATCTTGCTTGTTCAACCGAGACTCGGGTGCGCGCTCGGCGCCAGTGCCAACACCCTCGAGCGGCTTTCCAAGCGCGGTCTGTGCCGGACGGCGCCGCTGGATGCGCTTGGATGCAGCGCGGACCGGGAGCCTGCCGCGCCCTGCCGCCGGGTGCCGGATCCTGGCAATAATTTGGCAATAATGCGCGGCTCAGAAATTATCCAAGTAATTACCAATCAGATACATGGTGGAGGTGGCGGGAGTTGAACCCGCGTGCCCCTGACCTTCGCGCACCGCGTCTACCATGTGTAGCGTGACTTTAAATTCGCCGGTGCCACGCCATCACGCGCGCTGAGACACCAGCTATTCCCCGGATGGAAGATACAGCGCGCGGTCCGCGGACCGCTCCGCGCGCCATCCCTGCTGTCGACGTCAGTTCCAGCTAGCAGGTGTCACCAGACCGACGTGGCGGTCATTAAGCCGCCAGAGGCATTTCTTCAGTTTTGCCGTTTGTTTTTTTCGCAGGGGTTTTAACGAGAGACCCACGACTCTCGACAGGCAGCGGCGCACTCCAACCAAGGGTAGAATCCAGAACACCCCCAGGTGTTGAAATCTCAGATTTCAGATTTGAGATCTCAGAAACGAAATTTGGGGATTTCCAATTTGAGATTTCAGATTGGTGTGCAACCAATCAAAGAACGCCGCTTACCATGCGGCAGTCGGCCGGGATTGCAAGGAGCGGAGGACGGAGGACGGACGACAGAGGATGGAGGACGCCCTTCGACGCGCTTCGCTTGCTCAGGGTCGCTCCGCGAGAGGATGGAATTCAGAATCCACAATCCAGCAGGCCGATTCGCGAGCCTTCGCGTCCGCTGGCGTTCATTCGCGGTACGCAGACCGGGCCAAGCCATTGCGACAAAATGCACAACAGGCCCGCGATGGGTCGCCGCCGCGGCTGCCGCGGCCAAAGGTTTTTGCGCAGCAAAAACCTACGTCGTCAGCCCGAGCAGTCCACGCGTGAGCTGGAAGTCTACGAACCCGCTGGCCGCACTCACCGGCACCCGGGTGCGCTCCGCGGCCGCCACCAGCCAGTCGGTGAGGGTCCGTTCGTCGCCATCGACCTCGCCACTCAGGAAGGCATCGATATCTGCGGTGGGAATACGCTTCTGTTCACCCGCCTCAGCCGCCTGGATCAACGGGATGAGCGGATGTCCCTGCCGGGCATGTTCGCCCACGATCCCGATGGCGACGTGGGCGCCGCAGCCGGCGAGTCCCGTGAGATTCTCGACCCAGTGATCGGTCTCGGTCGCAACGGCGTGAAGCCCCGGCCGGCGGAGCGGCTGACCGTACGCAAGCGTCGGATGCGGTGGCGCATCACCCAACAGTTCACGGCGAAAGCCGGAATCGGCCCAGAGCGGATCGCCTTCCGGCAGCAGCACGGAACCGCCATCGGCCAGGACGGCCGCGGCGATCCGGGCGAGCGCACCGGCGGTCGGGGCCGTCACGGTCGAGGCGGTCAGCAGCGCGAGGTTCAATGCGCCCAGGCCCCGGGACTGGACAGGCTCGGCCGGGCGGGCCGCGACCGCGGACTTGAACCAGGCCTCCACATGGCCGAGCGATTTCTGAATCCCGCCATCCAGCTGCACGCTCGCCCAGCCAAAGCGATCGAGCGGCAGCCCGTCCGCCTCCAGCAGGTGGCGCATGACATCATTGGGCACCTTTTCGCAGCCGTGCTCGAGCAGCAGGGCGGCGGCGATATTCGGATGGGTGAGATACCCGCGGTAGGTGCGATGGAGGAGCTGATACAGCGTGTCGCCGCCGAAGCCGCAGCCTTCGGTATGGACGAAGGCCACGTACCGGCTGATGCCATCGTCGCGGCCGGCCTGCTGCGCATTCAACCGCTCCACTGCCAGCCGGGCAATCTGCGTCGAGCACATGCTGGTCGGCAGGACGAGACCCACCCTTTCGGTCGCATAGCCGTCGGCGGTGCGGATGACGCTGAGCGTGCGGGCGGCGGTCGCCGAGATTGCCGGAAGATCCGGTCGCAGCGGGAGCGGCGCGCCCGACGGCGCAGCGCGCGCGTGCAGTTCGGCGAGCTTCGACGTGTCGGTCTGCCGCCAGTTCCGCCAGAACGAGACCTGCGAATGGCCCGCATGCTCGCCCCTGGACTTGCGCCCGGAGGCCGTCTCGACGATCAGATCGAAGAGCTCGTGGGCCAGCGGCTCCATCGCCTCGCCGTCGAGGTAGCGGCCGGCGTTGAAATCCATCTCGTGCTGCAGCAGCTCGTGGCGGCGGGTGGTCGTCGTGATCTTCAGGGTGGGGACGAAGGGGAAGTTGGTGATCGAGCCGTTGCCGGTGATGAAGAGAATCAGGTTGCAGCCGGCGCCGACCTCGCCGGCGATGCTCTCGAGATCGTTGCCCGGCCCGTCCATGAAGGTGAATCCGGGCTCGGGAATCTCCGCCAGCGGCTCCGCATAGGCGATCACGTGATCGAGCCGGGTGCGCGGGTCTTTCTTGTGGACGGCGCCGAGCGATTTCAGCGCGATGTTGTAGAGCCCGCGAAATCGGTTGCCGGCCGAGGGATTGCTCTCGGCGGTGAGTCCGTGCCAGGAGAGCCGGGCGCGGAAGGCGTCGAGCTTGTCGGAGAACACGCGGGCGGTGGCCCGGTCGCGGACGTTGGCGAGGATATAGGCCTCGGCGCCCATGACCTCGTCGATTTCGGTGAGCACGCCGCAACCGCCATGCCGGATGACCTCATGGACGGCGGCGCCGGCGAGGGGATTTCCGGATACGCCGGAAAACGCATCGGAGCCGCCGCATTGCAGCGCGACACGCAGGCCCGAGAGCGGCTCGGGCGTCCGCCGGTGGGCGGCGGCGGCCGGCAGCCAGCCGCGAACGATCCGTTCGCCGGCCGCGAGCGCGGGCGCAAGGCCGTCCCGCACGCTGAGAAAGGCATGGGGGACGTCGTCGAGCGGGTAGCGGTGCTTGCGGAGGAAGGCCTCGAGCCGGGCGTTGGTGATCGGCTCGACCCCGTAGTCGACCGCGAGGACCGCGGCGACATTGGGATGGGTCATGAACCCGGCGAGGGTGCGCAGGACTTCGGCGGCGTTGTTGGGCTCTTCGGTTCCGCCGCCCTCGGTGTGCGCGATGGCGACAATGCCGTCGATCGTCGGGTGGACGCGGGCGAGGGGATGGAGCCGATCGGCCAGCTGGCGGGCGAAACTGGCCGTGCGCGACGTGGTGCCGAGGATGACGATGGTGTTGCGGGTGCCGACGCCGCGGCGGCCGGGCCGGCGATAGCCCTCGAACGTCCGGGGCGGGCGGACCGGCTCGACGGGCGGCGCCGGGAAGATGGCCGTCTCGTCGAGTGTGAAACCGGGCAGGTGATCCTTGAAATTGGGCTTTGACGGCACGCGGAGGCCGTCGACGCGGCGCAGGGCGAGAGCCTCGAGGATGGCGGCATTGCACACGTAATCGCCGGGTTCGATGGCGACGGTTGCGAATCCGAAGGGCATGCCCCAGGAGAGGAGCGGCTCGCCGCGGGCGATGGGTTGGATCGCGAACCGGTGTCCCTCGAGCACCGTGTGGGCCAGCGGTCGCCGGCCGGAGGGAAACGCGAGCTCGCAGCCTGCCTCGAGCCGGCGCACGGCAATGGCGACGTTGTCATGGGACCCTGCCAGCCGGGAGACGGCGGCAAGTGCGAGCGGCACGGAGGACATTCCAGCATTCAATCGGGGGGGCAGGGGCTGTCGAGCCCGGTGGGGCATGCGCTGCGCTCGACCGAGTTTCGCCGGTCGGAGACGCGGCGCTACCAACTGGCACGCCGATCGTTGAATCAGGCGCGCATGCTGGCGACCACGGGCCGGTCGGCGGGGGCCAGATCGCTTCCATCGATCTCGGGCCATGGCACCCAGCGGACGGCGACGTGTTCATGCGGGTGTGGGGCGGCACTGCCTTCCGCGAGGGTGCAGGCAAAGGGGATCATTTCGATGACCATGGTGCCGTAATCGTGGATGACCCGTGGCAGCGCCCGCGTGATCGTGATGGTGCAGCCGAGTTCCTCGCTGATTTCGCGGCACAGCGCCCCCTCCGGCGACTCGCCCGGCTCAACCTTGCCGCCGGGGAACTCCCATTTCAGCCCGAGGTGCTTGTGGGCGGGCCGCTGGGCGAGCAACACCCGGCCGGAATCGTCTTCTATGACGGCACAGACAACGGGGATGGGTTCGGCGGCAGCCACCTGGGCAGGACATCGGGTTTCGAGCCGGTTTGGCAAGGCGGAGCGGAGGCGGTGCTGACGATGCAGGCGTCGCGGGCCTTCCTCCTCCGCTAACCCGGATGCATCACAGTTTTTTCGAAGTGGCGCATCCGCTTTCCGCACTTTGCGAGTGCGGAAAGGCGACTTCGTCGCGGTTAGCCCCGACCAGGTCGGCCCGACAGGGTGCATCCAGCACACCTCTGGGTGTGATGGATGCAGGCTAAAGCTTCGGACGACAAGTCGGAGGGCAGGCCGTCACACGCACAACGTTCCGAACTACGTACATGGAGGGCCGTGCTCCGTCACGGCCATTGAGATCGATCGGCTGCGAATAACGATTTCCCCATCGGTTGGTGGACGCCACGGAGGGCGTCCCTCCAGGATGTGATACCACATTCCTGGAATTGGACTTGTTGGCGCCGGATCCCCAACAGGCGAAACTCACGTCGTTGAAACTTTTCGGGGAGCTGCGGGGTACTCCGGGCATGAACACTTTCCTGAAGATCCTGCTTCTCGTCGTGGTCGCAATTCTTGCCGTCAAGATGCTGCCTTTGACGCTCGCCCTCGGGTTCATGCTCGGGCTGGCGCTGGTCGTGATGCTGGTGCTCGGGCTTTCGGCCGTGACGATCCTGCTCGGATTGGGCGTCCTGTTCGGTGCATTGCTCTCGCCGATCTGGCTGCCGATCCTCGCGCTGGTCGGCGCGGTGGCGCTGGCCAGGAGGCTGAGCCGGAACGCGGCCTGAGCCGGTTTGGGCTGGTAGGCTGGCACGGGGCGGATTTGCTCGCTGGTCATGGGACCTGAGCTTCCCTCTCACATTATCGCCGGGATCAGTTTTGTCGGCCGCGGGGGCGGGCAGGTGAGGTCGCTCGGGGGATTCAGGAAGGCGCATCACACGGTTCCGGATGCAGCGAACCCGACCACCCAGGCGTTTCTCGGCAAACTGTGCCAGGGCGAACTGGCGGCCGAAGCCGAGCGGCTGTTTCAGGACGTTCGCTGCGGGCTGAATTACCGGCGGAAGGACATTTCGCTGAGCGTGACCAGTCCCAGCGCGACCCTGACCGCGCGGGATTTCACGGTTGAGATTCTGTACGCGCTGGAGCCGGCCGAACCCTCGCGTTACGCGGTGACGACGACGTTGCACGGACTGCACAGCGCGGTGCTGGCGCGAAGCGAGCCGTTCGCCCGGATTTTTGCGGGCCGGTTTTCCGAAATTGCCTTCGGGTTGAAGCGCGGCGCCCGGGTCGAGGATGTGATCGACGCGATCGAGGGGCTGGACGGCGAAGCCGGCCTGACGGTGGATTATCCGTCCGATTACCGGGATTGCACCGTTGCGGTCGCCACCGTGGACGCGCAGGTGCGCTGCACGGGAGGCGCGATCGAACTGGTGTTTCCGCGGGCGGGGGCGCCGGCAGAATTGATGGAGGCGTTTGCGGAGGTCCGGGGAGCGTTCCAGATCAGCAAGGCGCTCGCGGCGCTGCTAGCGTAGCAGCCGAGGACTGAGGGCTGACGGCGGAGGACAGAGGACTGAGGGCGGATTGGTTCATTCCACCGCGAATGAGCGCCAATGCTCGCCAATCATGAGCATTCGGAACATGGGAACGACGAGCATCGCCAGACGCGGATCGCAGAATCCCACGATCTTATCCGGACCGCGTTGCGCCGGTCGGAGACGCGGCGCTACAGGCAAACTTCCCACCCTACTTGATCATCTCGGCCACGAACGAGCGTTCGTCGACGAGTTCCTTGTTCGTCGCAGCGAGCTTTGACTTGGCGAAATCGTCCATCGTGTAGTTGGTGATGACCTCATAGGAGCCGGGACTGGTGGTCTTGACCGGCATCCCGGCCCAGACGTTGGGATCGAAACCGTAGGTCCCGTTCGATTTCACCGCGATGGAGTGGATGGCGCCGGGTGTCGTCAGGCTGCGCACATGATCGACCAGTGCGTTGGCGGCGGAAGCGGCCGATGAGGCGCCGCGGGCGGCGATGATGGCGGCGCCGCGCTTGCCGACGATTTCGCAGAACGGACCCTGCAGCCAAGCCGCGTCATTGATGACCACGGGCGCGGGTTTCCCGCCGATGGTCGCATGGGCGAAGGCGGGGAACATCGTCGGGCTGTGATTGCCGTAGATGAAGATGTTCTTCACCTCGGTGAGGTCGACCCCGGCCTTCTTCGCGAGCTGCGTCTGGGCGCGATTCTGGTCGAGCCGAACCATGGCGGTGAACCGATCGGGCGTGAGCCGCCGGGCCTGGGACGCGGCGATCATGCAGTTCGTGTTGGCCGGGTTTCCGACCACGGCGACCCGGGCGTCGTCGGCGGCGACCTGATCGATGATCTGGCCCTGGGCGATGAAGATGCGGCCGTTGTCCTTGAGCAGATCGGCCCGTTCCATCCCGGGCCCCCGCGGCTTCGCACCCACCAGCAGGCACCAGTTCGCATCCTTGAACCCGACCTTGGGGTCGTCCGTCATCACGATGCCCTTGAGCAGCGGGAAGGCACAGTCATCGAGCTCCATGGCGACGCCTTCGAGCGCCTTCATGGCCTTTTCGATCGGTGCCTCGATCAGTTGCAGGATGACAGGCTGTTCGGGACCAAACATTGCTCCGGAGGCGATTCGAAAGAGCAGGGAGTAGCCGATTTGGCCGGCGGCTCCGGTGACGGCGACGCGGATGGGAGATTTCATGGAGATGGACGAAGGTTGAGTACCGGGTGCGGGCGGATCGAATCGAAATTATTCACTGCGGGAAAAAAGTGCCGGGCGGGGCGGCGCCGGCCGGGCTCCGGTCACTTGAAGCGGCAGGCAAGCGCGGCGTGAACCTGGCGGACGAGCTTTTCCGTGGTGTCCCAGTCGATGCAGGCGTCGGTGATGGAGACGCCGTATTTCAGCTGCTCCTTGGGCTGGGGGAAGGGCTGGCTGCCGGCGTGCAGGTTGCTCTCGATCATCGCGCCCATGATGGAGGAATTTCCCGCGTCGATCTGGGCGAGCAGCTCGCGCATGACATCGGGCTGCCGTTCCGGCTGCTTGGCGGAATTGTCGTGGGAGCAATCGACCAGGATTGATTTCGTGAGCCCGGCGCGGGCGAGGAGCTCCTCGGCGCGGGCGATATGGGTGGGCGAATAGTTGGGACCGCTCGTGCCGCCCCGAAGGACGACGTGGCAGTCAGGATTCCCGCGGGTGACAATGGCGGAGGCGGCGCCCTCGACACTGATGCCGAGGAAGGCGTGGGGCTGGGCCGCGGACTTGATGGCGTTGATCGCCGTCTGAATCGAGCCATCGGTGCCATTCTTGAAACCGAGCGGCATCGAAAGGCCGCTGGCCATCTGCCGGTGGGTCTGGGACTCCGCCGTGCGGGCACCGATGGCAGACCAGCAGATGAGGTCGGCGATGTATTGCGGGGTGATCGGATCGAGGAGCTCCGTCGCCGTTGGCAGCCCGAGATCGAGGACCTCCCTCAGGAACGTGCGGGCCATTCGGAACCCGGTGGCGATGTCGTGCGTTTGATCGAGGTGCGGATCCATGATCAGCCCCTTCCATCCCACGGTAGTGCGGGGCTTCTCGAAATACACCCGCATCACAATCAGCACGCGGTCGGCGACCTCGCGGGCGAGCTGCGCGAGCTGGCTCGCATAGGCGCGGCCGGCCTTGAGATCGTGAATCGAGCAGGGACCGGCAATTAGCAGGAACCGTTTGTCATCCGTGAAAATAAGCCGGTGGATTTCGCGACGGCTCTGGGTGACGAAGTCCGCATGCGCCTCGGTCTTTGGAACCTCCGCCAGCAGGGTGGCAGGGGAGGGCAGCGGTCGGGTCTCGACGACATTGATGTCGGAAGTTCTCTGCATAGCTTTTTGCTTCGCAAAAAGCTTGGTAAAGAGCCGATGCGCAAGCCTCGGCTGCTTCCGTCGTCTCACGCATAATCAGGTTTCAAATCCGCGCCCGGGGAGAGCGATCGATATGGGCTGCTGCGGCGAAACGCGTGTGGGCGCTCAGAAAAACAGGCTCGGAAGACTGGGAAAAAAAGTGGCCGGCCGCTTACCCCTAAGCGGCCGGCCTTTGCTTTCTTAGTTACCCCAAAACTCCCGCTAGGCGGGAGAAGTGTTAAACTTGATGGGAAGAACAGATACGTTTTCAGTGGCCCCGGTCAACTCGAAGTTTGCAAATTCCGAGCCCATTCACATAGCGCATTTACTACCACCAACTTGCATAGTATCAAAGTTTCTACTTCTGGGAGGATTCACTGGTGGCAACCCGCCACCTGGCTTCGAGTGCGGGGTCCGGACGCGTTTTCCTTTCTCCAAGGGCAGTTTACGAACGATCTTCGGCTATCCGGCGCAGGGTCCGTTTCGTATGGCTTATGGCTCAGCCTCAAGGGAAAGGTCATGGCGGACAGTTTTGTCCTCCGCGGCACAGGACCCGACGAATTCTGGATTTCCAGTTATGAGTCGCGGGGAAATGCGATCTTGGAGCGGCTCGAAAGCTACATCATCGCCGATGATGTGACGGTGGAGGATCTTTCCGGAGCGTGGGCGGGCGTGACGGTATTCGATGGCGGTGAGTCGCTGGCTACGCCCGCCGCCGGGCCCGGGGTCTTCGCTTTTCCCGGACGGAGAATCCGCGACGCTCACGTGGAATGGGTTTTTCCGCGGGAACAGCGAGCGGCGGTCGAGTCGGTGATCGGGAACCGGCCCGTGTTGAAGGGCGACGCGATGGAACTCCTGCGGATCACGGCGGCGATCCCCGCCGTGCCGCGCGACGTCGGTGCCGGCGATTTGCCGGGCGAGGCGGGGCTCGATGCCGAGGCGATTTCCTACACGAAGGGATGTTACCTCGGCCAGGAAGTGATGGCCCGATTGAAAGCGATCGGGCAGGTGCGGCGGCGGTTGCTGCGGGTGCGAGGACCGGCGGCTGATTTGCCGCAGGTGCTGCCGGCTCCGCTTTTCGCCGGGGAACGGATGGTGGGAGAGCTGCGTTCGGTAGCGCAAGACGCGGACGGGTTCATCGGATTTTCAATGCTGACGCTGATGCATGTCAGCTCCGGGCAGCGGCTCTCGGTGGCGCCGGGGGCGCGGCCCTCGGTCGCCCTCGTCGATGCGCCATGAAGGAGCAGGAACAGCTCGCGAAGCTTTGTGAGCGGCTCGGCGCTCCGCCGGGGCAGGCGGCAGTGATGGCGGCACAATTGTTGAAGCGCGCGGAGCAAATCGCCTTGGAGCGTGGCATCCCGCGCGAACAGGCGCTGGAGAAGCTCCTGGAACTGGTCGTGCGCGGTCATGCCGGCGAGGTTCCGGAGGGCTTTGTGCCACCGCCGCGGCCGCCGCGCAGCAGCGGGGCGTGAGTGAAGCGCCCGCAACGTTCCGAACCTCGTACATGGAGGGCCGTGCTCCGTCACGGCCACAGAGATCGATCGGCTGCGCATGACGATTTTTCTGTCGGGTATGTGGACGCCGCGGAGGGCGTCCCTCGTGCGCCTGTGAGGGCGTCCACACAGCGGGGTGCAAGTCCCCGTCAGGCGGAACGTTCACCCGCCTGCAACCGAAGGCTACTGCGTCGTGGCAACACGGGGTGGGGAGCTGC
>WYBX01000130.1 GCA_011525695.1 Verrucomicrobiia bacterium
AGCCATATCAGGTTCACGTTGTAGCATATCTCATGTTACTCGTTACGGACGGGTTGTTCACCTCCGGCAGCTCCCCACCCCGTGTTGCCACGACGCAGTAGCCTTCGGTTGCAGGCGGGTGAACGTTTCGCCTGACGGGGACTTGCACCCCGCTGTGTGGACGCCCTCACAGGCGCACGAGGGACGCCCTCCGTGGCGTCCACAAACCCGATGGAAAAATCATTCTGCGCGGCGGATCGGCCTTCATGGCCGTGACGGAGCACGGCCCTCCACGAACCTAACCCTGATTTGAATGCGCACCCTTGAGGCCTTCATTGAACCGCGCAGCCGTAGGGGCGCAGCCTCGTCTGCGCCCTCAGAACCGTTCATTCCTGCATGCGGGCGCAGGCAAGACTGCGCCCCTACGAGACGGAGATCGATTGCGAAATGCGGGCGCAGGCGAGACTGCGCCCCGACGTGCGAGACCATGCTGCGCCGCCCGGCTATTCCGCCGGGCTCATTCGCGCAATCCGGGTAGGCAGCAGCACGTAGAGCGCACCATCGGGGCCGGTGATGACGTGCCGGATACGGCCGAGATCCTTGAAGAGGACCTCCTGGGTCACGACCTGCTGGTCGCGAATCTCGAGCCGGCGGAGCTCCTCCGCCGCGAGCGAGGCAATGAAGAGGTGGTTCTTCCATTTCGGGAAAAGGTCGCCGGTGTAGAAGTTCATCCCGCAAACGGCCAGTGACGGCACCCAGTAGACGACCGGCTGCTCCATCCCGTCCTTGTGGGTGATGTCGGTCATGGCCGTGCCATTGTAATTCATCCCGTAGGTGATCACCGGCCAGCCGTAGTTTTTCCCCTTTTCGACCAGGTTGAGCTCGTCGCCGCCGCGCGGTCCGTGCTCGAGATCGTAGAGGTCGTCGTTGCGCGGATCGAAGGCGAGGCCCTGGGGATTGCGATGCCCGTAGCTCCAGATCGAAGGCGCGGCGCCGGCTTTTCTTGCGAAGGGATTGTCGGGCGGCACCCGGCCGTCGTCGAACAGCCGGTGCACCTTGCCGGTCGGCCGGGCCAGATCCTGCGCATTGGTGCCCTCGCCACGCTCACCGATCGTGAAATAGAGATAACCCTGCCGGTCGAATGCGATCCGGCCGCCGAAATGCACGCCCCCCGCATTCCGATGGTACTCGAGCGGCCCGCGATAGATGGTCTGCTGCTCGACGAGCGCGCCGTCGCGGACCTTGCCGCGGATGATTCGGGTGAGACTCACCTTCCGCCCGTTGTCCGTCTGCGGGTCGCTGTAGGCGAAATAGAGCCAGCCGTTGCGCTCGTAATCGGGATGCGGGACGACGTCGAAGAGGCCCGCCTGGCCGTTGTTGTCGACCTCCGGCACGCCCTCGATCGGACGTGGATTGAGCCGGCCGTTTTCCACCAGCATCAGCCGGCCCTTCTTCTCGGTGATCAGCGCACGGTTGCCAGGGAGGAAGGCGAGCGACCACGGCTCCTTCACGTCGTCGACCCACGTTTCCAGCCGGTAGCCATGCAGCTGGCTCTTGACCGTCATCGGTCCGGTCGGCCGGGCGAAGGCGGTCTGGTCGCGCTGGAACTTCGCCCGCTGCTCGTGAATGTAGATCACCATGGCGCGAATTTCCTTCTCGGGGATCGCGGCGCCCCAGGCCGGCATGCCCTTTTCCGGAAAACCGTTGCGGATGCTGCGGGCGAGCGACTCGTCGTCGCCGCCGTAAACCCAGATGTCGTCGAGCATCGAGGGCGCCTGCCCGCCCTCCATGTTGGCGCCATGACAGTTGGCGCAGAGCTCGGTGTAACGCTCGGCAACGGTGCCGGTGCGGATCTGCTGGCCGCAGGCGGTGGTGAGTGACGCCAACAGTGCAGCGAGGATGAACAGGCGGGAGGGGTACATGTGGGAAAGGCGGCTAACAAAGCGCGGTGTGGATGCGGCGCAACTCCGCAATGAGGTTGGTCGGTCATCCAGGGCCGTGTTCCGTCACGGCCATCAAGAAGAATTCAAAACGGCTTTCGCCGGTTGAAAACCGGCGCTACCCGCCGCCCGCCGGATCCCGTACCCGGCTGAGCAGCCAGTAGCCGCCGCCAAACAGCAGCAGCAGCGACAGGATTGAGCCGCGGTTGCCAATCAGCAGCGCGGTGACGCCGATCAGCACCGGCCCGATGATGGCGGCAAACTTGCCCACCAGGTTGTAGAATCCGAAAAACTCGCCGCCCCGCTCCGCCGGGATCAACCGCGCGAAGTACGACCGGCTCAACGCCTGCACGCCACCCTGGACGAGTCCGATCACGACCGCGAGGGCGAAGAACTCCCGGGTGGAATCCATCCGGGTGGCGAAGAGGCAAACCCCGGCATAGACCGCGATCCCGAGCATGATCCCGCGCTTCGCCCCGAACCGCTCCCCCACCCGGCCGAACACGAGCGCCGACGGGAAGGCGACGAACTGCGTGACGAGCAGCGCCTGGATCAGCCCGGCCTGGTCGAGCCCGATGGCGAGTCCGAAGTCGGTGGCCATCTTGATCACGGTATTCACACCATCGATATACAGAAAATAGGCCGCGAGGAAGAGGAGCACCTGCCGGTCGCGCCGCAGTTCCCGAAAGGTGGCGGCCAGCTGCCGGAATCCGCGCGTCAGCACGGATTCGGCGCCGGCCTCGGGCCGGCCGGGCGTCTCGCGGATCCAGAGCAGGGCGGGAATGGTGAATGCCAGCCACCAGCCTGCAGTGAGCAGGAAGGATACGTGCATCCCGGCGACGACTCCCGACAGCCCGAACTTTTCCGGGGCGGAAACGAGGAAGGAGCAGCCCACGAAAAGCCCGCCGCTGCCGATATAGCCCAGGGCGTAGCCCAGGGCGGACACGCGATCGTAGTTGGACGGGCCGGCGACATCGGTGAGCAGCGCGTCGGAAAACATGGCGTTGCCGGAAAAACCGAGGGCACCGATGGCATAGAGCGTCCCCGCGGCCACGTAGTTGCCCTGGGCAACGAGCGGTAGCAGTGCCGTGCCGAGGCAGCCGAGCAGCGTGAACCCGGCCAGGAAGGCTTTCTTGGAATTTCCCTGATCGGCAATCGAGCCCAGGAGCGGGGCGAGAATGGCGATGATCGCGCTCGAGACGGTGTTCGCGAGGCCCCAGTAGAACGTGCTGCGCTCCGGCGTCATCCCCGGCACATCGCACCAGTACTGCTTGAAGAAGATCGGGAACAGCGCCGTCAGCATCACGATCGCGAAGGCGGAGTTGGCCCAGTCGATCAGGGCCCAGGACCAGACGGCGCGGCGGTTTTCGTGCATGGGGTTGGCAGCCTGTCGATCTTGCCGTTGCTCGATCTGAAGGCGGCGAAAGTGAGCCGGAACATCCGGTGTGCCGCTAGACGAAAATGCCGGGCCCGGCTGTCGCTGCGGCCGTGACGGAGCACGGCCCTCCATGTACGAAGTTCGGAACGTTGCGGCCGTGACGGCCTACCCTCCAAAGGTCGCCAGGTTCGGGCTCATCGAACCGACTCCGTGGCCCGCCGGTGCGGGAACGGCTCAGCTCTTTGAATTCAGATAGGCCAGGACGTTCTCCGCCTGCTTGTCGGTCTGCTTCTCGTCCTTGTAGACAATCCGGCCGTCCTTGATCAGGTACGCTTCACGCGCCGCCATCATCACCCCGGACTGGCCGAAGGCCTTCACGACCTTCTTGTCCGTGTCGGCGAGGAGGGTGAACGGGAAATGGTTCACTTCCTTGAATTCCCGCTGCTTTTCCACGGGATCGGTGCTGACGCCGATGATGGTCACGCCCTTCTTCGCCAGTTCCGCATTGGCGTCGCGCAGCGAGCAGCCCTGCTTGGTGCAGCCGCCGGTGAGCGCCTTCGGGTAGAACCACACCAGCGTGTAAGGGCTCTTTTTATACACGGCGCCGAGGTCGAGGGGCTTGCCCTCGTCGGTGAGGACGCCACTGACCGCGGGCGCGGGGTCGCCGACCTTGAGCGGTTCCGCCTGGAGGGCGCCGAAGAGAAGTGAAAACAGGGACATGAGGGCAAGGAGACGGGGGTGGTTCATGGGGCCGGGAAAATACCGATGTCAGCCGCGTTCGCAAGTGGTGAGCCCTTGGGCGTTAACGGCAGGCATGCGGAAACCGTTGCGGCCAGTACCGCCAGTCTCCGACTGGCGCGCGCCGGTTGACGCCC
This sequence comes from Verrucomicrobiia bacterium, assembly GCA_011525695.1. GTDB lineage: Bacteria > Verrucomicrobiota > Verrucomicrobiia > Opitutales > Opitutaceae > ER46. Next base: position 4,173 of record WYBX01000130.1, read on the forward strand.
GGCGCCACCCTTTTCGGAAGCGGGCAGGGGTTGGGCCGATGCAGGGCGGAGTGTGCATTCTGCGATTCAGCGTTGTGGCAGCCATTGCAGGATCTGCGCCCGGGCAGAGGTCATCGCACCGGCACCGACGATGGCCATCACCCGGCTCTCGATCTGCTGGGCCAGCGCCGCCTGCGCCGCCTGGAGCTGCGCGGGCGGCAGCGCCTGGGTGGCGATTTCGAGCCGGCGGAGCGTGAATTCGTTCCGCACGTGCCAGAGCCGCAGCGCCGTATCGCCCGGCAGACCCTGTTGCACGGCGAAGGCCTGGAACGTGTCGTAGTCCGCACTTTCCCCCCGGGCCCAGGCCGCGAAGGTTTCGTCACCCAGCACCTCACGAATTCCCGCCAGCGTGGCCTGTCGCGCCCGCTCCCGCTCGAGCAGCGCCGCCGGGCTCACATCGAAGGTGAGCGCAAACTCGTCCTCGAACCCGTGCTGCAGCCGAAACACCGCCCGGCGCTGCTCCTCCGTGGCCTCCGTACCGCCGAGCAGCCGGGCGGTCCGCTGGCCCGCCGTCGTTTCCCGCAGCTCGAGATCCTCGAGTTCCTCCGGCGTCAGGAGCGCCGCCAGGTCCGCCCGGTTCTCGCGTTCGAGCAGGGCGAGTTGGCGCAGGAAGGCATTGAGCCCGCCGGGGAAGGCGGCGCCGGCGGCGGCATACTCCGCCGATGCCTTGGCGCGAATCTCATCGTAATCGCGCCTGATCCTTTCGAGCCGGATGGCCTTTTCCGCCGGCGACAGGGCCGGGCCTGACGCCCGCGGCACGGGGCGGGTGACCGGGCCCGGCACCGTCGTGGCGCGGCGGTCGGGACGAGGTGGGACTCGCTCCACTGCGGCGGGCGGCGCTGGTTTCAACCCCCGGTACGCGATGCCCACCAGGATCGCAGCGGCGATCGCGATACCGAGCAGGAGCCATCTCATGCGGGCAGGGTAGCAGCCCGCCGGACTCGCCGTCGAGTGCCGCATGCGTGCCATTCAAGCATCGCGAACGGTTTTGGGAATGCATTGCGCCGGTCAGGGACACGGCGCTATCCGCCAATCCAAATCGGGCATCCGGCATCACTTTTTCGCGTGCGCGCCGGCCCTCCATCGCCCAGACAGGAGAATTCGTGAATGCCGCGCACACCCGCTCGCTCCTCTACCTGGTCGCCGCGGCACTTTGCTGGAGTCTCGGTGGACTCCTGATCAAGACGGTGGCCGCGTCGTGGCCGGCGCTCGCCGTCGCCGGTGGTCGGGGCGGCATTGCCGCCCTGTTCCTCATCTGCACGAACCGCGGGCTCCGTTTTCATTTCTCGCGGGACCAGCTGATCGGTGCGGTCGGCTACGCCGGCTGCACCGTGATGTTCTGCGTCGCGACAACCCTGACCACTGCGGCCAACGCCATCCTGCTCCAATACTCGTCCCCCGTCTGGGTCGCCCTCTTTGGTGCATGGTTTCTCTCGGAACGGACGACGCGGGCGGACTGGATCACGATCGCGGTCGTGCTTGGCGGGATGACCCTTTTCTTTGCCGATGGGCTCGAGCTGGACCACGTCCTCGGCAACAGCATGGCCGTCCTCAGCGGGGTGGCCTTCGCGGCGATGATCATCGCCCTGCGCAAGCAGAAGGACGGCTCGCCGGTGGAATCGATCATCCTGGGCAACCTGCTCGCACTGGTGATCGGGCTCCCCTGGATCATCGGCGCGCCCGCGCTGCCGGCTTCGGGATGGTTCGCGCTGATCGTACTGGGCGTGGTCCAGCTTGGCGTCTCGTACTGGCTCTATGCGCGCGCCATCAAGCACGTGACGGCGCTCGAGGCCGCCCTGATCCCGGTCATCGAGCCGATCCTAAACCCGCTCTGGGTCTTGCTGGCCCTCGGGGAAAAGCCATCCCGGCTGGCGCTGATTGGCGGGGCGATTGTGCTGACCGCCGTGACGCTCCGGGCCGTGGATTCAATCCGGCGGAGTCGCACGGTGGTTCCGCCGATGGTTCCATCGTGAAAGGATTCCCATTCTCTGCCGGCTGGCGGCGCAGCATGCTGGGTGCGTCCGGTGTCGCGGCGGCCGGGGGAACCGAAACCGTGGTGCTGCTCCACGGGCTGGGGCGGACCTCCGGTTCGATGCGGGCGCTGGCGCGCGGGCTCCGCCGGGAGGGGTTTCGGGTCGTCAACCTCGGCTACGCGTCCCGGACGCGTCCGCTCGAGTCGCTGGCGACCGAGTGGCTGCCGGCGGAGCTGGCGAAACAAGACTGTATCGCCGCGCCGGCGGCACCGGGGACCTTTCCGGCTCACGATGGTGATGTGGCTCGCAGGATGCGGCGCAGTCGCCAGATCCCCAGCACGGCGCTCGGATCCACGGGTGATCCAGCCGGGCCGGCGATTGCAGCGTTGCCCCGGATGCATCTTGTGACGCATTCGATGGGCGGGATCATCGTCCGGCTCTGGTTGCGCGAGCGCGGGGTGCCGGCCAATCTCGGCCGGGTCGTGATGATCGCGCCGCCGAACCAGGGCAGCGAAGTGTCGGACCGGTTGCAGGGCTACGCGCTGTTTCGCTGGTTCACCGGGGTCAATGGGAGCCGGCTGGGCACTGCCGCTGGCGCACTGCCCCGGCAACTCGGACCGTGGTCCGCCGTGCAGTCGGAACTGGGAGTCATTGCCGGGGAGATTTCGCTGAACCCGCTGTTCGGCTCATGGGTGCAGCGACCGAATGATGGCAAGGTGAGCGTCGCGGCGACCCATCTCGCGGGCGAGCGGGACCACGTTGTGCTGCGCTACTCGCACACCTGGATTCCGCAGCGCCGGGAAACGATCGCGCACGTGATCGGCTTCCTGCGGCAGGGTCGGTTCCCGCGAGCCGGGGCGATCTGAGCGTCCTCCGCAAAGCGGAGGAAACCAAGTCCGATTCCGACACGGGATCCGCAACCGAATCGATCTCCTTCCTCGTTCTCGATCGCTTTGCCGGAGAGAGAGCGAGAACGATTACGAAGAACGAGAGAGAGGAAGATAGTCGCGAAAGACATGGAGGGACGCCCTCCGTGGCGTCCACAAACCCGATGGGAAAATCATTCCGCGCAGCGGATCGATCTCTGTGGCCGTGACGGAGCACGGCCCTCCATGAATCCAACTTCGATGGCTGATGTGAAGACACCTCTGGGAGAGCTACATTCAATCTCGCAGCCATAGGGGCGCATCCCGAGGCACCGTTTCGTTCTGGAGGGAAAGTCGCGATCCTGCATGGTTGCGCACGTGATCCGGATTCCTGGCATGCATCGGTCCTCGACGTTTTGCACCTTCGTCGCCTGTGCGGCGGTTTCGTGATGCGTCTCGAGCAAATCGACCATGTGGCGTTGCGGTGTGCTGCGCCGGAGGCGACGAAGGACTGGTATGTGAGCACGCTTGGATTCGAGCACGTGTTTGCCGGTGAGTGGTCCGGGGTGCCGATCTTCCTGCGGCTGGGTTCGACCTTCATCGCGCTCTTTCCGCAGACGAGTGGTGAGCCGCCGTCGGCGCACATTCAGGTTTCGCACCTCGCTTTTCGGGCGGCGAGCCAGGCGGATTTCCAGTCGGCGCAGGCCGAACTGCGGGCGCGTGGGATCCCATTTCAGTTTCAGGACCACCGGATATCGCATTCGATCTATTTCCGTGATCCCGACGGACTTCAGCTCGAGATCACCACGTATGATGTTCCAGCGGCGCAATCGGCGGGATCCGAGTGATCCGCCGCAATGGCTCCCGGGCGCAGGCAAGACTGCGCCCCTGCGAGACGGGAGATCGATTGCGGAATGCGGGGCGCAGCGGATTGGAGCTCCATGCCACGTCCGCCGTGGCGATGCATTCTGAAGCGCATTCCAGCGGCTGGACGCCGCTGCCACTTAACCGCGACTTGGTCGCCCGGCGAAGGCCGGGGAAAATTTCTCATGCGTTCTTCTCCATTCATGAAATTTCCGGGTTACGTTTCCTTAGCCGGCGGCTTCAATTGCAGCAGCACGTTGGCCAGCGTGATCAGTCCGCCGCCGATCAGGAGCGTCCAAGTCGCACGCTCGTTCAGATAGGCGATTCCGGCCCAGCCCGAGAACCAGCCGGGCAGAAACGCCGCCATCAGCGTGGCGAAGATCGGCTCGAGACAGTAAAGCAGCCCCGCCTCCGTCGCGGTGATTTTCGGCTGCCAATGGTTCATCAGGAGGAATGCGCCGACGGTGCAGAAGACGGTGAGGATCAGCGTGAGCCCAAGCCACGGTGCGAAGGTCCACGGGACCAGCAATGCGGCGGCGCTGGGCGTCGTGATTCCCGCCAGTGCTCCGAATGCCACCGCCTCGACCGCAAACATCAGCAGCGTGATTTTCTCCGGCCGGTTGGCGGCGAACTCCTTTTTGTCGAGCCAGAGAATCAGTCCCATGAAGAAGAGCGACGACAGCAGCGTTTCCCATTCGCCGCGGGCGAATCGCAGGGCCTGCCAGTCGAACCGGCCCAGGATCGCGACGCCCGCGAGCACCAGTGCGCAGCAGATCCAAATCCGCGTCCCGGGATTGCGCCGGAGCTTCAGTGCCAGCCACACCGGGATCAGGATGGCGTAGAACTGGGTGAGGAACGCCGAGGTGCTCGCCTCGGTGAACTGCAGCGCATCATTCTGGAGCAGCATCCCCGCCGTTGCGAAAAGCCCGAGCACGATGCCCTGTTTCAGTTCCAGCCGCGTGAAGCGCCAGAATCCGTGCGGCCGCCAGGCGATGAGGATCAGCATAGCGATCGGGAAACGCGGGCCCACGGCGTAGATGGCGGAGAACCAGGTGCCGGCTTCCGGCAGGAGCTGCTCGTGAACCAACGTGAGCGCCTTGATCACCGGAAAGCTCAGCCCCCAGAACACATTTGCCAGGACCAGCATCAGCAACGCGCGAGTGTGCCGCGGCGCAGGAGACGGTTCGGACAATGGCATCCCTTCAACCTGCCAGTCCCACAGGCGCTGCCGCGACCAATTTCCGCCAGGCAGACGATTTGATGGAGCCGTGGGAAGCCCATCATGCCCGCTACCCGCTACTCGATGCTCGCTACTGTTTCGATCACCGATCCCGCGCCAGCCGATCGCGATGCGGCGTCACCCGCGTGAACTCGCTCCAGGTGAATTCCGCCCGTTCACCGAACTTCGAGACCGTCACGCTGACACTCCCCGTCGGTTGCGCCGTTTCCGGGCCCGGTTCGGCGTCCGCGTCGAAGTTCAGGAAACTCAGGTCGACCTGACCGTCCGTGATCCGGGCCAGCCCGAGCAGGACCTTGACCGGCTCGTCGATATCCGCGCGGAGGTGCTCGAGCGCGCGGGTCTGCTTGTTCACCGTCACGACGACGCGCACCTTGTCGGCCTGGAAGAGCCACTTCTTTTCATGCTGGAGCGGCACGCGATAGCTCACCGTCCGGGGTGTTTCCTTCAACAATTCGGCTGCCTGGAAGTCAAAGTAGTCACCGATGGGCGAGTCGAAGCGGCGCGGCTTCTTCTTGAACTTCTTGCGGGCCCAGTCGGCCCGCTCTTCCGGGGTCGGGATCCTTCCATTGATCGCCAGCAGGGTCCAGCGCCGGTCGCCGGGCAGCGAGGGATCGTAGCGTTCCAGCCGCTCGCGCGGCTTCCCGTGGTCGTATTCGATCGCCCGTTGGGTGAAGGCCCAATGGTCCCGCTCGCCCAGCCAGTTGTCGACGGCCTCTTGCAGCAGCGCGGGTCCGCCGGCCGGGGCCGCGAATGCGGCGGCGGCGAGTCCGGCCAGCAGGCTGGTGAGTCGGAAAGCCATCCATTTTCCGACAGCCGGGGCTTGCCGCGGTTCGAGGTCCAGATCCCGTGATCCCGAGGATAAATGGGTTGCTGAGCGCGTCGGCCGCAACCAAAGCTCAACCAGGAATATGGCCGCAAGGAGGCACAAGAGTCGCAAGAGGGATCCAAGCCACCGAGCCCGCTGGCCGTGGCCAATGTCCCTCCATTTTTTCGGTCCGGATCGTGCATGCTTGCGACGATTTGAATACCCAATCCTTGGGTCACAGAGCGCACAGAGGCCGGACAGGAGGGCACAGAGTTGTTCGTCTGCAAAACCGGCCTGACCCCTCGGCTCAGGAGGCCAGCGCCATCTCGATCACAAAGCAGCTTCCCGACCGGCCATCCGAGTCGACTGTAATCGTGCCGCCCATCCGCTCCAGTGCCCGGCGGGCGATCGCCAGGCCCATGCCGGATCCCTCGTAGCGCCCGCCCGCGTTGAGCCGCTCGAACAACCCGAACAGCCGCTCCCGGTGCTCCGGCGTGATCCCGATCCCGTTGTCGCGAATCGAGAGTCGGACGCGATCGCCGATCACCTCGCTGGCGACCTCGACCCGCGGGGTTGTCCCGGGCGCGACGAACTTCACCGCATTGCCCAGGATGTTCGCGAGCACCTGCGTCACAAAGATCTCGTTCCCCAGCACGGTGGGGAGAGTGCCCCGCACGATCAGGTTGGCCTGCGGCGGCTGCAGCTCCGGTGCATGCTGGACGACACTCCACAGGCAATCCGCGAGCCCGACGGGCGTGAGTTCGAAGCGATCCCGGTTGACCCGGGTGTAGGCGAGCACGTCGGTGATCAGCCGTCCCATCCGCTCGCTGGATCGGATGATCCGCTCGAGCATCCGGAGCCCCTCGTCCCCCAGCTGGGCGGAATGGTCGTTCTGCAGAATCGCCGCGTATCCCGCCATTGCGCGCAGCGGTGAGCGAAGATCATGGGACACCGCATACGAGAATGACTCCATTTCGGCCAGGAGATCCGTGAGCGAAGCCGTGCGCTCCCGCACGCGCTGTTCCAGTTCGCGATTCACGCGTGCGGTCTCCTCCTTCGCATCGCGCAGGGCCTGCTCCGCCTGCCTCCGCGCGGTGATGTCGAAGGCTGCTCCGGTCACCCCCAGGATCGCGCCCGACGGGTCGAGCTTTGGCACCACCGTGATGTCATAGTATCGGATACCGTCCGGCAAAGGGGCACAGACTTCCGCCTGGCGCATAAGCCCGGTGGCAATCACCACCCTTTTCAGCGCTGCGATTTCGGCGCCGGCGCTCCCCAGGATCTCCTCGTCGGTCCGGCCCAATGCCCCGGCGTGCTCCGGATGGATTGGATAGAGCCACTGGTAGCGCAACGCCGTGTCCTGCTCGAACAGCGTCAGCGTGCGGCCGTGCGCCGCCAGTTGAAACCGCTCCTGCAGCTGGCGGAGATCAGCGACCTGTTGCTGGAGCGTTGCGTTGGCCGCCGCGAGCTTCTGCTCCGCCCGGCGCTGCTCGGTGACATCGCGGGTGAAGCACTGCGTGTGCCCGAACCGGCCGTCCTCCCACAGGACGCTTGAATCCATCAGCACCGTCTTGACGCTGCCATCCTTGCACCGGAGCCTGGCCTCGCGATCGCGCAGCCGTTCCCCTCGTGAAAGGCACGCCAGGATTTCCTCGATTTGGGAGCGCTCGACGTGAAATTCCGCGATGTGGTGGCCAATGTATTCGTCTTTGTCGTAGCCGAGCAAGTCGAGCTCAGCCGCATTGGCCCAGATGATGATGCCGTCGGCATTGACCCAGTGCAGCCCGATGCTGGCGGTCTCCACAAATGCCGTGAGCTGGGCTTCACGGCGGCGGAGTGCATCCTCCGCCGCTTTCCGCGCCGCCATCTCGGCTTCCAGCGCCGCCTTCTGCTGCGGGAAGTCGTCCGCCTCGTCGAAACGGACGAAGGCCGCGCCATTGCACAATCGCCTGGCAGTCGCGTGATTTCCGCCGGATTCACCCGGGCCGGGCGCTTCTTTGACCATGCTGCAGTCTACCGTCAGGAGATGTGCATCACTATCGGGGAATTTCCGGTTGGACGTTCGTCGATGTTCCGGTGCCGAGGGCCGACCGCGAATGAAGGGCCTCGGAAAAGCAGCGGCCTTGGAAAAAGTGCGATTTTGAAATCGGGAATCTTGAAATCGCGAATCGCAAAATGCGCCGGGTGACGTAGCGGTCGGACTCCGGGCAATGAACGATTCCCGATTACCGATTTTCAGTTTTCACGCTGGGATCGGGCGCCCAACCCCAGACGCTTCCTGCTCAGTCTGAATCTTTGGCTCAGCTTCCTTCAACCAGACCGGGTCAAAGCGGGGTCAAACGCGAATGGACGCCAATGCTCGCGAATGCGGGGAGCCATCAACGGACGGCCAAACCGTCAGTGTAAGATGGTCCGAGATTCGTCGATCATGTCACTCCGAGAATCCAACCCTCGATTTCCGCCTGGGCTCGCTCCACGGGGTCGAGAGGCGGCTGAAGGAAGCCAGCGAGCACGTCGTCTTGGCTCCGGCTCCAGACCGAATGAGACGTGCGTAACGCGGTTCGCGAGCTGTGCCGCGGATTGCCCAGCGAAGGAAGACCTGTGAATTGCCGAGCGGCCGATGAAATCGTCGAGGGAGTCGGCAATAACCCGCCAGTGCCACCACCTGCCAGGCCCATAGATCCTGAACCCGCTGCGATCACCCACGGCAGTATAGGCCGAACCGGCCATTTACGCCAAGCGTTGACCCAGTGGCGACACGACGGCGATTGACCGACGCTACGCAAACCTCCACTCATCGGGATGTCGCCCGCCGCGTGGAATCTGACATCCGCATCCTCAAGCCAGCTGAAATTAGAGTTGCATCGGGATTCACCTTCGCATCCCACCGCCTGATCCGCCCCGTTCGGCAGGGGTTCTTCATCCGCGATTCGGCTGCTGTTGCTGGCGACGCACCGAAGGATTTCATTCGGGTTTACGAGTATGGCCGCGGGCGAAAGGCCAATCCCGCGACGTGGCCGGCCCACATCGCCAAAGTCGGGCACAAGTACTACCCGAACGAAAGTGTCACGGAGCACCTCCTGACACGCATCGGCGAGTTGCTCGCGCTTGATATGGCGCCGTCGCGACTCATGTGGGTTCGTGGGCAGCTCCGTTTTTTGAGCGAGTATTTCCTTCGCCCTCAAGAAAGCCTGGTGCACGGCGCACAAATTTTTGCCGGCTACCTCAACGACGACAGTAAGTTTGTCGAGCAGGTCGAAAAGATGAAGATGTCCAATGAGATCTTCACGTTTCAGGTCGCCGAGGTCGCCATTCGGAACCGTTTTCCTGCACAAGCCGAAGCCATTCTCCAAGATTTGGTGCGGTTGATTGGGTTCGATGCAATCGTAGGCAACAATGACCGCCATTTCTTCAACTGGGGCGTGATTACGCATGTGGCCGACGCGCGGGCCCCGCGCTTTTCTCCAATCTACGACACCGCAAGGGCATTGCTCTGGAACATGAGCGAAGCAACGCTCACTAAGCACCTTCACGAACGTGACGACTTCCTCAAGAGATACTCCAGAAATTCACTGCCAAAGATGGGGTGGGACGGATGCAAATCGCTGAACCACTTTGAATTTGTGCTGAAGCTTTTCGAAGAGAGACCGAGCTATCGCGACACGCTCAAAGCGCTTCATGTTGAAAATTTCGCTGAACAGGTGGACAATCTTCTCGGGACAGAATTCGCAGACCTGATGAGCCCGCTTCGAAGGCAATTCATTTTAGACTGCTTGAGAATCCGACTTGGCAGCTTCAAAGATATCGCGACGCTCTAACGATCCCATGTTCCAACGCGTGTTTGAGTCCTTTTATTCGTGGTTCAGCGGCGTGCGGCCGCTACCAGAGCACGAGACGATCTCCTTCCAAGTCATGCTCGGGGACTTGGAAGTCGGGACGCTGCGTGCAGAAAAGGGTGAATGGGTTTTCTCGTACTCCGACGCGTTTCGCAGTCAGGACACGATTAGTCCGATCCCAGACTTCCCCGCGCTCGACCGCGAATACCGTGGTAAGAGTCTGTGGCCGTTCTTCGCCCTACGGATTCCGAGCCCAAAGCAGGGCGTTGTCCGAGAGTACATTGCGCAGCAGCCTGAACATGTTGTTGATCAGGGGATGCTCTTGAAGAAGTTTGGTAACCGAAGTATCGCGAACCCCTTCCGGCTGGTCCCGCAAACCGCAGTCGCGGCATAGCGGTGCAGCACGCAACGGCCGTGGAAAAGTTTCGGTCTTGAAATCGGGAATCTTGAAATCGCGAATCGCAAAATGCGCTGGGCGACGTAGCGGTCGGACTCCGGGCAATGAACGATTCCCGATTACCGATTTTCAGTTTTCACGCTGGGATCGGTACTTGGGCACGCGCCCCCCGCCGCTCCGCCTCCTACATCCGGCAGATCAGCAGCTCGCGCTCGTAGATCATCTCCTTGGGCAGATGATCATGCAGATCCAGGAAGAGCTCCTCGTGGCCCATCAGTTCGGCGCGCCAGAGATTGTGGTCGAAGTGCTGGAGCTCCTCGAACCGCTCGCGCGGATAGTCCAGCCCGGTCCAGTCGATGTCCTCGTATCGCGGCACCCAGCCGATCGGCGTCTCGCGGCCGAGCGCCCGGCCCCGCGCGCGATCGACGATCCATTTCAGCACGCGCATGTTCTCGCTGAACCCGGGCCAGAGGAATGACCCATCGGCGGCCTTGCGAAACCAGTTCACATGGAAGACCCGCGGCGTCTCCTTGATCCGCCGCTGCATCTTGATCCAGTGCCGGAAGTAGTCGCCCATGTGATACCCGCAGAACGGCAGCATTGCCATCGGATCGCGGCGCACCTTGCCAATCGTCCCGGCGGCCGCCGCCGTCATCTCCGAGCCCATCGTGGCGCCCATGTAGACGCCCGTGCTCCAGTTGAACGCCTGGTACACCAGCGGCATCGTGGTCGCCCGCCGGCCGCCAAAGATGATCGCGCTGATCGGCACGCCGCCCGGGTTTTCCCAATCCGGATCGATCGTCGGACACTGCGACGCCGGCGCGGTGAACCGCGCGTTCGGATGCGCCGCCTTCGCGCCGGTGGTCCGGGCAACCTCCGGCGTCCATTCGCGGCCCTGCCAGTCGAGGCAGCGCGCCGGCGGCTCGTCCGTCATCCCCTCCCACCATACGCCGCCCTCCGGCGTCAGCGCGACGTTCGTGAAGATCGTGTTCTTCGCCAGTGCCGCCATCGCGTTCGGATTGGTCTTGGCCGAGGTGCCCGGCGCCACCCCGAAGAACCCCGCCTCCGGGTTGATCGCGTGCAGCCGGCCATCCGCATCCGGCTTGATCCACGCAATGTCGTCCCCGACCGTCCACACCTTCCAGCCCTTCCGCTGGAAGGAGGCCGGCGGGATCATCATCGCGAAATTCGTCTTGCCGCAGGCGCTGGGGAACGCCGCGGCCACATAGGTCTTTTCGCCGCGGGGATCCTCAACGCCGAGGATGAGCATGTGCTCGGCCATCCAGCCCTCGTCCCGCGCCATGTTCGATGCAATCCGGAGCGCGAAGCACTTCTTGCCCAGCAGCGCATTGCCGCCGTAACCCGAGCCATAGCTCCAGATCTCCCGCGTCTCCGGGAAATGCACGATGTATTTTTCGGGATTGCACGGCCAGGGCACGTCAGCCTGGCCCGGCTGCAGCGGCGCGCCCACCGTGTGCAGGCAGGGCACCACCCGCTTCTCCGCCTTGTCGATTTCCTTGAAAACCGGCAGCCCGATCCGCGCCATGATCCGCATGTTCACGACCACGTACGGCGAATCCGTCAGCTCCACGCCAATCTGCGACATTGGCGACCCGATCGGCCCCATGCTGAAGGGCAGCACGTACATTGTCCGGCCCGCCATGCAGCCGTCGAAGAGCCCCCGCAGCTTCTTCCGCATGTCGAACGGGTTGACCCAGTTGTTCGTGGGCCCGGCGGCATCCTTTGACAGCGAGCAGATGAACGTGCGCTCCTCGACCCGCGCGACATCCGTCGGATCGCTCCGGGCATAAAAGCACCCTGGCCAAAGCTTCTGGTTCAGCTGCGTGAACGTGCCGGCCGCGACCATTTGCGCACACAGCGCATCGAACTCCTCCTTCGACCCATCCACCCAGTGAATCGCCGCGGGCTTGCAGAGATCCGCCATCTTTTCGACCCATCGGAGCAAATGCTTGTTCGTGGCGAGAGGCGTCGAGTGTGGGCGTTTCTTCATGGGCAGCACACGGGCTGGGACGGCGGAAGTTAGACGCAGCAGACCGCGTGTAAACGGCAAAGGCCGGACACGCCGCCGCAAAGTAGCGAGCATCGAGTAGCGAGTAGCGAGCATGATGACACCTGCGGAAACACCAGGGACGCCCTCCGTGGCGTCCAATTTTCGGTCGGAATGACCGTCATGGAGGGACGCCCTCCGTGGCGTCCACAAATCCGATGGGAAATTCATTCTGCGCAGCGGATCCACCTTCATGGCCGTGACGGAGCACGGCCCTCCATCTACGAAGCTCGGAACGTAGCGGCCGTGACGGAGCACCGCCCTCCATAGTCGGAATGACCGTCATGGAGGGACGCCCTCCGTGGCGTCCACAAACCCGATGGGAAGTTCATTCTGCGCAGCGGATCCATCTTATTGGCCGTGACGGAGCACGGCCCTCCATGTACGAAGCTCGGAACGTAGCGGCCGTGACAGAGCACGGCCCTCCATCTACGAAGCTCGGAACGTAGCGTTGGTTTGGCGTCGCGCTTACGGCGGCAACCTGCCCAGACTCCATCGCATGATGAGGCTCTGCATTTTCGTCGGCACGATGCTGGGCGGCTATGCCGGCTGGGCACTCGGCGACACGGTGCTGGGGGCGGGTTTCGGCTGGGCCTTCGTGCTCAGCGGCGCCGGAAGCATGCTGGGCGTCTATGCCGGTTGGAAGCTGGCGCGGAAGCTGGCGGAGTAACCGCGAACGGCGGATCGCACCGTTGGGCAACCGCGAATCAACGCGGTGCGAACGGACATCCATTTCAGGGAGATCTGAGAAGACGCCGAGGGTTGAGCCTCGCCAATCCAGTGGGCAACCGCGAACGGGCGCGAATGAACGCCAATTTCTCCTCATTCGCGGGCCAATCTTCCCAAGCCATTTAACAGGAGGCAACGGAGTTAACGGAGCGATGCCGGCTCTGCTCGGGCCTCTGTTTCCTCCGTTACCTTCTGTTCAAACCCCGGCCGAAGGTTTGAACCGGATCGACGCCGTTTCCTGCAGGCCGGCGCTCCATTCCCGGCCAAGCGACACCACCAACGGATGGCCGGACGACTCCCACGAGCCAATCTGCGCCTCGTCATTGGCGTCCCACAACGCCCGCACCGGCGTCACTCCGCGGACCGAGTTCAAGAGGACGACCGCCTCGGCCCGGCAAAATTCCTCGAGTGAGGCCCGGCAGGGCTGCAACGCGACCCCGCATTCACGCAGCCATTGCAGGCAGGTGCCCGCCACGGCTCCGAGCGCCGGATCGGGAAAGCAGCAGCGGCCGCCGGCAACCCACGCGACGTTTTGCCAGGGCGATTCCACGACCCAGCCGCCATCCTGGGCAAGGAACAACCCTTCATCGTGGCTGGCTGTGCAGCGCCGGCGGAGCTCCTGTCCGCCCAGCAGCGCGTTGGCAAAATTGAGGCTCTTCGGCCGCGGCGTCCATTCGCCGCGGTCCCTCCTCAGCTGCAGTACCCTCAGGGAGACCCCCTCCGCCGGAGCCGAGGGCGGCAGCGGCCGGAGGGCGAGCCATTCCGAGGGTTCGGTGTACGACGCCTTGCCGCCACCCGTCGCCGGTGCCCCGGCAGTCAGCGTGTAGCGGAAAACGCCATCCGGCACCCCGTGCTCCGTCAGCTGGGCGCGGACGATTTCGCGCAACTTCAATTCGTCGTGCGCCAGGAAGCCGCGGGGCACCTCGATCCGGGCGGTGGCACACGCCTCGAGCAACCGCCGGCGGTGCTGATCCCAAAGGTGCGGCTTCCCGCCGCTGGTCCGAAAGGTCTCGAAGAAGCCCAGCCCGTAAAGCAGCCCGTGGTCCGCGATGGAAATCCGCGCCTCTTCCGCCGGGACCAGCCGGCCGTTCAGGTAGATGAGGCGGCCGGGCGCGTCGGTTGGTTGTTCAGTCATGGGGTGCCGCCATTTGCCACGCCACCCAGAGTGCCCGGGCCTTCTGCATCGCTTCGTCAAACTCACGCTCCGGCTGCGAATCGGCCACGATTCCCGCGCCGGCCTGCACATGGGCGATGCCGTCCTGCACGAGCATCGAGCGGATGATGATGTTCATTTCCATGTCGCCCCGGTAGCTGATCCAGCCGAGCGAGCCCGTATAGAACCCGCGGCCGACCGGCTCGAGTTCCTCGATAATCTCCATCGTCCGGAATTTCGGGCAACCGGTAATCGTGCCGCCGGGAAACATCGCCCGCAGGACTTCGCCCCAGGTCTTCCCACTGGCCAGCGTTCCCTCCACCTCGGAGACCAGGTGCATCACATGCGAGTACCGCTCCACCGCCATGAACTCCCGCACGTTCACGCTGCCCGATTCCGCCACTCGGCCGATGTCGTTCCGGATCAGGTCGACGAGCATCAGGTGCTCCGCACGCTCCTTCTCGCTGGCGATCAGCTCGGTCGAGAGGTCGTGATCGCCGGCGGCATTCGCGCCGCGCGGCCGCGTGCCGGCAATCGGCCGCGATACGACGCGGCCCTCGCTCATCTTCACCAGCAGCTCGGGTGACCCGCAGACCAGCGCGAACCCCGGCAGCCGCAGGAGCCCCATGTACGGCGACGGATTCACCCGCCGCACCGCTTCGTAGAGCGTCTCGGCCGGCGCCGGCGCCGGCCGGCTCGTTCGCAGCGAGAGATTGACCTGATAGGTGTGGCCGGCCGCAAGGTACGACTTCACCTTCCGCACCGCGTCCTCGAAAGTCTCGCGGGTGAAGGGATCGGATGGCGGCTCCGCCACCACGGCCATTCCCTTCGGATTCCACTCCCGAGCCCCCGCGGCCCGCCAGCGCGCGTGCGCTTCGGACACCCGCTGCTGTGCGATTGCATGTGCGCGCGCGAGGTCGTGCTCGGCCAATCCCGCGGCGTCGACCCAAACCACGATCCCAAGCGTCTGGTTGGCGTGGTCGTAGACAAACAGCTCGCCGGTCTCGATCAGTGCATAGAGTGGCAGCGAAAGATCCCGCACGGCATGAAGCGGCAGCGTCTCCCACGTGCGGACGAGATCGTAGCCGAACACGCCAAGCAATCCGCCCGCCATCGCCGGCCAGCCCAACAGCTCGGGCGCCCGGGCCTCCTTGCGCAATGCCTCCAGGATTTCGAGCGGCGCACCTACCCGGCGTTCGAGGCAGGTCAGCCCGTCCGGGGAACGCAGCTCGGCGCTGTCGGGCTGGCCAATGATCACCCGGTCGGGACGGTCGCAAAGATAGGTGAACCGGCCGGCCAGCCCGCTCTCCAGCAGCACCGATGCCGGGCGATCGGCAAAGCCCTCCCACGAGCCCGGGAGTGTCTCGCCGTGGAACGTGCGGGCCGCGGGGAGCCGCCGGCAGCCTGCGCGGCGCCAGTCAAGCCAGGCTTCGTGGGTGGTGGACTGCATTCGGGCCGGTACGCAGCCGGGGGTGGGCCTGCGGGAACCTTGCCGGGTTCACTTCCCGTGCAGCGCGGGTTCCCGACGCAGCAGGTCCGCCTGCCAGGGAAGGAGGAATTCCGAGAGTTTCTTCGGGTGGCGGGCGATTTGGGCGAGTTGGGATCGGTTCGCGATCAGTGTGGGTTCCATCTCGAGCTTGCGGGCAATGCGATCGCGGTCGGCCCGGATCCGTTCCTGAAATTCGATTTCCGCCTGGGTCAGGGCCACGTGGCTGGGGTCGCGGCCGGGCCGGCGGGGAAGGGTCTTGGAGTCGCGGGCAAGCCCGGCGCGAATCGCGGCTGTGAGCGAGGGGGCGAGCCGATCGTGCCGCTTGCCGAGATGGACACTGGCGAGAATAGCCGCGTGGCCCTTCCCCTCTTCGGCCGCCTCAGCCAGCTTCAGGAGCACGGAATTGCCGCAGACCTTGAAGGGCGGCGTGTCCAGCCGGCGGGCCTGCGCCTCCCGCCAGTGCCAGACCGCATGCAAAACGCTCAGTCCGGCGCCCCGCAGTCGCTCGCTGCGGCCAATCCGCCAGTCGTTTTCCGTCGCCGGCGCGAATCCCTCGCAACCGGCGGCGATTTGCGCCCGGCACTGCTGCTCCAGCCATTCCATCCGGCCCAGCCGCTTCAATTCGCGGGCGAGGATTTCCTGCAGCGCCGGCAGGTGCCAGACGTCGAGCGCAGCATAATTGAGCAGCTTCGGCGTGATCGGGCGTTTCGACCAGTTGGCCTTCTGGCCATCCTTGTCGAGCTGCACCGCGAAATGCTGTTCCAGCAGCGAGGCCAGCCCGATCCGCTGCAGCCCGAGCAATTGGGCGGCCAGCATCGTGTCGAACAGGCTCTTCGCCCGAAACCGGCAGAGATCATGCAGCAATCTCAGGTCGAAGTCGCTGCCATGCATGATCAGGTGCTTTCCGGCCAGCACCTTCCAGAGCGGCTCGAGGTTCAGCCCCGGGGCCAGGACATCGACCAGGTAGACCTCCCGTTCGACGAGGAACTGCAGCAGGCAGACCCGCGTCTTGTAGTGGTACATGTTGTCCGCCTCGGTATCGAGGGCGACTTCATCCACCTTTTCCAGCGCATGCAGGAGGGGCGTGAGCGAACCGGGTTGATCGAGCAGCTGAAAGGCGGGCGGACGCGTTGACACTTTGACCCCCAGCAAACGGCGCAGGCGTGTCGGAAGGAAGCGAGAAATCATGCGGCTGTCGGGCCTGGGTTCTCCCATCCCGAAAGGAAAGCATCAATCAACAAAGGAAGATCCTCACTGTAGCCGCCTTCGAGGATGGCGGCGGCGGGCCGGCCGGTCGCAGCCAGCCAGCCACCCAGCGTCGCAAAATCCGCGCGCTCCAGGCTCATCCGGGTGATCGGGTCGTTCACATATGCGTCGAAACCCGCCGAGACGAGAATCAGATCCGGCGCAAAGGAAACGATGGTATCGAGGGAGGCGCGCAGGGCGGCCATGTGATCGACGGCCGGCGTATTTGGGGCCACCGGCCAGTTGCGGACATATGGACCATGGTCCTGCGTCCCGGTGCCCGGATAACCCGGATACTGGTGGACCGAGGCGAACAGGACCTGGCTCGCCCCATGAAGGATGGCCTCGGTGCCGTTGCCGTGATGGGCGTCGAAATCCCAGACCGCGACCTTGGCGGCGCCGAGATCCCGCTGGGCGGCCAGCGCCGCGACGGCGACCTGGTTGAGATAGCAGAATCCCATGGCACGGTCGGCGGTGGCATGGTGCCCGGGCGGCCGCATGAGCGAGAAGACCGGCGTCCGCGACTCCAGGGCGTGCCGGGCCGCCTCGAGCGCCGCGTCGACCGCACGGCGCGCATGCCCCGCGATGCCGGCGAGGTTGGGCGTATCCGCATCGAAATCACCGGGCTGATCCAACCGCTCCAGGTGCGCCGCGGTGTGGGCCAGCCGCAGCACCCGGTCGTCCGCCACTGCCGCCGGCAGTCGCCACTCCCAGCCGGGATGCGCCGCCTTCAGGTGCGCGGCACTGGCGAGGACGCGCGCGGGCTGCTCCGGCCGCAGGGCGGAGCCGTAGTCGGCACAGCGCGGATCATGGAGAATCAACATCGGTGCTTTGGGTTGTCCCTCGGATTCCCTGGCATCGTTGGCGTGCTACAGAAGCAAGAAGCCCGGGATTTACGAGAACGAGAACAATTTTGCGTCAATTCCCATCCCGCGCCACCGTGCGGGAATGAAAGTCGTCGTGTTGTGCTCCGGCGGGATGGACTCGGTGACCGCGCTCCATTGGGCGCGGCGCCAGCATGCCGTGGTGGCGGCGGTGAGTTTCGAGTATGGAGCCAAGCATGGCGCGCGGGAGATTCCGTTCGCGACCGAGCAGTCGGCCGGTCTCGGCGTGAAACACGAGGTTCTCCGGCTGGAATTCGTCGAGCGGTTGTTCGCGTCGCACCTGCTCCGGGGCGGCGGCGAGATTCCCGACGGGCATTATGAAGCTGAAACCATGCAGCAGACGGTGGTACCCTTCCGCAACGGCATCATGCTGGCGATTGCCTGCGGGCTGGCGGAGAGTTTGGGCGCGGAGGGGTTGGTGATCGCGGCCCATGGCGGGGATCATGCGATTTATCCCGACTGCCGGGAGGAGTTCATGCGGGCCATGGGCGAGGCGATGAACCTGGGCTCCTATGCGGGCATCCGGCTGCTGCGGCCGTTCATTGCCCTGTCGAAGGCGGGGATCGCGGCGGAGGGGGCCCGGCTGGGCGTCGATTTTTCGCGGACCTGGTCCTGTTACCGCGGCGGCCGGCGGCACTGCGGCCGTTGCGGCACCTGCGTCGAGCGCCGGGAGGCGTTCATCCTTGCCGGGCTGCCGGATCCCACGGAGTACGAGTCGGCGGACCCGTTGCCGCCCAAGCCGGCGGCGGCCGGCCATCAATCCGTCCCCGAAGCAAGTTTCGGCGCGGCAACCAGGCCCTCCCAGCCGTTGCCCAAGCCCTGATTCGCGCATGCTTATCTCCGAAGTCTTTCATTCGATCCAGGGCGAGGGCGAACTGACCGGCGTGCCGTCGGTTTTCGTCCGCACCAGCGGCTGCAATCTGCGCTGCACGTGGTGCGACACCCCTTACGCATCGTGGAACCCCGACGGCAGGGCGTGGACGATACCGCAGATTGTCGCCGCGGTGGAAAGTCATCCAACAACCCGCCATGTCGTGCTCACGGGAGGGGAACCGATGATCGCGAAGGACGTGGCTGCCCTGGCGACGGCCCTCAGGGCGACGAACCGGCACCTGACGATTGAGACGGCGGCGACCGTGCCGCCGGCGGGAATCGCCTGCGACCTCGCGTCACTCTCGCCCAAGCTGCTCAATGCGGCCCCGGATCCGGTCCGGCACGCCGCTTGGCGGCGGCGGCACGAGGCGACCCGCTGGCAGCCCGACGTGGTGCGCGCCTGGATCGATCATTATCCCTACCAGTTCAAGTTCGTCGTCGCGCAGCCAGCCGATGTCGAGGAGATGGAACACATGCTGCGGGCGCTGAAGCGCGACGTGCCGCGGCACAAGGTGCTCCTGATGCCGGAATCGCGCAGCCTGGAAACCATGCGCGAGCGTGCCGGCTGGCTGGGAGAACTGTGCAAGGCGCGCGGTTATCGCTACGCGCACCGGCTGCACATCGAGCTGTATGGCAACCGGCGCGGCACCTGAACCGCCGGGGGAAGCCCCTGGCGGCGGCCGGGGGGTGGCGTCTGGCTTTGTTCCACCGCGGAGGCTGTCGGACGAACTGGGAATTATCCTGCGCGAGTTCGAAGTGGAGGCGGTGACGCTGCGCGAGGTGATGCGGCTGCTGCATGGCCGGGGCTATGTGCTGTTGATCGTCTTCCTGGCGCTGCCCTTCGCCACGCCCGTGTCGGTGCCGGGCCTCTCCATGCCGCTGGGCATGATCATTGCGCTGATTGGCGCGCGGCTGGCCTTTGGCGCCAAGCCGTGGCTGCCGCAGCGGCTGCTCGATCTCCAGCTGCCGCCGAAGGTTTTCGCCAAGGTCTTCGCCGCGGCCCGGAAAATCGTGCGCGGGTTCGAGAAACTGCTCCGACCGCGGCTGCTATGGGTGACGGGGACGCCGCGGCGGGAGCAGGCGCATGCGCTGCCGATCGTGGCCTGCGCGCTGATGCTGCTGATGCCGCTGCCGGTCCCGCTGAGCAATATCCTGCCGGCCTGGGGCGTCCTGCTCGTTGCCGGCGGGCTGCTCGAGCGCGACGGGGCGTTCATCATCGCGGGTTATGCCGCCACCCTCCTGGCGACGGTCTTTTTCGGCGCGCTTGCGCTGCTCGGCAAGGAGGCGGTGGATGTGGTGTGGGGCTGGTTTGGGTTCGGGGCATAGGCGCATATTTCATGGGGACGCGGCACCTTCGCCGCGTAAAAGAAGCATTCCGCAACGCATCCCTGCTGCTTCATATAAACCAGTCAGCCGTAGGGGCGCAGCCTCGTCTGCGCCCTCGAGACGGGTGAATCACCGGACTGGCCGCAGGCAAGGCTGCGCCACTACGAGACGGCGGATCGATGGCGGAATGCGGCCGCAGGCAAGGCTGCGCCCCTACGAATCATTCTGATTTGAAGTTGCCTCCGGAAAGCCGTCAGTGGGCGGGCGGCTCGGGGAGTTCCTTCTTCGCGGGAATCAGCAGCGAGAGCGTGATCGAGGCACCGAGCAGCAGCCCGATGATCCCAAGCGACCAGGTGATCGGGAATTTCCCTCCGGACGCATGATCGAGCCACACCATCTTCAAGCCAACAAAGACCAGGACCAGCCCCAGCCCGAATTTGAGGAAGTGAAACTTGTCCATGATGCCGGCGAGCAGGAAGAACAGCGAACGCAGGCCGAGGATCGCGAAAATATTCGACGTGAAGACAATCAAGGGCTCCCGGGTGATGCCGAAAATCGCGGGGACGGAATCGACCGCGAAAACGATGTCACTGACCTCGATGGCGACGAGGGTGAGGAGCAGCGGGGTGCCGTAGCGCACGCCATTTTTCACCACGAAGAACTTCTGGCCGTGAAATTCCGAGGTCAGTGGCAGGTAGCGGCGGAGCAGCCGCAGCACGGGGTTCTTATCGGGATCGAGCGGCTTCTCGGGGGTGAAGAGAATCTTGATGCCGGTCAGGATCAGGAAGCCGCCGAAAAGATAAATCACCCAGTGAAACTGCATGAGCAGCGCCCCGAGCGAGATGAAGAGGACCCGGAAGATCATCGCCCCGAGGATGCCGAAGAACAGGACCCGGTGCTGGTATTCGGGCGGGATGCCGAAGAAGGCGAAGATGACGAGGAAGACGAAGATGTTGTCGACCGAGAGCGACGCCTCGACGACATAGCCGGTCAGGAATTCGAGCGCCGTCTGTCTTGCCAGGGCCTCGCCCATCTCAGGGGTGAGTCCGGCGGCCAGCAGCCGGGGATCCTGGGGAAATTTCCACTCGGCGTACTGCCAGAACCCGAGGCAGAAGACCATCGCCAGCGTGACCCAGACGCACACCCACCCGAAAGCCTCCTTGGTGGTGACCGCGTGGGCCTTGCGATGAAACACGCCGAGGTCAAGCGCCAGCAGGCCGATCACCAGCAGCGTGAACAATGCATAGAACCACCAATAGTCAGCCCAGGGGAAGAGTGGGAAATCAGGCATCCGCGGAAGGACACGGACGTTGCTAACCGGCTCAACGGAAATTGGATTATAATGCGCGCGGTTGATTCCAGCCGGGCACCGGAACTTTTCCGCGACCCGATTGGGGTATTTCCCGATGCTTTGCGCTTTCGCAGCGTTCGAATCTTCCGCATCCTCGCGTTTCTCATGTCCGTTTTCGTCGTCCTCTGGTCGCTGTTTTGGATCCTGGTCGTGGCGGTTTCGGCGCTGGATCTCGTGGTCATCACCCATCGGGACGGCACGATCCCGGTGAATTCCGCGCTCCGCTGGACCGCGCTCTGGATCACGGTGGCGCTGCTGTTTGCCTTCGCCATCTGGCTGCTGCATCCCGGGGGGGCGAAAGTGGCAACGCTGTTCCTCGCCGGCTACCTGACCGAGTATTCACTGTCGGTCGACAACCTGTTCGTGTTCATCCTGATTTTCTCGCTGATGGGGGTGGCGGAGGTGGCGCAACCGAAGCTGATCAAGCTGGGGATCTACCTTTCAATCGCGCTTCGCATCATTTTCATCGTGTTTGGGATAGCGCTGATCGAGCGGTTCCACTGGGTGATTTACCTCTTTGGCGCACTTCTGCTTTGGACGGCGTGGAAGATGCTCGTCACGGATGAGGCGGACCAGGTGCACCCCGACAAGAACATCCTGTACCGGCTGGCGGCGCGATTTCTGCCGGTTCACGTCCCGGCGCCACCGTCACGGCGGTTGTTCTGCCGGATCGACGGCAGCCTTTTCATCACTCCGCTCTTCCTCGTGTTCCTCGTGATTGGCAGCACGGATGTGCTGTTCGCGATCGATTCGATCCCCGCGATTGTCGGAATCAGCCAGGATCCCTTCGTGGTGCTCACGTCCAATGTATTCGCGGTGCTGGGGCTGAACTCGCTTTTCTTCGCCCTGCGGGGAGTGATGTCGCTGTTCAAATTCCTCCAACACGGGGTCAGCATCATCCTGTTCTTCATTGGCGCCAAAATGATTGCCGGGGCCTACCATCCGATCGATGAGTGGTTCAAGGAGCGGACTTATATCTCCTTGCTCGTGATCGGGGTGGTGCTCCTCCTTTCGATTGTCGCGTCCATCTGGCACGAAAAGGCCCACCCGACCGAACCGGACCGCCCGGATGAGAGCGGTTGATGGCGCCGGGCCTCCCGCTCGGGCACGCGAGTGCCCCGTGTGCCTGGCCTATAACCTGCGTCGATTGCACACCCTCCAATCGGTCGGAAAACTCACGTCGATTGCGTAGAAAAGGCTTGGGGCGCCTCGCTGCCCACTCAGAACCATCCGGACCATCCTTCGCAAACCCGCGCGCAGCGCGGAAACTAGCAGCCCGTCAGCGAGGCCCGCCAAGTTGCCGGAAAAATGGCATGAATGCCTGCTGCGCTCGACTGCAAGTCCGATGGGCTGCTAAGCTCATCCGGCCCCGGAATGACAAAGGCGAAGCTGAATGTCACCCCGGCCGCCTTGGGCTCACCTGCTCGTCCAGCTTCGAGACCATGAGCATTGGAACGTCCGGGGTGACAAGGTGGGGTCTGGCCCGGCTCAGCCCGGAGCCAGCGTGAAATAGAACGTGGCGCCCTGATCGACGACCGATTCGGCCCAGACGCTGCCGCCGTGCCGCTGGACGATCTTCTGCACAATCGCGAGTCCGATCCCGGTGCCATCAAACTCCTCCCGCCGATGCAGCCGCTCGAAGACGCCGAACAGCCGGCTGTAATACTTCATGTTGAAGCCGACGCCATTGTCGCGGACAAAGTACACCGTCGGCGACCGGTCGGGCAGGCAGCCGATCTCGATTTCCGCCTTTTCGCGGAGGGCGGTGAACTTCACCGCGTTCGAGATCAGGTTCACGAAGATCTGGAGCACCATCGCGGGATCGCCCTTGGCCGACGGCATCGGGCTGATCCGGAAATCCACCACCCGCTTGGTGTCGACCTGCACGCCGGCGATCGCCTCTCGGGCGACTGCGGCCATGGCGATCTTATCCTGCTTGATGTCCTTCCGGGCCACGCGGAAGAACGCGAGGAAGTCATCCATGAGCTGCGACATCCGGCCGCTGTTGCGCTGGATTGTCCGGACCATCTTCAGCGCCTCGGCCGAGATCACGCCGGCTTCGCCGCCGATCAGCATCTCAGAGTAGGCCGAGATGGACCGGAGCGGCGTGCGCAGATCGTGCGCGAGCGAATAAGAGAACGATTCGAGCTCCTGATTGAGCAGCTGGAGGCTGAGCGTGCGCTGCTCGAGATCGCTGTTGAGCCGGCGGATCTCGTTCTCCCGCTCGCGGCGCTCGGTCATGTCGCGCGCAAAGATATACAGCAGCCCTTCCGCCGCGAACGGCGCAATCGTCCAGCCCAGCCAGTGGTAACTGCCATCCGCCGCCCGGAACCGATTCTCGAAATACAGCGGGGTCTCCGCCTTCAGGATGTTCCCGAGCGTCTCGCGCGCCGCGGGCAGATCGTCCGGATGAATGAAGTCGTGCAGCTGCCGGCCCTGCAGATCTTCCGGGCGGTAGCCAAGCACCTTGTTCCACGTCGGGTTGCTCTGCGTGATCACGCCCTCGTAATCGGCAATCGCCAGCAGCTCGATCGAGAGCCGGAAGAAATGGTTGCGGCGCGTCTCCCACTCGAGCCGGGCATTGGTCTCATCGAGCTTCCGCTGCAGCCGCTCCTCCTCCGCCCGCCGCAGCGCCTCCGACTGCCGCTGGATCTCGCGGCTCTTCTTCGCGAGCTCGACGAACACCGTGACCTTCGAGCGCAACACCTCCGGCGTGACCGGCGTGAACAGGTAATCAACCGCGCCCAGCGAATAACCACGATAGACCTCGACATCCGCGGTGCTGAAGGACGTGACAAAGATGATCGGCGTTCGCGCGCTCGATCGGCGCTGGCGGATCAGCGCCGCCGTCTCGAACCCGTCCATGCCCGGCATGTTGATGTCGAGCAGGATCACCGCGAATTCGCGCTGGAGCACGAGTCGCAGCGCCTCGCTCCCTGAACGGGCCTTGACGACAGGCTGGTTGAGATCGCTCAGGGCCGCCTCGAGCGCGAGCAGCTTGTCCGGCGCATCGTCGACCAGGAGGATCTCGACCGCGTCATCCTCCGTCGCGGTGAAGGGCGCGCCTCCGTCGGTCGCCGGCGGCACGAACGGGTTGTTCGAGCCGGTCTTTGGCGGAGCTGGCGGCAGCGGCGGCGGCGCCCCATTCCGTCGCCGGGAGCCCGGCCCCGATCGCACAGCCGCCGCGGGCCTGGCGCCGTTTCCCTCCGGGGAACCTGGCAGCGGCAGCGGCTCGATCGAGCTCATGCGGGTGGATCGCGTCGTGGTTTTCACGGCTCAGCGATGGAGCCAGGTGCGCAACAGCGAGAGCAGGTGCTCGGTGTCGACCGGTTTCGCGATGTAGTCCGAGGCGCCGGCCTCCAGGCATTTCTCACGGTCGCCCTTCATCGCCTTCGCGGTCAGCGCCAGGATGGGGAGCTCGCGGAACCGCTCGATCGCCCGGATCCGCCGCATGGTCTCATAGCCGTCCATGTCCGGCATCATGATGTCCATCAGGATCACGTCGAAGTCCGCCTCGCTCTGGAGGATCTCGAGCGCGTCGTTGCCGTTCTCGGCGGCCCGGATGTGCATGTCGTACCGCTCCAGGAACGAGGTCATGGCAAAGATGTTCCGCATGTCGTCGTCGACGATCAGCGCATGCTTGCCGGCGAGGATCTCGCCATCCTGGTGAAGGCTTTCCACCAGCCGCCGCTTGTCGTCCGGCAGCTTGCCGATGTTGCGGTGGAGGAACAGCGCGGTCTCGTCGAAGAGCCGTTCCGGCGACTGCACATCCTTGAGGATGACCGTCCGGGCCAGCCGTTTCATTTCCTCCACCTCCGCCTGGGGGAGCTCCCGGCCGGTGTGGACCACGATCGGCAGCGAGCCGAAACCCGCGGCCTTCACCGCCTCGATGAACTTCGAACCGGGCATGTCCGGCAGCCCAAGGTCGAGCACCACGCAGTCGAACGGCTGCTCCTTCAGCAGCTGCAGCCCCTCCTGGCCCGTGGCCACGGCATACGTGTGCACATCGGAGTTGCCAATCAACTCGATGGTGCTCTGGCGCTGAACGTCGTTGTCCTCCACCAGCAGCAGGTTCTTCACCTTGCGATCGATAAAGTTCTTCAGCGCGACAAACGCCTCCGACAGCCGGTCCGACGGCACTGGTTTCTCGATCTGGGAGAGCGCCCCGTACTTCAGACCCGTGTCATCGGGCTCGGCCGCCGAGACGACGATGACGGGGATGTGGCGGGTGACGGGATCGTCCTTCAACCGGTACAGCACGCGGCGGCCGTCGATGTCCGGCAGCATGATGTCGAGCGTGATCGCGCTGAAGTTGATCTTGCGGGCGAGCTGCAGCGCATCGGCGCCGCGGACCGCCACCGCGCCCTTGAACCCGTGCGCGCGGGCCACGTCCAGCAGCTGGGTCGCGAAGGTGGGATCGTCCTCGATGATGAGGACGGCCTTGTCTTCCGGACCGATGCTCTCGCGATCGTCGCGGACCTCGACGGCGGCGAGGAGCGTGGACGTGATTTCGCGGGCGATGCGCTGGACGCC
Organism: Verrucomicrobiia bacterium; assembly: GCA_011525695.1. Lineage (GTDB taxonomy): Bacteria > Verrucomicrobiota > Verrucomicrobiia > Opitutales > Opitutaceae > ER46. The sequence goes on from WYBX01000130.1 coordinate 29,844, forward strand.
GCCACTGCTCGGCGGAATCATCAAGGTGGTTTCCAGACGCTCCGGGGTGTGGATGACGGTTGGCAGGTAGAGGGTGAACGAGCTGCCGGCGCCGATTCCGCTCACAAGGTGGATTTCGCCGCCGAGCAGCCGCGCAATTTCGCGCGAGATCGAGAGCCCCAGCCCGGTGCCGCCGTACTTCCGGTTCGTGCCGGAGTCGGCCTGCTGGAATGCCTCGAAGATGATCTGCTGCTTTTCAGGCGGAATGCCGATGCCGGTGTCGGTGACCCGGAAGGCCACGACCTCGGGCGCGCTGCTGAGTGCCGGGTGATCGCTGCTCCAGCCGTCCTTCGCGACCTCGACCTCGAGCGCGACCCGGCCCTTTTCCGTGAACTTGAAGGCATTCGAGAGCAGGTTCTTGAGGATCTGCTGCAGCCGCTTCGAATCGGTGCGCACCCCGCGCGGCAGCTGCGAGCCCAGGACGACGCCGAAATCGAGCCGCTTGTGCTCGGCAATCGGCCGGAAGGTCCGCTCGACGTAGTCGCGCAGATCCGTGAGCCGGACCTCGCTGACCTCGACCGAGACGGTGCCGGACTCGATCTTCGCGAGATCGAGGATGTCGTTGATCAGCCGGAGGAGATCCTGGCCGGACGAGTGGATCGTCTTGGCGAACTCGATCTGCTTGCCGGTGAGGTTGCCCTCCTTGTTGCCACAGAGCTGATCGGAAAGGATCAGCAGCGAGTTGAGCGGCGTGCGCAGCTCGTGCGACATGTTGGCCAGGAACTCGGACTTGTACTTCGAGGTGAGCGCGAGCTGCGCCGCCTTTTCCTCGAGCGCCTGCCGCGCCTGCTCGACCTCCATGTTCTTCTTCTCCACCTCGACGTTCTGCTCGGCCAGCAGCCGCGCCTTGTCCTCGAGCTCGAGGTTCGTCTTCTGCAGCTCCTCCTGCTGCGACTGCAGCTCGCGGGCGAGCGACTGCGACTGTTTCAGCAGATCCTCCGTGCGCATGTTCGCCTCGATCGTGTTCAGCACGATGCCGATCGACTCCGTGAGCTGGTCGAGGAAGATGAGGTGCGTCGGGCTGAACTGCTCGAACGAGGCGAGCTCGATCACCGCCTTTACCTGGCCTTCGAACAACACGGGCAGCACGATCAGGTTCAACGGCGATGCGGCGCCGAGCCCGGAGGAAATCTGGACGTAGTCCGAGGGCACCTTCGTCAGCAGGATCCGCTCCTTTTCCAGCGCGGCCTGGCCGATCAGGGTCTCGCCCATCCGCAGGTCGAAGGAACTGTGCTTGCGCGCGCGGAAGGCGTAGGACGCCAGCAGGTGAAGCCGCGGCTCCTCGCCGGAAATCATCGTGTAGAACACACCGTGCTGGGCGCCGACCACGGGCGCCAGCTCGGAAAGGATCAGCTTGCCGACCGTGAGGAGATCCTTCTGGCCCTGGAGCATCCGCGAGAACTTCGCCAGGTTGGTCTTCAGCCAGTCCTGCTCGTTGTTCTTGATCGTGGTGTCCTTCAGGTTGCGGATCATCTCGTTGATGTTGTCCTTGAGCGCCGCCACCTCGCCCGAGGCCTCGACCTTGATCGAACGCGTGAGATCGCCCTTCGTCACCGCGGTCGCCACCTCCGCGATCGCGCGCACCTGCGTCGTCAGGTTCGCCGCCAGCTGATTCACGTTGTCCGTGAGATCCTTCCACGTGCCCGAGGCGCCCGGCACCTTGGCCTGGCCGCCCAGCTTGCCGTCGACCCCCACCTCGCGCGCCACCGTCGTCACCTGCTCCGCGAAGGTGGCGAGCGTGTCGATCATGTTGTTGATCGTGTCGGCCAGCTCGGCGATTTCGCCCTTCGCCTCGAACGACAGCTTCCGCTTCAGGTCGCCGTTGGCGACGGCCGTCACGACCTTCGCGATGCCGCGCACCTGCGAGGTCAGGTTCGACGCCATCGAATTCACGTTGTCGGTGAGATCCTTCCACGTGCCGGACACGCCGCGCACGTCGGCCTGGCCGCCCAGTTTGCCGTCGGTGCCGACCTCGCGGGCCACGCGCGTCACCTCGGAGGCGAACGAGTTGAGCTGATCGACCATGGTGTTGATCGTGTTCTTCAGCTCGAGGATTTCGCCGCGCACCTCGACGGTGATCTTCTTCGTGAGATCCCCGTTCGCCACCGCCGTCGTCACCGCCGCGATGTTGCGCACCTGGCCGGTCAGGTTTCCGGCCATCGAGTTCACCGAGTCGGTCAAATCCTTCCACGTGCCGGACACGCCGCGCACATCGGCCTGGCCGCCCAGCTTGCCCTCGGTGCCGACCTCGCGGGCCACGCGCGTCACCTCCGAGCCGAACGAGTTGAGCTGCACGACCATGGTGTTGATCGTGTCCTTCAGCTCGAGAATCTCGCCGCGGACGTCGACCGTGATCTTCTTGGAAAGATCGCCGTTGGCCACCGCCGTGGTGACCTCGGCGATGTTGCGCACCTGGGCGGTGAGATTGCCCGCCATCGAGTTCACCGAGTCGGTGAGATCCTTCCACGTGCCGGCAACGCCCTTCACGACCGCCTGGCCGCCGAGCTTGCCCTCGGTGCCCACCTCGCGGGCAACGCGCGTCACCTCGGCCGCGAAGGACGAGAGCTGATCGACCATCGTGTTGATCGTGTTCTTCAGCTCGAGAATTTCGCCGCGCACATCCACCGTGATCTTCTTGGAGAGATCGCCGTTGGCCACCGCCGTCGTCACCGCCGCGATGTTGCGGACCTGCGCCGTCAGGTTGCCGGCCATCGAGTTCACCGAGTCGGTCAAGTCCTTCCACGTGCCGGAGACGCCGCGCACGTCGGCCTGGCCGCCCAGCTTGCCCTCGGTGCCGACCTCGCGGGCGACGCGCGTCACCTCGGCCGCGAAGGACGAGAGCTGATCGACCATGGTGTTGACGGTGTTCTTCAGCTCGAGGATCTCGCCCTTCACGTCGACCGTGATCTTCTTCGAGAGATCGCCGGCGGCCACCGCCTTGGTCACGTCGGCGATGTTGCGGACCTGCGCCGTGAGGTTGCCGGCCATGAAGTTCACGTTGTCGGTGAGATCCTTCCACGTGCCGGCCACCCCGCGCACCTCGGCCTGGCCGCCCAGCTTGCCCTCGGTGCCCACCTCGCGGGCGACGCGCGTCACCTCGGAGGCGAACGAGTTGAGCTGATCCACCATCGTGTTGATCGTGTTCTTCAGCTCGAGGATCTCGCCGCGCACCTCGACCGTGATCTTCTTCGTCAAGTCCCCGTTCGCCACCGCCGTCGTCACCGCCGCGATGTTGCGCACCTGGCCGGTGAGATTGCCGGCCATGAAGTTGACGTTGTCGGTGAGATCCTTCCACGTGCCGGCCACCCCGCGCACGTCGGCCTGGCCGCCGAGCTTGCCCTCGGTGCCGACCTCGCGCGCTACGCGCGTCACCTCCGAGGCGAAGGAATTGAGCTGATCCACCATCGTGTTGATCGTGTTCTTCAGCTCGAGGATCTCGCCGCGCACCTCGACCGTGATCTTCTTCGTGAGATCGCCGTTCGCCACCGCCGTCGTCACCGCTGCGATGTTGCGCACCTGGGCGGTGAGGTTGCCGGCCATGAAGTTCACATTGTCGGTGAGGTCCTTCCACGTGCCGGCGACGCCGGGCACCTGGGCCTGGCCGCCCAGCTTGCCCTCCGTGCCGACCTCGCGGGCGACGCGCGTCACCTCCGAGGCGAAGGACGAGAGCTGGTCCACCATGGTGTTCACAGTGCGGGCAATCCGCAGGAATTCACCCTCGAGCGGCCGGCCCTGGATTTGGAGCGAGACGCTTTGCGAGAGATCGCCCTTGGCCACCGCGCCGATCACGCGGGCCATCTCGGAGGTCGGATGCACGAGATCGTCAATCAACGAGTTGACCGAGGTGACCGCCTCCTGCCATGCGCCTGAGACCTTGCCGATGCTGGCCCGCTGCGAGATCTGCCCCTGCTTGCCGACGCCCTGGCTGATTCGCTCCAACTCCTCGACCATCCGCTGGTTGATTTCGACGAGCGCGTTGAACTCGTCGGCGATCTGGCCGTCGAGTCCCGGCAGCCCGCTGGGCATTCGCACCGAGAAGTCTCCCTGGCGCAAACTGGAGAGCGCGTTCGCGAGCTGGCGTTTGTCGAGGCGGGACGGCAGGCTGATGAGTGAGACCATTGGGAACGGCGTTGATGCAAATCGATTGGCGGGAATCTCGCGGCGGGTGGGCGAAAGTCCGGGGGTGCTGGTGGATGAGTGCCGCGAGGCTCGGATTCGCGACGCACTAGGAAACGCCGTCCGGCCGGCTTACGGGAAGGGTTTAATGCTTGGAACTCTCCGGTGAATTGCGTGAGCAATTTCCTGAGGAGCCATCGGAGAATTCCCGGAGCGATGATGGAGGGACGCCCTCCGTGGCGTCCTCAAACCCGATGGGAAATTCATTCTGCGCAGCGGATCGATCTTTGTGGCCGTGACGGAGCACGGCCCTCCATGTACGAGGTTCGGAACGTTGTGGCCGCCCCGGCCGCGTCAAAATCGAGATCCCAATGGCGTGAATGGATCAGTAGTTCGGCCAGATTCCCGGCGTGACCAGTTCGACGAGATGGTTGTCCGGATCCCGGAAATAGATGCTGCGGCCGCCCCGTTCCCAGCGAGTCTCGCTTTCGATTGCCACGGCGCGTGCCCGCAGATGATCGCACCAGGGATCGTAATCCGCCGCCGTAATGGCAAAGGCGATATGCAGCGGACCCTGGCCGTCGTGGGGAGGAATCACACCGCCGGTGGCCACCGGCTGCGGCTCGAGCGTGCCGCCCTGCCTGAACAGGAGCAGGACCCGGCCCGCCCCGGCATCGAAGGCCTGGAACCGCTCGCCATCACCCTTCATCGGGGCCAGCCCGAGGACCTCCCGGTAGAATGCCGTCGCCCGCCGCAGGTCGCTGGTGTAGAGGATGGTTTCGACGACGCCCTGGATGCCCGGAGCTTTCATGCGATCAGTATAGCATGGGCTCCGCCGCGCCGCCCGCGGTTTCCGATGGAGGATGCCCAATACGAGGCCAATTCAGATTCATGGATTCGAATGCCCGGTCCTGGAGGGACGCCCTCCGCGGCGTCCACAGATCCAATGGGAAATTCATTCTGCGCAGCGGATCGATCTACATGGCCGTGACGGAGCACGGCCCTCCAAATACGATGCTCGTACATGGAGGGACGACCTCCGCGGCGTCCACAGACCCGAGGGGAAACCCTATCATTAAACCTCGCAGCCGTAGGGGCGCAGCCTCGTCTGCGCCCTCAGAGCGGTTCATTCACGCAGGCGGGCGCAGGCAAGGCTGCGTCCCTACGAATCGGTTCTGATTTCGCACCCAGCGGGGCGAAATCTACGAATTGCCCGCAGGCAACCGGCCCTTCGCCACCAGTTCCTCGGTCAGCGCCACCCGCCACGGCGACTCGATTTCCGCGTAGGCCTGCACGATCACGCCCACGAGGTTCCGCCGGGTCACCAGATCATCATCCTCCCGCGCGTTGTTCACGCCCTGCGCGATCCAGCCCTTCGGCACATCGCCGGTCAGCGAATGCGCGACCATCTGGCCATGGCGGTTGATGTAGACCACCGTCATGCCCTTCTCGAGGTCCGTGAAATTGATCGGCGCGACGACAATCGCGGTCCGGCTCGGGAAGAGCGGCTCCATCGATTTGCCCACGCCCCAGAATGCGCTCGCGCCCCAGATTCTTGCCGCCGCTGCATCAGCCCGGCTCAATTGCTGCCCGGCGGGGACCAGTTCCGCCTCGGGGGTCTGCTTCAGAATCGCCGCCAGCAGCCGCTCGGACTTGATCCCAGCCCGGGCCGTGGTCGCCACGCAAACCAGCACCAGTGCCACCAGCACCCGGCAAGCCAGGAGACGGAGGGAGGAGGCGCGGACCAGCGATTGCATGCCCCAGCTTAGAAGCGAAGGGCTCCGCCGATAATTCGGGCACTCCCGCAACCTGCCCTACGGAATCCCGCTAGGGTGTTTCACCCGGGAGAATCGGGATTCGAATCGGGATTCGAATCGGGAAACGGCGCAAGCCCGACGGAGAGTCCCAACCGTGCCTGCCTTCGCGCATCTTCGCGTTCTTCGCGGTTTCGTTGCCCGTTCCCCGATGCGAACGCGGGCGCCGCCGCTCGGCTCAGCCAAGTTCCCAGCCGGCGCGGTACGTTCCGTTGATGATCGGGTCGGCCTCCGGCACGCCCGGGACCTTCAGGTTGGCTGCATCCCATTCGATCGGACGCTGCAGCCGCAGCGACAGGATCCCGAGCAATCCGATTTCCGTGAGATGCGAGCCGTAGCCGAAATGGCTTCCCGCCGGTTCGCCCCCCTTGCAGGCATCCAGCCAGTTCCGGTGATGGCCGGCGACGCGCTTCAGCGTCTGGGCCGGGGCGGGTGTGCTTGCGCGCAACTCCTCCGGGAAAATCCGCGGCGCACCGCCGGCGCCGTCACACTGCAGCACGCCCTTGTCACCGACGAAATAGATCCCGCGTCGGGGCAGCGGAAACTTGCCCAGCGCCGGGGGCGTCGGCGGTTTCACCCCGCCGTCGTTCCACGTCAGCCGGATCGCGGGGAATCCGGCCCGCGCCGGGAATTCATAATAGATCGTGCTGCCATGCGGCGCGATCTCGTCGTCGGAGTTGCCGACGCCATATGCCTCGATCCGGGTGGGCGCGGGCAGGTCAAGCGCCCAGGTGGCGGCATCCAGATCATGGCAGCAGAAGTCGCCCATCCCGGCGCCGCCAAAGGTCCAGAAATCACGCCAGGAAACGGGGAAGTAGGCCGGGTGGTACGGCCGCGGTTCCCGGGGCCCGAGCCAGAGATCCCAGTTCAATCCCGCGGGCACCGGCGGAGTGTCCGTGGGCCGGCCGGTCAGCGTGGGATTCCAGCGCTTCGTCGGCACCCAGACCTGAACGTCGCGGACCGTCCCGATCGTGCCGGCCCGGATATGCTCCACGGTTTCGCGGATGCCAGCGGTCGAGTGCCCCTGGTTGCCCGTCTGCGTTGCCAGCCCCGTTTCCCGGGCCACGCGCGCGACCTCGCGCGCTTCCCGGAGATTGTGCGTCAGCGGCTTCTCGCAATACACGTGCTTGCCCGCCCGCAGCGCCATGACCGAGACATACGCGTGCAGATGATCAGGGGTGGCACACAGGATGGCATCCACCTCCTTTTCCCGCTCGAGCATCACGCGAAAATCCTCGTACCCGGCGATCCGGTGGTTGGGCGTCCTCTCCGCGTAGTGTTGCTCGGCGATCGCCCTCGCCGGCTCCCGTCCGCCGGAGCCCTTGTAGTAGAAATTCTCCAGGCTGAACGACTCGGCCGGGTCCGCAATCGCGATGACCTGAGCATCGGCTTCGCCAAGCAGCGCCCGCAGGTTCTCGATTCCGCGGCCGCCCACGCCGACCATCCCGATGTAGAACTTCTCGCTCGGTGGCACGAAGCCCGGACCGCCCAGCACATGCCGCGGCAGGATCGTGAAGGCGGTGACGGCGGTGGTCGCGCCCTTGATGAACTGGCGGCGGGTGGAAGCGTTTACTTTCATGACGGCGGAATTTCGGGTTCGCCTGGGCCGGCGGCGACGAAAGTCGCAGCGTTCCTCAATGGATGCCGGGAGCATGGTGGCAATCGCAGAACAACAGTCAGCCCGCACCCGGAGAGCCGGATTGCGGCTCGGCCCATGATTCGGAATCTGGTTCATGGAAGGCCGTGCTCTGTCACGGCCATCAAGATCGATCCGCAGCGCAGAGTGATTATCCCATCGGGTTCGTGGACGCCACGGAGGGCGTCCCTCCATGTACGAGCATCATATTTGGAGGGCCGTGCTCCGTCACGGCCAATTAGATCGATGTGCTGCGCAGAGCACTGCATTCACGGAGGGGCCGGCCGTGACGAACGGTTTTTCCGGTCGCCAACGCGCCCGACAGCCGTAGGAATTTGCAGTCTGTGAACGAGCCCAGCACCCCTGCCACAAACCCGATTCCCAACGTTCTCGCCGACCGTTACGCCTCGGCAGCGATGAAGGACATCTGGTCGCAGGAGGGCCGGGTCGCCCTCGAGCGCGACTTCTGGATCGCCGTCATGAAGGGCCAGCGGGACCTGGGAGTGCCAATCCCCGCCGACGCGATCAAGGATTACGAAAAGGCGCGCGGACAAATCGACCTCGCCTCGATTGCCAAGCGCGAGCGGGTCACGCTCCATGACGTCAAGGCCCGGATCGAGGAGTTTTCCGACCTGGCCAAGCGGCAGTTCATCCACCTCGGTCTCACCAGCCGTGACCTGACCGAGAACGTCGAACAGCTCCAGGTTTTCCGCTCCCTGAAACTGGTGCAGGTAAAATCGGCCGCGGCGTTGCTGGCGCTGGCGCAGCAGGCCGAGGCGTACCGCGATCTCATGATTACCGGCCGCACGCACAACGTCCCGGCCCAGCCGACCACATTCGGCAAGCGGCTCGCGATGTTTGGCCAGGAGCTGCTGGTCGCCTTCGCCCGGCTCGAGGATCTGCTGGAACGCTATCCCGTCCGGGGGCTCAAGGGCGCGGTCGGCACCCAGCTCGATCAGCTCACCCTGCTCGGCGGCGACAGCAACAAGGTCGACCAGCTCGAGGCGCGCGTCCTCAAGCACCTCGGGTTCCATGCCTCGCTCTCGGCCGTGGGCCAGATTTACCCGCGCACGCTCGACTTCGATGTCGTCACGGCGCTGCACCAGGTGGCCGCGTCGGCGGCGAGCTGCGCCACGACGCTGCGGCTGATGGCCGGCGCCGGCCTGCTCACGGAGGGTTTCCAGGCCGGGCAGGTGGGCTCCTCGGCGATGCCGCACAAGGTCAATGCCCGGAACTGCGAACGCATTTGCGCGTTCTCGACCGTCATCGCCGGCTACGTGACAATGACCAGCGGGCTCTCCGGCCATCAGTGGAACGAGGGCGACGTGTCCTGCTCAGTCGTGCGCCGGGTGGCGCTGCCGGATGCGTTCTTCGCGCTCGACGGATCGCTGGAGACCTTCATCACCGTGCTGCGGCAGATGGAGGTCTTCCCTGCGACGGTGGTGGCGGAAAACGAGCGTCACCTCCCGTTCCTCGCCACGACCACGATCCTGATGGAGGCGGTCAAGCGCGGCGCCGGCCGGGAGACGGCGCATGAGGCAATCAAGGAGCACGCGCTGGCAGCGGCCAAGGCACTGCGTTCCGGCAATGGCGATGCGGACCTGCTCGGGAGGCTGGCCGGCGACCGGCGGATCGGGCTCGGCAAACGCGCGCTTCAGCTGATTCTCAATGAGAATGCCCGGTTCGTGGGCGCCGCCCCGCATCAGGTCGACGCCTTCCTGGCTGAGGTGAAGCCGCTCGCGCGCCGATTCCGCGGCGCCGCCGATTACCAGCCCGCACCATTGCTCTGATCCGCGAAAATGCCCACGGCATTTTCGCTAAGGAGGATGTCGGGTGCCCAACTCTCGGTGCACCCTTGCAGTACGATCCGCCTAAGTGCGACAGACTCCTAACTCAGTCCGCGCCGTCCCCATGGCGTGACGACCCGGACCGGGGCCGGCATGAGCCGGTTCCTCCAGCGTTCCCAAGGCGAGGGCCCCGTGACGTGGAAGCCCTCCTCGTCTTCATATCCCTCCGGGGCACGCCAGAGCCACAGCGTGGCGAGCACCAAGGCAAGGCCGTCAAAGAGGGCAAATACGAGCAGCGCTTTCATCGTTGCGATTCTAACGCGGTCAGCCTGCCGTTGCCATGGGGCAGCCGCCGAAAGTGCCATCAGCCAAACCGGTTCGCCGCATCGGAGAATTTTCCGTGGGTCCTGACCGCATCCGGGAAATTAGGGTTTGCCACTGTTTGGGGCGCGGCGCTTCCTTTGACCCTCACGTTCTCTCAACCTTCATCACTCTCTGTCATGGCTGAACTCGTAGGAAATGTTTTGGTGGGCCAATCTGGCGGGCCCACTGCCGTCATCAATGCCAGTGTCGCGGGTATCATCTCCGAGGCGCTGAACCATGAATGCATTGAGGAGATATACGGCGCGCTGAACGGAGTGCTGGGCATCCTGCATGAGGACCTGATCGATCTTGCCTCGGAATCACAGCAGCAGATTCGCGCCCTCCGGCACACCCCGGGTGCCGCCCTGGGGACCTGCCGATACAAGCTGAAGAAGCAGCAGGATTTCGAGCGCGTTCTCGAGGTCTTCAAGGCCCACAACATCCGCTATTTCTTTTACATCGGTGGCAACGATTCGCAGGACACCGCCGACAAGATCGCGAAGCTCGCCCAGGAGCAGGGCTATGAACTCCGCGTGATCGGCGTGCCCAAGACAATCGATAACGATTTGCCCGTCACCGATCACTGCCCCGGCTACGCCAGCGCCGTGAAATACATCACGACCGCCGTCAAGGAAGTCGCCTGCGACAACGAGTCGATGGGCCAGGGCGATCTGGTCTCGATCATCGAGGTGATGGGCCGAAGCGCCGGCTGGATCGCCGCCGGTGCCGCCCTCGCCAAGCGCCGGGACCATCCGCATGACCCGCCGCATATCATCCTCCTCCCGGAAATATCCTTCAACCAGGAGAAGATCATGGAGGACATCCGCCGGGTGCTGAAACGCGAGCGGTATTGCCTGATCGTCGTGGCCGAGGGCCTCGTCGATGCCGATGGCAATTACGTCGCGGCCGAGGGCAACACGGACGCATTTGGCCATGCCCAGCTCGGCGGCGCCGGCGACGCGCTCGCGGAAATCATCAGCCAGAACATCCCGGGCGTGAAGGTCCGCGTGGCCAAGCCCGGTCTGCTCCAGCGCTGCGGCGCGCACACCGCCTCGAAGACCGATGCCGACGAGTCATTCCTCACCGGCCAGGCCGCCGTCAAGGCCGCCATCAACGGCGAGTCCGACAAGATGATCACCCTGATGCGCGGCGACGGCGACCATTACACCTCTGAAACCGGGCTGGCACCGCTCGCCGACGTCGCAAACTCGGTGAAGAAGCTGCCCCGCGACTGGATCAATGAGGATGGAATTAGCATGAACTTCCAGTTCCTGCGTTATGCCCAGCCCTTGATCCAGGGCGAGGTCACCGTGCCGCACGAGAATGGCGTGCCGACGTTCGCCCGGCTCGATCGCGTGCGCGTCGACAAGACGCTGCCGGCCTACGAGGGCTAAGCCGAATCCACGGCTCTGTTATTCAAGGAAGGCCGGTCTCGCGACCGGCCTTTTTCATCCTGGCGCCGCATCCCCAACGAACGGGCATTCGAATCAGGAATCTGAATTGGAATCGTAGGGGCGCAGCGAGCTGCGCCCCTACGGCTGCATGATTCAACCGGAGGGCAGGCCGTCCCGGCCGCAACGTTCCGAACCTCGTACCTGGAGGGCCGTGCTCCGTCACGGCCACGTAGATCGATCCGCTGCGCAGAATGGTTTTCCCATCGGTTTTGTGGACGCCACGGAGGGCGTCCCTCCATGACCTGACCTACTCACGCTTCTCCCAGGCACGCCGCCAACAGCCGCTGGTGCACGTCCACCGCCTCGATCGGCCGGTCTCCATCGACGCGTCCGGTCCCAATCAGCACCGGCCAGTCGCGCGGATCCGCCGGACACGTGCCGTGCGAACCCTTCACGAGCGACGGATCCAGCGGTATCACGTCCATCAGTATCCGGAAACCCATCTGCCGCGCCGCCAGCTTTGCCGCGATCCGCAGCCTTGGCGCGCGCTGCGCCGGATCCAGGAACAACTCCACCGGATCGTAGCCGTACTTCCGGTGGATATCCACGCACCGCGCGAAGTCCGGCGCGTTCGCGTCGTCCTCCCAGTAATAATAGTTGAACCAGGCATCCTCCGCGGCGAACGCGACCAGATCGCCCGATCGCTCGTGCTCCAGCCCCGCCGCCCGCAGCGCCTCGCCACTGAGCACCCGCGCCACGCCGTCGATCCGTTCGAGCTCCGCCTGCACCGCCGGCAGCAGCGCGGGATCCCGCACGTAAATGTGTGCGACCTGATGATCCGCGATGGCAAAGACCCGGCTCGCCCCACAATCGAGCAGCTCCCGGCCAAGCTCCTCCTTCACCCCAATCCAGCCTTGCGCACGAAAGACGCGATTGAGCGCGATCGACCGCCGGACCGCCGTGATCCCGTACTCCGACAGCACGAGCGTGCGCACCCCCCGCTGCGCATAGGCGTCGAGCAACCGCCCCGCGACGGCATCGATCGCCCGACAGTCGTCCGCGATCCGCGGATCGTCCGGACCCAGCCGCTGGAGATTGTAGTCGAGATGCGGCAGGTAAACCAGTGACAGATCCGGCCGGTGCCGCTCCTCCACCCAGAGCGCCGCGCGTGCAATCCATTCCGACGAGCCAATCCCCGCCGCCGGCCCCCAGAACGCAGGAAAGGGAAACGGACCGAGCGCGGCCTTGACCTCGTCGCGCAGCGCATGCGGGTGCGCCGCGATGTCGAAAATCTTGCGTCCATCGGCCGGGTACATCGGCCGCGGCGTGATCGACCAGTCGGCCGACGAGTACATGTTGTACCACCAAAAAAGCTGGGCGCAGGTGAAGCCCGGCCGGGCCGCGAGCACCTTCTCCCAGAGCTTCGCGCCCCCGATCAGCCGGTTCGACTGCTTCCAGAAATGATGCTCCGCCAGCCGGCGATCGTACCAGCCGTTCGCCACCGCCCCATGGCCCGACGGCGGCAGCCCGGTCAGGTAGGTGGACTGCGCCGTGCACGTCACGGCCGGCAGCACCGGGTTGACGCGAATCAGCCCCGACGCCTCCGCCGCCTGCCGCAGCCGGGGCATGGCGGGACCGAGCAGCCGCGGCGTCAGCCCCACGATATTGAGAATCGCGATACGTTCAGCCATAGCGGTTCCGCAGTTCCTCGAACGCCGACTTCACCACCGCCCCGTCGATCTCGTGAATCTCGCGCCGCCGGCCGGGCGCGGTGATCATCGGGATGCTCAGCCGGCCGCCGAGGTGCTCGCGAAACTCCTCCAGCCCGTCGAGCATGTCCTGCCGGCCGCTGGGTCCGCGGATCTCGCGGACCGGCGCGAACAGCTCGAAGCCCAGCCGCTGGATCAGGCCCAGAATCCGCTCGGCCATCGGCTCCGGCAGCAGCCCCGTCCGCCGCGCATAGAGGACATCCATCGCGATGCCGATTGCCACCGCCTCGCCATGGCTCACCCGGAATTCCGTCAGCTGCTCGAGCTTGTGCGCCGCCCAATGCCCGAAATCGAGCGGCCGGGCCGAACCGCGCTCGAACGGATCCCCGGCAGTGGCAATGTGCTCGAGGTGCTGCCGGGCGCTTTCCCGGATGACGGCCTCGAACGGCTCCCGCTCGAACCGGGCCAGCGCCTCCACCCGCGCCGCGATGAATTCGAAGAACGATCCGTCGCGAATCAGCGCCACCTTCACCGCCTCGATCAGCCCGGCGCGCCGATCCCGCAGCGGCAGCGCTTCCAGGAACGCGGCATCGTTGACGACAGCGTGGGGAATCACGAACGCCCCGAGCCAGTTCTTCTTGCCGAAATGGTTGATCCCGTTCTTCACGCCCACCCCGCCGTCACCCTGGCTCAGACTCGTCGTCGGAACGCGAATCAGCGGGATCCCACGATGTGCCGTGGCCGCGGCGAACCCGCTCATGTCGAGCATCGCGCCGCCGCCCACCGCGATGATGTACGAATGCCGGCACATTCCCGCCCGGTTGATCGCCGCCCACGCCGCCTCGAGTTCGCGAAAGTCGTTCTTCACCCCCTCGCCCCCCCGCACCGTGATCGGCGGCCCCGCCAGCTCGAACTTGTCCCGCCGGGACTCGAACCATCCGACAATTTTCCCGGCCAGACCGGGAAACGCCTCCGCCAGCGCCGCGTCCTGGAACACCAGCGCGCGCACGTGCTCGCCCGGCTCGCGCGGAGTCAGCAGCTCCTCCAGCACCGGGTTGTCACCGGCAAAGATGTCGCGGGTGAAGATCAGCCGGTGCTCCTGCTGAAGCGTGATCGGGAACGAGAGGGTTTCGGATCGCGGCGGCATGAGGCCAGGAAGGGTCGGTCGAAGGTGTGGGCGAGGCGGTGGGAACGGAGCGTCCGCCCGGCTGCGGCTCAGGTCGAGGCCGCCAGGCGCTGCGCCCAACGTCCCAGCGGTACGGCCAGAGCGCAAATCATTGCTGGCATCCATGCTCCCGCGACCAGCAGCGCGGCCGCGTCGACCAGCGGAATGAAGGCCAGCAGCCGGCCCACGCTTCGCCCTGCAGCCACACCGCGCGCACCCGGCTCAAGTTCCCGGCGGGCCATCAGGCTCAGGACGGTGATGTACGCGAACAACGCGCCCAACCACCACGCCAGCGCCGGCGTCACCGCCTGACCCGGCAGCGACGCCACGGCCAGGGCGAGCAGGACGCGGCAGCCCGCCATCAGTGCGACCGACCCGGCCCAGCGCTTGTGAATCGCATCATAGGCCAGGATCGTCGCCACCAGCGCCCCGGTCCAAACCGCGGAGCCGCCGGCCGCGATCAAGAGGCCTGCGCCGGCGAGCATTTCGACGGCCCCGGCCGCCGCGGCGGCTCCGCGCGTGATCAATCCGCGCGGAATCGCGCGTTCCGGCCGGTGCTGCGCGTCGAACCGGGCATCCGCCACGTCGTTGAGCGTGGCCCCACCGGCGTAGATTAAGAACCCGGCCGCGATCGCCGGCAGCAGCAATCCCGCCGGCGGCCCTCCAAACCCCGGCCCGCCCGAAAGCACGAGCGCCGCAATCACGTTGCTCGCCACCGACGGGAAATTGCCCGCTCTCGCGAGATCAAACCAGGGTCTCATTGGCAACCTCGTCATGCGCCACCTTGGTTACCCGGGTCGCGTGCCGCTTCCCGTGCACACTGGACCGCCAGCGCCGGATCCGCGAGCCCGCGCTGCGCCAGCGCCGCGAGCGTCCAGCCATATTCGCCCACGAGCTGGTCCTCGATCGGCAGCCGCAGCGCCGGCGGAAGCACTTCCCAGGTGTACGTCTCCATTTCCAGGTGGCGGCACGCGCCCCGATGGGCCTGGAGCCAGTCGAGCGCCTCCTGCAGGTGATCCCGCGTGTCCTCGAAGGGCGCGCCGGGCGCGGCATGCAGCGGCACGTGAAAATGAATCCGCCATTCGTCATCCGGCTCCGGCGGCTCGGGGTCCGCCAGCGCGTCCGGCAAATCGGCATAGCGCCGCCGCACCGTCCCGCCACGGCCCACCACCACCTGGTGAAAATACACCGGCTCGACAAACGCCTCCAGCGCCGCACGCGCGACGGCATCCGGCCGGACCCGCAGCGCCGAACTCAGGTGCAGCTTGCTCAACCGGAGCCCGGCACTCGTGATCCGGTCCAGCGCCGCCGCCGCCGACTCGAACTCCACCGCCAGGTGGCAGCAGTCGTAATTGACGCCGACCTGGCGCAGCAGCGGCTCCACCCCGCGATCGGACTCCCGCCAGCGATTGAAGAAGTCCACCGTCTCCTCGCTCGTCTCGAGCACGCAGAGCGGTTCCGGCTCCAGCCCGAGGTGCAGATCGCGGCCGGTCTTCTCCGCCAGCTCCGCGATGTGCCGGCCACAGGCGCTCAGGTGCTCAAAAATCGCCCGGCTGCGCTCCGGATTTCCGGGACCAAACCCCTTCCATGAGATCGGGACGGTGCTGACGCTTCCGGCCTCGCCTGGCGGCAGGAGCTGCACGAGCAAATCGAACAGCTGCCGCGTGTAGTCGAGCCGCTCCGGGGTCGACCAGTCCGGCGCATACACCTGCTCCTTCACCCTGCCTCCGTGAAAGCTCCCGTAGGGAAACCCGTTGAACGTGCAGACGTAGCAGTCGTGGCGCTCGAGCCAGCGCTGGAAACCGAGCAGGGCCGCTGGCTGCGCGAGCTCGGCCGCGGCCCGCTGGCCCAGCCATAGCCCAATCGCATAGGATCGGCCCGGCGCCACCCGGCGGCGGACAGGCAGCGTGTGTCGCTCGAGCGCGGCGAACGTTTCCGGCCAGGTCTCGCCCCGATGAACGTTGGTGCAGTAGGCGAGATGCAGCCCGTCATTCAACCTCATGGTTTGCCGCCTCCGGCGGAAAACCTCGGGCACTGCGAAAGAAACCGGTGCGGATTCCCAAAAAACACGGCGTCGATCAAATCCTCGCCGAACCCGCGCCGCCGCATCTCCAGCGCCGTCTTCGGCACCGCCAGCGGATCGCTCACCCCCCAGTCGCAGGCGGAGTTGAGCCAGATCCGCTCCTGGCCGCAGATTTCCAGCATGTCGACCGCCCGCGGGGGCGACGACTTGGAATCCGGATACAGCGTGATCCCGGCCCAGAATCCGTGCTCCAGCACGCGCCGGATGGTGTGTTCCTCGACATGATCGATGATCACCCGGCCGGGCTGCACGCGCGGGTGGGAGCGGAGGAGATCGACGATGAGCCGGGTGCCCTTGAGCTTGTCTTCCAGGTGCGGCGTGTGCACGAGGATCAGCTGATCATGCTTCACCGCGAGCTCGATGTGCTGCTCGAGTACGGCCAGTTCGTTCCGCGTGTTGCGGTTCAGCCCGATTTCGCCGATCCCCAGCACGTTGGGCCGGTCGAGGAAGGTCGGGATCATGGCCAGGACCTCGCGGGCGAGCCCGAGATCCTCCGCCTCCTTTGGATTGAGGCACAGCCAGCAGTAATGCGGCAGCCCGAACTTCGCCGCACGCGCCGGTTCGTATTCCGTGAGCTGCCGGAAATAGTCGCGGAAACCGGCGGCGGAGCCGCGATCGAACCCGGCCCAGAACGCCGGCTCGCACACCGCCACACACCCCGCCGTGACCATCGCTTGATAGTCGTCGGTCGTGCGGCTCACCATGTGGCCATGCGGTTCAATGTAGCGCATCGGTCGTCACCTCCGCCTGGCGCGCAGTTTGCGCGGCTCCGGCACACCCCCGGCGGGCGGAGCCCAGGCTCCCACCGCCACGCCACCGGCCGCCCCGGCAGCCGGCTCGGTCGTGGGGTCGCTCAGCCGCTCCAGGATCCGCCGCGCCCGCTCCGGCCGGCCATCCACCAGGACCGCCGCCGCCTGGCGCAGCGCGACACAGCGAAAATCCCCCGCCACCGCATGCCGCTCAACCCGGTCCAGGAACGCCGCCACCTCGAGCAGCTTCGCCCGGACCGGGATGAACCCATGATCGACCACCGCCTCGCGAACGGGGCTGGCGGACTGCCTGGCAACGGGCTGCTTTCGACGGGGCTTCGGCACGGGTGGGAAAACCGGTTTGGAGAGCCAATCCAACACCCTCCCGTCAAAAGTAAAGCGCGCGCACCCGGCTGAAACCATGAGCGAACAGCTGATTCTTGTTGATGCCCGCAATCGCGCGGTCGGCCAGGCCGGTAAGGCCCGGGTCCACCGGGAGGGCCTCCGCCATCGGGCATTTTCCATCTTCCTCGTCGACGGACAGGGACGGCTGCTGCTGCAGCGCCGCAGCCGGCTCAAATACCATTCGGCCGGGCTCTGGGCGAATTCCTGCTGCGGACATCCTCGGCCGGGCGAGACGACGCTGCAGGCCGCCCGCCGCCGGCTCGGCGAGGAACTGGGGGCGGTCGCCCCGCTGCGGTATGCCTTCCGGGCCCAGTACCGCACAGCACTGGCCAATGGCCTCATCGAGCATGAAATCGTCTACGTTTACTTTGGTCCGGCACCGGCTCGGCTGTCGCCGGATCCCGCCGAGGTGTCGGCGCTCAGGCAGATGAGCCTGGCCCGGTTGCACGATGACATTCGACGGCATCCGCGCCGCTACGCGTACTGGCTGCGTTACTATTTGAAGAACCATGAGCCGGCGATTCGCGCCGCGCTGGCCGGGTTCCTTCCTTCGCCGGAAACGAATTCGACGCGGCGAGGGCTGTATGGGCCGGAGACAAGGCGCCGCATCCCCATCAGGTGATGAGTGTCTGAAATCCGGAATCAGACTTGGATTCATGGACGGCCGGGCAGAACGGAAAACCCATCAGGTTTGTGGACGCCACGGAGCCGGTTCGACGAGCTCACGGCCCCGAGCCTGCCGAGGGGGGCGTCCCTCCATGTATGAATCCTCGAATCCAGGATTCAGAATTGGATTCATTTCAGGATGGGATTCATGGAGGGCCGGGCTCCGTCCCGGCCACCGGTTGAAAACCGGCGCTACCCGGATGCCGCCGGTCCTCAAGCACCCCGAGGGGATGCGTGGCGGCTGGTAGCGCCGTGTCTCTGACCGGCGCAACGCATTCCGGAAGCCGTTTCGACGGGCCTCACTCCGGCGTAGGGCAGGTCTATTTGACCTGACCTACTGGCCGCGCAGCGGGTGTTTCAGCGACGGACCGCCGCGGCTCCGGGATAACCGCCGACGTCATCCTGGCTGAGGATGACCTTACCCGCACCGGCGCGATACTGCCGGACCAGCCGTTCGTCGACCGGATCCCGCAGGGGCAGCGTGGCGCCGGCACCTGCGAGCACATGGGCTTCCACCTCGTCGGCCGGAAGGAGGACCAGGGGCTCCACGACAAACGGAGGCTGGTCCGCCCGAAAGCGGACCGCCACGGCAGGGTCGAAATTCGCCCGCACTGAACCCCAGTCGTCGCCGCCCGCTTTCGGCCGAAGCGGCCCGAGGTTGCCGGCAACATAGAGCCGAGTCCAGCGGACCGCCTTCTCGGGAGTACGGCGCTCCGCGCCCTTTTCGGCCAGCAGGTGAATGTCGGGCGCAGTCAGCTTGAGCGGATGCCGGTAGCGATTGTTTTGCACGATGTACTCGGAGCGCTCGCGGGCAATCTTCACCCGCGTCCCGGATTCCTCATAGAACGCGACCAGGTTGTTGATCGCCGCGCTGCGGGTGGGGAGCTCCGGGATTCCGCCCGTCATCTGGGGTCCCCGGATCCGGAAATAGGCGAAATAGTTCTTCAGGTACGAGATGCCGTCGCCGTTGACGATCGCCCCGTAGGCATGGGCGATCGGAACGCCATTCTCGACATGCAGCGCGGGATTCGCGAGCGGCTCGGTGATGAAGCAGTTCTGCACGGTCACACGCCGGGAATCGGTGACCGAGATCGTCTCGTCCGTGGACCACGACGCCGATACGTGATCGATGATCACATCGGCGCACTCCTGGACGGAAATGGCGTCACCCGACCGGATCGGCCGGGGACGACCCTGCCAGGGCCCTTTGCCGAGCGAAGCTTCGTCGCCGGGGCGGACACGCAGGTGGCGCACGATGATGTCATGGGTGTGCACGATCCTCACTCCCGCATCCTTGAGTGTGATACCGGCGCCCGGTGCGGTCGAACCATCGAGGGTGAGGTAGGGTTCCTCGACTGTCAGCGGGCTGTTCAGCGAGAGGATGCCTTCAACGGCGAACTCGACCCGCCGCGGTCCACGCTGTGAAACCGCCCAACGCAGGCTGCCGGGCTTGCCGTGATCCTCGAGGGTGGTGACACGCAACAGCGGGCCGCCCCGGCCGCCGCGCGCGTAGGCGCCAAAGCCCTCGGCTCCGGGAAATGCGAGCTCACGTGACACGCTGGCGGGTTCCGGCGGAGAAATGGCCCGTGTCTTCAGCGGCTCGACGGCCGGCGACGTCTGGGCCAGCGACGCAACCACGGGGCAAAGCAGCAGAATCAATCGGAAGGTTTTCAACGGGATGGCAGGACGGTTCACACGCGCAATGGTGTCAATGCAGTGTTCCGCCGGCCTGGATCCTCAGGTTTCAGGTCTCAGGTCTGATTTCGCTGATGGCCAGGCATCCTGCCTTTATCTGCGCCATCCGCGCCATCCGCGGTGAGAAGGCTTGGCCGTTCCTTTCCCCAAGGCCCGGCGGTTTTTGGCCCTGACCTGAAGAGTGCGCCTCGGCTTCCTCAGGTTTCAGGTTTCAGGTTTCTAAAGCGCGGGCAGCGGGCGCACCCAGATGTTACGCATCCGGATCGGCGGCTCGTTCTTGTGATCCTGGAAGCGCAACGGCGCCTTTTCCGGAAAAGTCCCCGTGTAACCGGTGGTCTTCTTGTGCAGCGTCGGCCCCATGATGGCGGTGCTGTTCTGCACGCAAACGCCGTTCAGGAAGGTGGTGATCCGGGCCGGCTCCACCACCTTGCCGTCCTTCAGTTTCGGCGCGGTGAAGACGATGTCGTAACTCTGCCACTCACCCGCCTGGCGAATGGCATTCACCAGCGGTGGCGTCTGGCCGTAGACCGCGCCGGTGATCCCATCGGCATACGTGGGGTTGTTGTCGCAATCCAGCATCTGGCTCTCGTAGCGGTCCATGAAGAACACGCCGCCGTTGCCCTTCTTCTGGGAATTGCCCCGCTGCTGCGGGCTGCTCTTCCACTCGACGTGCAACTGGCAGCTGGCGAACTCGAGGTTGGTCCAGCAGTCGCCGCCGTCGACGATCAGTTCGCCCTGCTCGATTTTCCACGGGCTCGGCCGCCGCGTGCTCTCGTCCTTTTTCCGGGTGTAGAACTGCGAGGTATCCTTCCCGTCGAAAAGGATGATCGCATCCGACGGGGCGTCGCCGGGCTTCGCCCCCGGCCGCACAACCGGCGGCGCCGGCCGATCGATGTCGTGGACGCGCCATTGCGAGCCGGGAATGACGGGCGTATCCGAATAGCCAATCGGCGCCGGCTTGTCGAAGTCCGAGAGCGCAGCCGCGGCGAGCGCGGCCGCAGCGGTGGCCACCGCGCCAAGCAGGCAAAAGACCGGGAGTGAGATCTTCATGAGGAGAGGGCCCACAGGTAGGCCGAACCGATCGTCGGGCGCGACGGGAAAATACGCCTGATTAGAGTGATTCGTGGGCCGATCTCCGGATGCCTGGGTCGAGCCTGCGATGGGCATCGCATCCGTAGCGCCGTGTCTCTGACCGGCGCAATGCATGCAATCATCCCGGTTCCTTCGTGGTTTCGTGCCTTCGTGCGAACCAGGAAGGGCACTCGGGGCGGCCCGGATCGGATGCGGGCGATCTTGCGCTGAATTGCGTGATTGTCAGGGAACCTGCACCTGCTGTCAGCACCGAAGGACGCGACGGTCTTGAGGGAATGTCCGCATTCCTGACCTGACCCCTCAGCCCGTTTGCCCTGCGCGACGTCACTCAAAAACTTACCGCCTGACCCCTCGGCCCCTCTGCTCCTTCACGACTCCGGGAAACCAGTGTCTTTCCCCTTGTGTTGCGCGGCAAGTTGGCCGATGGTCACCTCAACAATGCCTCCCACGCCTCGGGCCTGTCGCGAGACAGGGACTGCGCACCAGGGAGGCTACTCGTTTCCAGCAACCACGATCTCCGTGGTCTTGCCCGTCAGGGCGGCCAATGCCGATCTTCGCGAAGACTCCGAAAACCTACTCAGAGCAGGTCGCATTGCTGCAATCCCGCGGATTGATTGTAGCCGACGTGCAGTTAGCGGAGCGCTGTCTCGTTCACCACAATTACTACCGGCTTTCGGCGTACCGTTATCCACTCACCGTGCACGGCGATCCGGATCGCTTTAAGCCGGGGGTTACATTCGAGAATCTTTGGGAGCTATATGAGTTCGACCGCCAACTTCGGCACCTGGTCCTCGAAGCATCGAAGCGCGTCGAGATCTCCGTGCGGTCGCGCTGGGCGTACGAGGTGGGACACCGGCATGGATCCCAAGCCTATGAGGACGCTAAGTTTTTCAACTCGATACCGTACCACCAGACCGCACTCGAGAGACTCGATGATGAGCTGGCCCGCAGCCAAGAGGAGTTCGTGGCGCACTTTCGGACCGTGTATGGCATGCGACGCCCGCCCATCTGGGCAGCCTGCGAGGTCATGATGTTCGGCCAAGTATCCAATTTCTACTCCCACCTTCGCGAGCCGAAGCTCCGCCAAGTCATCGCCGACACCTACAGCCTTGATGAACGGGTACTCCGCTCATTTCTCCACCACCTGAACGTCGTCCGCAACACCTGTGCTCATCATTCACGCCTCTGGAATCGGCGCTTCACGGTTTCGCTGCAGCTGCCGAGGACCAAGCCGCCCACGCTCGTGTCCAGTTTCGATTCCATGCCCGCCAGGAGCGGCTCAATTCTCCAGCCACGGGCGCCGAACAAGATTTATAACACGCTGGTCATGCTGGCTCACCTGATGAACGTCATCGACCCGACGGCCAATTGGCAGCACCGGCTTAGCGACTTGATTACAAAGCAAACATTTCCCGTCGCGGGCCACATGGGTTTCCCCGGAAACTGGTTGTCGCGCCCGATTTGGCAGCCATAAGCACCGTTTCGACGCCTTTCGAAGGTGACTTGTTCAAAAGCCCTGGCTGCTTTCGTTCGATTTAAGCATTCAGCGGCATTTCACGTCAGCAACCGCGCGAACCGCCATTCCAAACCAATCGGATCCGGTGCAACCGCCGGTTCCGCCGGCCGGCCCATTTGCCCTGTGTGGCGTCACTGAAAAGCTTTTACAGCCTGACCCCCTCGGCCCCTCCCCGCCATTCGCGTCGATTGGCGTCCATTCGCGGTTGAACTGCCAGCCTCTGTGGATTGGCGCCTATTCGCGGTTGAGCCTGGCTACCTGGGGAGCGCGCCGGCGCCATGATGCGAGCGCGAACGCCGCCACTCCCGCCACCGCCGCCCAGGTCGAAGGCTCGGGAATGGCACCGACCGCAAGGCCCGTCGGGTTGGTCAGTCCGGTGCCGAACACCGTGCCATTGCCACCGGAATCGAACGCAAGGATGGTCCCGCTCGAATAATTCGCCACCAGGAGCAGGCCCGCATCGGTGAAGGCCAAACCGTACGGGTTGCTCAACCCGTCACTGCTGTTGGCGAACAGTGTCCCCGCCCCACCGCCCGAGGTAAAACTGTAGATCGTGCTGCCGCCATTGTTGGCGACGTAGAGGTTGCCGGCTTGATCGAAGGCCAGCCCTTTGGGATCGCTCAAATTCGAGGTGGTGAAGGTGGTGGGAGTGGTGCCGTCGAACTTGATCACGGCCGGGCTCACCGCACTGGCATTGGTGGCGGTGGCATACAGATTCCCCGCCGGATCGAATGCGACGCCGTTCACGTAACTCTTCCCCGTGACCAGCGTTCCGACAACGTTGCCCCCGGAATCGATCTTCGAAATCGTGCCGGCGTTGTAATTGGACGCATACAGGTAGGTGCCCGTCAGATCGAATGCCAGGGAGAACGGATTGGTCAGGCCGGAGCCGGTGAAGACGGCCCCCACGCCGTTGGGCGCATATTTCATGATCGTGTTGCCGGACGTGACATAGACGTTGCCGGCACTGTCGACCGTGATGCCTTGCGGATAGGTAAGCCCACTGGCGAAAACACTGCCGGTGCCGGGCCCGGTGAACTTTACGACCTGACCGCCGCCGTTGTTGGCAACGTATACTTGTGCGGCGATGGGTGCAGCCAGGGCGAGAACGATAGCGGCCAGCGCGGCCGTCGCGCGGAATGGAAACCAGGAGCGCAATGCAGCGCTCCGATCAATCTGGATGTTTGTTTTCATTGTGGCACAGGAGAAAGGAGTTCGCGCAACCGCCCCGAGACATGCGGCGGAGAGACCCATCGATTCTTGCGCGTTCGCTTGAAACCGTGCGAAAGCCCGATCGGGGGACACAATGCGATGCCGGATTCGGACATCACATCTCCCATCTCTTCGTCGCCGGTACGGCGAAGAACGACTGCAGGCCCAAACCTGGCCCTGCCTGTTCATCGGGAATCAGCGTGATGCCTAGCACCACCCGCCGGGCATGTCATGCTTTAAGCGCCCGCCGAATTTGCGCGCGAATCGACCCGAATGCTCGGGAGTGAACGCACGTCGTGCAGGCGACTTCCTCCGCGAAATCTGTGACGGAATCTGCGGTCAAAAGCGGCTCGGATCCTGAGCTTTCCCGCGAATCCACGCGAATGCCCGCGAATGAAAACCCCTGCGGTGTCTTAAACTTTAAACCTAAACTCGCGGTTGAACCGCCAGCTTCCACCGCGACCGCGCTGCTCCTGGCTGCCCACGAAACACACCAAACCCACGAATTCAGCAACGCTTCCTGCGTCCTCAGGTTTCAGGTTTCACCTGATCCTCCCCGCGGAGCCGGTCCAGGGCAGCCTTGATCCCGTGCAGGTAATTCGGATGCCACAGCTCGTGGTCGGCCTCAGGGACGACCCGATAGGTGCAACGCCGGTAGAAATCACGTACGGCCGTCGCGCGTCGGTGCATCTGGCCATCTTCCCTGGCGCCTACGAGGATGTCAGCCGGCGTATCCGCGTTGCCGTCCTGGTATGAGATCATCCAACGCTGCGGTTCATCGTCATCCTCCAGAAAAAAGGGCGAGATCGAGCCGAGGATCAGATGGCGCGCCCGGAGTGCGCCCAGGTGCGCGTAGAGTGCGCCGAGCGAGAAGCCCATCACGAGCTTGCCTGCGGTCTGGGTGTTCACCTGCGCAAAAAGCGCGTGCGATTCGAAGTTCGGCTGAGGGCCGATCCAGTCCAGCTGCACGAACTCGGTTGCCCAGCCCGAGGCGTGCACAAATTCAATAAACGGACGAAAACGGCGCTCGGCTCCCGGCATGGGTGGAACCACGGTCAACAACGGCATCCGGAAACCGGATGATCATTGCGAGGAAAAGGTCAACGGGCCACGTCGGAATGCGTCTCCGTAGAGCCGCCCCAGGCCCTTGAACATGCAAACCTGAGAACCTGAAACGCCTCCGGGCTGGCTCGCTGGATCCTGGCTGGATCCTTGCTGGTGCTGGCTGGACCGCTCATCGAGCGGAAGCTCTCGAGCTCCAGCCTGCTGATCGAGGCTTTTGACCGCGGATGGCGCAGATGGCGCGGAGAGGGCCCGCCGCTTCCATCTGCGAAATCAGCG